>JADJOS010000004.1 GCA_016713675.1 Acidobacteriota bacterium
GGGAATTCGATATGTCTTTATCTGCTTACGCGGCACAAGACTGACGATGTGAATATGAGTTCGGTGTGGGAATGTTCGCGTAACGATATTGCGTCGAATATCTCAGTCTTTGTCGCTGCCGGTGCAGTTTGGTTCTTTCAGTCGGGCTGGCCGGACATCATCATAGCCCTCGCATTGGTTTGCCTATTCTTACGCTCCGCTTTCCGCGTCTTTTCAGGTGCAAAACGCGAACTACGGAGTGCATAGATTGAGCTTTCTACACTCAAACCTAAACGCCGTGTTTCCTACGGATATTTCGCCTCTGCCAAATTAAAAACTCACTTTGATTCCCGTTTGCACGAGACGCGACCTGAGGGCAGCAATCCACGCGTACGGTCAACGATGTATATCCGGTCGAGCAAGTTCTTGCCCGTAACGAAAAATGTCGTCTTCCATTTCTCGACACGGTAGTTTGCCGTCGCGTTCCAATAAGTTTGGCTTGGTATCGCTCCAAGCTGGCCATTCGAGTTCGGGTTAACCGCGTTCAAATCGTCGCCGAACTGGCGCCCGATGTAAACGTTTTCCACAAAAGCATCGAAACCGCGGGGATGCGAATAGCCGATGCTTGTCGTCATAAGGACACGCGGTGCATACGGAAGGCGATTCTCAGTGATCGAACAACTGGTTACCGAGACCCGCCTGGTCGTCGGGCAGTACACACTAAGTGTTGCCGAACTGGTGATAGAGCTTAGGCGCATGCCACGGAACTCCGCCGTCGGCAAAAAGGTATAGGCGGTTCGTAGGTAAAGATTATGGGGGCTACGAAAAACAGAGCCGGAATCGATCTGCCCCGTAAATTCAAACCCCTGCTGTAGTGTGGCTCCGCCGTTTGTGAAGGCCGCCCCGCCAGCGATCGAAGCCGCGACAATCTGATTCTGATAATCGTTGCGGAAAAATGCGGCGGACAATTCGGTTCCTCTGAGTGGTCGAGTTCGCACTCCGACCTCATAGTTCCAACTCAATTCTGAATCAAGCTCGATCACGCCGCCAGAATTTGTTACGACGTCCTCTACTCTGGGAGGGGAAAACCCTCGATGAACGCCGGCAAATACCGTAGTGTTCTTAACACCCGAGTAGGCAATACCGAAACCCGGAATCATCTCGGTCACGGTTGTTTCACCGGTCGCCCCCGCTCCGTTGTTAGCGAGACGATTCGTTCGGCTAAATACGACGCGCTCAAAACGTACGCCCGGGGTCAATGCGAGGTTCTTCCACGTAAAGCGATGTTGAATAAATCCGGATTGAGCGAAAGCTTTACGCTCGTTGTTTTCAGCAATAGTGCCGTCGCGCGATGTTGGAAGGTCGCCATTTCGCTGGATCCGTTCCTGATCCTCGCCATGAATTCGAAAACCGACGACAAGTTCATTCGCAACTGATCCGAAATTGAAGTTTGTGGTCAACCGCGTCTCGACGCCCTGAGTAAGATAATCGCGAAGCCTTCCTTCGTTGCCGCAGGTGGTGTTCAATGCAGCCAGGCTGAGGCAGTCGGGATCGACATTCAAACGATTAGGACGCTGACTGGAATTGGACGACTGACGCCACCAGTCGCGCGAAAAGTAGTTAGAGTAAAAGCTAGTCGTCAGATTGATTTTAGAGGTCAGAACTGCCGCGTGCTGCAGCGAGAAACCGGACCTACGGCCATAAAAGACGTCGTTCTTAAAGATGTTGCCTCGGGGGTCCGCGGCGAATTCCGCCTCGGTCGCACCTGTGTAGGTTAGATTCGAATCCTCACGAAAGACAGTAAATTTTCCAGTCAGGGCGTTGCGAGCGTTTAACTGCAAAACCGATTTGTTCGAAAAATCATATAACTTAAAACTTGTGTTCTCTCTCGACCCGTTACCCTGCTTATGATTGAAATTGAAAATCGTGCCAAGTTTGCCAAACGTGCCACCAAAACCTGCTCCGCCGTTGAAAAAAACTTCTATTGCCGCCTTCTAGTTTGAAATTAAAAGTCGGTTTATCAGGCGGATTGGGTGTCAGATAGTTGATTAGGCCCGCAATCGTTTGTGGGCCATAAGCAATCTGACCCGATCCCTTGAGAACCTCGATCGACTCGTATCTCTCCACCGGAGGATGGTAGTAAGACGCATTATCTCCGTAGGGCGCATAAGACAACGGAAGTCCATCTTCAAGCAGCAACACCTTGGTTGAGCGCGTCGGATTGGTGCCGCGAATGCCGATGTTGGGCCGCAAACCAAACCCCTCCTCATCCCTTACATTCACACCGGATACTTTCCTAAGCACTTCGGAGAAATTGAACGCGCGGCTGTTTTCCAGTGTTTGCCTATCGATCCGTTCGATAGAACCCGGAATTTCCGAAAGGCTTTCCGGGGTTCCAGCGAGATAGCTTGACGTAACGGAAACGTCCACTGCAATGCCTCCGGGTGTTATGGTAAAGACGACTAGCTGCGTTGACGGGATCGTCATTTCACTGTGTAGTGTCGCAAAACCTATGGCACCGATCGTGACGTTATACTTACCCTCTGACATATTTGTAAGCGAGTACCGGCCTTCGCCGTCTGTTACGGCTTTTGCAACCAACCGGACATCCTGGTGCCGAACGGTCAGCGTTGCTCCCGCAACTACGTCGCCGTTACTATCAACGATTCGCCCCTCCACGCCATTACGCTCCTGTGAATAACCGATTACGGCAAAAATGGATAAGGCTAAACTAAAAGCAACGGATCTCACAGCAATACTCTTCATAAAAACACCAGTTAGATTACGAGCCACTAAAAACAAAAACCCTTATTGAAATCGATTTTCAATTTCATATTAATAAAAGTACAAGACCCTGTCGGCAGTGTCAAACAACATATTGCAGTAGCAAATGAAGGAGACGTTATTTCTGATTGATGATTTGAGGCTGACACGACAGGTCTGCCTGGTTCTCCATTTGCGGGATTTATTTAACTGACCCGTACGTTGGGTAGAAGTTGTACCACCACGTCCAATCCACTATTAATAATTACGACGTGGTTTGGGGCGACTCTAGTCCAACTCGTGCGATCATCGGTCAATCTCTCGGAAGCGATGATGATTCCGCTTTGTTCGCTGTCGGATTCAACTATTTCAAACTTCCCTTCACGGTACCTGTATTTTCCGCGGTTTGAAAAGTAGAGTGAAATCGGCTCAATTTGCGGATTGGAGACATAACGCACTGTTACAAGGCTCTCACCATCAGTGACCGCAAAATTATAAACTGAAGGCTTTTTGATTCCAGCTTCATACGCCCATTCCTCAAGTTGGCGAATGGTTTTCACCAATCCGCTCGCCAAATCCACTGCTACTAGTTTTTCCGTGTGTCGGCCCAGAAGGTTTAAGAAAACAGCAAAAGCGTGCTCTGAATCCGTGGTGCCTTCAATCGTCTGATAAATCTCGTCAGTCAGCGAGTGTCGCAGGCGGCGCTTTATAGAACTAAAGCCTTCGATCGTACCGTTGTGCATCCACATAAATCGCCCTTGACGGAATGGATGACAATTACTTTCGGAGACAACCATTCCGGGCGATGCGGAGCGAACGTGAGCGAAAAAACAGGGCGATCGGATATGTTGAGCCAAATTCAACAGGTTCCGGTTGTTCCAGGCTGGAGTTATGCTGGTAAAAACACAAGCCTCGTTGGAAATCGCTGGTGAATACCAACCAACGCCAAACCCGTCGCCATTTAGTGGCTCGCTCCGTTCTTTGGACTTATAACTTTGACGAATGAGTGAGTTAGCTGGATTTGAAATCAGGTCAGCGAGCAAAATTTCGCTTCCCAAATAGCCGAGAAATCTACACATCGCGATTGTCTCCTACGTCTAGCGCGGCTAAACGGATTCTACATAATCAAGCGGGCGACGCGTGAATTCTTCCATACACCCTTCCGAACAAAAAAAGTAGTCTTTGCCATCATAATTCAACGAATAGCTGGCGGCTTCTTCGTCAATCTCCATTTTACAAACCAAGTCTATAATCATCATGTTCTCCTTAAATGTGCGGCAAAGCAGGCCGTACTCTGACAAAGCGTATCCGACCTTAATGATGTGTCGGGTCCTTTTTTAGTATTTCAGCACGGAGCAGGAAGCTGCCGTCTGTGACGATCTTGTCGCCGACATTCAGCCCTTCGAGAACGACAAACCTACCGTTGTTTTCTTTGCCGAGACGCACCGGCTTTATATTAAAGACATTTGGTTTGTCGGTGGCGACGAAAACAACCTGTTTGTCGTTCATATTTTGGACGGCAGACGACGGGATCATCGGCATTGTGCGTTCGGCCATCCCACCCGCGCCAAAGGCGACGTTTACGTACATTCCGATCTTCAAGACTTGTCCCGGATTGTCGAGTTCGACTCTGACTTGTGCGGTGCGTGTTTCGGGGCTGATATTTGGGTCGATGTAGGTTACGTGACCGCGAAAGAGCCTGTCAGGATAGGCGCCGGTTGTAACGCTTGCTCCGCTTCCATCACGAACTGATGAAAGGTCCTTTTCAAAGACCTGAGCGATAACCCAAACGCTTGCGAGATTTGTAACACGCATCAATTCCTTGTTTGCCTCGACAACTTCACCCGCGTTTACGTCTCGCTTTGTGATCGTGCCTGATATAGGCGCAATCAATGCGATCTCCGACGTTATTTGCGATGGGGAGCGGAGCGAATTTACTTTTTGCGGTGACAAACCTAGCAACAAGAGTCTTTGCTTGGCGGTCGCAAGGTCGGATTCGGCCGTTTGGCGTTTGACGGCGGCCTGCTCAAATTCGTTTCGGCTGACAGGATTGATCTCGGCGACCTTGACGGCACGGTCAAATCTTTTTTTCGCTTCTTCAACGTCCGCCTCCGACGCTCGTACTTTTGTCGTGGCCTGCTCAAATTCCTCGCGGCTGACAGCCCCTATTTCAAGTAACTTAAGCGTACGGTCATGTCTCTTACGGTTTTCTTCCAGCTCAGCCTGAACGGTTTTTAACCGCGCCAACATTTGGTCAACGTCTGTATTGCTCACGGGGCTGATCTTAACGAGTTTTGCCGTCCGGTCGTAGTTTTGCCGTGCGGCCTGAGCGTCGGTTTGCAAGGCCAGATAGCGCGATTGAGACGCTGCAAGTTCATCGCTGAAGATAACGGCAAGCGTTTGGCCTTTGCCAACATACTGGCCTAGTTCGCCACTAACGGATCGGAGTACCCCACCGAGAAGTGAGATCACCGGCGTTTCTTTGTAGGCATTTGACTGGACGACGCCGGTCGAGGCCCCATCCATTGCTTCACTCGATAACGTTTCGCCAACCGTTTCGATCTTCAAGCCGATCTTTTCAACCTGATCGGGCAGAATGGTGACAGTTTGTTCGGCCGTAGTTTCTGTTGCTTGTCCGGTGCTGTTGTCGTCGAATGTGACCGTCCGTGGAGCCGGGACGGCATTTCCACCCTCACGCGAGCCCAAATACCAAAAAAGTAACACTCCCGCTAGGACAACGCCGATGACCGATAATGCGATATACAGCGGCTTTCGATTCGGTGTTGGCTTCGAGTTTTCGCCCATTTCTGTTTCTTTATTGAACTCTTCGTTATTCTCTTCGGTCATTTCTTTTTTAACTCCGGTGCATTGGTCGCCCGCATGATCTCAATGTTTGCTATGTATGTTTCGAGTCCGGCATCGATCAATTCGTTCTCGACATCGAGAAAACGCCGTTGCTCGGCAATGTAGTCAAGCAAACTTCTCGAACCAAGTTCGTAGGTTTGCCAAATTACCTGCAAATTAGAATTTGCCTGATCGCGAACGCCGTTTTGAAAGATCGACAATGACCGCGCCGAACGGTTATATCGAGCGAAGGCCACGGCAACTTCGCGCCGGATAGTAAGTTCGCCAAACTCAATTCGCCTCTGAGCCGCTTCTCGCTCGAATTTGGCGGCTTCGACCGCTCCTTGATTTCGGTTGAGCAGCGGAAGATCGATTTCAACCCCAAAGGTGAAAAAGTGAAATACATCCTGAATGGGCCGCAAAAGGCCGCGATCATCAAAACCGCTGAGCATAAAGCCGGTGTTCATGCGCTGGTAACCCGCCTTGACGCTTGCGTCGATCCGCCCTTCAGACTTTGCCTTTTCGATTTGTGCGACAGCCAGTTGGTCCATTGTCCTTGCACCTTGCAGATCGGGACGCTCACGCAAAGCGTAATCGGTTGATCCAGAGACTGAAGGCGGCGTTGCGATTAGGTTATTGAAATCGCCGCGAAGACGCAGCGGGTCTTCCGGCTTCATCCCAATCATATTGCGAAGCTCGAACATTGCCGTCTCGGCCTTTCCTTCTGCGGTTTCGCGGATCGATTGCAGCCGATTCACCTCGACAAGAAAAATATTCTGTTCGAGCGGTGCGATCTTTCCTTCAGTAACTCTAGCCGCAACAAGCTCGAAACCCTGCTTTGCCGCTGCCAAGGTCTTTTCGGTAACCTCCAACTTTGTGATCGCCGCCAGAGCTTCACCGAATTTGAGTCTCACTTCTGACGCAAGCAGACGTTCCTGATTCTCAAGCGCAAACTCGCGAATTTCTAACTCTCGTTGTGCGACGGCAACTCGGGCTGCTCGACGTCCGCCAAGCTCAAGCGGCAGCATGGCCTCGGCCATTTGATTATTATCAGCGGCGCCAATCTGCTTTGCTCCGCTGGCGGTCAGCTTTGGATTCGCTCGCAAACCCGCTTGTTTGACCAATGCCCTCGCTGCGTCGACCTCCTTGCGCAAAGCTTGTATTTCGCCATTGTTTTCGAGAGCTAAGGCCACGGCTGCGTCAGCCGTCATTCCGCCTTGCGGATTCAAATATAGGAGCGAAACCGGCTGGTCGCTCTGGACTGTCTGAGCCGTCGCCGCCAGCGCAAATATAAACCCGAACGCGAATAATTTAACAACGGACTTGAGAGCAAGCCTCCTAGCTTGCCACGAGCTCGAACACGTGAAAAACTTGTTGGCGTCTCGCGATGGCACTGCAAGCGGGACGCTTGCGGTCCAGTCGGTCATCAAGAGACTGCCTGTAATCTTACAAATCTTCATTTCGTTTCAATTCGCGTACCCTAAGCCAATAAAAAATGACCGGCGTTACGATCAGCACGTGCAGGAGGCTCGAAACCATGCCGCCAAACACCGGTGTCGCCAGTGGCCTCATTACTTCTGACCCCGCGCCGGTGCTCCACATGATCGGCAAGAGCCCGACAACAATAGTCATTACGGTCATGACTTTAGGACGAAGTCGAAGAAGAGCACCTTCGGTGACTGCTTCGAGCAAAGATTCCCTATCAAGCTGGCCGACTTCGTCCGATTTACGTTTTACCGCCTCTTCAAGATAAACGACCATTACAATTGTCGTCTGCACAGCCGCTCCAAAAGAGCAATAAAGCCAACCCACACAGCGACCGAAAAGTTGTACTGCAGCATCCAGAGCAGGTAAAAGCCGCCGGTCAAGGCAAACGGCACGGCAAGCAGAATATGGGCCGCTTCGAGAAAGGAGTGATATGTAATATAGAGCGTGGCAAAGATGATAAGCAGGACGATCGGGACCACGATCAACAGCCGCTGGCGGGCGCGCTCCTGATTTTCGTATTGGCCGCTCCATGTAATGTAGTAACCCGCCGGCATCTCAACTTTGTCGCGAATAGCATCCTTAGCTTCCTCCACGAAACTTCCGATATCGCGGCCGCGAATGTTGAGCAGAACCGTGCCGCGAAGCAGGCCGTTCTCGCTCTGAATCATCGATGGCCCTTCGAGGCTGCGAATATCGGCAAGCTGCGACAGCGGGATCGACGCTCCAGATGGAGAGGTTATCGGGATCTGGCCGATCGCGGTCGGTGACGCGCGAAACTCCGGTGCATAGCGAACACGGATGGGAAACCGTCGTCGTCCTTCGATCGTCACGGTCAGATTCGTTTCGCCTATTCCTTTTTCGATCACGTCCTGAATTGTTCCGACGTCAATTCCATACCGGGCCGCCGCCGTGCGGTCAATATCAATATCGACGTACGGCGCTCCGCCGATCCTCTCGGGATAAACGTCCGCTGCGCCGGGCACATCTTTTACCACCGTCGCAATTTCCCTCGCCGTTTCTTCCAAAGTATCGAGGTTGTTGCCGAAGATCTTGATGCCGACCTGCGAGCGGATACCGGTGGCAAGCATTTCGATGCGATTGATGATCGGCTGCGTCCAGATGTTTGTGACGCCCGGCAGCCGTGTAGCTTCGTCCATTTCGGCAATCAGTTTCTCCCGCGTCATCCCATCACGCCACTGATCTTCGGGCTTCAAATGAACGATGGTTTCGTTCATGTTTATCGGCGAGGGATCGGTTGAGGTTTCGGCGCGGCCGGCCTTTCCAACCGCCCATTCAACCTCGGGAAAGGCTTTCAAGATCTCGTCTTGTTTGCTCAGGATCCTTGTCGCCTCGTCCAGTGAAATTGCGGGATCGGTCACCGGCATGTACATCAGGTCGCCTTCATTCAACGGAGGCATAAACTCGCTGCCGATCTGAGTCGCGACAAACATCGCGCCCGAGAAGAACGCCAGAGCGAGCAAAACCGTGGCGAGCCTATTCCGAAGCGCAGTGATCAGCAGTGGCTTGTACACTCGACGCAAAAAGCGCATGATCGGATTCCACTCTTCGGGACGCAGCTTCCCGCCGAGCAGATAGCCGCACAGAACAGGGATTAGCGTGACCGCGATTATCGCCGCCGCGATCATCGCGAAAGTTTTCGTAAACGCCAGCGGATGAAAAAGCTTTCCTTCTTGTCCTGTTAATGCAAAGACGGGGATAAACGCGATCACAATGATCGCTATCGATGCGACGATCGGGCGCCCGACCATCTTCGTCGCTTCCAGCACTATCTCCCAAACACGCTTTCTGTCAGAAAAGCTCACTCCCTCTTTCTCGATCGCTCGATACGCATTCTCAGTCACGACAATTCCAGCATCAACGAGGTCTGAAACCGCGATCGCGATACCGGAGAGCGACATGATGTTTGACGTGATCCCAAAGATATACATCAGGAGGAACGCGGCAAGCGCGGCAAGCAAAAGAGGTATCGTAACTATCAGCGTCGAACGAAAATGAGCAAGGAAGATCAGATTTACAAGTGTTACGAGGATGAACTCCTCGGTCAACGCCCATGTGAGCGTATTGGCCGTGCGGTTGATCAGATCGGTGCGGTCATAAAATGGAACCAGCCGAACGCCCGGAGGGAGACCGGGTTTGATCTCCTCGATCTTCTTCTTGACGTTCTCGATCGCTTCGAGAGCGCTGATGCCGTAGCGCATGATGACGACGCCCCCGACCGCTTCCTTTCCGTTTTTATCAAGCGAGCCTGTCCGAAAGGCGTTGCCGAGTTTGACCTCGCCGAGGTTTCGGACATAGATCGGAGTTCCGTTCTGAGAGCCGACGACGATATTTTCGACATCCGCGACCGATTCGACAAGCCCGATACCGCGGACAATGGCCCATTCGCCGCCCTGTTCGACGACGTTTCCGCCGACATTGTTATTCGACTTTCAACCGCTTCGACCACGGTGGATAACGGCATGTTGTAAGCGCGGAGCTTATTCGGGTCTATGTCCACCTGATACTGCTGGACAAAGCCGCCGACCGTCGCGACCTCCGCGATCCCCGGCGTTGAATTAAGCTGATAACGTACGAACCAGTCCTGCAGCGTGCGCAGATCGCGGAGGCTCATCTCGTCCGATTCGAGCGTGTACCAAAATACCTGGCCAAGACCGGTCGCGTCCGGGCCGAGCGTTGGCACTACGCCCTGAGGCAATTGTTTCGTGACGAGATTTAAGCGCTCCAGCACTCGTGTCCGGGCCCAATAAAGATCGACATTATCCTCAAAGATAATATTGACCATCGAGAAGCTGAAGGCGGAACTAGCCCTGACGGTCCGAACTCCCGGCAGCCCCTGAAGACTCGTCACAAGCGGATAAGTAACCTGGTCCTCGACCTCTCGCGGGGAACGGCCTGCCCAGTCGGTAAAAACTATGACCTGGTTGTCCGAAAGGTCAGGGATGGCATCAATCGGGGTCTTTACAAGTGCGTAATAGCCCGCTAACGCCAATGCGACATAGATCGCGATGACGATTACTCGGTTCTTAAGCGACCATTCGATAAGCCAGTTAATCATACTAATACCACCCTCGTTCTAATATTTTCGGCGGACAGATAACCGAGCCCCATGTCCCGGGCCCCATTATTGCGCCGTTACGGGAATCGATGTTTTTCCTTTTCCCGCCGGACCTTCGTAAGTGATCTGCATCTCCCATCCGCCGGTCATCTCAATCTTGACTTTGCCGCGATAAACGCCGGGCGTGCCAGTTGTGGTCAAAGCCGCTGCGTTGTTCATCGCCCCCATCGAACCCATCGCAGGCATGTAGAAATTTAGCGAAGCCGCTCCCACATCAACCGCTTTGCCCGAAGCATCCGTAAAAGCAAGCATTAGTTCCTGCTCGCCGTTTTTGACTTTGCCGGTGTCGCTTGATACCGAAACCGTCAAATTGTTGATCGAACCGCTTTTGATGACTTTTCCCTGCACCGGGTTTTCGGCCGTAGGCTGCGCGCCGGAACTGCACGACGTGAATAAGGTGATCACCCCAATGATGGTCAATAAGCAAATGAATAAAACTGTCTTTCTCATTTTTTAGTCTCCTGTGTTGAAAATATCTAGAGAGTTCCGACGCCTACAAAGTAGTTCGCAGAACCACAATGAAATAGTCGCAAAGGTGCAATACACCCCAAAAAAGGGCGCACTTCACCATCTAAACTAGATTAGGAACGAATTATATTGGAGGTATTTGGGCTGGAAAGTGCTCGTCAACGGCTTACTCAAATACTGAGGCGATGCAGACGACTTGGTTTTTGTATTTGGGAACAAAGCTGCGATCTGATCGGCGATGGATTTGTAGATCGTTATGGTGGAAGGAGTGAAGTTAAACGAGCCGCCGAACGAGATCGGCGCCGGATTTGAGCAGTTTGTCGCGCAGCAAAGGCCTGCAGCCTCGGCTGAAGGTGATCTGTCCTTGCTTTTGGCCTTATCGCAACATTTCATCATCTTGCCGCTCAGTGCATGCAGGGGTGTCCCTGACACCACGCCACCGACAACAGTGAAAAGTACGAAAAGAATTAAGACCCGAGTGAACATTGAACACAGTATACTCCACTTTTTCTGGATAAATCAGTGATTTACGTCACAAATTGCAAGTAACCAGATGTTGGTCACAATCACTATTTGGTGGTGAACAAATTTGGCATTGGAACTAAGCGCGAGGTTTTACGCACATCGTAAAGTTTTTTCAGGGCTCTGACGAAGCATTCGGTAGTGCTGGTCCAAGTACAAACGGTGCGCACAAGACTATCTGCGTGGCACAGGTATTGTCTCTAGATAAGAGGAAGGCTTATTTTTACGTTTTGATAAAAATGTTTGGTGTGGATGTAGCTCGAGTATTTTAGAAGTAGTTTCATCCAATAAAGAGGTGAGGTACATGAATGTAAAATTGTTTCTAGGATTTGCTGTTTCCATCGCCGTCGTCATCTTGTTCTCAATTCCAGGTTTTGCCCAAAAGGAAAAACAATCGGTATCGACAAAGAAGGAGAATTTCACGTTTCGTCGCCAATAAGAATTGGCGATCGGATAGTCGAAAAAGGGATGTATCAGATTTATAGGGTCGACATAAATACGACGCCGTTTATTGTAATTCGAAAAGTTGCGATGACTTACTTTGGAAAAACAATGGGTAGTATGAAGCGAGGTGACGAGGTGGTCAGACTGAAATGCACCATTCAGCGGGTCGATGAACAAAACAAAAAGTCAAATATTTTGTTTCTACAAGCATTAGCCGAAGAGCGTGTAGCCCTTCAGGTGTGGTTTCGTCACGAAAAGTCAAATGTATTCTACCGATTCGTGAGTTGTGAGGCCGTACTGACAGCGTGGGCTCGTCCGAAGTGATAGAAGGCCAAATTGAACTTGCCGCTAACAACGAACGAATCGGCTATAATTAGCTCGTTGGTAATGTCGTAAGACAATACCTGATTATTTTCGGGGTTCATATTGTCCTCCCTTTTTTGCTCCTTCTCTCGGCATGCCTTCCGATGAAAACGCTTATTCCTACTAAGAAGGAAATGATCAGCAGGCTTACAACTAAGAAAATTATGAACTGATGTTGAGTAAAAAGATGAAAGAAGTCTGTTTCTTGCTCCATTTTCGTTATTAGATATGTGTCTCGTGACACGCAAAGCCCTCGCGTTCGGTTTGGGCGGTTAGGTGTGAGATCTTACACTCGCTCGTGCATGAATCGTGGACACGTTGCAGAACGTCGTCGTGTTCGGCTCCCTCGGCAAGCACGGCGTGGACGCTCAAGGCATTTACGCCCGATGTAAGCGACCATACGTGAAGGTCGTGAATCTCGGCAACGCCTTCGATCTTTGAAAGTTTGTCTCGCACGTTGGCTATGTTTACGTCAGACGGCGTACCTTCGAGCAAGACAGCGACTGCATCCTTTAGCAACGCCCACGTTCGCGGCAAGATAAACAGGCCGATTCCCGCCGAAATTAACGGATCGGCATAGTACCAGCCAGTCGTGAGCATGATTATTCCGGCGATTATTACTCCGACAGACGTAAGCGTGTCTGAAAGAACCTCATAATAAGCGCCTTTCATGTTCAGGCTTTCTTTGGAGCCGGAACGCAGTATAACCATACCGACAATATTGACCACCAACCCAATCGATGCGACGCCGATCATCGCAGCACTCTGCACTTCGGGAGGGTTTTTGAAGCGTTCGTATGCTTCGTAAAGGATGTAGATCGAAATAAATATCAGGATGATGGCGTTCGTCATCGCCGCGAGTATCTCGACGCGGTAATAGCCGTACGTCCTTTCGGGCGATGCTGGCTTTTCAGCAAACCGTATGGCGAGCAAGGCTAAACCGACGCCCGCAACATCTGTCAGCATATGCCCGGCATCTGCAAGCAACGCCAAACTGCCCGTCCAAAATCCGCCAATTACCTCGACGATCAAATAAAAGAACGTTAGGCAAAAGACGATCATTAGCGGTTTCTTATTCCGCCCTGCCGCCGATATTTCGTGTGTGTGTCCGTGTCCCATATTTTCAATTCAGAATCTGTACCTTCGAGTCGTGCGCCTTTTTTCAGCCTTTAGCCGCCCTTTACGCCTCTATCGACGCTCTATCTTCTCGTTTGGATATGTTCGGATTCCTCGCCTCGTCAAAAATGGCAGTAACCAAGCGATGAGCAGAATCATCCCGGTTCCGATCACGGCTCCAGCTAGTATTCGGAAATGGCGGGTCCAGATACTTTTCTCCAACTCAAATCAACGTTGCGGCTTCAATCGGAACGACCATGATTATGCCGTCGCCCTTTTGCCTGTGTGAGCGTTGTTCTTGATTGCCGCAACGATATCGTCGGCCATTTGGTCATTCACCGCGATCTCAATTCGTTTGTTCGCCTTGAATGGATCAAGTGCGTCGTATGCTCCGGTACGCATTCGTTGGCCAAATCCTTCGGAATCTATCAAGGTCATTCCGGGAAAGCCTTCGATGTTCTCGAAGGCTGTCACGATCTTCTCCACCGTAAAAGGCCGCACTATTGCGATTATCAGTTTCACTGTTATTCCTCCGTAAATTCGCCCTCGACATCCTTCTCGAACCATGCGTAAAGCGTTGGCAGTATTAAAAGTGTCAACAACGTTGACGTTATCAGTCCGCCGATCACAACCGTCGCAAGCGGACGTTGAACTTCGGCACCCGCAGACGTTGCCAATGCCATCGGGATAAAGCCGAGACTGGCAACCAACGCCGTCATCAAAACCGGACGCAAACGCGTCATCGAGCCTTCTTTCACGGCGTCAAGGACGGACTTGCCTTCTTCGCGGAGATGGTTGATAAAACTGACCATCACAACACCGTTTAGAACGGCAACGCCAAATAGTGCGATAAAGCCGACGCCTGCAGAAATCGAGAATGGCATACCCCGCAAAGCCAGAGCCACTACTCCTCCGACGATTGCAAACGGAATTCCGGTGTATATCATCAATGCTTGCTTCGCCGAACCAAACGTCGAAAATAGCATCACAAAGATCAGGAACAACGCTATCGGCACCACGATCAACAAGCGACTGGTTGCCCTTTCCAGATTTTCGAAGGCTCCGCCCCATTGCAAATAATATCCGGGCGGAAGTGTCACTTCCTTACCGATCTTTTCCTTTGCCTCAGTTACGAAACTGGCAATGTCGCGTTGACGGACATTCGTGGAGACAACGATCCGGCGCCGAGTGGCTTCACGCGATATTTGCGCCGCTCCTTCGACCAGTGCAATATCGGCAACCTGTGCGAGCGGTACACGCTGACCGTTCGGAGCAGTTAGGATCAATCCTCGAACTGACTCGACAGACTTACTTGCGTCTTCGTTCAAACGCAGAACAATGTCAAAACGTTGCTCGCCTTCAAAGACCTCGCCCGCCTTCTTCCCAGCAAAGATCGCTTCGACAAGTTCATTAACATCTTCGACATTGATCCCGTATCGCGCTATCGCCGCCCGGTCCGGCTTGATCTGCAATTGCGGCAAACCGGTAGTTACCTCGGCCTTTGTTTCTTCTGCACCATTTATCGCGGCCAGGACCTTTTCGATATCTTCGCCCTTGCCCGCGAGTATTTGAAGATCGTCGCCAAAAGCTTTACCGCAACATCGCCACGCGTTCCGGCGATAAGTTCGTTGACACGCATCTCAATCGGCTGCATGAAACCGAAAGACGCTGCACCTGGAACTTCCGCTTCGAGCTTTTTAGACATTTCCTCGATCAATTTTTCTTTGGACCAACCAGACTTCCATTCATCGATCGGATTGAGCATCACGAATACATCGCACTGATTCAAACTCATCGAATCCGTCGCGACTGCCGGAGCCCCGCACTTCGATACTATCGTCTTAACCTCTGGGTAGACCTTAAGTGACTTTTCAACGGCAGTCGTCATTACCATTGATTGATCGAGAGAGACGCTTAGATAATTCCCGAAATTACGACCACAGTAACCGCGATCGCGAGTACCTGTGCACGGAACTTCATTACAAACGCAAGTGACGGTCGGTAGATCTGCTTCGCCCAACGGATGAGAAAACTTTCCGATTCCGAAACATTGCCCTTGAGTATCAATGCAAGCATCGCTGGAACGTATGTCAGAGAAAGAATAAGCGAACCGAGAAGAGCAAAGATCACCGTCAAAGCCATCGGAACGAACATCTTGCCCTCGATACCGCGAAGACTGAGGATCGGCAGATAAACGATGCCGATGATCGCCACGGCGAAAACCACAGGTCGGGCGACTTCGAGACATGCTTCGAGAATCGTACGTTCGGGCGGCTCGCGAGATTTTTCATGCTGAGCTTCGGCACGGCGACGAACCACGTTCTCGACCATCACGACCGCTCCGTCAACGATCAATCCGAAATCCAACGCGCCGAGACTCATCAGGTTTCCCGATACGTTGAATATTCTCATCAGGATCGCCGCAAAGAGCATCGAAAGTGGAATTATGGTCGCAACCAGCAAGGCACCGCCAGTTGCCAAGCAGCAATAACAAAACGAAGATCACGAGTGCCGCTCCTTCCAGCAGATTCTTTTCGACTGTCCAGATCGCACGTTTTACTAACGACGTTCGGTCATAAAATGGTTCGATGGTGACGCCCTTGGGTAGGGTCATCTTGATCTCTTCGATCTTTGCTTTAACCCTTTCGGCTACAACTCGGGAGTTCTCGCCTTTTAGCATGATCGCCATACCTGACACGATCTCGCCTTCGCCATTCGTTGAAACCGCACCCTGTCTGATGCTCTGCCCTTCGACGACTTCTCCAAGATCGCGGACGAAGACCGGAACTCCCTCTTTTCCAGTTTTGACTACAATATTCGTAATGTCGTCCATCTTTTCGACAAGACCGACGCCTCGTAACAGATATTGCTCCGCTCCTTTCTGGATATAACCACCGCCGACCGTGCCATTATTTGCCATGACCGCATCGTGAACATCTCTTAGCGTCAATCCATATGATTGCAGCTTTTCGGGGAGACAGTCGGACTTCGAACTGTTTGCCGTAGCCGCCGTGCGAATTGACTTCCGTCACACCCGGAACGCCCATCAATTGTCGGCGAATATTCCAGTCGTGAATCGTCCTGAGATCCGTCGCCGTATAATTGCTTCCCGGTTCCGCACGAACTTCGTACTGGTAGATCTCGCCCAAGCCGGTAGCTATTGGCCCCATTTCGGGAGAACCGATGCTAGGCGGAATATTCTCGCGAGCGGTCGCCATGCGTTCGAGAATTAGCTGGCGTGCGAAATAGATATCGGTCGACTCTTCAAAAACGATAGTTACGTTCGATATGCCGAACTTGGAAACCGAACGAATTTCTTCGACGCCCGGTATGCCCGACATCGCAACTTCAATCGGAAAGGTGATCTGCCGTTCGATCTCCAGCGGCGCAAGACTTGGCGCATTGGTCAACACCTGAACCTGAACATTGGTGACATCAGGCACGGCATCGATCGGTAAATTTATGAGGCTGTACGCTCCCGCCGCCGCCATGATCGCGACTAGCAAAAGAACGATCAGCTTTTGAGCAATGGAGAATCTTATAAGTGCGTTGATCATAATTCTTGTAGCAACTTAGGTCAGTTGCAAATCATCTTCCGAGCTTCAAGATCTTAAGCGCACCCCTGACGACCACAACAAAAACAATTGTCCCGATGATCAAGTCAGGCTTGTTCGATCCCAACAGGCTGACCAAAATGCCTGCCGTGATGACGCCTAAATTGATGATCACGTCGTTTGAGGTAAAGATTGTACTCGCCTGCATGTGGGCTTCTTTGCTTTTCGACCTTTGAAGCAAATAGAGGCAAAAGCCATTCGCCGCCAAGGCCAGCGTCGAAACAATTATCATGGTGAGGAAATCAGGGACTTCCTCGACACCGATAAATCTTCGAATGACCTCGATGAAACCGATCACGGCTAAGCTGATCTGGAAATATCCGGCGAGCCTTGCGACATTCCGCTTTCTCGCAACTGTTCCACCTACCGCGAAAAGACTGATGGCGTAAACGAATGCGTCGGCAAGCATGTCGAGGCTATCGGCGATTAGTCCCATCGAGCCGGAAATAAGGCCGGTAGTAATTTCAATCGCGAAGAAGCCAAAATTGATCGCCAGCACGATCCATAACAAATTCCGCTGGCTTCGGTGGTCGTCTACAAAAGAAGCGTCGACCGCTTCCTCGGTTCGAATTGCCTTGCTGTCCAGATCAAGCTCGTCTATCCGAAACTCGATCTGATCAAGCTGTCCGTCATGAAAAACCGTCAACTGCCGATTGGGAATGTCGAAGTCGAGATGTCTGATTTCCGCCACTCCGTCGAGCTTCACGCGCACCAAATTCTCCTCCGAGGGGCAATCCATCCCATTTATCTGAAAGATCGTTTTTTCCATTTGTCGTCCTGCGCGTTAGTGATCGTCCCCCATCGCACCCTTTTCAAGCTGTGTCTTTAGCGTAAAGCTGCCTTTGTGACAACCTTTTCTCCGAGTTTCAAACCCTCGATGATTTTTGTATAGCCGTTGATATCGGCTCCGGCCTCGATCTCTCGGACCTTAAACGCTCCCGGTTCATCGTCTCGTGGAACAAATACTATCGTTTTGTCGGCCGTTCGCTGTACTGCTCGAAGGCACAACGAGTTCCTCGCCTGTCGCTTCATTTGTTCCCGAGTAGAATCCAACCTCCGCGAACATTCCAGCCCGTAATTTGCCCTGAGCATTTGGAACCTCAAGCCGAACACGTCCGGTTCTGGTTGTCTCGTCTAATTGCGGATCAATGTATGAAACACGTCCGCTGACCGTGCCTATAGCAGGCGACGTGATCTCCGCAACGGAACCAACCCGAAGCCTCGCCATGTTCGCCTCTGGAACATTTGCGATGACATAAACAGTGCCGAGATTTGAAATAGAAAAGATCGGAACTGCCGCCTCGATACCTGCACCGGAATTGAATTTTCTTTCGGTGACGACACCGGAAAGTGGGGATCTTAAGGAAACGAGCGATGTATCGCTACGATGATCGTCGGGTTTGTTCGATTCGACAGGAACGCCGAGCGAGCGTAACTCGTCCTCTATATGTTTAAGATCAACCCTGGCGGTTTCAACCTCAGCCTGTGCTTCCTGCAATTCTTTGTTTAGAGCAATATTGGATTGAAAATCGTAATCCGCTTTGGCGGTTCTCTGCGCTGTCTCGGCTGTCATTAGATCTTTTCCCGCTCCTGCTCCGAGCTCGACCAGCCGCTTTGTCCTTTTCAAAGTAGCGTCGGCTTCGTCCAGTCGAGCTTTCGCCTGCAATACTGCGACGCGGTTCTCGGCCTTTTGTACACGTGAAAGGTTTCGTTGGGCCAGCTCATACTTCGTCTTAGCCTCGTGCATTTTGCCGTGCATTTGAGCAAGCTGCGGACTCGAAATAACGGCAAGCACTGCTCCCTTTTGCACATTGTCACCAACACCGTAGAAAACTTTTTCGATTCTTCCGCCAACTAATGCCGTCGCCATCTCGGTTGTCTCGGATTCAATTCGACCGCACCCGTAACCATCAATCTTGCTATTGCAGGTCGCTGGGTGACGGCTTCCGTAACGATTCCCGCAGAAGCGAGCATTTCCGGATCGAGTTTCACTTCTTTGCCCTTCTCGTCCTCAGAATGTCCCGACTCTTCCTTATGTTCCTCGGCGGCAGCTTTATCGCCGCTGGCGGAGTTTTTGTTAACGATCCACGCAACTCCAATGATCGCTATGAGCCCGACTACCGCCGCGGTTATTATCCACGCTACGACTGATCCTTTAGCCGCCGGGCTTTCAGGGTTACGATCTCCGCCATTCTCAAGGTTCGATTCGAGACGGTCTAGTTCCGCTTCGTCGCCGACATGATGCTCATTCTGCTCATTTATATTTAATTCCGACATAATATTTTAGTTCTCCAAGTTGGCTCCGATAGCGATGAAAAGCTCGGCCTGCGAGCGGTATCGTAAGGTGAGTGCTTCGGTTAGATCTCGATTTGCTTCGAGCAATTTTCGCTGCTCGGCAATGAGGTCGGTGATCTTTATTTGTCCTAGCTCATATACCTTTCGAATGGTTTCGACATTTTCTAAAGAACGCGGAATAACTGCCGTTTCAAGCGTTCGCAATGCCCGTTTTGCTGCCTCGATCCGTTGAAAAGCAGTAACAACCTCGTTCCGAATTATCGCGTCGGCAAATAAACGCCTCTCCTGTGCTTGGCGTATTGCTATTTCGGCCTCAGCTTTGGCCCCTTGTTTTTTGTCAAAGACCGGCAATCCGATTGACACGCCAAATGTAAGACTGCGATCCGTACTCTGCGGGAATGATCCAATTGGCAGATCGATACTCGACCGCCCTTGCGTATAACGCGTATACGCAGTGACATCGGGCTTACTCTGTGAACGAACGAGCCGAAACCCAGCACTCGCGAGTTGTTCTTCGAGCTCTGCAACTCGCAATTCGGGCCTTGACCTTTGTGCAACCGAGATGCCTGTTTCGATTGTTGTTGGCAGTTGTGGAATCTGAGCTGCGGAAATTTCCTCGATGAGTTTTAGGGGCTGGTCGTAAGCAATTCCGGCATAGAATTTCAGTTTGGTCAACGCCGTTTGGATGCTGCCGTCTGCAATCTCTCGTCGTGCCAAGCCGCTCGACCTCGGTTTGCAGGAGACTCAATTCAAGCGGTGCGGTTTCGCCCTCGTTAACCCGAGTCTGTACAAAGCGAACCGTTTGTGTGTCCAGTTCCAGAAGGTCGTCCAAAACCTGTAATTCTTTAAGAGAGGCAAGTGCTTCGGCATAGGTATTAAAAACCTGACCTGTGACCTCACGCTGTCGAGTTATAAGTTCCGCTTCGCGTAATGTGATCTCCGCTCGTGCGAGATCGATCCGCTTTTGCCTCTGCCCGTAAACATCAACCGGCAGAGAAAAACCAACACTCAACAGACGATCTCCGGGCGAACCTACGATTCTTCCGGTTGACTGCTCAACTTCGAGCGTCGGATTCGATCGCAACCCAGCCTGGGTAAGCCGAGCTCTGGCCTTTTCGATCTCAAGTTGGGCGATCTTGATATTTCCATTATTGGCGATGGCAAGCCGCACGATCTCGGCAAGGGACATGCCGTCCGCCTGACTGTAGTAGCGTTCGGCAAACGGGATAACCAATCGTCTTTCTGCCGGAGCGACGGCCGGTCTTGAAACGATGTTGGCTGAGCCGACACCGATTGCGTTTGCACTGGTAGTATCCTGCGAATACGCAGTAGCAGCCGTCGCAATGACGACATACATTAATTTTCTAAACATTTATAAACCTATCTCAAAAACAATCCGCTAGCCCGCTAGGGCGCGAAGATTCGCACGCTAGCCAAAAAGGCATGAATGGTGTTTTGAGTTAGGCTTTGGCGGCTGCCAAATTGAGAAGGAGCGGGTAGATTCGTAAGGGGGCTTTATAGTGAGAAAAATCAGAACTCGCGTGCTCAACGGTTTTGGGAGAGGTCACAGCCACCGAGTAGACAATCGTTTGAGCAGGGGTTGCTTCCGCAACACGAGCAGACACAAAACGGCGAACAATCATCATTCGAATCACTTTCGCTATCCTGCGAAAGCGGATCTAAGTGGGCGACCTTCTGAACCGGGTGACCTTGGTTGTCGCGTGGCAATAGGCTGTCCTTACACGGCTGTACCGAAAGGAAAAGCAAATACGCTACAAAGATGTAAGTCACGATTCTCACGCCTTGATGTTCTCAAATTTTTAACTAGTCTGTCTAGTTCATATAATCAATAGCCGCATGAATCTTAACCGCTCGCTATTCAGGGTGGGCTATTGTCGTCGAGCACTCATTGCAATTGTCGTGGTTGGAAGGATTAGGGAAATAGAGTTCCACTAGAGGTGTTTTGGGCAATTAGTTTTCCGCCGTGCTGCGACGCGATTTTATGGGCAACTGAAAGGCCAAGTCCTACCCCTTTATCCTTTGTCGTGTAGAACGGGTCGAAGATCTTTGAGAGATTTGATGGGTCAATGCCGGAACCCGAATCGGCGACCTCGACAACAAAATTATTGTCTAGCTGAAAAGTTGTAAACGAAAGGGTCTTGTCGGCACCGTTCGACTCGGACATGGCCTGCAGAGCATTGATTGCTAAATTTAGTAACACCTGCTTGATCTGCTCGGCATCGACAAGAATCAGCGGAAGATTCTTCTGGAGATCTCTAACCACTGCAACGGACTGTAATGCAGCCTGATTCTCGATCAAACCTGTGATTGAGTCCACAATCTCGTTAAGATCAGTCGGCGTCTTGGACGGTTCGGTCGGTCGTGCGAATCGAAGAAACTCGCCCACTAGCCGGTCTAACCGATCTATTTCACCTTTTGCCAGTCCCACAAACTCACGCCGAGGACTGTCAACAGTCAGTTCATCCTCCAATATTTCTATAGCCCCTTTGATAGACGCTAGTGGGTTTCGAACCTCGTGAACGATTCCCGCAGAAAGTTCTCCGAGCGAGGTTAGTTTCTCTGCCTGAAGTAGCTGTTGGAACGTTGTTTGCAGTTCATCGTACGCCTTTCGTTTCTCCTCAGCATTTCTTTCAGCCCGTTCTCTGGCCTTTCTTAAACGGTCGCCCAGAGCTCCCATTATTCCGCCAACGAGATTGAAGATAACGATTTCGGCATATTGGTTTATAGAGTAATCAAAATGTCCATGTTGCCAATGTAGATAAACATGTGGCGAGTAAATGATGGTTGTAAAAAGAGATGCCGCGAGCCCACCTCTGAGACCAAATATCAAAGCGGCAGCTATAATCGGTACGTAGTAGATCCGCTGATATATCTCGTGCCAAACGATCTGATCTGTGGGCGTAAGAAAGTGGAGCACCGTAATTAGGATAATCACCACTGCAATGACGATCCATACATACAGGCGGTTCCGAGAGGAGATGATATTGAAAGTCTGCGTATCCATTTAATCGTCCGTAATGCTGGAACCCGACTCGTCTAAATCGTACTTCTGTATCCGATATATAAGGGCGCTTCGAGTAATACCTAAATATTTTGATGTTTGTGACTGATTTCCGTCATGCCTGAGAAGCGAGCTACGTATAATTTCCCGTTCTAGGGCTTCTAGATTTATCGGCTCGAAAGGCAGGTCAAACCACAACTCCCCTTTTGTTGAAAAAGGGTTTTTCACGCTTTCGGGGACGTCGTTGAGAGTTAGAGTATCGCCGTCGGAAAGTACCACCATTCTTTCGACCAGATTCTCAAGCTCGCGAACATTTCCCATCCAAGGGTAATCGAAAAATACCTTGAAAACGTCGCGCGCAATCTTTGGCGGCCTCATACCATGTTTCGAGGCGGATCGCGTGACAAAATGTTCGGTCAAGACCGGTAGATCCTCGCGGCGTTCACGCAGCGGCGGAATCGTGATCGGAACTACCGCGAGCCGGTAGTAAAGATCCTCGCGGAAAGCGTTTTCTTTTATAAGATCGGGCAGGTTTTCGTTGGTGGCAGCAATTATTCGAGCATCTATCTTTCGCGGGGTATTTTCGCCCAGGCGTGTCACTTCCTGCTCCTGTAAAACCCTCAAAAGCCTTGTTTGCGACTGGAGAGGCATGGCGCTTATCTCATCAAGAAACAACGTGCCGCCGTTAGCTTCCTCAAATTTACCCCTTGATTCTCCAACCGCACCAGTAAAAGCTCCTTTTTTATATCCGAATAGCTCAGCTTCGATTAGTGTTTCCGGTATGGCGGCACAGTTGATGGCAATAAACCGATTACTTTTGCGCGTGCCGGAAAAGTGTATACCTTTCGCGATCAATTCCTTTCCGGTCCCCGACTCGCCTTCGATCAAAACCGTTACGCTTGTCTTTGACACCCGCTCAACCAGATCAAAAACTTGAAGCATCCTGTCAGATGTTCCGATAACGTTCTCGATCCGAAAGTCTTCGTGGATCTGACGTCTCAGCCGTCTATTTTCCGCTAAGGCTCGGCCGTATTTTAATGCTTTCTCGACTGTAAGCAGAATTTCCTGACGGTTAAAGGGCTTGGTAATAAAATCAAAAGCCCCACCGCGCATAGCTTCGACCGCTGTATCGACATCTCCGAACGCGGTAATAACAATGATGGGCACTTCGCTGTTGATCGCCGTCGCCTGCTGAACCAATTGCGACCCTGTTATTTTCGGCATTCGCCAATCGGTTATCACGCAGTCAAAGTCTTCTGCGGAATACGACTTCAACGCTTCCCTGCCGTCACTCTCGCTTACGACAGAATGCCCGGCCTCCGAAAGCTGGAATTCAAGGACGCGGCGCAAGGAATCATCATCATCGACGAGCAAGATTTTGGCGTTCGCTTCTTTCATTTTTAGATCATTTCATCTCAAAAGTAAGCGTTGTCCATTTTGATTCGTAGTTTAGGTTTGGATCGGCGAGTTTGCTCATGTTGATAAACTTGACATACCACTTCCCTGATCCGTCGAGTTTCAACTTCACAATGCCCTTCGCGTCGCTTCTGAGTTCTGGTGACGTTTTGATCTTTCCGCTTTCCTCGCGACCGGCGAGAACGACTTGATCCGCGAGTGGCTTCCCGTCCTTCAGGCACAGGACTTCCATCGTGTCACCCTTTTTAAGCTTGTAAGGATTCTGCTGAGGGACGAGTTCGACGGGATATCCAAGAATAGCTTTGTAATCATCAGTCTGAGTTTTGCCAACCTGCAAAATTGCCTTGACATGCTTTGCGTAACGCTCTTTTGCATCCTTTTCGAGTTCTTCCGTCTTGCGGCGTTCTTCCAGAGTGTCGGGTAGACCGTCTTCACGGAGATACTCGTTGAATTCTGCCGCTTTTAGAGCGATCTCGCGGGACTTAGTTGAAAGCCCGACGACATAGGTTCCCGCCGCTCCGGTTGTCAGGTTCAGAAACGCGGTCGTCTCGTCTTTGGTAAGGTCGGCTTCCACCGGATGCACACGATTTCCACCTGAAACGACGCTCACGTCGTTTAGCCGGGCGAACGTAACCGCTCCCTCGCTTGCTAGAAACGTTCCGTTCATCACCTTGACGGTAAAGTTCGAGTTAGGCTTCAGGAAATAGCTGTCCGTTTTGAGAAACAGATCGTGCGCAAAGATCGACGCGACCAGCGACAGCGATAAAATAGATGCAAAGATTGTTTGTTTTTTCATTTTGATTTCCTCTCTACTTGATTTCAAAAGTCAGGGTCGCCCATTTGGATTCGTAATTTAGTTTCGGATCGTCGATCTTTACCATGTTTATAAACTTGGCGTACCACTTGCCGGAGCCGGATAATTTGACTTTGAGCATGCCGTCCTTGTCGGTACGGGCACTGGTTTCGCCCAGCATTCTGCCCGCTATCTCATAACCGGTTGTAACGATCTGGCCGGCGAGCGGTTTGCCGTCCTTGAGACACAAAATATCCAGCGCACTTCCTTTCTTTAGCATATAAGGATTTTGCTGAGGCACCATTTCGACGGCATAGCCAAGGATCGTATTGTAATTATCGGTTGCTTTATTGCCCGCCTGGAAGATCGTTTTGACATATTTCGAATAACGGTAACGTGCGTCCTTACCGAGCTCTCCGTCACGTGTTCGGTTTTCCAAAATATCGGGAATGCCTTCGGCGGGCAGGTACTCATTGAATTCTTTTGCCGCAAGAGCGTTCTCACGCCAACTGGTAGAGACACCCACTACCTGAGTCCCGGCCTCAGTCGGCACAAGATTTAGGAAGGCAGTTGTTTCATTTTTTAGTAAAATCGGTCTCCACCGGATTCGAACGCTTGCCCGAAGGTGCAATGACGCTCACATCGGTCAAACGCGCAAATGTAACGCGCCTTCGCTTTTCTGAAACGTGCCGTTCATAACGCTGATCGTGATTTTCTCGTTAACCTTTACAAAATAGCTGGTAGGTTTTAAGAAAAGGTCATGAGCAAAAACGGACAGGGCCGTCAAAACCACGGCCATTGCGAAAAAGGTGATCTTTGTTTTCATTTGTCCTCCAGGATGACTTGCCTACTGCATTTGTGCAATCTAATTGTCCCAAACAAGCTGTTGAAATGAGCCGTTTCCTCTATCGAAGCTAACCCTGCCTCTGCCATCAACTGCGGCAATAGACCGTCGAAACTATCTGCGGTCGTTTCAAAACCGTCCAGAAGCTGGATCAAATACGACGACCCACGCATTAGCCAGCTAGCGGGTAGTCCCCAGTCCGCGACGTGAAACTCGCCATTTGGCTTGAGCACACGTCTTACTTCGCTTAGTGTTTTCGCCTTATTTTCCCGCGTTAAGTGATGAAAGAAAAGGCTGGAAGTAACCCGGCTGAACGATTCGTCCTTGTATGGCAACTCAAACGAAATGCCCTCGTCGAACTGAATCTCAAGACGGGCCTTACGCACCTTCGTTTTTGCGATTTCCAAGATCTTTGCATCACCATCAATTCCGACAACCTGGGCCTGCGGTTGTTTTTCTTTCAGCAAAATAGAAAGCGTCGCAGTGCCACAAGCGAGATCGAGGACGCGATGTTCAGCTTCAATCCCGGTTTGTTCTACTAAAGCCCTTTTGAAAATCTCCTCACGCGTGGTCAAACGGACAACCGGGTCGTAGAAAGGTGTAAGCCAATCAAAACTCAAAGCCGGGATGTATTCGGTTTCATTTTAAGTCCTGTTAAGCCAATTTCAAAGTTTTAGATTTCTCAATCGGAGCGCGTTGACTATTACGGACACAGAACTGAGGGTCATTGCCGCGCTGGCGATCATTGGGCTTAGTAGCAAACCGAAAACCGGATACAGAACACCCGCCGCGATCGGAACACCGACGAGGTTGTAAATGAATGCGAAGAACAAGTTCTGCCGGATGTTCTTCATTGTCGCTTCGCTAAGTTTTTTCGCCCTCAGGATTCCACGAAGGTCGCCTTTTAGAAGCGTTATATCGGCGGATTCCATTGCCACATCGGTTCCGGTCCCCATTGCGATCCCGACTTGGGCTTGAGCGAGTGCCGGTGCATCATTCACGCCGTCGCCGGCCATCGCGACGATCTTGCCCTGGGCCTGTAATTCTTTGATCTTTTCCGCCTTCTGTTCGGGCAACACGTCGGCGAAGATCTTGTCGATCCCGAGCTTTTTTGCTACGGCGTCGGCTGTAATTGCATTATCGCCCGTCATCATGACGACTTCGATCTTTTGCCGATGCAATTCACTGATGGCATCCTTCGCAGACTCTTTGATTGTGTCTGCAACGCCGACCAGGCCAGCGGCTTTCCCGTCAACGGCCACAAGCATTACTGTTTGCCCTTCCGCTCGAAGCTCATCGGCTTTTCCATCCGCCGGGAAATCAATATTGTTTTCTGTCATGAGCTTCGCATTACCCAGTAACACCCTTTTTCCGTCGATCGATCCCGTAATCCCTTTACCTGTGATGGATTCAAAATCTTCCACCTTAGCAAGCTCGATAGCTTTCTCTTCGGCGCCTTTGATGATCGCTTCCGCAAGCGGATGCTCGCTCGATCTCTCAAGACTGGCTGCTAACCGCAAGATCTCGATTTCGCCAGATCCATTCAACGCGACAACCTTTTGAAGCCGAGGTTTGCCCTCGGTCAAAGTGCCGGTCTTATCAACGACAATCGAATTCACCTTCTCCAGAATTTCCAATGCTTCGGCCTTCTTAACTAACACGCCATGCCGAGCACCATGTCCGGTCCCAACCATGATCGACATCGGAGTTGCCAAGCCCAGGGCACACGGGCAGGCAATAATTAAAACCGAAACCGCCGCTACCATTGCGTAAGCAAAACTGCCGAAGATCAGCCAGACGGCGAACGCGACAATCGCAACGACAATCACCGCCGGGACAAAATATGCCGACACGACGTCCACCAGACGCTGGATCGGAGCCCGTGAACGCTGAGCCTCGCCAACCATTCGAACGATTTGTGCGAGCAGCGTGTCGCTGCCGACCTTTTCCGCTTTCATTACAAAACCGCGTCGGCCATTGATCGTTCCGCCGATAACTTTATCGCCGACCGTCTTTTCGACCGGGATCGATTCGCCCGTCACCATCGACTCATCGACCGAAGTATCGCCTTCTAGGATAGAGCCATCCGTTGGAATCTTTTCGTTCGCCTTAACCCTCAAACTAGCGTCGATCTGTACATCTTTAAGTGCGATCTCGGCTTCAGTTCCGTCGTCAAAAACCACGATAGCAGTTTCAGGTGCGAGTCCGAGGAGTTCCTTGATCGCGCTCGAGGTTTGGCTCCTTGCCCTCAATTCCAGCACCTGTCCGAGCAGAACAAGCGTCGTAATAACGGCCGCCGCCTCGAAGTATGCGGAGATCAACCCGGTGTGCTCATTTCGCATCGATGCGGGGAACAATTCGGGGAGGAACAGAGCAAAAAGACTGAAAAGATATGCGGCCCCCGTGCCGATGGCGATCAGCGTGAACATGTTCGGGCTGACATTCTTGACGGAAGTCCAAGCACGCTGAAAGAAAGGAAATCCGCCCCAGAGAATTACGGGTGTTGCTAAAGCAAACTGGATCCAGAGTGCGATCTTCGGTGCGACGTATTCGTGATAATTCGGCAGCATCTCACCCATTGCCAGAGCAAAAACGGGGAGCGTAAGTACGGCCGAGATCCAAAACCTCCGCTTCATATCCACATATTCCGGATCGGGACCATCGTCGAGGGTCATCACCTTCGGTTCAAGAGCCATCCCACATTTAGGACAGCTTCCGGGGCCGATCTGCACGATTTCCGGGTGCATCGGGCATGTATATTCAACGCCGACGCTCTCTGCCTCCAGTATTTTTCTTTTTCTCGTGGGAAAGCTCGCCGGATTCTGTTTGAACTTATTCATACAGCCCGTCGAGCAGAAATAATAGGCTTCGCCTTCAAAATCGTATTTTCCCGCTGACGTTTCGGGAGCGACCGTCATCCCGCAGACCGGGTCAACAAACTCTCCGCCAGCCGTTGCCTTCATGTCGCCGTGCGGGACGGTTTCCTTTTGTTCGCGTCCGATCTCGACAAGACCACTCGCGGGAACGTCTTGTGTTTGGGCAATAAATTTCTGCAAGCAGCCCTTAGAGCAAAAATAGTAAGTCTTGTCCTCATGATTAAAAGTTCCTGCTGCCGCGATTGGATCGACCGTCATTCCACATATCGGATCAATAAATTCGTCTGCCGTAGCGATCTGTTTCTCAGTTCCTGTCATAGCCCCTCCTGGTGGGAAAAAAACGTTTTCACCCTTGCTCAATTACCGCTGCAACAGCTTGCCGGGCTACTGTTCGGAGATAAGAATTTCTGCAACGGCGGTTACCGGTGTGACTTGCATTCCGCAAACTGGGTCGATGAATGTATCAGCCGTGGTTGTTTTGTTTTCCAACATATTTTTTATCACTCCTGTCATTAAAAAGTAACGACAGAATATATTCTACAACCTGTCAGCAGGGGTCAGGTCAAGCTCTTTTTTTCTGCCTCGCTTACCGACTCGATCAAATGGCAAACTGAATCGCCCGTCGGCATTGAATTCCTCATTTTTGACCAGTCCTGAAGGGCTTTCTCCATTTTCCGTTGGAGTTTCTGCATCTCTCTTATTTTTCGTTGATTCTCCGCAATGCGTCGGACAATAATTTCCCGAACCATCGGACACGGCGTATTCCCTTCTTTCGCCTCTTTCAAAATATCCGCGATCTCGGCGAGCGAAAATCCCAGATTGCCGGCCGCTTTGATAAAACGCACACGCACGGCATCCGATGTCTGATAGACCTTGTAGTTGTTTTGCGTATTGCGGGCGGGTTTTAGTAGACCTATGCGCGTATAGTGCCTAACCGTGTAAAGCGATACATCCGCTTGGTTTGCCAGAACTGTTGCAGTCATCATTAGCTTGATCGACTCCTCATTATTTACGTTCCAACTCGTCGAGTTTATTCTTCATCCAGTCGATTTCCTTTTGTTGGTCGATCGTTATCGATTTGCACAGATCCTTGACCTCCTGGTCTCGAAGATTCGGGTTATCACACATGAGGATCGCTCCGGCGTGGTGCGGTATCATCGATTTGAGAAATTGCTTATCTCCAACTACCGTTTGATATCTGATAAAGGCCGTAAACAGAATTAGCAGCAGGACGCTCACACCAGCGATGATAAGATTGGCCTTTTGTTGTTGTACATGGACCACATTACAAAGATCTCGATCACAATCATCGGAGCTGTCATGAGCCCGGCCATGTAAAGCTGGTTTATGTTTGGATATACGTTGGCGAATGAATCGACCATCATATACATGAACACAAACATTGAGATAAACGACAGAACCGCCATTATCGCTAGGTTCACGTACATGCTTTTCATGTTTCTCATGCTTTCTGTATGATTCATGTCTTTCATATTTCTCAATCCTCCTATTCCAAATTCATACGGTTATTAACTCAAGACGAAATGTGGAGTATTTCGAGTTCCATTACCACGTGGCCGAAAAAGATGACGTCGGGCAAATAGGCACTACCCGACGCCTTTTTGCTCATTGACCGTATAAACTTCTGGACTCCCTTCTAACATGTCCTTATACAGTGTCGAGCAAAATTAAATTACGCTTTAGGAGTCGGAGACGCCGCAGGTGCCGGGGCACGGCGAGGGGCGCTTGAGTGCCAATGAACAATCCGCCATTTGCCTTCGCGTTTTTCTAAGACTACCGTACCAAGGCCGCCGCTTTCTACTTTTCTCGTTCCCATCTCAGAGGCGAGACTGTATTTGAATGTCGCCCACGCGGTCTTGCCGTCGACCTTTATTTTCATATCAGAAAAGGAGTATTTCGTATTTTTGAATTCCTTTAGTTCCGGTGCAAGATGCGTGTTTCGGTAATCGGTCCAGCCGTAATTGGCGTGTCCGCTTTCGAAGACGGTGACATCGTCGCTGTTCGCCCAGATCTTATCGAGTGCGGCGAGATCGCCTTGTTCGATGGCAAGCGCCTCGCGTGTCATGACGTCCGTCACGGCCTTTACTTCGTCGGTTTGTGCCGAAACAGTCTCGTTGAGGCTAAAGGCGATAGCTCCCGCACCAATCAAAACGGCCAAAGCAGCCATCAACAATTTATTAAAATCTTTTCTCGTCATAATTTCTTCTCCTCATTTTAGGTCTAACAGAAATCCAATGTTTTGCTATGACCATTAACCGTCAAGATACATTCCGATACCGAACAGCTATAAAACAATGGCGTCGTAGAATAAATGCTGCTGACTCAAGCCGAGCAGCGGACCTCGGTCAATTCACCATGCTCCCAACAGAGCGAGAAACGCCAGCAAGAAAGGCCTCTGGCCAAGTAATAGGTAAAAGGTGTTAGTCTGATACATCCATTTTTCCTTTTAATTAAGATCCGGCGTACGCGACCCGAACGGCGGAAGATCGGTGCTCTCGCCGAAGTCTTTGTCGCTTAAGCCTTCGCGTTCCGCGATGACTCGCTCAGCGCTAGGCCGCCCGAATTTATAAAAGATTGCCGGCGTAACAATTTGGTCGAGCAGAGTCGAGGTCAGGATGCCGCCTAAAACGACAACAGCGAGTGGATGCAGGATCTCTTTGCCCGGGGCGTCGGCGGCAAGGATGAAGGGTATTAACGAGAGCCCCGCGGTCAGAGCAGTCATCAAGACGGGAACGAGTCTTTCCAATGAACCGCGGACGATCATGTGTTCGGTAAAATCCTCGCCCTCCTCTTTCATCAAGTGCAGATAATGCGAGATCATCATGATTCCGTTCCGCGAGGTGATCCCAACCAGCGATACGAATCCGACCATTGTCGCGATCGAAAACACGCCTCCCGAGAGGTGCAAGGCCCAGACGGCTCCGATCAACGCTAGGGGGATGTTTATCATCACCTGAAGGGCTACTCGCCAGTCGCCAAAGGCTTTTATCAGGAGAAAAAAGATCGCGACAAGTGAGAAGATCGAAAGCAGTGATAAAGTTCTGTTAGCCTCCTGCGACGCCTGAAACTGCCCTCCATATTCGAGGAAGTAGCCGATCGGCAGTTGAACTTGTGTTGCGACACGGCTTTGAATGTCACTGACCACGGAGCCAAGATCGCGTCCGGCTACGTTTGCTCCAATTACAATTCGGCGTTTTGTGTCCTCTCGTAATATCTGGTTCGGTCCCGGAAAATTCTCAACGGCGGCAACGGCTGAAATAGGAATTTGGGTTCCCTGCGGTGTATCAATGGTGACATTTTGGAGCGCATCCAGACTGTTGCGAGACGCTTCATCAAAACGTACCACTACGTCATAACGCCGGGATCCATCAATGGCTTGCGAGACGGTTCGCCCGTTCAATGCCGTTTCCAATGTCTGCGTAACCTCGCCCGGCTGAAGCCCATATTGCGCCGCTTTGACGCGGTCAACATTAAATCGCACCTGCGGGATCAGCACCTGTCGCTCAACCGAAACGTCCGTTGCCCCCTCGACGGTTTGGATCGTATTGCGAATCTCCTCAGCCTTTGAACGCAGTGTAGCCAAATCGTCGCCGAACAACTTGACCGCGATCTGTGCCCTAACACCGGACTGCAAATGATCTAACCGATGAGAGATGGGTTGTCCTACGTTAGAGGTAACTCCGGGAACGACCGCGAGTTTATCTCGGATCGCCGAAAGGATCTCCTCACGCGAGCGATCCGATTTCTTTAGATCAACATCGATCTCGGTGTAGTGAACACCCTCGGCATGTTCGTCGAGCTCGGCTCTTCCCGTCCTACGTCCGGTCGAGATAACTTCGGGCACCTCTAAAAGTAGTTTCTCGGAAATTTGGCCGATGCGATTGGATTCAGCCAGAGAAGTACCGGGCTGGGCCTGAACATTGACGGTAAGCGTTCCTTCGTTGAACTCCGGCAAGAATGATGTGCCAACAAACGGGAGCGTCGCCATGGTCAAGATGAACACCAGCGCCACCCCAACGATGACTTTGTAAGGATGACGGAGCGTCCAATGTAGAAGCCGGGTGTCGTATTTCTTTAACCAGCGAACTAGGATGCTGTCCTGATGTTCCGCAGCGGACGAAGATCGAAACCACCGCTGTATCCTCGAGAAAATAGAGGCACCATTCCCATCTTCGTGATCGATCTCAACCGGACCATCGACCATCTTTGTCTCCTTTCGCCTAAATGTTTGCGGCAACAGATACGACGCTAAGACGGGCGTTAAGGTCAAACTTACGAACAGAGATGCCACGAGTGCAGTAATGTACGCGAGGCCCAAGGGAGCAAGCAATCTGCCTTCGACACCCGATAAGGCGAACAGCGGAATAAACACGAGGGCGACGATCACCGTGGCGTAAATGATGGATGAGCGCACCTCGAGCGAGGCGTGATAGATCACTTCAATTGAGGGACGCGGATTTTCAAGGTTCCGGTTTTCGCCGAGTCGACGGAAGATATTCTCAATGTCCACGATCGCATCGTCAACCAACTCGCCGATCGCGACTGCCAAGCCGCCAAGGGTCATGGTATTAACACTGATCCCGAAAGCGTAGAGAATAAGAAAGGTTACGATGAAAGAAAGCGGAATCGCCGTGAGTGTAATGAAGGTGGTGCGAAAATTGAGCAAAAACAGAAACAGTACAATTGCGACAAGGATCGCACCGTCACGCAATCCTTCGGTAACGTTGCCGATAGAGGCGTTGATAAAATTGGCCTGGCGAAAGAGATTAGGGTTTATCTCAACGTCGGGGGCAGCGTTTTCTGCAATTCCTTAACCGCTTCGTCGACCTGTTCTGTCAGATCTTGGGTGCTCGCCCCGGGCTGCTTTTGAACGGAAACAATGACGGCGGGCTTTCCGTTCGTTCCGGCCTCGCCCCGCTTTATCTTCGCACCAAACTGCACTTCGGCGACATCACCGAGCCGAATCGGGTTGTTATTGCGGTACGCGACGACAGTTTGTTTTAGCTCGTCGATCGAATAGAACCTGCCGAGGTTCCGAACAAGATACTCCTGCGATTGGGCATCTACAAAGCCACCGGTGGAGTTGATATTTGATTTCTCCAGCGCGACCGAAACATCCTCAATGGTGATGCCAAACTGCCTCAGCTTTTCAGGTGAAACAAGCGCCTGATACTGTTTTACGCCTCCCCCGATGGGAATAACCTGAGAAACCCCGGTGATAGTCAATAGCCGAGGACGGATGGTCCAGTCTGCCAAGGTTCGCAGTTCTAAAGGGTCGGTCGTTCCGTCCTTGCTCGACACCGCGATCAGCATGATCTCGCCCATTATTGACGAGATGGGAGCGAGAAACGGGGAGACGCCTTGGGGCAATTGTTCGCGGGCCTCAGTTATCTTTTCCGAAACCAACTGCCGGTTTCGGTAAATATCCGTTCCCCATTCGAATTCTATGTAGACGATTGACAATCCGACGCCACTTACCGAACGAACTCGTGACACGCCCGGAACACCGTTCATCACGGTCTCGATCGGATAGGATACTTGCGTCTCGACTTCTTCGGGTGCCAACCCGTTAGCTTCGGTTAGAACCGTAATAGTAGGTTTATTAAGGTCGGGAAAGACATCGACCGGTAGATTGAACGCCACGTAACTGCCCCAGACAAGCAAAAGGGCAGCGATCGCGACAACGATCAACCGGTTCTGAAGAGACCATTTAATAGTTCCATTGAGCATTTGAATCAGATACGACCGGAACTATTTACTCCACTTTGCCTTCCACGCGCTCATCATTTTTATCTCGGCATCCTGAGCCTTAATAATTTGACCAGCGAGCGTTTTGATTTCGGCTTTTTCGCTCTTCTGCAACGCTTCTTTAGCCATCGTAACGGCCCCAACGTGATGAGGAGTCATCATGTCGATAAACGCAAGGTCAAATTCTTTGTCTTTCGAATTTGTAAGCTTTGCCATATCCATCTTCATGGAATCCATCATTCCCGGCATATCCACGTTCATGGCCGCCGGCTTGCCAGCGAACCACTTCTCGCGCCAGTCTTTCATTTGGCTGATCTCTTTTTCTTGATCTGCGATGATCTGTGCGGCAAACTTCTTGATGTCGGGATTTTGTGTTTTCCCTTCGACCATCTTCGCCATGTCCACAGCTCCCTTGTGATGGGCCGTCATCGTATCGATAAACTGCAGATCGTACGGCTGACTCGCGGCGTTCGGCGAACTTTTCATTGCCGAATGGTCCATCGACATGTTCGAGTTCATCGGCATCGAATTGTGATCCATGCCGTTCATGTTCATTGATGAATTTGAATTCTTCATCATCGAATTGTGATTCATGGAACTCGAGTTAGTGCCCGCCTGACCGCACGCGACCAAGCCTACGGCTGCCAGCCCCAATGTGGCCGTTAACAATAGTATTTTCATTTTATTCCCCCTTTTGTCGTGAGATGTCTCACCCCTCGCTAACGACGATGCTTCCCTTATACATCCCCATTCCGCAGGCAAATGATATCTGTCCCGATTCGGTAGGCGTTATGCTGACGACAACGTCCTTGCCCACTGGCAGAGTTTTGCTAATCCCAAGCTTTGTAAATACGACTTTGCTGCCGCAGTTCTTGTCGTTCGCTCGGTTAAACACGAGGTTGAGCTTATGACCCGCTTCGATGTCGATCGACGAAGGCGAAAAACCGTTCTTATCCACCTTTACCTTCACGGTTCGCGTGTGGGCCTCAACAGCGGCGGTCATTACGCCGAAGGCTCCTCCAGCTATAACTATCACTGCTACTAATGTCAGAAATATTTTGAATTTGGTCATTTCTCGTTCTCCTTTTAAATCACTTCTCAAAATTCTAGTTTTCGGTCACGATGACTTTGCCGCTGAGCATGTCCATTCCGCAGACAAAGGCGATCTCGCCGACCTCGGTTGGCGTGAATTCGACCAGGACCGTTTGGCCAACCGGCAGTTTCTTTCGGATCTTTTGCTTTGTAAAGACGACTTCGCCTCCGCAGTTTTCCGAGTCAGCTCGATAAAACGCCAGTTTCACCGGCTGGCCTTTAACAACCGGAATCGAAGACGGCTCGTAGCCTTTCGATGAAACGGTGATTTTCGTTGCTCCAGCAGGAACATTCGCGGCCTCCACCTGTTTTGCAGAACCTGCCGGAACATTTACGACAAACGGAACGCTGATGACCTTCCCGCCGCGTTGAAACTGCGCCCAAAGCTTGTAAAGCCCGGGCCGTGGGAAAGCCGTGTGGGCCGAAACTTCGTAAGCACTTGGCTGGTTAGCCTTTTTCGAATCTGCCCCGTGCGAATGGCCGTCGGCGTTGTGATCTTTTTCCTTCTTATCGCCGTCCATCTTCATCCCGTCCATCTTTTCGCCCTTTGCCATCGGGTGTGCATGGACAAAGTCAACGAGGTCTTCGCTGATAATGACGAAGTGCGCCAATTCGCCCAGGTAATTTTGCAGATCGGTCGTGGGCTTTCCGGTTTTTGCATCAAAGACGGCGAAATCAAGCGTCAGTTCCTGGCCCGCCTCGATCTTCGCACTCGGCTTCATCGTCACTTTCACGCCATCGACAGATTTTTCAAGCTTCGTGTCCGCAACGAGAGCGACTTTCGCCCTTTCAGTTCCCGAGACCTTCACATCAATGCGTTCGACCACTTGCTTCGCATTAGGCGGCGTGAAGTCGGCGTAGAACTTATAATCGCCGCCGTTCGGAAACGTGTGCTGCACTCGATAAGATCCGTCGGATGACGGCTCGGGATGGACGTGATAGAACTCCGGAGAGGTCCTTCGACACGATCAGTAAGTGCATTGGCTTTTCGTGAACGATCTGCAGATCCTTCACAACAGCACTCTTACTATCTTTTACGGTAAATACCAGCGTCGCCGGAGCACCGGCCTGAATCTGGCCCGGCTCCGTTTTGAAATCAACCTTAAAGGCCGAATCCGAAACGGCCGCGTTCGCGGAATTTGTTTCGCTAGCAACCGTATTCGTACCATTTGCGTTGTCAACGCCCTGCGAATTTGCTCCGTTAGTACATGCCGTAAAAAAGACGGCAATAGTTGAAACCAATAAAACTGTTCCCAAAATAAATATTTTTCTCATATTCCTTTTCCTTAATCACTTGGTGGCCAAGTAGTAAATCAAGAAAGAATCTTTGTCCGCAATCACCTGATCGCCCTTCATGTTGTATGCCTTAACATCTGACATGCCGATATCCTCAAGCTGCTTGATCTGCCGGCCGATGCCAATGTAATAAACGAGCAGCGAAAAACGATGGTCTTGATCATTAACGATCGCGTATTCGTCATTGAAGACCTCGTGTTTTCTCATCTGCAGATGACGCGGCAAAAGAAAATGTATGACAGTAGATTCTTTGCGAACGATAAACTAAATTTAGGTTCAGTAAGCCAATACGGTTTTCTAAAGTGTCGGTAATCACGGTTATGGCTCGAAAACATTATTATCCCGCCTTTCTTGAGTACGCGATTAATTTCATTCAAGATTTTGAGTCTGTCTTCGTGCAAAACGGCATCAATACCGTTGTAAGAAAATAGTGCAAAATCGAAGCTCTCATCCTCGAACTCTTTCAAATCCCTCGCATCACCCGCTATGAAATTACAGATCTGATATTTCTTCTTAACCCGTTCAATGAATTCCGGCACGTAATCAAGGCCCGTATACTCAGCGGCCTTCGGTAACAGATATTGAGTTGTTCTGCCGCCTCCTACTCCAATATCCAAAATTTCCGCACCTTCAAGTTTCGATGACAGTTGTTCAAAAGAACCTTTTCCGCAGGGAAGAGTTCGCTTAATCCGTCATAGTAATCGAGCACTTTGGCATTCGCGTAAGTCTTTCGATTTATTAAATCTAGTTGCGATTGTCCTCTCATTTCATTTGACATCCTGCGAAGTAGTTAGTCGGCGTTCAGTAAAACCGTACCAACTGTCCGCCCCTAACGGTCTTTTAACTACTCACCCGCCTGCGTAGTGCGAAGCTGATACACCCCTTCAATGACAACGCGATCACCTTCTTTTAGTCCTGATACAATCTCGTAGAAATCCGCACCTTCCGCTCCGAGTGCAACCTGACGCTTCTCGAAGGTCTCACCGCCGTCGAAGATAAACACAAAGGTCTCTGCCTGTTCACGAACGACCGCTGACTTCGGCACGGCCAGAACTTGCCTATTGCCGCTGGTGTCGATGGTGATCTCGATAAAATTGCCATCCTTGAGCCGATTGAAGGGATTCTTGACCTCATATATCACAGGCACGGTCCGCGTCTGATCATTTACGGTCTGACCGATCGAGACAAGGCGTCCGTCACCATCAGCGGTACCAATTGTGTAGACCTCGCCGGGCAGAGCCGAAGAGGTAAAACTTGCCCGTGTGGATTCGCGGACCGTGGCCAGATCTTTCTCAAAAACCTGAGCTTCTAAAAGGACGGTGGACAAATTGACGATGTTAAGTAATTCGGCCCCGCTTGCAACCTGCTGGCCGCTCGTGGCCTTGATCTGATCGATTATTCCCGTTATTGGCGATATTAACGGGAAATTGCGCGACGGCTGTCTGACTGTAGGAGAGCGGAAAATGGCCTGCCCGGCCTGTGCCGATTTGATCTGGTCGCCCAATAAAACAACCTGTTTATCGGCTGATGCTACCTCATCGTCGATTACCTTAACGGCTGTTTGAGCTTCTTCGACACGTTTTCGAGGCACTGCTCCAACCTCAAGAAGGTTCTGCGACCTTCGAAGCTCGCGTTGCGCCTGTGCGAGTCGCGTCCTCGCCTGCTGGGCCGCAGCTCTGCTTTGGGCCTGCTGCGACTGAAGAGCGAGTGCAGTATTTCGCAATTCCAGCTTTCGAGCTTCAACTTCCCGCTGCTGTGCCTCGACATCCAGTCTTTGCGTCTCAAGCTCTGTCTGTCCCGATACGTCCAGAACCTGCTCAACGTATCCGATCTGTTCACCGCTACCGACAGCAGAACCTAAAGATACCGCCTGAGTAAGTACGATCCTTCCCGGCACCTGTGCTGTTACGACTCCTTTGGCGTCCGGTCGGGCCCTGACTACTCCCGTGGTTTTCAAACCGCTCGTAATTTGCCTCGTGTCGATCAACTGAGTCTTTATCCCAAACAAAAGCTGCGATTCTTTCGGCACGGTGATCGTCGTTCCCTTCGGCAACTCGTTAACCGCTGCCGTTGAAAAGGCGTCAGGCGGAATTGCAGCCGTTTCGCGGGTCTGAGAAGGCGGAAGAAGATACGCCAGAGCAACCGCCCCCAGAAGAAACACCGTAAGAACAACCGCACCTGCCGGAGCAAGTCGCCGAAAAGACGTATCCCCTTTCGTCTTTTCAAGGCATAAAAGACGACGGCAAAAGAGATCCCCGAAAGCACAGGCAGGATCAGAAGACCGACCCAAAAGGATGTGCGGATCGGTGCTCGTGATACAGTGACAGGAAACTCAGCCGAAAACGTCCTTTTGTCTTCAGTGTTTACCGAAACAACCATTTTGTAATCGCCCGCGCTGTCAAACTGGTAGGAACCACGATACAAACCGCCCAGTTCTTCCGTCGCCGCGATATTCCCGGCAACTACCGCACCGTCAGGCCTTGTAATGCTAAACATAACGGCGGCCTTTTCGACCGGCAACGGCCCCGAACCGAACCCGCCCTGAACCGTTTCGCTCAATGAGACAAGAACATGTCCCGTTTCACCGGAGCGCGGATCGCCTGGGAGGCGTTTCATAATGACAGTCAGCTCTCCGCTGTCATTTTTCACATTCCGTTCTGAGGTAATCGTCGAGATTGCGCCTGACGGCGTTCCTGCCGGAGCTTGTCCGTTAGCAGCGAAGGCCGTCACGAGACTTAGAGCAAATACCCAGGCTGAGGCAAAGAACGATATCTGAAATCGCCTCCCTGTTGGGCAAACTGAACGAGCCCTGAGCATTAAGTTTTTGATGGACTTGAACATTAATGTGTGTGTGCCTTGCCGTACAGAGCCTGCATCGACAAAACATCGATCCTCACGGCGTCGGTTATTGCTTTTGCCACATCATCCTTCGCACCGTTTGCCTTGATATCAGCCCCTAGCAGCAGATCGTCATCATGGCCCTTTCCTGCAAACTGGCTGAGAAAACCGGCCGGCACGCCTTCGGCCTTAATCTCTTTGATTGACGGCGACCCTTCCTTGTTCTCATATATAACTATGATCTCCTTGCCCGCCGCCTTGACGATCGTGACGGATCCGATCTGCGTTTTTGTACCATTCGCAGTGGAAAATCCCGGATAGGAGTGATGATCTTTCTCGGAAACTTTCCCGCCCGTGTCTTTTTCAATAGAAGCTATCTGAGCATCGGTCAGCTCTTTGTGCATGGCCGTAAATGTTTGTGCGCCGGGAAGTGCCGCCTTGACCGAGGCCGGAATCTCATCGGCTTTCGGGGGTGCGGCAGCGTTATTTGCAGCGGTCGAGTTCGCGGGCTTTATTCGCGGTTGCTGTGTTAGCGGCGGGGTTGGTGTTCCGCCGGAACACGCTAGTGAAAACAGGCTCGCGGTAATCACAGTTACAAATATGAGTATTTTCATTTTTTCTCCTCTTCTATTCTTGGTTTGGTCGAGTTTAGTAATCCAATACGTTCGGTTTTATCCTCGTTGATCGACTTCAAAAATTCTTCCCTGTTAAACTGTCTCGGCACTATCCTGGTATCGGGGAGGACCGATGTCGATCCCGGCATGAAGGCGGATGGCGGCAGGGCCGCACCGACTGCTGCCTCGAGTGCTGTTAAGGTCGTGTAGTATTCTTCCAAAACCCGGTTGTAATTCGTAACGTTCTCGTTCAAACGACGCTGTTCGTTAACGACCTCAAACACCGAAAACTCGCCCGCGTTGTAGGCTGCTCGGACAGTCTGTAGATTTGCCTCAGCTCTCGGCAGGATTTGAGTTGTGTACAGCACCAGCTTTTCTGCCGCAGCCCGATACTGGCCGTAAGCAACAGCGACATCACGCCGTATCGTCGCCTCTAAAAATTCACGTGTCCGCACCGCCTGAACCTGTTCGCCGACAGCGGAGGCAATGCCGCCTTGATTACGGTTTGACACCGGTAGATCTATCGACACGCCGAATGTCAGTTCGTTGTCGCGACTGTTGATAATTCCGCCGCCGGCTGATGCGGGCAGATCCGTAAATGCTTTAGTGCGCGAAAAACGCACTGATGGCGTAATGTCCGGAGCCGCCTGAGCCCGAGCCAGGTTTAGCCTCGCGGTTCCCAGCCGCTCGCCGATCCGCGCGGCCTGTAAGTCGGAGCGATCGCTCAACGCCTTTTGTGTGAGTTCGCTAAGTCCCAGATCGAGGCGTGGAGGCCGGTCGGACTGAGGCTCCAAGCGAAGCGGGTCCGAGACATCGGATCCGATCAACGTCCGAATCCTTAACAAGGCAGTTTCCAATTCGTTTCTCGCTTCGATCCTTTGGATCTTGGGGCGATCGCTTTCGACCTTGACTAAATTCAGGTCGAGCGGTGCCACATCGCCCTCGTTTAAGCGTGCTTCCGTTACCCGCACCAATTCCGCGTCAGCGGCCAGAAGTCTTTCCAATACATCGAGCTGCCTCGCGGCCGATATAGCCCGCGCATAATCCCGGCGAATTTCGACAGCGATATTCCGTTCGATAGCCGCGACCTCGGCCCGAACCTGTTGGAGTTCGAGTTCTGCAACGGCCCGTCGCTTTCCACGTTTTCCTCCGAGCTCAAAAGGTTGAGCTAACCCTGCGGAAAAGTCATACTCGCTTTCGCCGCCCAGAAAACGGGGCTTCCGTATTCGGTGCTAAAGACCGGATTTGGCCGAAGTCCGGCTTGAACCAGACGCCCTTCGGCTATCGCGAGCCGTTGGCGCTGCGAGCAGATCCGCTCGCCGGCTGCCAGCACTTTCTACAAGCCGCTCGACACTCATGCCATCCTGGCCAATGTATTGAAGCGACGGGGCCGGAGTCGGAACGGGCGAGGGAACAGTTTGCTGGGCCAATGCCGAATGAAAGCCGCCAAAAAGAGGACGGCTAAACCGAGCTTTGCTGACTACTCACCTACGATCGCTAAAATATTCCTTATGCCCATGGAGTGTCGGTAAACGATGTTCGCTAGATTCTTACGCAGAAAGTGCTTCCTCGTTAACTCCTGGGCCAGCGGCGAAACGCCACACGAAAAACACAAGCCCGAAAAGCAAAATTATTACAATCAAAAAGACAACGCCGATCACCAATTGCGTGAACCAAGACGTTCCGCCCTCGGCCGTAACCGCGGGCGGCTTTACTTCGATTCCGGAAAAAGTGGCAGTGTCAGTTTCGCCGTCGTGCGACACGTTAGCCCGCATCTTGTAAACGCCGGACGGAATCGCGGGAAAGGTCACGCTGTATGTGCCCGCTTGTTCGCCAGCCGCAACCGTCGCATTAAAGACCGCACCGCTCGCCGATTCGACCTCAACCTTGGCATCGACAGCCTTGAAAGGTTCGTTGGTCTCAAATTTCGTAATAAAAAGAAGCCCGGCCGTAGGCTTGTCCGGCTCCATCGAAGGGTGCTTTACCATTAGCTCGAGTTCGCCCAAACGAGTTGAATGGGATACAACGCCCTTTGCGTTCGCCGTGGACTTTGGCTTCGCGTCACCATGATCCTCGCCACCATGAGCGAGCATCGCGGTAGGCGAGACAACAGTGAACAGGACGCTACCCAGAATAAAAAACCCAATATATCGCGCGATCTGACCTCTCATATACTCGGAACTGATTGCAACAGCTATACCACTCGCGTTTTTGAATGTTTATTGAGTTTAACGGGAGTATTCGAGAAGACGATGTTTGCAAAATGTGCAAAAGAGACAGCAGTTGTCTGTTATCAAACACCAAGGGCGGGTAAGCGAGATCTTACGTAAACCAGCTTTCTGATTTTGAAAATCGAATGAGGATTAGCACGAGATTTGCGACTGCGAATATGACGGGATGCCATGAAAAACTTTGGATGATTTTTCGTGTAGATTGAAATCAATGAGAGACTAGACGGGCCCAACCTATTTCTGCTGTATCAAGCGCTGATTCGCTGACCCTCGATACTCCCCTGTTTCAGCGACTAGAGATGATTCAAAAGGACCGTCAATGAGCAAGTCAATGTGGGATAGAATATAGGTGACGCTAGGGTCGTCTTTTGTAGATAAATACTCGATAGTATTGCCCGTGTAGACGATAATGTGGGAGCCAAGTTTATTCAGTCTCAACACAAGTTCCGCCACGGAATCAGATTGATCAAAAGGCTCGCCTCCGAGAATTGTTACACCGTCGTTCTCATGGCATCTTGAAAGGATCTCATCGAGAACTGAGGAAATAGAAACCTTTTTGCCATTGTGGCGATCGTGAGTTTCGGGAACGTAGCAACCTGGACAACGAATTGAACAACCCGCAACTTGAATCACGCTCCGACGACCCGGACCATCAACCACCGACTTGTGATATATGCGATGAAGCCAGATGTAATAGCGATCATCCTTAAGGTTACCCGGTTCCCAAGACTGACCTTGCATCGGCTTTCCGCAATTCAAATTTTGGGAAGTTCCAAGGTCGTCTCTGAGATCGATCAGTAGATCAGCGGGAATGCCTGAGACTTCAGCGGTAAGTTTCCCACTGTCTGGTTCGAGTATGAAGGTGATCTTATTACTCATCCTAGTTTATTGGTCTGTTTGACACTGGGCGTGACAAAATATTCCTGCTTTTTAGTTTCAATAGAGGGGTCACCTAAAATCTCCTTCAGCTGTCTCGCGGCCTTCTCGCACGCAGTCCCTTGATACCCTTTTATCTCGGTTTCGCACGTTCCGCTTTCGGTATCGATCTTGAATTCAACTTCGGGCATTGTCGGTCGCCTCCTCAGTATTTGATTCTTATTTTCAGAGTTTTTCCGATTCGTTCTTTAATAAGCGTGCCGCCGAGTTTCTTGGCCATTTTTCTTGCCGCTGCTTCGTGATAGCTGTTCTGAAGTCGGACAATAAAGTCTTTCCCCAAGCGAAACGACAAATCCATATCATCAATGACTGCGACATAACCTTTTGACGATTTCCGGAAGCCGATATCTCCTAAAAGCGATTGTCCCCGTACTTGCCGACGCCTGATTACGACGTCGGCTGTTTGTGGATCCCGCTTATCCCATCCTTCGAGAGGAATGTCAGTTCCTATAGTCGGAGATGCGAAACCACATTCGGCTAATGCTTCGAGGAGCAACTCGCGATTCGGGAATGACTGGGATTCAAAGGTCATATATTTGCTCATTGAGATTCTCCGTAGTTAGAGTTCATAGATTCGATCGGTGCGGTTTCCGGCAATGCTATTATTCTCGATTCGAGAGCCTACGCCCTTGATATTATTTCGAGCCCATTTTCGGATCTCCTCGATCTTCTCGCTCATCATCTGGGCTGTAGGCGTGATGTTCTCGGCGGCTTTAATAATGTCGCGGGTTTCGGCCTGCCGGTCACCGTCGATGAACGCTTCAAGGACCCCGTCTTGTACTGCACCTTCGATCTCCGCCCCGGAGAAGTCCTTGCTCTTATCTACCAGCTTATCGAGATCAAAGTGGTCGGCATCGAGTGCTCTTTTCTTAAGGTGAACCCGGAATATTTCCTTACGGTCCTCAATCTCCGGAAGATCGACGAAGTGTATATATGAGAACCTACCGATCCTGAACTGTTCGGATTCGAGTTCGCGTACGTCGTTCGCGGTCGCGAATACGAGAACGTCCTTGTTGTCCTGCATCCAGTTGAGAAGATAGGAGATAGTTCGTGCTGTCTCACCGCCGTCCGTCTTGTTGGACGACTTCATTCCTGAGACCGCCTTTTCGAACTCACTGATACCAAGAATGCCTTTGATCGTGCCAGCGATAGATAACGCCCGCTTTATCGACATCGCGGATGAGCCAATGACACCTCCGCCCTCACCCATAATCGAACCAAAGTCCAGATCAAGCAGAGCCCGATTCGTGATGCTTGACGCAACCCGTTTACAGAGATCCTTTCCGCACCCCGGCAATCCAACGAGGAGAATTCCCTTGCAAGGTTCGACGTGGCGTGCTTTTGCTCTCGGACTGAATGTGTATGCCGCGCGTTCAAGGATGGCTCGAAGCGATTGGTAGCCGCCTAAGTTGCTTGCCGGTTCTGGATGCACATAGGTCAATGAGCCGCTACCGCGTATGACATTCTTCTTTTCTTCAAGAATGACATTGATCGAATCCTGATTGAGCCCGTTACAACTGATGACTGCTTTGCAACCACATTGCTGATCTCGACTGCTGTTAGACCAAGCAGAGACTGCTGAAGCGCGTCTTGCGTCTCCTTGGTCAGACTAATATCCAGACCATTGGAACGCAGGTTTTCAAACTGAAGTTCGATCGAGTCTTCGATCTCCGACTCCCTCGGAAGGTCGAGTTCTATCTGCGTGACTTCTTTTTCGAGTGTTTTGAGTTCCGGGAAAGTTCGGTCCTACAAAGAGAACGTGGCTTTCGTCGATTTGAGCTTCCAGGCGATCTCACGAAGTCGTCGAACGAGCAGCGGATCTTCCTGCCCATACGGTGAGATATAGGGAGCGTAATCACACAGCAGGAAAATACCTGTCTTCTGCTCGCTGATAAAGCCAAGAAGACTTTCGGGATCTTCGGTATCGCCGATCGTTTGAGGCGAGCTTAGCAGTCCCTCTTTCGGATCGACTACCTTCTGAAGGCCGCTTGGACGGCTCCAAAAGTAGAGAGACTTTTCCTTATGCCGCTCCTGAAAGACGAGATCGACCAACGCCTCTCTTACGCGATCTTCTTCGAAGGTATTGATAGCAATAAGCGGATACCGGGCTCTGATCCTTATATCGAGCTCATGCAGAAACTTCCGGATGCTGTCAGCTCCGGTTTCTATTTCAGACATTATTTATTTACTGGGAAAGTGTTTAAGAAACGGATTGTGTGACAAGACGCCCGTTATGGCCATTTCGTCCATTGTTTCCGGTCGGTTTAGGTGCCTCGGTCATTCTTTCGACCTTCTGCATCTCTTCTCTTGATGCGATGCCGTTGTCGATCTTGAACCCTAGATTAGCTAAAGCCCTGCCTACAGCACTTGTTTCACCGTTTTCGATAAAGGATGTGGTGTTTACATAGCCCTGCCCGCGGACCTCGAAGGCATGCCCGGTCGAACTGGGTTCCGCGTCATCTCGGTTCCGATACGCTCCGGCTTTTATACACACGAAACCGCTGTCTTCGTTAAGCCTTATGATCTCTGTGACGATCCGGCCGTCCGGATACTTCTCATAGAACTCCGCTATGCGTGCATGAACCGGAATGTATTTGCTCAGGTCGAAGTTTGCCATTTGTGGAGACCTCGTCTTCGTCGATCTAAAGTTCGAGAGCGCTTAGCCGATCTTCATAGAGCAGATTCTTTGAATGAACGGATGTCATCCTCAGAAGATCGCTTAGAGCGGTTCGCATCTCTTCCGGCGAGCGCTGCTTGGCTTCCCGGCCGGCAGCGGTCTGCAGTTGTTCGAGTACGTTTTCGAGAGATGTATCGCCCGTGAAGTTCATCAGCTGATACCATTCGCACATCTGACGTGCTCGTTTGGCCAATGAACCCGATACGAACTCCGCATCCTTCATGCGTTCTGCCATTTCTGAAGCGGAATCGAAGATCTTCGCTGTTATCTGGGCAAAGCCTTCCTTGATCGGAGAAACGGCCTCTTCCGCTTCACGCTGGGCCGCTTCGATCTTCATCTCCCGGATACGCTCCTTCACTTCACGTTCTCTTCGGGTTTCAGCAGTCACCTCATCGACCTTTATTTCTTCGATACGGCGTTTGGCATCGATCTCAAGATCGATCTTCGTCTGCTCAGAATTGATACGAGTCGTTTCGAGTGCAAGAGATTTTGCGAGGTTTCGCTCGGCGATCATCTCCGATCCGAGAATGATCACCTTCGGCTTCATTGTTATCACGAGGCCATCGCGGATCATTTCGCGTGTCGGGACCATTCCGATGGCTTGGGCCGCAACCGCATTTACGAACTCCTCTCTATCAAAAGGCTCATCACTAGTCGCCTCGAACCTGTCGGCAGAATCTCTCGCAAGCTGATAGAAACTGTCCTGAAGGATTGTCAGGATCTCGTCGTATTTCGAAAGAACTTCACTCTTTGCTGCGGCGAGAGTTTCGCAGGCTTGAAGATATGCTTTTTCGAAAGATTCAAACGCGGTCCAGGGAATCCACTTGTATTCGCTCGTTCCCCAGACGGTCTCGCAGAGAGTGAATCTGAAGCCGAATTTGTTGAGGGCGTTATGAGCCTGGGCCGCTCCTCGCATCAGGCGATTCCGATAGATATCAGGCAGCAACCCGGCTCGCGGCGGACTCACTCTGACGGCCGCATTCTCAGGAAGCTGGACTCCGAGAGTTTTCCATTCCAGTTGTCGAACAAGACTCCCGAATCCTCGGCAATCGATATTCATGAAGATGCCTTCACTTTCCAGCGTCGATAGATCGAATGGAAGAGATTCAACCTCTCCGGCACTGATACCCAGTTCCGTCGCAGCTCGCTCCATCCTGGTTTCCAGGCGGGTTAGAACTTGCTGAGCAATTTCAGATGGAACTTCTACCGAAGAATTTCGTGAGATTTCTTCTGTGGATTTGCCGTCCATTTGAGTGCCACCGAACACGTTTCGGAGCACCGAAGATGCTAACGATGGCAATACCTGCGTGCCGGCAACTCCGGCAGATGTTTGAGTTTCCATTCGCATCCTGTCCACCGCTTAATTTTCAACGATTCCGTATTGCTGAAGACACTCGGATAATGGCCTCGGGACGTGATCCTCGTCACGACAAACTTTGATCCCGTTGATGTCAACGGATTCCAGTTCACTGAGACAGAAATATCCCCATTCGCGCTCAAGCCCGACGACATAACCAAAGAAGCAAAAATCGTCTTCATATGCATCGCCTTCTGTCACAAACCAAATCCATCCGCTCAATGGAAATTTGAACACGGCATAGACGGTCGGATTCTTGTTCCACTCTTGGTCACTGATCCGTGGCAGGATACTTTCAATTTCTTTTGGTAAGAGTTCCGACATAACCGTTTTTGATCTACAAGTTGCAGTGAACGTCAGGCACGGCTGATGGAGTACAGTAGGCGGATCTAGTACTACCGCTCTCCAGATCAAAATAGACCGCAAATCGCTTGAGGGTACGTGTCAAAAGCATTGACGAAAGCATCTCCGCCATTTCGACCGCCACTCGCTGATTCACGTTAAGCCCCTGCTCACCTAGTCGAACGCGCTCGGGACACGACGCATCGCTCTTGGCTTCAACTTTTTCTGGCTTAAGAAGATCGGAATGTTGAAGCGATGGTGCCGGGAGTGCCCGACAGATACTCGTTCCCGTAAAGTACTGCTCGGGTTTGAGTGTCTTTGTCGTCGAGCCCAGCAGCACCTGGCCCGATGTCTTGCCGTTTCCTCCGTCTATCCACCATACCCTCGACGATTCACCGTAACTTCGAAACTCGTCAAGTGCTCGATGCATCTCTCGGCGAGCTCGGTAATTATCGACGCAGCCGACGATGATGCTCAGACTCCTGTAGTCGCTGTTCGAGTTTTTGAAATGTTTCTCCGGATCGAAACTCTCGCACGAGAAGCTTGTTTCAATTCCCCATGCCGTTGTAACCCGCTCTGCTAGCGTCTGGGCTTTGTATCGCCCGACCTCTGCAAAACAGAAATTGCTTCGCGGAATGTTATTGGCTTCGACTATATCTGGATCGACGATCAGCAATTCTGCGGATTTGTTCTGCTGTTCCTTTAGTTCGAAGATCAATCGGGCTAGAGCGGGAACGACAAAAGAGCCTGTTCCACCGGCACCGACAACGATGAATCGAAGAGTGTTATATTCCACAGGCATCACAACGGCGGCCTGCGAGAAGCTAAGATCGATTTCCATTACAACATCATCTGAAGCAGAGCTTCGACCTCATTCAGATCGACAACTCCGCTTGGCAGGTTGCCGATCCAGGAAAATGGAACTGGGGTAAGGTGGTCGTAAATGCCGCAACGGAATCTGAACTTCGGCTTATCGTGGACGTCAGCAATGATACCGAATATTCGGAACTTGCCTGATTCATCACGATCATCGGCAGAACTGAACTGGTATGCCCCGTCAGGGTGCGTATGAACCTCTATACAGGCATCTGAGTATTCGGGCCGTCTATCGTCGGCGATGGTTGAGGCATACGTTCTGTCCTTACTCGATGTGCTCCACTGCCACGCGTATCGCTCGCTATCCCAATAGATAAGATAAAGTTCTTCTCTAAAATTCTCCTTCGAATTGGAGGCCTGGGCGTGCTTACAAATTTCGTCCCAAATACGGCTTGGGACTTTCGGCTTGTGCCATTTGATACCTACGAATACGGTTGGAAGGTCCTTTATCTCTCTAAAGACCAGAGGAACTGAAACCGTAAATTCCTCACGCTGAGCCCTGAGAATTACTCCGTTTCCGGCAAGGAGGTACTCGTAGAGAATGCTTTCTACGGGCTCGAATCGTTCTTTTGCAATCCGATGACCGATGAACTCCCTTTCTCTTTCCATAATTTTATTCAGAACCGGGAGTCGTACCGTCGCTGTTCAACGATCGTTTCCCACGCGTCGTCGATCGTAGTGCTTGATAAGATCAGTTCGGACTTCGGAAACTTCTTCGCCTTGTCAGCCGCCAGTTTCCAAAGAAGTTCACGTACATCTTGTGGTTCAGAGTGGCATCGCTCGCTTGCGTGGTCTGCATTGAATGGAGTGTCAAAAATTAGTTTCCAAACTTCGCTGACTGTAGAAGGATGGGTCTCAGGAACTTCGTTTTTTCCAAAGCAGATCTTACCGGAACCGACATTCGGCAGCGGGGCGACGGCAAGGTTGGTATTAGCCGATATATGAGATGAAGCAGCGGCCCAAAGATAATATTCCCGTCCTTTACCAAGAAGGATGAGAGGGGGCATCGGGACTGAGATCTCAACAATGCCCTTGTCAGAAAAAGCGATGGTTATCTTTCGTATTGCGGCTGGTTCATACGATAAGATTGCATTGCCTTCGGGAGCCTCACGGTAACGCATAACCCGTTTGCCAAGCCATCCCGTATCTGTATGGACCTTTCGAAAAGCTCTAGCCACTTGGTCACTCGATAGAGCCTTCAACGACACAGATGATTCTTTAAGATCGGCAAAGAGATATTGGCCCGGCAGAAAATAGAGAGCAGCTGAAGCTTCGGCAGGTATTTGCAGGGTGTTATTCATCGCTTACCTTTGCCTCTCCGGCCCGACCTTTCCGGTATTCCAGAATGAAATAAGCTGGTAAAAGAATGTCTGTGCATCATCTTCGATCCTTTTGTCTAGCTGTTCGAGATTCTTGAAGTACAGGTTTGCGGCCTTATACGCCTCGGTCAACCATTCAACAGTCTCTTTGTCCCATTCAAACAAATCCGGATATTGGCAGTTAGTAATGTCCAGCCACGGGTTACCGGTGGAGTGATCCACTAGGCGGATCAGATCGCTGAAAGGTTTTACTTTTGCACAGTGCTTTTCCTTCCAGATATTTGGATGTGCCGACTTGATCGGAGGCAGTAACTCTTTATCAACTCCGTACTTTTCAGAAAAGTAATTCCAGATCTCGTCATCTTCATTAAAATAGAACATCAGGCCGGCCAGGTAGCTGTCCCTCAAGTGTGCGAAATCAACTTCTTCGCAGCACAGGTCGAAGTTCATCGGCGGGATGGCAAATCGTTCTAGTTCTAACTCAGGATCGTCATGCCAGTATTCAAGCAGTGGAAAGCGGTTATCATTTATAAGCTGAAAGAACTCATTCGTCCGTTCGCTGTACGCCTTAAAATAACCTGCTCGATACAGGCTCTTTGTTGATCGTTCCCAGTCTTTTGGAAACATTTCAATATAAAGCCGGTATTTGTGCTGTTCCGATACGACTCTGGAGACTGTTTCGCATGCATATAAGGCGTTGTGGCTTTTTGCTTTAAATCGAAGATATTCGAGCGAGCGGACCAGACGTTCGCCAAATCCAAAAATTGGCTTTCCGTTCTCGGCCGTCGCCAATCTTAATCCGGTCATAGAGTCTACATACCTCAGAACCCAATCGGAAGATAGTCGATCGATGATGGCGGGCTCTTCTGAAAAGCCTTTTGGTGGGATTCGATTGCTTCGATCTCCTGAGTGCCGATGGCCAGGATGTTCTCGGCCTCGTTCACTTCCTCGACGCTCAAAAGTTCCGCAGCCTCCCGTCGCATTAGCCGTTCCGCAAGAATGATCGCCGGATTGATCTGCTCGTTCTCAGCCCGCAATAATTCGAGCGGCGATTCATCAGGCTGCATAGCCCTTATGCTGTGCTCGTTTGACGATGGTGACACTGAGTTTGCCGTCCTTAACCTCGCGAGTGATATTCGCATTTTCGATCGAAGCGAAGTGCGGCTGAAGTACGACCTTCAGTGTCTTGTCCTCCTGTGCGAGCGATGCATCCAGTTCGAAAGTCTGGCCCTCGATCTTGATGGTCGCCTTCGGATCGGTCACCGGATATGTCGCATCCGTGCTTTCCGTCGCTTCCGCTTCGCCGTTGTTCGCGTTGCTAGGTGCATTTTCTTCCTGTGGCGTGTTAGTTTCGTTTTCCATGATTTTCTATGACGCGAAGAGGGACTGTTGATCCTTCGCTGATTCCTGCGGTATCGCGGTTGAAGTTGAAGATCCGTCGGCATTTCGAATCTGCTTTCTCGGCAGCTTTGTCGGGACTTTTTGCAGCAGTCTGGGGTGTCCGCTTTTTGGTTGCAGCCTGTTCCTTCTTCATCTTCTCCGCGGACAATAGAGGAAGTGAGTTTCTGTACCGTTCGAGAGCCGCCGATAACGGATTGGATAGATTTAGCTCACCAAGTTCGCTACACCGATTAATAAATGTAACTTCGGGAGCAAAGTCGTGCGAACGCACACTTACGATGCAATCTCTCGTTCCGTTGGATTCGGGCAGCAACTGGATCACAGCCGTGACGGTACATGCTTCAAAGTTGTAGGGTTCTTTTTCAGACAGAACGACCGACCTTACGAACTGTTCAGTACCGATTATGTCGGCTGGGACGGCTTCATCGGTTGAGTTCATCAACGGAGCAGTTTCAATGACTGCCTCGACACCAGTAGTCGAGAGAATCGAATCCTGTTCTTTGGCTTCCCCGGTGGTGATACTCGGGTCCGGAATCGGAATGGAAGTCTGTTCTGCACTTTGGTCACGCGTTGGCTCGACAATTCCAAAAGCCTCCGAAGGACTCAACATCGAAACGATCTCTTCCTCGCATTCCGGCTTGCACTCATTCGCGTAAGATGGTCGCTCGGAGCCTGATTCTTCTGTATGGACGATACCGAGAAACTCGTCTTTTGCCTCGACGAATTCAGTCTTCACATCGGTGTTCGGTTCAGCAGATATCGCTGCTACGTTTGCGGCCGTGTTTTCAATTGCACGCGGAATCGCTTTCTGAATTGGAGCGGATGCCCTAGGAATGGTTTCGCGTTCGATATCTCGGAGCCTTTCCAGAAACTTGCTCAGAAAAATGTTCCGAATGGTTACTTCTTCATGCGACCGAGTCATGTACTCAGCACCTTTCCAGAGTTCCAACCCGATCTGCTGATTCGTCTGCCCGCTGCCTTGAAATCCCGCGTTCTGATGTACTTCAGACGCGAGCGTTTGGGCCGTAAAGATCAGTTGTTCGATTTTCTCGCGATTATCAAGAGGAATGAACGAACCGCTATTCAGAATTTCCATATCTCTATCTCCACCGTCTTATCTACCGCTCTTTTGTTCTCCAAATGCTTGTCGAACAAACAAGAAAGGCTCGCGAAAACTCGCGAACCTTTTGACCCAGCGCCTTTTGAAACGCCTATGCTGCAGCCGCAAGTGAGCCAGATGCGTTTGATGGAGTCACAAACCGTTCCTGATTCTTTTTCAGAATGCGGGAGATAGTTGAATGGGTGGTATTGATCGAACGGGCGGCCCGGCGAAGATTTCCGTTAGAACGCTGTAAGGCGTCTTCGACAAAAATTGCGGCGGACTTGATGTACACGCTATCAAGGTCGTCTGTCGCCGGGTCGAGAGTGACGGTCAGGTAGTTGTTTTCCTTTTCGTCAGCTAGTTCTAATTCGGAACGGAATCTGGTCTCTCCACTTAGCATATTGTTAACGACCTGAAGAGTGATCGCCGGTTCGTCAATGGTTTCGACTGCAAGGCGGGTTGCGAAATTTCTAATCTCTCGATAGTTCCCCTTCCATTCGAGTTCCTGGATCGCTACAAGAACTTCTTTTTCGATTTGTAGAGGCTCCTCCAGCCCTATTGTGCCTCTATCAGTCTCTAACTGGTCGAGGAATGTCTCGACAATTCTTTCCTTTTGATAACGAAGCGGCAAGGTTTCAAGCTGAAGGATATTCAGACGGTCGAAGAGATCGGCCCTAAATGTCCCGTTCTTGACCATTGATCGAAGATCTCTTGAAGTCGCAGCAACAACCCGCACATCAATTTCGCGTTCCATCGTTCCGCCAACCCGACGAATGCGTCTTTCTTCGACCGCTTTTAGAAACTTCGCCTGAAGTCCAAGCGAGAGTTCTCCGATCTCGTCGAGGAAGAGTGTTCCGCCTTGTGCGGCTTCGAACAGACCCGCTTTCGCAGCGGTCGCACCGGTAAAGGCACCTCGCTCGTATCCAAAAAGCTCTGACTCCAAAAGTTCAGACGTAAAACTGGCGCAGTTGACGCTTACGAAATCTCGTTTCGACCTGGGACTAAGATCGTGCATTTGGTGGGCAATGGTTGTCTTTCCAGTGCCTCTTTCCCCCGTAATGAGGACGTAATGCGGAACTCTGGCGAAGAGGAGGATTTTTTCATCCAAGATCGACCTTCCCTTGAAAGCACTGTCATCAACATAATTATCGGCCATAAGGTAACTTCTCCCACGAACAACTTTCGGCTTGCAGAGCTGTTTCGGCTACAAATCCGGTCTTTCCGTGCGAGAAAAACCCGATTCACCCATTCGATACTTAAGCCTGCATAACTAAAAACCCGCGATAAACGCGGTGGTTACCTTTTATATACCCTTTTTTTCTGATTTTTTTTTACATCGCGAATGTTTCGTTCAATAGCGGAATACCGTTCTGATCTACAAACACTTTCGCGGAGCCGCCGAGACTGGTTACGGATTCGAGAGCTGGTTCGATAAGCCATTCTGGTAGGATTACAGGTTCCTGTTTTGTGAGTTCCTCGGTTGCGGCCTGTAATTCCGGAAGAAACGATATGCTTGTCGATTCCGGCGGATAAAGAAACAAGACTTTTTCGAGAGCGAGCCCTGGTGATTCCTGTGGAAGAAAGAATCTCTGGCGCCCGTGCTGTACGATATTGACGAGTCCCATTCCCCGGAGTTCTCTGATCTGCTCGAAAGTGGAAGGACAAATTTCTGTGAGCAGTTGACCCTGGAACCGCGATGACCGCACAGTGACATCGTCGATCAAATTGACGCTGTTCTTTTCAAAATCGACTACTCGCATTACTTCATTCGCCGTTGTTGGAATACTTGATCGAAGGCCAAAGTGCTGACGGATATCTCTGAGCCATTCTTCCGATATCTTCACGCCAACGAGCCTCGTACCGTCATCAGTGGTGGTTCGAACGATATTCAGCGCATCGTGGCTGAGTGTCTTAAGATATTTCCATATGGGAAGCAATGCACCGCTGAGAATATGGACGGTCCTGTTCTCAAATTCAGGTATCTTGGTCTCCTCTTTGATCCACCAGTCTTCCGCCTTGGTTTTCGGAACGATCCGATACCGCTGATTCAACTCGCTCTCGCGTAAATAGGCTACGTTGCGGCCGGAAGGCTTTGTTATAGAGAACATCTGATACCGTTCCCCAGTTTCGGGATCAGTATGGGATAAAGTTCTTCTGACCGATATAAACGATCCGTCTCGCCGGTCCTGATAGAACTGGTGTATCTCGCTGGCCGCCATGTCAAGATATCTAGCCGGCGTCGTCGCGACTTTAAGTTCCAATTTGTAATAAACCGTCTTTGCTCCGGTCAGGGGATCTGAATTAAGAACCTGGGGCGATCCCGAGATGGCGACTGACATCGCTTTCAGGTCTTCCATTCCATCATCCAGTTTTCCTTTCTGCTTTAGATATTCAATGGTTTCGAGGAATGTTGAATAGAAGTAGTCGAAAAGAGCATTCTGCCGGTCCACCTCAAGCGAAAGCAGCCTGTTTAGGAATCGAGGGATATTTGTCTTTTCGCTGTCGGGGATCTGCTCGTCACCATCGACCGTCTTAACAAGGCCCATATCTCTCAGCGCCTGTTTCGGATCTTCGAGCCCCTCGATCTCCCGGCCTTTCATGATGCCAGTGAATACGACACTTAACGCCGAACGCCCTTCTCTCGATTCAAGATTATATTTATCAAGGTTGCCGGCCTTTTCGGCACGGCGGTCACCCTTTGTAAGGGCTCCCATATTACCGAGTCTTCTGGCGATAGTTGAGGAGAATCTTTTCTCGCCGCCGAGTTCCGTGAAGACTAGCAGATAGACCGGGGGTGCCACTTGACCTGTCCGATGAGTACGTCCGAAGTCCTGGATCTGTTTATCGGCTGACCATTTTAGCTCCGCAGCGATATGAAGGCGTCGCTGCTGATTCCCAACGGATTTGCCTGCATGAAGGCTGTCCCCGGTCGATGCCACCTCAGACATGACCGCGATCCGTTTATCACCATTCTGAAAGGCGTTCTTTTCATGGAGGTTGATAAGCTTTGAAGGAACACCAGCAAGTTGTCGCGGCCGATACTCCAGTGTGCCTTTCGCCGTCCGGATCAGGCGTTTCTTCCGGCCGGTCATCTCTGCAATGTTCTCTACCCCGAAATAGTTCACGAGTTGATCAAGCGGATGCTCGGGAACCTCAAGTATTGATAGCTTATCCAGAAGTTCTGTTCGCAACTGCAAAGCGGCTCTGCTCTCAACCTGATCGCCATTGGCATCGACAAGAGGAATGTACTCAACAGTTCCGCTGTAAGGATTGGTTCTTTCCTGAAAGCAGGCGGTCGGAAAACAATTCGCTACGAGTCGAGTAAGTGTTTCTCTCGGACTGAAATCGAGACTGTCAATCGCCTCTTCCTGATCTGCCGCCCTTTCGATCTGCTTTTTGGTCTGGCTCTCGCCGGTGCCCGTTATCGACACCACAATGGACTCTTTTCTGCTGAGGGCATCTTCGATCTCGCGGATCAGCGTCGGAACCTTAAATGCTGTGATCAGATTGCGAAAGCAGCGTTGATGCTCTGCCCAAAACTGATTGAGGGCACTGCTTCGCGTGGCCTTGCCGGAGTTAGTTAGATCCAGGGCTCGATGGATATTCCGAAAGACTTCCTGCCAGCCCTGGGCCATGTTGTCATACATCCTTCGCTGAGCAGGGGTGAGCTTATGAATTACCTCACGAAACTCAACCGACAGGCCCGACTCCGGATCGGTTCCCATACTCAGGTTGCCGCACAGGTATCGTCCCATCGCCTTAAGGTCGCGGCAGACCATCTCTAAAGCACCGACACCTCCGGATTCGATCTCTTCAGCGAACTGCTCGAAGCCTAGCGGAAAGTTAGTTCCTGCCCCCCACAAACCAAGCCGTGACATATATGCTAGATGTCTCACCTCACCGGCCGATGTCGCGGAAGAGTAGACCACTCTCACATCCGGAAACCTTTCTGGATTCTGGATCTCAAGAACGGCGGCTCCGGTCTGTGTAGATTTGCCCCGATCGTCGGCAAAAGCGTACTTAGCCTTATGCCCTTCATCGAAGATCACGACGCCGCTTGGGCCAAGCCAACGGGTTATCTGATCGAGCCGTTTATTGCCCTTTTTCGATCTGGCTATTAGCGATCGATATGTGCAGAAAACAATTCCGTCCTGAATGTCTATCTCCTGATCGGTTGGAAAGTCATTGATCAGCTTGATCGGCGGCGTCAACCCAAGTCTCTTGAACTCATCGGAGACAGCTTCGATCAGATCGGCCTTTACTGAAAACCAAACGGCTCGCCGCCGTCCCTGGAACCAGTTGTCCAGAATGACTCCCGCAAGCGTCGCCGTCTTGCCGGTTCCGGTTCCGTCGCCGATGCTTATGCCCGCTCGCGAACCGTCCGCAAGACGCTGCTCGTGTGCTTGTCCAGCATAGATAATCCGCTCCAATTGCATTGCCGAGAGTTTTCCGGTCTCTGACAGATGCTTTGGAAGTCGCGGCCGGTAACGAATCTGGGGCGGTTCAACATTGGCGAGGCCCGGAGGCTCAACAATCACTCCCGGATGTGGCGATCCGCCGGTAATAAATCGAGGGGAATAAATGTTTATGTCTAGATCAGGTTGGTGATTATGCTCTACGATTGGAGTCCTTTCACTCGAGGTAAGTACGGGAGCAGGAAGTCCTTCCGAACTTCGTTCTTGAATGGAATACATTGCTTTTTCTATTGGTCAAAAACGGAGATTTAACGAAATGGCCTGTTCGAAGGCATCCTCGACCGACTGAGCAACAATATGCGGAGTCGCTTCGAGTTCCGAACTCAATGGCGTATCTATCGCAGGCGACTTGGTGCCGATAATTAGCGTCGTCTTGACGCTCGTCCCGTTGGAGTAGAACTCACGCCCAGGCAGTTCGATGGAGGCTTTTACCTGTATTTCAGGGGAAAGATCTTCCCAGAACCGATCTCCACTGCGGGATCTCGGTGAACCGCTCTCACCAAGTATCACCGCGAATCGCCCGCCTTTCTTTAGCCTTCGTAATGCCGATTCGATATGACGAAAACCGAAGTCCCGACTGTTATTTTTCACGCGGCCGCCAGTCGAAGAGAACGGCGGATTAGCGAGAACGATGTCAGGGAGTAAATGCTCAGGCAGAAGATCGTCGATGAACTCTGCATCGAGAGAATATGGCTGGAACCCCAACGCCAATGCCGCCCCTCTTCTTCGAGGGTCGATCTCATTGGCTATCACCTTGGCTCCAGATGCAAACGCCCATACAGCGAGACAACCCGTACCACAGGAAGGTTCGAGCACTGTCTCGCCTTGGCGAATGTTCAAAAGATAAGCGGCTAGATACGCAATAGTAACCGGCGTGGAGAACTGTTGATAGGAGATCTGCGTTTCACTTCGCCAGGTTTGTGTCGGAAGCCTTTTTTGCAAAGGTCTTAAGACTGTAGAAACTGCTTCGATCGGATTCGTCGATGCAAGTAGATCGCGTCCGTACTTTTTCAGAATGAGTAAGTTCAACGCAGTTTCAGCTATCTCGTGATAGATATGAGCATCGAAGTTGAAATCAAAGCCACTGCATCCTTTGCAGATCTCAATAAGTTCCTTGTTTGAGATCTTTCGGTCGCTGTCAACAATCCCTGCAACTTGTTCGATGAGATCTCTGAATGAGGTTGGGGGAACTGTTGGCTCGCTCATGACGTGAACTGCCAGCCGCTAATTTCCTATTGAAAGATTCCAGCCAGTTGATGGCTAGCCTCGTCGAAACATTCAGGAGTCAGCAACCCAAGCCAATCGGACACCTCCAGATATTTAAGAGAGGCTCCCGCGATCAGCGCATCGTCAATACCTTTGAAACGGCTATCCCACGCGAGAATTTTTGTAGGTTTGTCGCAGGACAAGAACTGCTGTTCCCGAATCCGAAGAGCGAGTAATGAAGCCAATGCTCTCGCTACATGTGGATTGGTGAAGCAATCTGCATCGAATGCGATTTCCAGAATCTTTTGCCGTGCGACTTTAACGATTTCCCGATGCGAAGTCGCGACTCCGCCATTGGCGACGACGTATCGATCCGGTAGGAAGTGTTGGGCCGTCACGGCTTTAATGTAAACCTTCGGTAACAAGCACCGTCTTAGTGGCCTTTCCTCTGAAACTTATAGAGCCTTCGTGATGAAGCGGTGTGCCAGAACTACATCCTTCACGCTTTCCGATCGACGACAGCCATTGATACTTTCCGGACGTATTTCTAGCCTTTCCGATAGCTTTGAGCTGGCAAGCCTGAATCATTCCAGTCGAATCTAAGAATGGAATCAGAATGAGATCGGCGTCGTAATCGAAATCACTCCCCAGTCGTAGCCGTCCGTTCGATCCCTGCCAGAATCCTGGAACACCTTTGAAAGTTGTAATGGTTCCTTTTTCTTTTACAAGTGACTCGATAAGCAATCGAACCAGACAGTGTCTCTCGATAACCAATCTTGGCAGTATTCCGCAGCGTCCGAATTCCTGACCTTGTTTGGTTAGCCATTCGTTACCGTAAATTCTTTTGCCGTTTTCAGGCAATGGCGAAAGCCTAATAAGTCTCTGATAGATCCTATCCCTGATTTCCCCGGCTCGGGATGGGCTTCGACGATCGTAATAAAAGATCCCCCAACCTTTGCTGCTAAGTCTGTCGGCGTTTGTCGCGGAACGGGCACAGAATGCGATATTGTGATCTTTGGTCGTGCTGCACCAGTCCGGTTTTCCGCAAATTCGGCACGGAGATCTTCTTGATACTCGTTGGTATCCGGTTGCCATACTTTTTCCGCTTCTTTCCTACCGCTTCTTTGTTATTTTGTGGCTCTTCTTGAGCGAATGTGGTGCATGCGACTACGGTACAAAACGGCTTTCACTGGCTCAGGGAAGTCCGTGGGAATTAGTCAGCAAGAATGTCCGGCTTGTCGCCAGGGGATCTTGTTCGGCTCGGCGGGAATCTATCTCCACCCAAGGCCGCTGGATAAAGATGTCGGTTTCCAGATCGCGATTCAAAGTTCGGCCGGATTCGGCCATGGGGCTATCGCCTTTATCATTACAATCTCCGGAAAAGGGCTATGGTCGAAAGGGCTGGCTCAAAATTCATCACAACCTGCCACGGCGAACACGAGCGATCAGGTTGTGAACTGCTTCTCGAAGCACTAGTATTTGGCTTCATTTCTTCCAGGCGCCGATCCATATCCCGGAAAAACCCGGTCACGACGGTTGAAACCATCCTGAGTCTGGCAGCTTCCATCGCTGCGGTCTGATTTATCGACGCAGCCTCAGTGCGGCCTTCAAAGTTTAATTGATTTGATACTTTCTCCATGTCGGCCGAACGACGAATTCCTGAGAGTTGGATTCCGGCACCTTGTCTTGTGCTCGAAGAGGCGATCGAACTGCCGGTATTGAAAGCCTGCTTGCTTTGTGAAGCCTGAGTTTCGAGCGCTTGATTGATCTCACCCTGATAGACATTGCTTGCCTCTACCTTCGTGTCCGCGACAATGCCGGTGTTGTTGTTTTGAAGTGCGATGTTACTGCGAGTGGTAGAGTCCATCTGCTTGTTCACTTCTTGAATAGGATGCTTATTTCTCGACCAGTCGAAGAGTTCCTGCCCGGTGCGAATCGGAACGGAAGTTCCGGCGATCGAGGAGCCGCCGGGCGTAAATTCGTAGGTCTTCATTCCAAATCGCTCAAGGTTGCCCTGACCGCGCAGTTCGACTTCCTTCATTCCATCGATGGTTCGAGCTTCACGGGTTCCTTGAGCTTCGGCCAGTGTTCCTGCGATCTCGCGCTTAGTTGCCGCTGCACTGCTGCTCAGACCGTAGTTCTTGCTCGCCTCGGCAAGTAATGTCTGCGTTACCTGATTTGCTCGGATCTGTCCCAAACTAGTGGTAAGGCCGCCTTCGACTCCGGCAACGGACGAGACCAAACGAGCGTCGGTTGATTGGTTGGCAGCCTCCAAGGATTTTCTGGCGGCCGTCTGCTCGGCATTGTAGATGCCTTGAATTTGGGTGTTTTCGGCCTGACGATTGATTGCGGCTCCCGCCACTAGTCCGTATGTCTCAAGCGCCGTTCCCATGCTCGAAAGCATCCAACCCATCGAGATCTGAGAAACGCCCTCGTAAACCTGTCCCCGAAGAACTCGGTAACTTAGCCATGGAACTAGAATGAAGCAAAGGCTCGAAACGAAGAACAACGCGGTCACAATTAGCGCACTTGAAGCCGGATCATAAGCGCCGTTGGTTATGATCTTCGCGGTTACGGGATCAAGAGAAAATGTACTCTCACCGTTGTAGATAGAAAGCGCGAGAACGCCAAGGGCATAGCAAACATAGAGGGTCACTTCCTTTACTATCGGAAATGCCAACGCAAATGTAGCAACGCCCCAACAGAACGGATAGAACATCTGAGCCGCAAACTTCTCGTCAAAGCCGAAAGCAGCCAACACAGGAGCCGCCAGTTTCAGGCCGATCAATATAAACAGGCCGGCGATCGCAAGAAACAATCCGCCGAACTTTATGATGTTCTGCCCGATCACCATAAAGGTAAACATTCGGGGCATATCCCATCCGAGTATGTTGAGTTCACCTGTAATGTCTTTCACGGATGATTCCTTATCCATGATGATGCCGACAAGACCCGGTTCACCGTTCGGAAGGCGTTCGGCAAGCAATTCGTTGGGATCTTCAACGGCGAAGTTTGCTTTCACATACTTCTTCATCTTGTCGTCAAATTCAGTAACGAGTGAACGGTTGTAGGCGCGAATTGGCCGCGCAAAGAACTTGCCGGTTATCGTGAGACCGTCAATGATGAACGGGCTCGCTCCGATCAATACCATGAAAATGATCGAACGGATCGCCCAGGCAACGAGTTGCTCGGGTCCGAGGCCTCGGTTGTCGTGGAACCGGCGGATAAACGCAAAGATCAAAACAAAACTCGCAATGATCCAAGCGAGAAACATAAGGATCGGCATGAGCGGTTTTATGATGGTATTGAGAACGGATTGAAACAGCCATTCCTGTCCAGTCCGCATGAGATTCTTGATCTGTTCGCTGAAACTCGGTGCAGGAGGTTTTGGCGGAACGACCGGGCCGGGAGAAGGACTCGCGACTGGGTTCGCTGGATATTTATTCTCGAACTGCCGAAGTATCGGCGCCGGACTTCCATCGAGGGGCGGCATAAAAGGAGAATCCGAGTTGATCGTCATTATCAGGTCATTTGCTGTTACCGGTTGTCCGTTCATCGTACCTACTGGAGTCTGGCCTTCGACACGAGGAGGGCGCGGCCGGGTTTGCCCGGCCGCTTTCGGGGCGAGGAGGCATGGCGAGACGAAGTAGGCAAGAATGAATAGAGCTGTCGCTAAAGCGTGGCGAAAAGAGGTCACGTTTTTCATGGCTTTGATGTTTTAGTTCTTAGATCCTATATTTTGGCGATTATGGAAGAGGGCTTTCATAGACGTCGTCATTCCATACTTCATAGCGTTCGAGTTCACGAAGAAACTCGTCGGAGGCTCGTGTGATCCCAGTCATCATCTCAGTGCTTCGGCGGATCTCTTTTCCGAACTCGGTCATCTGCTCGATCTTGAGGCCGTATGCAATAAATTTGGCCTGTATCTTCGCTTCGAGTTCGCGCAGTTGTCCTTCGACTGTTGAAATACGCAGATTGATCGCGAGCATCTGGTCGATGAGAGACTGAACACCATCTCGATTGGCGGCTGGATTAGCCTCTATCGCTCGCGTTTCATCAGCGATCTTCTCGCGCTCTTCGTAGAGTTTTGCCAGATCGAGAAGCATGTTTTCGCGGTCAAAAAGCATGCGTTCGAGTTCAGAATCGAGCTTTGCAAGGCGTTCGAGATTCTTGAGGTGGGCATCGGCGGTTCGACCGATCGAATGCCGTAGAAAGTCATCAAGGTCCCGCTTGTTTGCGTCCATATCGAAGATGCCGTTCTTAAGGCGTCTTGCAATATTGACGACAGAATGAATTTGGCTGGTAATAGTCGCCTCGATTCGTTTCTTTAGTTCGAAGGTCCCGCGAATAAGCCGTCCGATAGTTGCGTAGGTAGTTATCAGCTGCTTGTGCCGCATGACCTGCTCTTCAACCTTACCGAGAATCCCTCGCAGATTAGTTACGCTTTCAATCATCTTTTCGTACTGCTTGACCGCTTGTTCATAGGTATCGATATAGTGGTTGATGGTCTCAAGCCACCGGGCCGCCTCTTCGACCCTTTTTTCAACTTGGAGAACGTATTGAGATGGGTCGAATACCGTCCACTGTGCCCGGGCCGGGCGAACGTCGATCCCGATGAAGATCGAAGAAAGAACTACTCCGAGAACGATCTGTCTTATTGTTTCGTTACTTCCGATCATGCTGATACCTCCAAACCGTTCAATTCATTCAGGTCAAAAGAAGATATTTCCGTGAGTCCGACTGCGGTCAATCCGCTCGGGTACTTTGAGGCCAGCCAGGACACGACGATCTCAGGCGGCAGGTCGGGCCGAATATTCTCGACAAGTCTTCGCGCATTCGCTTCGTTCGTGTCGTTGGTGTTAGCCCAAAGCATCGCCGGCGAAAGACGGATCTCGGCCATCTGGACGATCTTGTCCGCTCCGCTGCCGATGACGAAAACCCACTGGGTGTATCTTCCGTATTGGTTTCTGATCGCACGGATCGCTGCAACTGTCTCAGGTGCCAGCTCGCAGTCAGCGGCCAAGCGGTCGAAGCCGCCGATCTGTTTGCCGATCATCTTTACACCTGAGTTTTTTACAAGGTCGATTCCAATCTCGTTGGGCCTCTCTGTAGTTCCGGTGAAATGCTCGTAAGCCTGCGAGAATAGGACGGTAACAAGACCTTCTTTACGGCCGGTCACTGATGCCTCGGCAATGAGTTCCTGAATCGCTGGAAAGTGCTTGTTGATCTCGCGCATTTCGTCGCAGAGAAACAGGATCGGTGTCTTTTGCTTCCGCTCGTCTTCCTCGCCTATCTCCTGCATTATCTGGGCGCTAATCCGAAAGCCGACGCTCTCGCGGATCTTCTCGTCAAGGCCACTGATGCCCGAAAGTTCAAACACATCGAACATCGATGGCACGTCATAGTCGGGATGGGTCGGCGAGTTAAGCCACGGGTCTTTTCGGTGAACATTAAGTTTCAAGTAAAGCTCGCTCGCCTGGCCCTGCTGTGCAGGCTCCCAGTGATAGGTCTTAAGAACATCCAGAAAATGTCCAAGCGTTGGTTGGAATTTCGGTCTGCCGTCTCCGTTTCGAGCCAGCGACATCTTATAGACCTCATCGATAACGGTGGCAGCAATAGCACTTGTGATCGCGTCTGTCTTTGCTGTTTTGCTTAGAATGAGAATGTCCATCAACACCATTGAAAGCTGGCGCTTCGTGGGTCGGTTACCTTCCTCGATTCCCGGATAGTTCCAGATATTGATCGGTTTAGGCTCGGCTTCGTTAAACTCGATGTGACGGCCGCCAAAAAGTTTACATATAGGCTTGAACGAATGCCTGTAGTCCATCACGCGGACCTTTACGTTTCCGCGATGCGCCCGGATGTCCGTGATCAGCATAGCCGCAAGAAATGATTTGCCTTCACCGGACGCTGCGGTGACGATGACTGTTGGAGATTTGATCAGTGCCCGATCGTAGAGATCAAGACCAAACATCTGGCCGTTCGGAGTTATAAAGATGCTGTGCGGCCGCCCGCTTCCGCGCCAGCTAGTTTCGGTTGGGACAAATGAGATTACCGAGTCGGCCGTTTCCGTAAGTTCCTGACCTGTTGGCTTCCAGGAAAGTTCACCGGTAAGCATTCGCGGATAGATCGCGCGTTGCCGCACCGCGTCTTCTCTAATTGCGTCCGCGCCGATCTTCTTGCGGATCGCTGAGACTACGGCATCACATCGGTCGTCAAGAATCTCAAGTTGCCGACGCGTTTCCTTTGGCCCTTTTGAGCGGCCCGCAAAGACAATAACGTTCAGTCTGAGATCGCAGATCTCTTCATTGTCCCCTTCGACCTGTTCGAGCAGGCCCTCAAGGTCTGACTTGATAACAACCGCGTCCTTTTTGAGATTACGGAACCCAAGCCAGGTGTTGCGGCTGCCGTCGATACGATCGATTCGCTTCTGCAGGTCTTTTTTTGCAGCCTGTTTTTCAGTTGTCATCAAATCAACGACGATCTCGTGCGGAAAACCTAAGGCCTTCGTAGCAGTCAGATAGCGCATGATATCTGCGGTCACAAAGCCATTTGGAAGTGTTTTGAGACTGACTAAACTTGCAGGCGTACCATTGTGACGGATGTACTGCTCGCGTTTTGTCTCAATTTCTGTACTGCAAAGATAGCGCCGCAGATCGACGCAATCTGAGCTTGCCAGGTTGGGGAAAGGACCGTGCTCCCGGCGATGGCTGATAAAGAGTGATTCAAATATCTCTGTTCGGTTCATCTCCCGAAGCTGCAAGCTGCGCGGAAAATTGGCTTCGAATGATTGAAATACTCGTGAAGCTCTTAGTTTGCAGGCGGCTTCACTTTGCACCTCTCTCTGCACCATCAATTCACTTTCGCGATTTCTTATGCTTTTGAGGGGAAAGCGGAATAGTCGTGCAAACCCGTGATCCCTTATGTCCTTTGAAATAGAAGGCAAGAGCAAAGACATCATTCCCTTTTCCCCTGGATCACGTACCGGAACTCGTATCCACACCGTTGCGGTTTGTCGCATAACTTCGCCGGATCTGATCGCTTCCTCGTGAAGGGCAAGATTGGTGGCCTGAAGCACACCGGCGACTGGATCGGATGATGCGGTGTCTCTGGATGAGAGGTGTGACCGAAGCACATCACCCGTGTCGAGCGAATTTAGGAACCGAAACTGAATGATCGTGTTCTTCGGCTTCTCGAATTTCAGTATCGTTTTTAGCTCGTCGATCCGTTGTTCAGTCACGTAACCGTCGATGTAAAGACTGTTCGACGGTTCGAAAATATAGGCCTTTCCATAGCTGCCATCTCGGTAACGGATCGTGTTCCCGTCGAGGCCCGCGATCTCGGTCGGAAGTATCCGACCTGCTTCTGCATTCTCGATGAGTTGAGTTCGTGACCCGCGGTCCAAGGGCGTACGGCTCGATAACGATCTCACTGCCGGGATGAAACGAAATCCGGCTACCAATCCAAGACCGACGGAAAGAAGTCCTCCGAAAAGAGAGATTGCGATTTGCGCGAAGGTTAGGTTTGCTGTGTCCATGCTTATTTCCTGTTCGATGTCTTCCAACTTGTCGGTTCGAGTTCGCCTCGGAGCGGCGGTCGATACTCTGTCCATCGGTCTATCTCGGCGTCAAACTTCTGAGAAAGCCAGTAGGAAGGCTTACTCAAACGCAGATAGTTAAAGATTCCCAAAAGAATCAGAAAAACTAGCAGTCCCAATGGGAATCCCAGCGGAACGTAGCCCACCCAAAGCCCGAAAACAAAAGGAACGATGTAGGCGATCGCGGTGGGGATCAGGATAAACTTCCAGTCGGTAGAGTAGACCCCGAATCGCTTCAGGCCACGGAAAACATTAGGTCGTGTTGCACGTCTTCTCATGTGGCTTCCTCCTAGAAGTTCGTATCAACCCCGACCGCACGTCCTTGTGCAAGCTGCCAGAACACCGCGACGATCGTTCCGAACGCAAACGACAGGAGCGAACCGAACGCCTGGTTGCCCCATTCCTTTCCGGTCATCTTGTTATAGATCGACCAAGCCACGCCGACCGCTCCTAAACAGAAGAGAATGATCGCCATGAGCTTAAGGGCCTCACGAATGATGTTGGAGAGGTTACTTGCATCTCCGGTGAAGATCGGGCCTTGTGCAGAAGTCAGTTGCGTGAAAAGCAACATTAATCCGAGCGGCGCCAGTGCAGGTACATGGCTTTTGATAAGTGTCAGTAGTTTTTTCATAGTCGTCCTCGCTTTATAAGTTTTCGTTGACGAACCCGGAAAAAGGGTCCAGATACGTCAATACTTTCACTCGCTCTGCAAGGTTCGTGCCGTTCGATGATCGGCATCGGCGGCCCATCGGTTGCACATCGGTGGCACATCGGTTGCGAAGGGCGGGTGATATGAAAAAACGAATCACACACCCGATCACATTGTTATTGCTACTTTTTGCTGGTTTTCCTTTAGCTGCTACAGCGCAGGAAAAACAACTGGTTTCTCGAACTTCACTCGGAAGAATGGATGTACTTTCACGTGCCAGATTGTTCGAGGCGACGATAGAAAAGGTCGCAAAAAGCGAAGGCGTCGACCCGCTCATCCTATGGACTATTGCCTATAACGAAACGCGGTTCCGGCCATGGCTGACCAGTCCAAAGAACGCTCAGGGATTGATGCAGTTCATGCCCGCGACTGCTGCCCGGTTTGGGCTCACGAACCCGTACGAGCCGACCTCATCGCTATATGCGGCAGCGAAGTATGTGAAGTATTTGGGACGCCTATTTGATTGGAGACTTGAGTCTGTTTTAGCCGCCTATAACGCCGGCGAAGGCACCGTCTCTGCGTATCTTTATGGACGAAATCTAAAGTCGAACGGACGAATAATCAATGCCTCGCAACGGAGGACGGTCAACGGTGTCCCTCCGTACAAGGAAACTCTGGGCTATGTTTCGCAAGGCGTGCAGGTGTATCGCTGGCTCAAGCAGCAAGGCAGATTCGGCACGCCTCCGATTCAATTCGCCGACGAGAAATACCCCAAGGGTGAAAGGGAGATCAACGCAACGGAGGTTCAGGAAAGCAAAGCAATTTTGGTTTTTTACGATCCGCGAACCGGTAGACGAAGCCTGATCTCTCGGAAAACTTCAGACGAGGCTCAACAACTCAGTTTCGGCCCCGTTATTGTCGGACAAAACATTCCAACAAATTCAGCGCGGCGAGCCCGCTCAACTTTCGCCGGAGAAATTGTTTTATCGACTCACGAACGATAGTCGGCGAATTTTCGAGTCAACTGCGGACGACTTTCGCACCGTTCGGCAAATTTTTCTGCCGATGTGGAGTTAGAAACCGACTCTTGACCCGAGAGTGGCTATTTCGCGTCTGGCACTGCGTTTGCCATTAGCCCTTTCGAGACCGAAATCTTATGAAAGCAAATGAAACAAAAATCGAAACGCCTGATACAGGGAACATGGTGAACGGGTCACCAACTTACCTTACTCGCGACCCGGATGACATCGTTACGATCGCATCGCTTTTGAAGATCCTCGCCGTGTTGCTGTTTGCCCTCGTTATGAGCGGCTGCGTAAACATGTTCCTGATCTTTAGAAAGGCAGACCGGATTGTGGTCGATAAATCGAGCGGACGAGTTGTCGAACTAAACAACCGCGATTATGGTTCGACCGAAACCGTCAGCATCACGCCGGACGTTCCAACATCAACTGACAAGAAGTATCTGGTCAAGGAATTTCTAACCGCTCTTTACGAAGTCGAACAAACGACGCGCGAGGCGCAAGTAAACAAACTGCTCCGAATGCTCGACCCTGATCTTTCGATGGCGATGGCCAATCGACTAAAGCAGAACGGCGTTCTCGCTGCCGAGAAGACAGAAAGCGTGAATTCGTCATGGGAGCTACAGGACTTGTCCGTAGATGAAAGCGACCCATATATTCTGCGAGCGATCGGCACGCGCAAGATAAGGCGAAAAGCCTCAGGCCAGGATGTGGAAGAGTCCGTTCAGCTCAAATGTAAATTTCTGCTGAAGGACAGCCCTGCAACTCCGATCCGAAACGACAATAACCTGAGAACCGGATTTACCATTCTCCGGTTTCGCGTCGAACCCGTAAACGGCAAGACCATCTCGCCTTTATCGCTCATTGGCGATGCAGAGGAAACATCATCAGCAATTCAACCCGGCAGTGAAACAACTGGCGGTAAGTAGCAAGGAACATCATCTGAATCATGAAAACTTTAAGCATTTCAAATCTAGGAAAATACAGTACGAGGATCTTAGGAATCTCTCTCGTCGTCCTGTCGGCATTTGTTGTCAATGTTTATCCGCAGAGCCGGAAGACTGTTCACAAACCTAAGGTAAAGAATGTCGTTCGTCCGGTCTCGAACGAGACTAATCAGACCTCAAATGAAAAGGTCGTAAACATTTCAGCGGTCTCCAAGGAAGCACAGCCCGTTGCGGTGATAAATACTCCGCTCCCAGATTTCCTCTCGGGTGAAGCAAATGTAACGGTCAACCCGAAGCAGCCTACGGTTGTGCGTCTGGGACTGGCTCAAAACGCAGTTTCTATTGTCGAGTTTCCCGCATCGGACGGAATCTATTACATCCATGAGGGAAATCCCAAGCTTGCGTCAGTGTTTCAGTCTCCGACAAAAGAAACCGACCGATCGATAACCATTTATCCGGGAGAAGGATTCGTCCCTTCAAAAGACGGGGCGACCTCTGCCGCGATCAGCCTGCAGATGCGGTCCGGCCTGGTTCTGATTCTGGAACTGGTACCGGTCAGCGACCTGAAGAAGAATGCTCACAGATGCGTTATCTCATATGACCGCGAAGCAGTTGTCTCGGCGCGGAAGGTTGCAGGACTCGCGTTTGACCTTGGCGGTGACACTAAGAATTCTCCTCCGATCAACTCACGGGCACTATCCAAACTGGTCGGTTCACCACGGCCCGCCGAAGAGAAGATTTCTGATTCTCCAATGTCGGAGTTGAACTCAATCTCAAACGCTGTTTTCGCCGAAATACCCGAATCAAAACGGGCGGGTTCGAAGCGAGCAATGACCGATGCTGAGATATCGAAGGCTGCAAACAAGCGGTTGGCTGACGTTCTTCGAGATCAAAAGAAGCACCTCTCCGCGTGGTCTTCACCTCTTCACGGTCTGGAACTATCACTGACCCGCGTCACCGATCTTGATTCCGAAAACCGCCTTGTTGTTGTTGCGATTCGCAATTCTGCATCAACAAATCTAAGGCTCGTTCGAGGTTCCCCTGAACTTCAGATCCAGACGCTCGACAAGGACGGCAACAGCCTTCTTACCACCAAACTCGATCTCCGCTATTTGGAAACAACCGCGTTTGAGGGCCTTGTCCAACCAGGCTCTACTACGTTCTATGCTCTTGTCTACAAATCTCCGCTCCTTGGGGTTAATCAAAAGATTCGAGTCGCCGTTGCTCAAACTGAAGCTATCGACGCTCCGATCTCGGCAACTCTTAACGGATCGAAATAAAGGAGACACGCAATGCAAACTACGTTAACTACAAATTCCGATATTCCGACCGCCTTACCGGACATCGAGGCAGATGAAGAACGCGAGAAAATGTTGCTGGATGATCAGAATGAACTTTCGAAGAATGAAGTTGATGATGATGAATTGGATCTTGAAACCGGATCGGAACGAAAAACTTCCCGAACCGCGAAGGTACTAAAAACCGCTGCCGCGTTCACAGTATTCTTGTTACTGATGGGTACAGCGATCACCTGGTTCTTCGGTATGGGTTGGTTCGCTACGCCGAATCCCCAGGCCGTTAATCGAACGAGCCAAAAGGATTCATCTCCGGCTCCAATGACCGAGGATGAGAAACTTAAGGCTGCCCTCACAATGGTAGCGTCAAAAGAGCCAATACCAAGCAAGGACTCTGTAATTGGGCAATCCGATGAACCGATATCAGTCGACAAACCCGCTTCTGTTAACACCGAGTCAAACGATATCTCTTCGATGTCAGCATCGCGAACGAGAACCGAGCCTTCCTTGAATGTTGGCACTGATGTCTCCCCAAGGGACGCTCTCAAACGAGAGGATCAGCCCACCAACCTGGAGACAAAGAAGAATTCTCCACAAGGTAACGACACTCCCCTGTCAAAATCTGTATCGTCAACCGAACCCTTAGGACGCTCGCTGTTCTTTGGAGTCACAAAGGTCAGAGATGAGCAATTTCGCAATAATAGTGCAGCGACTACAGCGACAACCTCGGACACACCAAAGCCAAAAGTAAGTGGCTCACTGCCGTTTGGCTCACTGCTTACGGTCCGCCTTATTGGAGCGATCTACACGCTTAGAAATTCCGGTGGGGTCGTACGTATGGAATTGACGCAACCGGTTGTAGGAAAAGGTTACTCCTATCCGGCAGGCACGACTCTAATTGGTAATCTACGGGGCGGTGAATCCGTAAGAGCGTTCGTCAATATTATCGGCCTGATCGATCCGGTTTCTGGTGAACTGGTGAAGTTCACCGGCGAACTATTGGGAACTGACGGTGCCTCAGGGATTCCCGGAAACAGGAAAAGAGTCACCGGAAAGTGGACCCGATTCTTTCGAGGCATAAAAGATACTGCCGGCTCGATATTGGGATCGGTCGGTTCGTTCCGTTCAGGGGGAACAGTAGTAATATCTGAGCCCCTGCGTAGAGGATCCGAAAAACTGTCTGAGGACACGAGTCAGTCACTGTTTGGAAACGAACCCGAGGACACGTTCCTAGAGGTCTTAGCCGGAACCACCGGATACGTACTTGTAACGCAACTACCCGAACCGAACTCTTCAATTGCCAACGCAGAAACGGGAGCAAAAAAGGAATGATTCCGTTTGACGCATCCCGTCCACAGATCAACCCTCGCGAACTTGTCTCAGACGGAAAGCATGGTGAGCTTTTCCAACTGATGGCTGGACACGGATACGTGCCCGACGAGCAAGTATTCGAAGACTTCTGTGAAAGTCTTAAGTCTGGACGGGCATGGCTTATTTCCGGTACGCGCGGCAGCGGGAAGACTGCATTTCCCGAAGCGTTAGCCGCCGCCTGCAATCTTTCGATGTGCGTTGTTGCCGGACGCGATGGGTTAAAACAGGAAGAGATCCTCTATGACTGGGATAATGAAGAGCAAGCCGTGTGGATGAGAGAACACCTGGCACTCGCAAAACAACTGCCACTTGAAGAGCAGGCCGAGTTTCTCGACAATGCCCGACGCTCTAAGTGGCAGCGCCGATTTCTGATTCTTGGTGAAGTAGGAATGGCATACGACTTGGCGGCAAGCGCGGCGTCGAGCACTCCAATGAAGCCACCGCCGGTGTTGATCCTTGATGAAAGCGATAAGTTTGGGGCCAGCATTGAAGATTCACTTCTTATGCCGCTCGAACGTGGACTGATCTACATTCCGCGATTCGAAGGCGGAACAATCGGCGTTCCCGACTGGAATTCGAGACCGATCGTGATCACGACCTCAAATGATCTGCGCCACAAACTCAGTTCGCCGTTCATTTCGAGACACGTTTACAGCCGGTTCGCGAGTCCTTCGCTGGAAAAGGAGCTTGAGATCTTATCGACTAGAAATAAACGCGCGACTTCAACCCACTTAGCACTTACAACCAAGCTAATAGACGCCGTTCGCGGAATCGCCGGAATGGAAGATCATCCGAGTGTCCGTGAGTCGATCGACATCGTTGCAGCTCTCGAACGCGACTTGGTTGAGTCTCTGAATTCGAAAGACTTGGTCCGATATTTTTGCTATTTCGTAAAGACCGGAGCATCCAGAGAACTGCTCACCCTTCAGCTCGATTATCTTTTGGCGATGACGCACGCCTTCCACCCGGACATCGATTCTTGGCTAGGCTCGCGCGATGCCAGTTGGAAGATTAGGTGGCCGCAGCTCGCCGACAATTCGCTATGAATAGAACAGAATCCAAATTGGGGCTTTTTTCGACGATCAAACAGTCGGTGGTTCGCACTCAATACTCTGGCCTACTGGTAGTCGTTTGCGTGGTCGGCGTCTACGGATTTGTCAGAATATTGATGCCGCAGAGCGAAACGGCCCAGGTTCGATTTGTTGAAACTCGTGGGCTTGAATCTGAAAAAGAGTCTTCGCCGACCGGACCGCAGACCGAAGACCCGTTCTCCGGCCTCGAGTATGATAATGCGGTAAGACTCAGAGAAACGTCGGCCTTGGGAATGGCGATCTCGTTGTCTGTGTTGTCGCTGAATGCTCAGAACGGAAGACTCCCAGAGAATGTCGATCGGATAATTCGCCACGTTAATGCCGCCCGACTACTGCCGCCCGGGGTTCAATCAAATTCAGCAACTATTACTTCAGAGCGAAGCACGTTTCATATCGTATATCGACGCGAACCCTTTTCATTTGAAGTACTGGCCGTACCAAAATCCGATCTAGGCTCACAATTACTTTTTAGATTTCCGCTCCCTCAAAGCGAACCCAATACGGTTCTGTATTTTGAAGCGCTCCGCGATAGACCCTTTCCGGCAGCTCTTTCAACGGTTGAACAATTGAGTGCGTCAGGCTGGAGGATACGGCATTGGCGAGGTGATGTATTGTCCATCACTTCGGCAACATATGATTCGCTGAAAGAACAGAGTGACTATCTTCGTAACACACGGTAACCGATAAAGCTATGTTTTCGCGTGAATGGATTGAGAAATTTGACGCTTCCTACGGTATTCCAAGGAAAGCAAATGAGCAGTATCTGCCATCGTATCAAGCGTTTTGGCAGTGGTCGGCTGACATTGGCATGTGCGTTTTCTTCGTTGCTTTGGGATTACTCGGTTCAATAGTCTGCTTGTTTGCGGGATATCTTTTAGACGTTTATGGTCTGATAACTTTGGTCTTTTGGGCGATGGCTCTGATCTGTCTTGCGGGTTCGCTTGTAGATTCCTATTCACTAATGTGGGCGTACCGCGTTCGGCGTATGAGTACCGCCCATGGCTCAGCGCGGTGGGCGAAGGCATCCGATCTGATTCGCTGCGGTCTGATGAATCGGATTAGAGGATTGCCACTACCTGCAAATGCGCTTCCTCTCGCAAAAGCGTTTTGGGGTCGCGATGTATTTCTTCCCGCAAGTCAGTGGCTTCGCCACTTTGTTATGTTCGGCCCGACCGGTTCCGGTAAATCAAAGACTTTTTTCATGTCCATGATCCGGGCGATCCTCAACAAGTCATCTTGTCTGGTCTACGATCCTAAAGGCGAGCTTTTCGCCCAGACTGCCCGTTCCGCCGAAACGATCTATCGTTTGGACCTCAACGATCCGACAAAAAGCGATCGGTGGAACTTCATTCCAAAATGTCGAAACGATCCTGCGTTTGCGTGTCAGATTGCCGGGATGATGCTCGGTATAGAAGGCCGACGCCGGACGAATGCCGACCCTTTCTGGGGTGATGCCGAACAGATAGCTTTGACGGCAATTTTGCTTCACATCGCGGAAGTTTACCGTGAGAAAGCTATCCCAGCGTTCGCGGCCGACTTTCTACTCTTCCTGAGCGGCGACGGCGATCAGGCTTTCAACGATGCGATGATGAATTCCCCAAGCCTCTACGCGAAACAAGCGTATTTGGCTTTTCGCCAGGCACCGGTTCAGACTCGCGGATCCATTTTGATAGGTTTGTACAACAAGCTTCGACCGTTCACACTTGCACCTGCTCGGATGGTGATGATGCCGCCAACCAAAGACGAAGCGGCACTTGGTTGCCGCTCGATAAACTTCGCAGACCTTCGCAAACCCGGTACAGCAATTTACCTTGTCGTCTCGGAAGGGGCCGCCGACGTCTATAAAGAGTTTATCGCTACCTTCATCGGACAGGCCGTTATGGAAATGAGGCTCGATGGTGTAAATGAACCAGAGCATCCGTGCTTCGTTCTCATAGACGAGGCTTACCAGTTGAATGTATCGGAGGTTAAGAGAATATCAGGTATCGGACGTGGACGTGGTGTTGGACTCGGTCTCGGATATCAGGACTTACCTCAAATGTACGACCAATACGGTCGTGAGCAGGCGAATGCGATACTCGGCACCATAATGACCAAGATCTTTCTGCCTGGCCTTGACGATGTGACTGCCGAGTACGCCTCAAAGCAGCTGGGCGAAACGACGATCTTCTCAAAAACATTTCAGGACTTTCCGGGAAAGAAACAGGACAACACCAGATACGCGGAGCAAAAGCGTGCCCTCATGCTGCCGAATGAGATTCGACAAACAGCAGCTCATTCCGAAGTGTTGATTATCAGCGACACCGCCCCGCCGATCCGCGCTGCATACCCGCCTTTTGCGGTTCATAAAAACACTTATTCCGCCGCGACCAAAGGCACACCCCGCGAAATCCACCTTGGAGATATTGATCCTCAATTCTCGTTTACAGACTCGGGCCATGCTAACGAGGCTGCCGAACATGACAAGGCAGCTCTCAAAGAAGTTATCTCATCTGAGGTCGATCGAATCTGTTCGAACGAACGTCTTTCAGAACTGGCTTTTCCATCTGCAGAAGAGCCAGCACTTGACTCGCTGGAACATCAATTAGACGGCGAATCGGCGAAAAAGGATCCAGTTTACAACGCTCTCAACAACCTTCCTGTCGAGGTGGGATACTTTTCCGCCCAAGGCAATAGAGGTTCTTTGGTGATTGAACACGCATCGATCTAAAACGCATGCTAAATAGACTCAAGATCTCGCTCATCCTAGCCCCGCTGGCCCTCACAATTTTGATCGGCGTCTATGTCTACTCCCTTTGGTCGCAGGAACGAAAGCGAAGCTCAGAAATCCCCGTTGACGCAACCGCATCGATGAACAGAGATCTGGTGAAGTTCCACCAAAAACGCGGTTCGTTCCCCGCAACGCTGAAAGATCTCGAAGGCGTCGTCTGGGAAAAGAAGGATCGAAATTTTGTTTCGGAAGGACATTCAATGATTCACAGAAATTACTTCTATCTTTACTCAAGAATTGACCAAAATCGGTTCACTCTCTGGGCCATCCCAATCGGCAAAGAGCGTGAGGAGGCATCAACATTATTTTTAGTAGGAACGCCTATGAAAAAAAGAACATGGAAAGGAGCCGCTCTCACTGTAGAAGATGTCGGCAAACTACCCCGGTTGTTACCGATCGAACAGGATCTGGCTCTTAGAGGAATGGTTGAGCAGGTAGATCACAAAGCGGTGTACTCGAATTCGAAGTAAAGTATTTCTTTGCGAAAAGTACCGAAAAGTGGTACTTTGTGCAAAGGATTACTTTCATGAGATCACAAAGTTCGCAACTTAGAGTCGAAGAATGGGTAGATAAGGAAATTGCTTACGGCCGGAGCGCTTTCTCTCTGGATCGAGTTGAGAGTGAGCTGCCGCAGTATTCTGAAACCGCGATCAAACGTTCTCTGAACCGATTATCACGAAAGGGCACCATAATTTCCGCCCACAAGGGCTATTACGTTATTGTCACGCCTCAATACTCTTCACGCGGGATTCTTCCTCCGGCACTATTCATTGACGGACTAATGCGTTTCTTGGAGCGTTCATATTACGTTGGCCTTTTAAACGCTGCTGCATTTTACGGCGCGGCACACCAGGTGCCTCAAGAGTTCTTTGTTTTCACGAGTTTTCCGCCCATGAGGCCGACCGTGAAGAAGGGGATAAAGGTAAATTACATAACCAGAAAAGAGATCCCAGATGACCTTCTCGAAAACCGAAAGACCGAAACTGGAGTTGTTAAGATTTCCTCGCCAGAACTTACCGCTGCCGATTTGGTGCAGCACCATAAAAGAGTCGGCGGTTTGAACCGAGTAGTTGAAGTGCTCTCAGAGCTGACCGAAGCGATCCGTATCGAGAAACTAAACAACGAGTTTATTCAGTTCGTTCCAACTGCCGTAATTCAGCGGCTCGGTTATCTGCTCGAAACAGCAACAGGTGCAGAGTCACTCGCCGACGGGCTGTATAAAGCCGCGGCGTTAAATGTCGAAAAGTTCTTTCCTGTGCCATTAAGTACAACAAAAAGGAAACGTGGATTTCCGGTTGAAACGAGATGGAATGTAGTTGTAAATGAAACGATAGATACCGAATAGTGATTCCTACCGCATATATCACCCAATGGGCCAATTTCGTCCCATGGCAGACGAATGAACAGGTCGAGCAGGACCTTGTGATCACGCGCGCCATTGTGGAAATCTTTTCGGATGATTTCCTACGCGAACGCCTGGCGTTTCGCGGCGGGACCGCTCTTCATAAACTCTACTTGAATCCGCAACCTCGGTATTCCGAAGATATCGATCTCGTTCAGATCAAACCTGAACCAATTAAAGAAACGCTCGCCCGCCTTCAAAGCAGGCTTGAATTCGTCGGTCCGGCATCTGTGGCTCAGAAGAAAGACAATAATACTCTGCGTTTTCGATTCGAATCGGAAATACCTCCGGTCCAACCTTTGAAACTAAAAGTCGAAATAAACTGCCGCGAACATTTTAACGTGATGGGCTTGCAGGAGTTTCCCTTTGCAACGGAATCTGACTGGTTTAGCGGAAGTACCGATATTGTCACGTACAGGATCGAAGAGCTTCTCGGAACAAAGCTTAGGGCTCTGTATCAGCGTCGCAAAGGGCGCGACCTCTACGATCTTTACAAGGCGTATCAAGAGCAACGGCCAGATTCTCAACAGATCATTGAAGTTTATCGAAAGTATATCGCTTTTTCCGTAGACAATCCGCCAACAAGAAAACAGTTTCTCCGGAACCTCGAAACCAAGATGCAGGACAACGAGTTCCTCGGCGACACACGTGCGTTGTTGAGACCAACGGAACAGTATGATGCTAATGAGGCATTTAATTTCATAAAGGATGAACTTGTTGAAAAGCTCTAGGCTTCTGGTTTGCCGATCGAATAAATCGAGGGGCACTTAGACTACCGAACACGCTGGGACGTAGTTTGAAAATGGTCATCCCGACTTCGAACGCCTGCGGACACCGACTGCGTGGAGAATGGAAAACGATCTTTGGATAGCTCCTTGTCATTATATTGATTAACAATGCTGCTGAGTTCGGAAGTCAGCAATTGTCTCGCGTCGTTATTCGCACTTCTTGCTCCAACTAAACTCAAATGATCGTCCAGGATCATATTGGTTCGTTCCTCAACAAACTTCGGATCGGCGTTTGCGAGTGACAATTCGAGCAGCTCGGTTTTCAGCGCTGCTTGAAGCTTGCCTGGTTGGAGATCGGGCGTGGATTGGTTAGTTCCGTCGATGACGGGACCTTTCGATTCCTGGGCGGTCAGTCTGACTGTTGTTTCTAGCTTTTCCTTCTGCTCGGTGGCCACTTGATAAACGAAATCCCTCTCCGCAGGCGGCAGTTTGCTGTAAAGTTCACTGTGGTCGAAGTTGTTTTTGAAGCGGAGTTCCTCATTCGGGGTCTTGAGACTCTGTAGAAAATGCTTTGTTGCTGATAAGGAATCGTTCAGGTACTTTCTTTCCATTCGAGATTCCAGACTTTCGATTAATTGTTGGGCCTCTGGGCTGCGTGCGATCTCGCCTCTTTTCAAAGCCTCAGTTCTTGCTTTTGTTGTCTCGCGGTCACCCGCATAGTTTAGTTTCGCGACGATCATTTCGGATGTGTAATGCCGGGGCGACTGCTCGGTAAACAACATTTGCATCTCCTTCTGTGTCAGAGCCGGAAGGTTCTTAGTATCTCGATTCTCGGCATTCTGTGGCCTCTGAAGCCCAACAGAGGCATTTTCAATCCGTATCCTTGATGACGCTTCGATAACTTCCTCACGCGACTGACAGCGATCTAACATCTGTGCGTAGTCTCGATACCGTTCGTTGAAATGTCGAAGTCTCGTTTCAGGTTGATTTAGCTGGTACTCAAGATATGCGGATGCGATTCGCAGGTCCTCGTAATTTAGCTCCTTTCCTTTCACATCGTTCTCGATCGGCTTATCAGCTTTTGCCCTAAAAAGTTTTAGAATTATGGAGGGCGAAATGCCATTTTCCAGGGCATCGTCCAGTGCCGGAAATTTGACCTCAGCCCAGTGCTTCATCTCTTCTGCGGAGATTTCGGAAGCGAGCAAGTTTAGATGTGTACTCTCAAGTTCGATGCGCTCAAACCCGAGAGTACTATTAACGTGTTCAGAATCTCGTTCCGTTGCAAGATGCTCGAAGGTCTCACTAGGTTCTTCGACCGATCCTCGAAATTGATGTTCTGTATCGTGGAGATCAGGCTCGAGAAGCGGCTCATACTGGATCGAACGGTCAGTTGGTTCGAGCTTCTCCATCTCACCCGCAACAATTGCGATTTCTGCTAGAGTCCGATCGAATCGCTCTGTCGTCGATTCTGCTTTCGACTGATCGCGATCCCGATCCAAAAACTCTCGTTTCCCGTCCAGCGCGTCATAGATCCAACGAAAGACCTTTGCCTCGGTCTCTCGATCTGCATTGCTGCCGGCGATGGCTTTTCCATAGTCAAGGATCTGTGGTGCGACTTCGCGAGCTTTGTCTGACCCGACCAATGGTTCAAGCCGGATTACTCCGTAGTTAAGAGTTGCGAGTTGGAGCGGTGATTTTAGATCGTGCGACTCCTTCGGAATTATCAGAACGCCATTCTGAACGGTTCCTCCACGCTCGTATGTGTCACGGAGAAACTGTGATCTGCTGTTCAAGTACGAAGCGTGCTCGCTCCTGTTGCGGCCATCTGTGTCGTCAAGTTTTGAAAGCTCAAGGTCTGCTCGGCTAACCGAAAGGATCTCGTTGATTGCCCTTTCGGTACGTGGATTCGACGGATGAAAGTTTGAATCTTGGGTAAGCGTATGACGTGAGGCTCGATTCAGCTCTTTGACCTCAATTGCCTTCGCAACTTTCTCAATCGCGAGCTTAACAACATCTGCGTGACACGTCTGCCCTGCCCGACAGAAACACGTGATCGAAATCGGCTGTCCGTTCCGGAAGGCATCGCCAAGCAAAACCATACCATCCCTCAGTCCGCCATCATTTTGTTTGTAGCTGTTTCGCAGCCGTTCGGAGTAAGCGAAAAGTGCGGCTTCGCGACCGCTACCCCGTGGTGCAATTTCGTTCCGGTTGGGTGAAAGAAGCCCCAATTCTGGAGTGCTAATATTCCCGAGATCGAGACTCCTGTTTGGAAGCGTAGACTCTGCTTCATTCAAGCGAGCAATTACCTTATTGCTCAGATCATATTTCATAACTCGCCCCTCCCCGTTTCGGCTCGTTGGCTAACCGCCCCCGAAGAAATGGCAAATCATGTGCCTAGAAGTTAGCCAACCAATTATGGTTTGGCTTTCTATACATTTAGATATCAACCCCGTTCGATTCCGGTCCTAATACCTCGACCAATCGTCACATCTTCCCTCTCGGGCCATCCTCCTTTTTCATGTGCAGTCGAATCTCGTTCTTCGCCAGACCCTGCTTTTGTTTTGAGCTTGACGACCGATACTAGAAGCTCCCTGAAGTTCGTCCCATCAATTCCGGCTGAGTGTTTGAGTATCGAGTTCAGGCGCTTTGCTTCCCGGCTGCTCGATGTCGCTGTGATGCGTTTCTCGATCTCAGCGATCTCGCTTGTTGTGAAGATAGGCTGGTAGGTGAGATCCGCAGCACTACCCAACAGGGACAGTTGCTTAAACTCCGAAGCCTCTTTGGCCGCATTCAGCGACAGTTCTTTGGCGGCCGCCACGTCCGCTTTGAGACATCTCTCGCGATCCTTTGCTCGGTCTTCGATCTGGCGTCTTAAGGTTCGATGATCTTTTGTCTCTAACAGTAGATTCAGTGCTTGGTCAAGAATCGAGCTTTTTCGTGGTAGATCGACATCGTTGAGACTCAGATAACTCATCGAACCGTTCGATTTGTCCTCGATCGCAAATCTGTGAAAACGCTTCGAGCTTCGGTAGAAAGCTAGGTCTTCTTTTGTCTTATTCAGTCCGATATTGCAAAGAATTTCTCTTGCCAATGCGCGGCCCACGATCGCGTGAGAAAGATTCCCGGCTTCGTCGGGGCCGATCTTTCCTTTGGCTCCGTGTTGGCTGGGCACCGCCCCTTGAATCGATGTCCTTTGGAGATTCCAATTGGATGCGTATTCTTTGGGAAATTTGAGTTTTCTTGAGAGTGTGTCAAGTTCGATGATCTGATCGGCAGAAAACACTGGCTTCACTGTATCGAAGGTGCTGCTTCGATCAAGGACTTCACTCAGAACCCCAACAATCTTTTGCTCCTGCCGCATCGATTTGCGCATTTGCAAGGATTGTTCACTCAGAGAACTGTTGACCGAATCAAATAGAAAAAATTCCCTTGACTTGGAATTTCGGCTTGAGGGCTTGTTGGTCAGATATTCGATTGCCGAGCGAATGCTTTGAAGAACAGCGCGACCATCGTTTTTGATATCATTTTGACGAGCTATCATCGCCAAAGAGACTCGATCGTTTCCAACCTTCACCTTTCGGTAATACGCGTTGTCTTTGAAGTCCGAGAGCTGCCGCTGATGTAGCTGCATCCTCATTTCAGAAACCGCTTTTTGTCCAGCGAGAAGTCCGAGATCAGAAACAGTTCTAGGTGCGATTTCTTTCTTGTTTTCAAGGTCGGTTCTCACCTGCTCAAGATAGCGAAATTCTCGCACTTTCGTGTTTGCTAGACATTCGCTTTGAATTTCATCGAGTTCTTGCTTATTGAATGCCGGCGCCGGTACTTTTACTCCCCTTTTTCTGTAGTCGGTTCGGATCTGATTTGCTTCCCCACGAATAGATGCAGTTTCCTCTTTGAGTTTGAAGAATTCCGATTCTTCACGGGCGAGTATGCTGTTGGTTATCGCTATGATCTGGCGTGATTGCGGTGTTTTGCTCCAGTCTTCGGAGTTGGTTGCTGATTGCCTCAGCTCCAAGAGCGAGACTCTTTGCGTTATTGCTTTCTCCGGATCCCTGATCGGAAACTTGAGGCTCTCACGATTTTCGATAAGAAAGGCAATTTTTTCTTCCTTAAATTTGAGTTGATATTCGGCAAGAATACCCCGGCGTAGAATCTCTCGTTCGTGAATATTTCCATCGCCCTTTTGAAACTCAATGGCGTCATGTTTTTGTGGAGCATTTCGATTGTGCTGCTTGTCATTGGCATGTTCCCGTGAAGGTGTCCGTTCCGCAACAAGCTCCTGAAGTTTTTTCTTCGCGGATTCGATCAGAATACCGTCGACAATCCGTTTCTCTCCATCGATGATTTCAAAATGCGGAAGCGCCTCCCGCGGAATTTTGTTCAGCGATCTACCCTGAAGATCTTTGGTCAGATATTGCTTTTGAATTGCGATATGAACGTGCGGGTTTGCTGTGTTGAGATGAACGGCGCCTGCCCACGCAAGCCGCTCGCTTTGGAGACTCTTTTCTAGCTGTCCGATGGCAAATCTTGTGACGATTTTTACTTGCCGCTGGCGTTCCTCATCAGTCGAACCAAGTTGTTGAAAATCCTCCCGCCGAAATGAAAGAACAAGATGGTGAAGTTCGTTGTTTGAGGGACGGCCTTTGCCGCAATCGGATTTAAGAAAGTTGTTTGCGCTTCTTACGGTAAGGTGTTCGGTAAACTCGTTAAAAAGTTCACGACCTTTTTCGGGCTCTGCATTCCGGTCGATCTTACTGTGCGCTAGATAATGAATGAGACCGCGAGAACTGCCTCTTTTTGATTGAACGCTGGCAATAACTCTCATGATTCGCTCGCTATTTGATTCGCGGGTTTAGGCAAGGAATCGATTCGCTGTTTTAGTATTCGCACCTTGGTTGCAAGGTAGCTGTTGTGAAGGGATTCGTTTCCTGAGACGTGCTCGTGGAACAGGAGACATTTCTTAAGATCGGACACGGCGTGTTCGATCAGCTCAGCCATTGCGGTAGAGGCGATAACAACACTCTGTTTCCGGTCGCTGGTCTCCGGCGACGTATATTCGATGAGCTTTGTGAAAACGAGATTTAGCGAGGAAATCGACATACTCGACATCGAGTAGATTTCGGTAGTCAGCGAGCTTGCTTGACGTAGCAGTTCTAGTGCATTTTCGAGCTCCGATTCCATTCGATCAATGCTTTCTCGAATCTCGCCGATGTTGTCGCTTACAGAAAGATCAACCGTCTCGTTCTGGCGTCCGGTTCGCACAAGCCAATCGAGCTTTTCCTGACAGCGACCCGAAGCAAAATGCTGGTGTCTATCGGTCAAGGCGAAATGGATCATTCGACGGACGATCGCGGACTTGTTCTCACCGGTTTCGGCTGCGATCTCTTCAAGTTTTTTGTGGTCCTCATCGTAGGGCCTGACGCTGATCGGCCGTCCCTGCTTTGACTCGATACCCAACTCGATATTTTTTACTATTTTTTCTCTGTCTCGCTTTCTCATCTCTCGATTTTTGTGGCGGCGTTTTGTCACCAATTCGTCGGTTTGTAATTTCTCCGACCATTTGGACATGAGCAAAATACGTGCCTTTTGCGAGAAATATGGCGAGGGCTTCGGTTTGTAATTTTGATGACACCGCGTAACTTATTGACAGTGTGAGACTTATGTGAATTACACGGGCTGGTTCTTGGTCTATCCTGTCATACACCCGCCGCTGTAATTTTTGTTTTTTTACGAGCCCCCTCGATCCGCCTCTTTTTCTACGCCAAAAGCGGTTCGTTTATTCGCCGCCCGTTGCCACAAATACCGCAGTTCTCTGCTACGGCACGCCGATTGATTTACCAACCAAGCCAGTAAATTCGCCAACGTAAGGAGACCAAATACCAATGAACGATCAGAGCAATATCACCCCCTCTACAAAGCAGAATTTCGAGCGTCCGCTGCTGCAGATCAACCGCTTGAACTTCGTAAAATTGAACACACGTGTACTCGAAGCGACCGACAGCAAACTGAAACAATATCTTCAGTTCGCGTCCATCAGCATGAGTACCGATATCACCAATGACGATGTTGTCGAGTACGCGCTAAACCACCTTTTTGAGCGCGATCCGGCATTCAAAAGCTGGCTTAAAACTAGAGGTTAAAAGAGTATGAGCTAGGCGGAAAAAGCAGAAGGAAGTGTTCCAATCCCATCGAATTTTGCAACGGGAACGAACGACCGATGAGATGACTCGTATTGGGACAGAATCATTTCAAGCTTCATCTCAAATTCGCGGATATCCAACCGGTCTGAGCCGTGATACAGAAGCCCGCCCAATTGCTCCATATCAGCTTCCGAAACGTCACAGCATATTCTTGCCGCAGCACGGGCTAGACGGTCGGCAACTTCCTGAAACTGCACTCCCGAATGTCCTTTTATCCACCGCCAGGACACATGATGCCCGTAGCATGCTTTGACCAGACGCGACCAAAACGAGCGGTTTGCACGCATGTGGTTTCGGCCCATCATCGTATCTATTACATATTTTGAGTCTGACACGATCTCTATACGACAATATCTGCGAAGCTGCTCCAACGCATACGTGCATGCAAGGATCTCGGCCTGCTGATTGGTGATCTGTCCCAAATATTTTGAAACCAGTTTTACCTCCAGTCGATTGTGATCAAGCATAACCACACCGCAGCCCGCCGACGAGTCGATTGAGCCATTCCTAATGCATGATGCATCCGCGTAGATCGTCACAAGAGGCGCATATTCCGCCGTACTCTCTATCCCGCTTTTATTCTCAACTAACTTGATAACGCTCATTGTCCACCTCTCGTTTTTCTCTATAGGAAACTGGGGCACGGCACCGACGCCATGCCCCAACTGGCAGAAACAACCTACCTCAGAACTGATCAATGAACGGCTCATTGACCGGTGCCTCTGGAACAGCCGTGCCCGTGAATTCGGGAACGTCCGGCTCGGGGCTGTCAGCAGTAGGTTCCTGGTCCGTTTGGCCGTCCGAACGGTTCGATCCGACAAACTCGAATGAGAAGAGCGAGATCTCGGCACCTGATCTGGGCTCGCCCTTATCTGTGCTCCACGGGCTGAACGAGAGCCTGCCGTGGACAAGCAGATGCGTTCCCTTTTTTACATGCTCGGCGAGCGTCTCCGCAGTCTTGCCAAAGGCAACCACATTGAACCAATGTGTGACCTGTATACGCCCTTCCGAACCATTCTTGAACGAGTTTGAAGCGATCGGAAAGCTCGCGACCGGGGTGCCCTTTTCCGAATATTTCAGGCTCGCATCGCGGCCCGCATTTCCGAGTATCGAGATATTTGCTGACATGGTTTTTTCTTGCTCCTTTTGTGGTTTATTTGTTCTCCGAACGGAACGGCGTTTCGCCATCTGCGAGAGTTTTTCCAGGCGTTGTGCCTAAAATACTGACCGCCGCTCCTTTCGTTGAATATTGCTCTTCAATTTTCAGGCCGCATGCACAACCTTAACCTGTGTTCGCTGAACATTGGGCTGCGTGAAGAGGCTCGCCTGGATCGTGCGATTCGCGCGAACGGTCTCGTTTAGTTCCGCGTCTCGTGCCCTCACCGCGTCCCACAATTTCTGTTTCTCCTGCCGCTTAAATGCCTTCGCCGCCGGGTCGTTATAGAGACCGAATTTCAGAAAACGTAGCTGTCCAAGAGTCGCCATTTCGATCTTTCGGAGCCATCGTTTTGCGTCGATTGAAAGTTGATTCTTCAACCTAACTTCCTGAGATTTTGCGACGGTGTTAAGAGCCGTGAACTCCTTAAGGGAAAGGCTTTTGTGTTCCTTAAAATCCGCATACGCTTTTTTCTTAAGTTCGGCTAAATCAGCCGTGTCCGACGTTCCGCGAATCGCAAGGTAGGTTTCTTGATACGAATCGTGGCGAAGGCTTCGCAGATGAAAGTCAGAGTATTGACGCTGCCACAATAGGCGCAGGACAGAAGCGGCGTACTGCATCTCTTCAAAGTCAGGGTTGATTTCCTGATCTACAAGGATCTCGAAACTACCTTGCTTAAATGAGCAGATACGGCGTACCGAACGGATGACTTTGCTGTCGTAGATCTGATCAAGGGAAAGTGCCAGCCATTCCTCGAATTCCCGATCCGAGAACGGATGTCTAGAAGGCATTGCCCACCCAGCACAGCTGATCATTCGGCGTCCTTCCTGAACGGTGTTGCCGCCTAAAGAATGGCCTACAAAGAGCTTAGGAAGCTGTGACGAAAGCTCTCTTGATTCGTATGGAAGACAGTTTGCATCGATCTCACAATCGAGATCAAAGACCACCACCGAACGCTGGCTTGAACTCATCGTTATGCCGATAAGACCATTCTCATCAAACTGCTCAAGTTGATCAAAAGTCGTGAAGTCTCTGTCGAGCTCTTCAACCGATTTATCGCCATCTTCCAGATAGAATTCGGCAAAGTCGTCGAACATCATGCGGCTAACCTTATGTCGTCCGACACGCCGCAGAACCGCCTGCATTTCATCGTCGAAGTTTGGGCATTTTGGCGGCAGCGGCCTGCGATTCTTAGCAACTTCCTGAACCCTGCGTTGGTCAGCAACACAAAGTTTTTGTTCTCTTGTTCGAGATTCCTCGAAGCTGATCTCTCGATCTGCCGAAGTCGCCGTAACAGCTTCTAACTGCATACCGAGCAGTCCCATTTCGTGGAGAACCTCGCCAACACCTCGTCGCCTAATCTCACCGTAGTAGTAGGCTGCGATCTGTTCGAATTCATACTGCCCGGCGTCCGGGCTCGCGATTGCTTTTACGCATCTGACGAACTCTTTGGCATCGGTCTCGTCGGACAAAACCTTCATCGCATATTCGAGCGACATTATCCGCACGCGGTCCAACGCTTCCGGTTCAAGTTCGTCCGCGATTCGAACGACAACATCGCCCAAGATCGAGAACTCTTCGAGTTCTCGCCTTCGCAACGGATTCGATGAAAGATGCGCACACCAGTCCTGCATCGGCGAACCGTAAGTTGAGCCCGTCCGGTCCCGAGACCGTCCGCAGGAATGACAATGGTCTGTTCAGCCTTCGACATTTTGTGAAATAGACCGTCAAATGCACGGTCGACCGCGGCTTTGTTTTGCTCGAATTCTGCATCCGTAAAGAACGCATCGTCTCGACTGCTCGGGAATTTCTTGGTCGGTATCCCAACACAATTCGGTTCGCCCCGCATGGCCGCAGCCTGGCCGCCGAAGCCCTTGCCCGCAAGGTTGTCACCGAACAGGAATATGCGATCGCGATTGGCTCTTACAAACTCTCTGGAGATCCGTTTCATTCTTACGACTCGATATCGCATAGCTGCCGATCCTGATTCAAAAAGGAATGCCGCCTAAAGAGGGCTATCTCTAGGCGGCAGTTAGAATTTGAATTGTTGATTGATCAGTATGCGGCAGCCTGCTGAAGTTCCACCGGTGCGTTCTGTGGCAGCTGCATTGCAGCTCCGTCTCCTTCCTCATCGCGGCGGCCCGACAGGAATTGGAACTCCTGTAGAACGATCTCCGCACCTGCTTGTGGCGATTCGCTCTGATCCACCCACGGGTTAAAGGTCAGACGGCCCTGAACGTAAAGACGACTGCCTTTTCGGACGTAGCGAGCAAGTGTCTCCGCCTGCTTGCCAAATGCCGTCACGCGGAACCAGTCGGTCTTCTCAACGCGCCCCTCCGCGCTGTTCCTGAATGAATTCGAGGCCATTGAAAAGCTTGCCACGAGGGTGCCGTTGTCCGTGATCTTAGTTTCCGGTGTCTTGCCGAAGTTGCCGATGATCGAAATATTTGCTGACATTTTCTTAATTCTCCTGTGTGATTAATTTTCCGAGGATCATGTTGAGTGACATCCTCGAAACCTTCTCCGAAGGCACCTCTTTTCAGCCGCTGATTATTTGTTTGTTTATCGAATCTTGTTTGGGAACAGAAGGACTTTGAGATTCGCGGTAGCGTCTTGACGGCCGAAAGGCGTTATTTGGCAACTTGCGGATCAAGCGGATTCGGGCGGGCTCTCATTTCCAATTGTTAGATAAACCGCGTTCGATCAAACAGGTCAGACTCTTTTCAACGTCTCACATCGGCTCACCATTTCGATATCTGATAAAATAACGAGAATACTTTTTGAAGTTCGGAAAGTCCACTCGCGACAATAAGCAAGATTCTGTATGAATGCTGTCTCGGCTATCATTGGGACACTGAATTTCTCGGGGTGTGCTATCTGGGAACCTGGAAAAGTCAGGAAACTTCCCTACTAGAGCATATCGGCAAAAAATCCGTCGTAAATCACTAGGGATGAAAATTGATCAGCTTTCCCAAAATAAGCCCGCCTACGTCACGTGTTGTATTTATAACGCGTTCTTGGAACTAGAAAATCTAAAATGTGTTGGTTTTGGTGTTAAGTTGGGGTTTAAAACCCTGAAAGATTCCTCTAGTCGCTTACGTCTATATCGTATTTGCTTTCAAGAAAATTATCGAGAATTTCTACTCTGCTCGTTCGTCAAAAATTTTCTCGCTCTCGTCCAGATGGACGATCCCAAAGTTTCTAATATAATTTCCGTTTAAGGAAAATAGCTTGAAGAATATGGCTTACCGTCGTGGTAATGTAATACCAAAACAGTCGTGACTCCAATATTTTTTTTATTACGGCCAATTCTTCTTCCGAGTGCCCTACAATAGCCAGGCCGTTATAAAAGAGGAAAAATCACTTTTTCTTTCAACTCATTAATGGTTGTTGGCCTACTAAGTTTGTTTGAATTGACAATATCTTTACAAATGTTCTTTTCTATCCGAAATGTTTTTCCATTTTGCAGGTAATAATATTTGTCATCCTCCTCGACTGGCCTGAAAATATATACATCGTTTCTAAGAGTAGCGATGCGTGTCGAGTACTATAGATCTCGCCAAACGGAGTTCCAGTAGACTCAATTTTTGAAATCCTTTCATTATCTTGTAAGTTCCATCCCTTCATTGAGTCCAATGAGGCGTAATGAATTTTACTAAAAGACTTTGGAGGTGGGGGCAACTCATCGCTTCTGCGTTTTAGATATTTAATGAATGTGCTAACTCGATTCTTAATTATGCAGATACAAGTATAGGTATTTTTAGACTTTAAAACCTGTTCGGCTCCAAAATCAATAATCTCAAAACCTAACTTCTTCTTCTGGAAAGTACTCTCGTAAGGCTCGGCCGTTCAAGCTCTTGAAAAAGCTATTCATGGTGATGAATCCCATCAGACCATCTGGCGATAAGTTTTCTATTGCTATCTGAAAAAAAGGAATATAGAGATCGGGGTGTCCGGACCTACTGACTTCCCAATTTGCGATATTTGTTTTGATCTCGCTAGAAATGTGTTTCGAACAAAACGTAGGGAGGATTTCTAATACAAGATCAAATCCATTGAAGTCGTTGGAGTGCTTTCCATTCAAATGTAAGCGTATCTCCAACGACCAGGTTGAAGTGGAACGTTTCAGGATCCTCGCCTTCACTCAAAGCGAGCAGAGTAAGTAAAATCTTTGCTCTAGTTATTGAATAAGATTGGATATCTAGGCCGAAAATCTGATCCTTAAAAATATTCGCATATGATCTTCGGGTCTTCTTTTTTAGCTTTCGTGATGCGTCAAAAAGAAAGCCTCCACAACCACAGGAAATATCGGCAATTTTTATTCCCTGCATCTTGCTCTTATCCGAGGTCAGGGTTCGACTAATAATAAATGCTCGAATGTATGCCGGGGTATAAACAGCCCCAGTAACGATTTTATCGGCGGGGAAATAACGAACTCGAAAAGTTCAATTAATTCTTCAAAACCAAAGGTGGAAAATTCTTTCTCCAGAAGCTTGATGAATTTCTTAACGTTTTGGTACTCGATTTGGCTATTTTCCTGAACGATAAGGGACTTTATAAGTACATTGTTCTCGACATTCAACTCGTTTATTGAAAGAAAGGCTGAGACAATTAAACTATCAACGACCTGTGGTTCGGATGAGCATTGTTTTAAGAACTTGAATACTTGATGCCTCATTTGAAATTTTGACTACTGATGCTTCTTTAAGTATTCAAGATATTTAGTCATCTCCATACCTAATTCGCCCATTGTTACCAGTAAATCCTTCCTCTTTTCCGCGTCCTTCGTTTGTTCAATTTTCGGCGTCAGGAGCAGCATCTTGTTATGTAAGTTCTCGAGTAGCCAAATGATCTGATACCGTCTCATAAAAAGTCTTAGCTTTTTATACATGTAGATTGCGTTCGGAGAATCAGGATTAGGCACGATGTTGCCGACATCATCTCTCGAAAAATGAACATTGGAAACCTCATTGCAAGGATCAATGTATTCTCCTCATCATTAGACTTCAAAATATTTACATACGAACAACAGTAAATTAAATTTTGATAGTCCGTTTTTAAATTTGGCAGGTGGGGATAGGTTTTCCAAGGAATGAAATGGTCAATATGGAAATTATTTATTCCACCAAACCAGGAATCTGGGCAATCCGTGTAGCCACAACGTTTTGAAAAATCAGCAGCCAGATGGGGCTTATAGCTCCTATAATTGGCATAGGTTCCGCAATACTGCCTAGTAGGATGATTTTCTCGGAATTGCTTTGCCATCGTTACTCGATTTTGCCTAATAAGGTATCAACCTTGGTGAGAAGTTCTTCTAGTCATCGACTGTTAGATAACGTCTTATATTCATCCGAATGCTATTTTTTCTATCAGTAGATACTTCTAGGAAATGGTCTAGACGTATAATCTCGCTTTCATCGTCCATAGTCGCTGTACCAGCATTTCGTAACTCCACCAATCTCAGTATTTCGCTTTCCGCTTCCTCTATTTTTGATTTATAGTGCTTGATCTGATTCTCAACCATTTCTAAGAAGCTAGCCTTAGCTGCGGTTTCTTTACCTTGGCTATGCAAAATGTCCTTAATATAAACGATATTTACATCGTCACTTTCAGTGATTGCTCTGTCATCGAAGGAGGTCATCACAAAGCATGGAAAACCGTCTCTAATTGCTGTAAGCTCTTTACAAGTTGGACTCCATTGTATGGAACATTGTATTTAATGTCTTCCCTATAATCATTGAGAATGAAATCGGTTATCACAGCATCCGTGTCGATCTTAAAGATTTCTCAATCATTTCATCTAAAGATTCCAGCGGGTATTCTGCCACAACTTCGACGCTGCCCGGAGTGCTTGCCGCATCGACATAATCCTTAAATTGTTCTATGTCGTCCTTCTGTTCGTCGATAAAGAGAATTTTATACATTTTATTTAGCCCTTGAACTTTATCGGGAATGACATCCTTATACCGAATCCGATTTCTGGATAAAGGAGATTAACGGTACCGTCATTCTCTTCGGCAATTGACTTAATTAACCACATTCCCAATCCGGTACCCTCTTCTTCACCGGTATGAGCATTACGCTTCGTCGTAAACAACGGTTCAAACACCTTTTGTGGGTCTTCGATATCCTTAGACAGTCCGGGTCCATTATCAAAATAGTCAACAACAGTCTCTCGATCATTGCTACTGATTGAAATCGTGATGTTCCTTTCTCTGGGTATCGTTGAAATAATGAAAGAATCAATTGAATTAACTAGCAAATTACTAAAAATGCTGTCGAAGTCTATTTCAAATACCCTAATGTCCCCATCTTCTATATCAGAAATATCCAAAGTAATGGCCCTATTTTCTAATATCGTCGTCCAGTCATTTTTTAAATCGTTAAAGTATTTCTTGAAAAATAATTGCTTTCTCTTTCTTTTATCTTTCCTAGTAGCTCCCAAAGAAAAATTTAACCAGTTCTGAAGCTTCAAATCTTGCTTCCGCATCTTTTCAAGTTGAGCAAAAGGATTCTTCCTATCCTCAATTTCTGAGTATTCGGCTTCAAGAACCTTCTCAGAGAACAATGCTCGCAATTTATCGATTCTCGAATCCAAAACACTATTTAATTTACTCAGATCATGGCTGAATGATGCTAAAACTATCCTGCTGCTAGCCAGTCCTCTTAGGACTTTCTGCTCCTCTTAAGCTTTTCGATTTCTTCATTTTTTCTTCATTCAATCCAGCAATGATCTCCAATTGTTGGGTTTTTTATATCATCTTCTTCTATAGGTATCCCTTCTTCATCGGTGTCACTTGCATCCTTTGTTTTTCTCTTTCTACTCTCTTCTAAAATTCGCCAATGCGATTTTTCGGCTTGACGACTCCGAGCGGGGCCGTATCGCTCATCGTCAAAAGCATCCATCTCCCTCGCGATAAAAGATCTGTCATTTTCGAGAATGTTGATAATCGACGCAATTAATGTCTTGAAGACTTGAAAAGTCTTATTCTCCTGCAAACCTTCGCGGCTTGATTTATCTTCAAAATCTACATTGGTAAGCCTGGATATCTTTGATCGCTCCGGCAACATTTACAGGTTCCACCCGATAGCCACCGTCTTTTTTCGCAATCCCAGCAGGACTCACTGCTTTCTATTACCTAATCCCAACCAGTCAAAGGCAGTATCTTTAACTTCTCCGTAATGGTCTGACTCTAAAGTTATCTCTGAATAACTTAACTCCTCCAAATTTATCTAACCAGTCTTTCTTTTGTTCGATGCGAATTTTCGATAAAAAAATCTGTTTGCATCCGGTGTGCTAAAAGTTCTCTTTAAGTAGTAAAAGAGAAATCAAAGATTCCAATATCATTAAATACGTCATCTTCATCAATCTCTGCAAATCCCGGCATTAGTTGATTAAAGGATTTCTCAATTTCCCATGATTCATTTTCGAAATCCGCTTTTGTGTAGGGAAATTCCTGCATGGCAGGACGTCTGAAAAATTCGGGCGGTATTAATGCGACTTCGTATTCACGGCGCGAAATTTTTATCTTAACGTTCTGATGTTCATCGGCGATCGCGGTAATTTTGTAATCATAGTCATCGCAAACCGACCCAAATACCTCTCCGTATTTTTGCGGCATCAAGGAACTGTAGAGAAATATCTCAAACCCACCACTTTCTTTAGGGGGAACCAAAACCTCCAAATCCGAATACACCCGATCAACAAAATAATCTTCCCCAGGTATCCCGAAGTCCCGTTATCTTTAATATTGTGCCGTAATCAAATTTCTTCTCCGACCCAATTTCGGTCAAATCGAGATTGGGTAATTGAGCAATAAGCTCCTCCCGAAGAGTTTTAGTTTCAGTGCCAATTAATTCAGCAATGACTTTATCAATCGTCTTAAATTCCCCTTCAAAATCATCCCAATTCACTTTCCATATGTAGCCCGAATTCTTCGTAGGTATTCCCGTTTCATTAGTATCAGGTTCGTGATTATCTGGATTAAAAACCGTAATCAATTCACACTTACTTCCAAGTTTATCCAGTGCAAACCGGCCAATCCCTTTGGCACCGGCCTTTACCCTTCCAGTTTTAGTAAATACGTCGGTCGTCTTATTGTCAGTACCAATAGTCATCCAGTGGTTACGAATCACATTTTGGGTCATGCCCTCCCCGGAATCAATAATGTACAAGGATGACAATTGTGAAATTAATTTTTTGAATTCGGCCTTTTCCCCATCGCTTATGAAATCTTTGAGCTGATAGGCTTCGTCAACGGAATCGTAGATAGCGACCAGATTCTCACGCGGTATTCCGCGATCTAAAAAGCTCTTGAAAATGGGCAGATGATAACTCATTTTGTAAGACCGCAAATTTATTATCGAAATATACAATGCTCACCGCACTGTCTGCGTCATATCCGTTTTTTACTAACTCAATGATTGCTCCTTAAACGTAGCGATATTCTCCCTGCCAATAAGTGCGCTGTTCTAGCTGATACCTTAAAAGGAATGTTCATCGCTACGGTAAAATGCCGAAAAGATAGCAAATTAGCTGCTCAAATCTTGCTTATCACTAGTAAGATCCACTGATTTTGACAATTATGATACCACAACACAATGACATGCTGGCTTCAATAACTCTTTGATTATCTGGGTCCCAGGATCCTTCTTATCGATGGGTCGGAGGAGTTGGCGAAGCTTTCGAGCCGGTGCAAGAACTGATGATGGTGTAGAGATGCTTTGGTGCATCGTCAGCTTTTGCGATGCTATCCGATAATTCTGCTTCGCGGGTCATTTCGGCTTGATTGGTTCGTACTAGGCAAGAAGGCGATTTTCGAGTTCATCGACGGTCAAATCAAATTCACAGATATTTTCATACTCAAAGCCTGTCGGCGGCCGAAACGCGGCCACCTCGAGCCAGGCAACGCTGAACAGCTTGTGATTGCTTTCGTGTCTGTTCATACACTCAGCCAAATGCTCAGGCTCTTCGTGTACTATCCGGCATCCAGACTGGGGACGATCCACGGTTCCCATGACTTAAATCTCAGGCAGAACTGTTGTTTCAACTCTTTACTGTTTCCGTGAAGTCAATGCCGAGTAGTAGTTGGGTTGATCACCTGAGCTGCGTATGTTTGAGACGACGAGGCTGGTTTGTAAATATCCTCTTGGCACAAATGCAAACCAGATCTGGAATATTTATGCACCAATCAATGGGTAATACGATTTAATTTCTTTATTGATCCTGAACGACTGATTCCCATATGTTAAGCCGCCCTTGCTCGATTGTTGTTATGATCGCGAGGGCATTTCTGAGAAGATCTTGTTCTATCCCTCAAAATACAATCCCATCCGATCGCGGGGCATAAAATCAGGGACGGAGTGTAAAGAGGTTCCGCGGCACACATCTTGCATCAGGCTATTCACCGAGCAAACACAGATCGAGAAATTCGAGACGTGCTAGATAATTTTTGTTTACATTTGCGCGTCGTAAGTTGTATAACAGTCAATACTTAAGCAGAACAGGAGTTCAGTGGCCGGTTAGAAAGAAGGTAACTTTCTAACCTCGGAAAAAGCGTCTCTACGAATATTGCTAGTTATCGATCCGAACGTTGGATAACGCCATTGGTTAAATATGATCTTGTTATAACGAGTCCGGTAAAGGGAATAAAATTGTGGATAACCCAATCCTTTCCAAGTTACAAACTTCACCCGGCGACCCGCTGAGTGGGTCAGATAGTGCGCTTGATCGGGAGGGCTTTTTTGCAGAATCGTTAAAACTAATTCGCAAAGTAATAGCTGGTCGTAGATCCGTTCTGGCCGATGACGTGCCGGATATTTCGCAGGAGGCTGCTTTAAGGCTTTGGAAGTGGCTCACGAAGTTTGAGGGCAAAGGCTCACGAATGGCAGAAGCCGATTGGAAGTCCTTCACCGCGCTCCAATTTGGAATCGAAGAGAATGAACTGTTAGCAAAGCTCGAGCTGACAAAGGAGTCTTGGGAAAGGGTTTCAACACGAATGCCTCTAAGCGATATTGAAATCGCTGAGATAGCAAACCCGAATTCGGCCAATGGCCAAAGATCGACAACCGCAGGCGCGGTTAAGAAGGCGAGATTTGACGCTCGCAAGAGACTTAAGGAGTTGATGAAATAAATGAATCAAGATCACTTATCAGCTGCTGAGGTCGCCATGTTTCGAGAAGACAGTTTTTCTTCCCGATCGATTGAGATCGGTCGACATCTTCTCGCCTGTAAAGAATGTCGAGCAAAACTGCCATCTGTTACTCCGCAGGAGTTCCGGGACTGTGTTCTCGGTGCCAACGGTCAGGGACTGGATGAATCTGAACACAAGTATCGATTTTTCGATTTTCCAATATTGTCCTTTGCGAGGGTAATGGCATTTGCAGGATTCGCGATTCTGCTTCTGGCGGGAATCTATTTTGTTGGTGTTCAAAAGTTCACTACGTCGAATACTGTTGCCGCAGTCACGAATGAGTTGAATCCAGTCCCGGACGTTGCCAATCAGACAACTCACGAGAAGGAACAGTTACCCATAAAGAGTGTGGACGGCCCAATAGAGATTCGAGACCAAAGCCCCTTGACAAAAACGACCAAAGGAAAGGGGCAGGCGTTCCAGCAAACGGGCCGAAGTTGCAGAACGCCGAAACTCGCGGAAGCGAAAACCCTTGCTCGGGCGGGGCCACGATCAGTCTTGAATCCAAATCCGATGGGAAAGAGGTCTTTCTTAGATGGAATTCTGTAAAAGGGGCTGAGTCCTACGACATTTATATTTCCGACCTCGATGAGAACATGATCGATCATTTCGAGTCGAAATCTCAAACATATTACCGTTCTGCCGTGAGGCTTGATCCGGCAAAGTCCTATCGCTGGAAGCTAATCATTACGCTAAAGAACGGCAATAAGATCGTTGGTCCGCCCCAAATTCTTACTTCGGGAAAAGCCACGGAAGACAACATAAAATCCGGAGCCATGGAAAGACAACGGGGGTCGTTTGAATTGCGGTGTGTGGCATCAAAATGAACAGAATAAATCACAACCAAATTAAGTTTCTGTCGCGGGCGGTTATCCTCTTTTGCTTGCTCGTCTCAGTACACGGGCAGCAGTCTGACGATCTTCCAGTGCCACCCAGCTTCAAATTGGAGGGGGTTCCGCGAATCAAGAATGAAGATGTCAAGCATTTGTTCTTTGAACCGTCCGCGATAAAAAACAATTTGATATGGGATGCTGATCGAGCGACGCGACAACTGTTTGTCACCGATGAAAAGAATGCCATCTATTCAGTAGAGTCGCCATTGGCTAAGCCAAATTTGGCGATTGACGGAAGGGTGCCAAACACTTTTCGAGTAAGTCCAAACTCTTCAGTCGTTGCTTTTAACAACGACAAAGAGGACCCGGATAATTACGCGCTTTTCCTGTGGGACGGAAAAGCTGAGGCTCGAAAGCTATCGAGCTTTAATGGAAAGGACGATTCAGTTGATTCATTTATCTGGGAACGAGATGGAAAAAGCATTTATTACACTCTCAACGACTACGAAACTAAGTTAACCAAACTCTGTCAAAGCGATTTGAGTGCGAGCAAGTGCTTCTCCCTGGAGCTGAAGGGCCTTTGGAATGTGATCGACATCGACCAAGGAAACATCTTGCTCAAGTACTGGAAATCATCCAGCAATCAACACATTTTCAATTATTCGATCCGCAGCGGCAAACTCACACCGCTTTCTGAATCAGGAAATGCGACGAAAGCGTTTTTCGCGGCCGGAAAGGCGTTCGTTATAGCAGAAGATTCGCCGGAGTGCGGGGGTAGTCGATGCTTGATTTCGATTGATCCACGCACCAACAAGAAGGAAAGTATAGGTCTTCAGAATGTCCGAGGATACCTGGGGGACATAAAGCCTTCGCCCGATGGAAAATCACTATTGGTTCAAGAAGCATTAAACGGAATCGACAGCCTCTGGATAGGAAAGATCAAAGACCGAAAAATTGTTCCAACCGCTTCAAACTTTCTGGGCGGCTCGTATGTAGTTTGGAACACCCGTTGGCTTTCCGAAACCGAGGTCGTCTTCACCATTGAAAATATCAGTCAACCTGCATTGATACAGTCGTTCGATCTCAGATCGAAGAAAACAACCACTTGGACGAACTCCAATTTGCCTGAGGTTTTGACGGGCACCGTGAAACCTCCCGAAACAATACGTTGGAGGTCTTTCGATAGTAAAGAAATTTCTGGATACATCGTCAAACCCACGAAAATTGAAAAGAAAAGTCCCGTGCTAGTGTTTATCCACGGTGGACCTCAGGTGCTCGACCGCCCGACATTTAGTTCTCTCGATGTCCGGTTTGCGACGTTCCTCGGGTTGTCCATTATCCACACTAACATCCGTGGATCGAGAGGATTCGGTAATGAATTCATGGATGCGGATAACGGCTCCAAAAGAGAGGATGCCGTTCGAGATATTAGCTCGCTCCTCGATTGGATCGGAAAGCAGCCGGACCTCGACGCGGATAACGTGATCATCCGTGGCGAAAGCTACGGGGGCTTCGTGGCTCTAGCGACCGGGCTTAAGGAATCTTCCCGAATCCGGGCCGTCATCGCCGAATATCCGCTAGTGTCGATCAGGAATTATCTGCAGCAAAGCTGGATCGATGAATTTGCAAAAAATGAATACGGCGATCCAAAAGACGAAATCTTAATGAAAAGCTTGATGAGCTTTCTCCGTTGAACAATGCTTCAAGGTGGAAGGGGACACCGTTGTTCCTGACCAGGGGAAAACTCGACTCAAGGGTCCCCGAAGGGGATGTTCTCGGCCTCAAGTCTCAACTGCGAGATGCGGGAGCCAATGTTTGGTTCATATATGCCAACGAGGCGGGACATGGCGTCGGAGGACGCTTTGTCACGGCGGCGATGTATGAATTTATTAAGACTCACTTACGGAGGAAATGAAATGAAACGAATCAAAACTCTTCTCTTAGGGATGGCCCTAACAACTGTGTTAGCTGGCAATATTTTCGCTACTGGCGGGGTATTGCCAGCGACCAGCAGCATAGTTACCTATGCGTTAACCGCGTTGCTCTCGCTCGCGGGCGGCAATGATCAATGTCCCCTGCGGCAGTGTACGACTTGTAAGCCGAATAATGAGGGCGGTGACAATGGCAACGGTGATTGTCGTCCTACACCGGACTAGGAGTAACTTTGATGAGAAGCAAACCGAACATGTGGGCTAATGCGACAAGATCGATTCTGGTCATTTTCGCATTAGCCCTCATGTCGGAAATATCTTTGAGCCAACCCGGTTCACAGAACATATCTAAGCTATATTCAAAGGGATACTTTGAAGAAGTAGCCAAACTCGCCCCTGCTCAAATCTCGCGACTCTCAAAATCGGGACGATTGGCAGAAGCATCTCATTTAGCCTTTCTAACCTGTCGGACTTTCATCCAACTGGGTCGATATGATGAAGCTGCTCAGGTTGTTGATCCATTCATTTCCGATCCCAAACTACGAACTCGCTTTCCCGACTCTGTCGCCAATCTTTACCTATGTAAGGCCGCAGTTTCTCGCTCAAAGCGTGATTTTGGAGCGGCTCTTGAAAACCTGCGATTAGCGAACTCAATATCGGCAAATGACTCAGCATCGCTCGCAGGTTACCAGTTGGAAGTCGGTCGGACCCTGTATTCAGCGGGTCATGATTTTGCAGCGATCATATGGCTGGAAAAAGCTGAAAAAGAGGCTCTGGCAAGCGGCCACATTTCCATTTACTATGACGCACTACGATTTCTGAGCTTAGCTTGGACTGCGAAGTTCTACTACGCCAACGCACTTAGTTATGCGGAAAGATTAGTTGCGAAATCTTCAATGGAGAATTCGAACATCGCAACAGAATCGCACATCTGGAATTAGCGAACCTGCTCGATGTCACCGGTCAGCCCCAACGATCCAAGGCTCTGTATCTCAAGGGCCTTGCCCTTTCGACCCGAGCTAGAGCGGACTATCACGCCGGACAATTCCTTTCCAGCCTCTTGCTGCGATCGTTATATGAAAATGATATCGATTCCGCGAAAAGCTATCTGGCAAGATTGGAATCGATCGATAAACAAAAGCAGTTTAGTTTTGAATGTCTCTTGGGGAGAGCCTTGGTCGAGAACTTCAAGGGAAACCCATTAGTCTCAGAGGAGTATTTTTCAAGGCTGGCAAACGAGAAAGGCACTTCCGACTTCATTGTGCCCTATTGGAAAAGCACGATTGCCGAGCGAGATCAGAACTGGAAAGAACTTATAACGAACGCTCACCATCTACGTAAATTGACTGAAGATGAGAATTTTCAAGACGACTTACCCCGGATCTATTACAAACTCGCATTGGGGTCATGGCGGCTAGGCGACGAACGATCTGCGAGGGAATATGCGGCAAAATCGCTCTCCTTGTTTGAGCCTTTTCGATACTCACCGACTGTCGATCTTTCCATTGCGATGATGGAGGTTCACCATTCCGTCTATCGACTGCTCAGCGAGATTGAGGTAACTGGCAATCCCACGAAAGCCTTTGAATATTCTGAACTACTTAAAGCAAATCTGCTAAGGGACAGGATCGAACGGTCGGTCCTGAAGCCACGTCCTGACCTTTCCGATTCAATCCGAAACCAACTTCTTACGACTTCTCGCAACTACATTGAAGGAAAAGAAAATGAAGCGGCCTAACAGAGTTGGAAAATGGCATCGTGAGCGATAAGCAAACAGGGAGCAAGCAAACTCAGGGTTTCTCGACACAGGGTTTGCAACTTCCCGAGGACGTGGCAATAGTTTCACATGAATTCACGCCGTCAGGTCAACTCCTTGCCTTCGTAATTGAATCAGCAAAACCATTACGTGCAGTTAAACTTGCCGTCAATGACGTACAGGCCACAAAACTCGCCTCAGAAACTCAAACTAAGATAAAGGATCGTATTTTCTTCAAGGTCGATGGGAAGAAAATCTACGATCTATTGCTAAAACCATTGGAACTGAAATCAAATCACCTAGTGATCGTCCCTGACAAACTTTTGTGGAGAATACCTTTCCATGCCCTGAGCCCAGACGGTAATAAGTACTTAATCGAGACGAATACGGTTTCGTATTCGCCTTCTGTTTATTTACTAAAGCAACAACTCTTATCTGAACCGCCTCGAAGACAGACTATTCAGATCTTTGCAAATGATACTTTTAACCGTCAGAAACTAGCCCATGTAAATAGCGAGGCGATAGGCATTGGAAAGTTATTCGGAAGTTCTCCTCGACTGAATGCCGCCAAATCGGATTTCCTCAAATCTTCGGCGGACGCTGACATCCTACATTTCTCCATGCACGCCCAACTCGATAGCGAAAATCCTCTATCTTCATTTCTTGCCTTTCAGCAGAATGCCGCCGACTCCGGCAAATTAACCGTCAACGATCTCCTATCGGTCCGGCTCAAGCCGAACAACTTAGCATTCCTCGCATCCTGCGACACGAGCAAAGTGCATAGCGGCGAAGGGCTGGTTAGTATTCCTTGGGCAATGCTGGGATCTGGGAGTTCATCGGTAGTTTCGTCGCAATGGGAAGCAAGCGATCGTGCAACCCAAAAATTCAGCGGAATTTTCTACCGAGAACTTCTTAAAGGGTCATCGACGGCATCTTCACTGCAAACAGCTGCACGTGAATTGATTAACGACAAGTCATCCGGATTTCATGAACCCTATTTCTGGGGAGGTTTTACACTCCTTGGAGATTTTCGGTAGACAGGCGAAAGAATCTGAATTGGATTCGTGACGACCTTCGTCTTAGAATCCCTCGCTACTCAGCCATATCTAACTAGCCATCAGGATAATCCGCATAGAATCCAAGACCTACCTAATTTTGCCCAGCGGACTAAGCGAAAGGCGATATTAAAAACTATTTGGAAATGAACAAATCCAGCGTTGGATCCGGCATAGGTGTGAGCGTAACTACGCCAGCGGAGAATTGTTCATGAAACTAAGTTTTTCAATTGTTTTGCAGAAGGCTGAGCGGCAGAATCGGAATTCTCTCATGCAGAAGGCTTTTTTGGCGAATCGAATCGCGAAAACGGTTAAGGGATATTCTAGAAAGAACTCCTATACGGTTAAGGCTAAAGCACTTAATGCTATAATTGAGAAGTTCCCTAATGAAGTGGAGATTCGACAAGACGCTGCTCTTCCGGAGATGGTCGTTGTTAGCGTTATTCAAACGAGGTTTGGTTTACATGCTCCGAGAATTGCATTGGAAGCCTATTGCTAATCATGTCACTTTGGATCGAAGCGCTTAAATCGGCGGGACGTGGCCATTCTGATCGGGCCAGAGATCTGCTGAATGAAATAATTATCGCTCTTCGGTACCCGAAACAGGGTCGGACAGCCGCAGACTGTGCCTACGACGGCCCTGTCGCGAAGGCCGTTCTTCATGCGGTCAACGGTTTTACGGACACAGAAGATAGGCAACTCGCGTTAAACAATGCGGAAGAACTGATTGACTATATCGTCGACCAGATTGGCAGGAAGATACAACGGACTATCGAGTTGGCAGAGTATTGTCTGACACATTCTGATAAAGGTTTGGACTCCGTAACTAAAGACTTTGAAGGATTAGGTGCTCTAAAGCGAAGTCCGGAGGCCTTGCAGGCGTATGTGGCTCTGAGACTTCAGTCGATGGTCTCAGTTGGTGTCGAATTCGCGATGCAGAGTGTCGCAGTAAATCAAGCCTGTGCTCTACAGACTGACGAGACGAGACTGCTGGGTTTTGACGAACGCCAGCTTCTTAAAAGCCTCCAAATAAATGAAAGTGGCTAGATTTCCGGGAACGCCAAGAGTTGACTTACAAGCACGAAAGCTATGACTTGTTGTCTGACAATGTTTCGTCTGGAAGCTTCTGATTTTGGAGCAATTGCTTACAAGTTCGCCAACTTCTCATTTGAACATGATCTCGAATTTGACCAGCTTACAAAACAAATTTCGGAGTTGTTGAATCAGACGCTCAATGAATTTCATTCAGACAAGCCAACCCTCGGATTTGGTCCGATTGCTTGGCATCGTGTTTGGTGGAGTTATGACCAAGACGGGTACTTAAATCTAACCTGCTTAGCGCCTGAATGTTCAACAGATGAGATTTTGGCGGCACACATTTCAGGAGAATATCCAGAAGTACAAAATATGAACCGCCTTATAGCTCAGCGAAGGCGCACAAGACTCGAGTATGTCTGCCAAGAACGGGTGACGGAACTCTATCAATTAAACGGACGAGCAAGGTAGCTAAGTTATCATGAACGCGAATATCAGACTTGAAATTACCCGCGAGGTTCTAGAGAATGCCGCTTCATCCGCAAGCAGCATCCACGAAGAAGGCAAAACAAAGATTACTAGTTTCGCAAGCCGTTAGCCTAACCTTCGGGGATCATCTTGAAAAAGATCATGGCTTAGAGTGTTTCGATGGCCGAGCTGAGAAATCAGATTATTCTGACCTTCTAGATGTTAACGATTTCGCCGTCAACGGTTGGAGTGTCGAGGTCAGGACCGCAACTGACTCGGAGGAACGTGCCATCTACATTCCCACAATTCTGATGATTGTTGGAGTCCTGTCTGACTATTATGTTTCGGCAATTGTTGATCGTCATTTACCTATTGTAGAAATTCTAGGATTCGCTAAACGAAAGCTTGTTGCGGATGCCGATTTAGCACCGAAAGGCCTTATGGCGATACTTCCGGAAGATGAGTTACTTTCCATCCAAGAATTTGTTTCCTTGATTCAGCAAGTCACACACAGGATGCTGAAAGTATTCGGCTATTTGAAGAATGGACAACACGAGCGGGCCGCCTATCGCGGAAGCTCGAGCAAATCTTAGGTGGCGAGTCAGATCTAACACTTGTGGATCGTGACCGTCTTGCGGCCTCGCTGAGCGACGAGGTACTTCGCCTATACGGCGAAAAAGCTCCGCCACTGGGAATTGAGCAATTAATGGTAAAGCTCAAGGATCGCTTTAATCTAGGTGAAGTCATTCGCAAGCATCCTAGCAGTCCAATCTTATTCTCAAATTCTACCCGGGAAGAACAGGTATCGTCTGATCCGGCAACGGAGCGCAAACTTCTAAAGGACGAATTACCAGTCGCAAGGCGCGTTGGCCTCTATCGACGCTTTCGAATCTCCTGAAGAGCACAATGCCCATAAGAATACAGTCACGCTGATCGACAAGATAACTGACGGCGGCTATCAAGTCTCGCCTCTCAAGCGAGCCCAACAAAGAGAACTCAATAGTTTGGATGCTAAGGCCTCTGAATCTCAGGCAATTCCCAATTTTGGGTGATGTCGAGCAGGCTGAAACAGACGAATGGTTTTCGGAATTGGATCGCACGTCAACAGAAGAACAATTAGAAAAACAGGACGCGTTCGATCCAAAGCAAATTATGGCAGAGATAATACCAAACGTTATACTCGTGGGCTCACTGTTCAATGAACCCGTCCGGGTAATCACTACTCAATCGGTTGGCGAGAAGTTGAAGATAATTGGAAAGGGCCTAAATACCGGCAAGGTGCACGAGCCGATTCTAAGTGCAGAACAGATCGCAACCCTACAGATCACTAGTGACACGCCGACATTTGACGGTAACCCGCTGAAATTCAAGTTGGGAATCGAATCGCTCCGGCTGAAACTGGCTTATGAGTACGACCCGTTCTTTGCGCTGTCGGTCGCTCGCGTCGATCCCCTTCCACACCAATTGGAGGCTGTCTATGACTACTTTCTAAAGTTGCCAAGAATACGATTCCTGCTCGCAGACGATCCAGGCGCTGGTAAAACAATAATGGCCGGATTGCTCATTAAAGAGTTAAAACTCCGGGGGTTGATCAAGCGGATCCTCATCATCACTCCAGCTGCATTGTCGTTTCAGTGGCAACGTGAAATGAAGGATAAATTCCGTGAGGATTTCGAGTAATTAAGGGCGGGGATATGCGTTCTCAATATGGGGTGAATCCTTTTCAAGACATCGATCAGGTCGTGACGTCCGTAAGCTGGGTTTCCACGCAGGACTACGCCAAGCAGAGCCTCCTTCGAAGCGAGTGGCACCTAATAGTTGTCGATGAAGCCCACAAACTAAGCGCTTACGGTAACGATAAGACAACACTGGCCTATCGGCTCGGAGAAGACCTTTTTCCTAAATCTGATCACTTGTTGTTAATGACGGCCACACCGCATAAGGGCGACCCAAAAAATTTCCGTAAATTTTTGGAGCTTCTTGACCCTGATGTCTACGGTGACATCGAGAGTTTAGAGCAAGCTATGGAAAGGAAAGAAGCTCCGTTTTACCTTAGACGTACGAAGGAGGCTCTCGTAACCTTTCCTGACCCTGAAACGGGCAAGTCAAAGAAGTTATTTACAAAGCGTAACGTTCACACGATCGCGTTCAACATTGATGCCGACGAGGCAGATCTTTACAACGCTCTCACTAGTTATGTTGAAGAGCAATCCATTAAGGCGTCGCAGGCTGAGAACCGATCGCAAGGTCGAATTCTAGGTTTTACGATGGCGATGCTTCAAAGGCGGTTTGCATCGAGCATTTACGCACTTCGCCGTTCGTTGCAGCGGATGAAGGATAAGCGACAGGCCATTCTGGACGATCCGCAAAAGTACATAGAAGAGCAGAAACGAAAGCAACTACCAGACAACTACGAAGACCTTCCAGACGAAGAACAGCAGCGAATCATGGCTGATCTTGAGGACTTCGTGGCCTTCTTTGATCCGGACGATCTTCGAGAAGAGATCGAAAAGCTTGGCGAACTAATAATCATGGCTGAGGACTTGGAATCTCGAGAAATTGAAACCAAGCTCTCCCGGCTCAAGGAAGAGATTACAAGTCGAGGCATTTTTGACGATCCTAAGAACAAGCTTCTGATATTTACCGAGCACGCGACACCCTTAAATATCTTGTCGAGAAAATTCGTGAATGGGGCCTTTCGGTAACCCAAATATCCGGTTCGATGAAGGTGGGTGATTCGGAGGAACGCGGCACTCGTATATTTGCCGAGCGCGAGTTCAAGGAATCAGTGCAGGTAATGGTCGCAACCGAGGCCGCGGGCGAAGGTATCAACCTCCAATTCTGTTGGTTCATGATCAACTATGACATGCCATGGAACCCGATGCGGCTCGAACAGCGAATGGGACGAATTCACCGCTACGGCCAGACGAAGGACTGCTTGATCTTGAATTTTGTAGCTGAGAACACCCTTGAAGGCAGGGTGATGGAAAAGCTGCTTACAAAGCTTGAGGAAATCAGTTCTGAGCTTGGGCGTGATCATGTTTTCGATGTTGTTGGCGAGTTGCTCCAGCCTAACGAGATTGAGAGGCTTTTCCGAGACTTGTACGCTCACAATTTAACCGAAGATGTTATTACGTCACGAATCGTGGAGCAGGTCGATATTGAGAAGATCAAGAAGATTTCTGAGTCCACATTGGAAGGTCTCGCGAAGCGGAATCTCAACATTTCGGCCCTGACGCAAGAACGTGAGAAAGCGAAAGAGCGGCGACTTGTTCCAGAAGTCATCGAAGATTTCTTTTTGAGTGCCTCTCCCGTTTCAGGAGTTCAACCTAAAGAGATCGGTGGAAAGGAAAAAACTTTCCGAGTCGGACGCCTTCCTCGCCCATTACAAGTGATCGGTGAAAGACTGGAGCCAAAATTCGGAAGACTCACGAGAGATTATAAACAAGTTGTATTCGCTAGAGAGTTTGCAGAAAAAGACACGTCCTCAGAATGGGTCACACCGGGACACCCGCTATTCGAAGCTGTCAGAGAAGATGTTGAAGAGAAGGTCAAGAAGGACCTCCAGAAAGGTAGTTTTCTTTATGATCTAAATACAAGCGAACCTTACCGCCTAGACGTATTTACAGCCGCAATCAAAGATGGGCTTGGCGAAACCGTTCACAAACGGATTTTCGTGGTCAAAACGGCGATGTCAGGCGAGCAAGAACTTCGCGAGCCAACGCTTTTCCTCGACCTAGCTCTTAGCGACAAAGGGTCTGGCGTTTCAGAAAGCCTAACGAGTTCGTCACTACCAGGAAAGGACGACAGTGAAGCTTATTTGCTCAGCGAAGCTATGGACGGGCTGCTTGCAGACGTTCAGGCTGAGCGCCAAAAACAATCAGGCATGGTGCGCGAACACGTTCAAATTAGCCTTAATGCCCTTCTCGCTCGTCAGAATGTAAGGCACATGGATCTACTGGACAAGCAGTTGCGCGGTGATTCGTCTGAGCCTCTTGAGGCGAATCTAAAGACTGTTGAAGATAAGCTCGACGATCTTAATAAACGTCTCGAAAAACGAACTACGGAGATCGAGCAGGAAAGAAATTGTTCGATCGGCGACGTGACATTCGTTGGAAGCTGTTGGGTGCTACCCCATCCGGAACGCCAAACACCTGAGATCGCACGAATGGTTAGCGATGCAGATATAGAACGGCGGGCTGTAGATTTCGTGATAGCCCACGAACAGGCTCATGGCCGAATCGTCGAGTCGGTCGAATCTCAGAACCGTGGATTCGATCTGATATCGCGACTGCCTAACCCTGAAGATCCTCAGACTGCAATGGATGTCAGGTTCATCGAGGTAAAAGGAAGATCCGCAGTTGGTGAGATCGCACTAACCACGAACGAATATAAAACGGCGGGGAGACTGAAACACGATTACTGGCTTTATGTTGTTTTTGACGCAGGGTCCGAAACGCCAGACCTAAACATTATCCGCGATCCGCTCGACTTGGCTGGGAGCCGCTTTCGATTGTCGAGCGTTATCATGTAGGAGCAAGTGTTATCCAGGCTGCCGGTTCACAAGAGAGATGAAAGTAAGGAACTCATCGGGCCGCGAATATTACATTCAGCGTGCAAAAGACGACCGGATGGCAAACTGGTGCTCGCGCGTTACGCCCGTAGTTCTGGAATTTGACGGCGTGCAGGCCGACGCGTACGCGGATACTGATCGGTCGGACTGGATCTACATCCGGTTCAACGACACGACGTATTGCCATTGGGCAAAAGAAGCAGGTGGATTCGACCTTTTGGATGAAACCCACCTTGAGATCTCTGATCCCGGCCGGACATATCGCAAGAGAGATCATGTTGGCTCCAATGTTGATAACCGGGCCTCTTCGAAATCGGATGGTGATGACCGCTTATTGACGCGTGAGGATTTGGAAGCAGTCGTCGCTCATTTGCCTGCTCTTGAAGCGGCCGTTGCCGATCGTGACGCTGACCCAGCGACGAAAGGACACGAGTATTCGAAAGAATTTGGTTCGATCGTGAGGCGGATCGTTCATGAGTTTCATTCCCGTCAGTTCATGTATGCGTTCGACTACATGGGCTGGATGGATGAAGGCCGACGCCTCATGGATGATTCTGAAGGCTTAGCCGCAGCAGATCTTGAAACCATCCGCAAGTTGCTTGTTGTCCACTGGCGATCGGATTACTGGATTTCGGATAATGAACATTGGGAACACATCGCCGCGACCGGACATCTTTCGGCTCTGCTTGAACGGCTGGCAGTAATAGCGATTGAGTTGGAGCCGGCACCACAAAAAGCGTCGGTAAATTTACTTGGGAAGAGGGTGATATTGACGAAACATCAATTAAATTTCCCGAATCCGATGCCGAGGAGATGCAGGAATTTGTTCCGCCCGGCTCGGACGAATACAAAGTAGCATTTGCAGCGATTCGCGATGGTTTAACTGACAACCAGTTAAGAATGCTCAGAGCACATTATCATTCCGGCGGCCGAGCGATCACGGTGCGTGAGCTCGCAACCACAATGGGCTATGACGATTTCAATCAAGGGAACCTCCAATATGGCTCACTTGCAAAAAAGTTGCTCCGGGCAATGGGTCGGGATGCTCGTGTCAAAATCATGGTGTTCGGTGAACTCGTTTCCCGGAGAGAATTCGGATTAGAAATGCATATCGTTATGCATTTCGGCAATTGGGATATTTCAACGCTACCCATCTTGGGTCTGAGCCTAGGCTGCCTGACGATGACAGCCCACGTGAATAACGGCGGCGAATCTGGCAACGACAACTGTCCCCGGTTGCAGACCCAATTCTCTGGGGGAAACATCACCCTTGAAGCACTAGCGAGAGCGGATGCTTTTGCATCCGAACCAAAATACGGTTTTGACGTATTCTAAACAACGGGGACGCTTCTCGAATTTATACCCAATTTTGGTCAACTGGTCTCGCCGATGAACGTTCGCAAAGCAGGGGCTTGACTCATGGAAGAGGCTAGAAAGGAAACCGCAAACTTCTACCCAATTGGTCCCGGGAGGCTCAACACCAATTGCTTATCTGTGGTCTCGAACCATCACATTTGAACCGGCTGCGGTTCTCTCGATAAAGTGCCGATGATCCCAAATATGGGAATCTGCTTTTGGCAGGGACGCAAAAGAGAATTTCGATTAGAAGCCGAAAAACTAGGTAGATTCAGTAACCAAAAGTATCTCATTCAGTGAATAACTATGGGCTATTCTTTTTTAAAGCACATCGGGGAAAAATCACTTTGATGCCGATTGTTCCTTTACGACCCAACGAACGTGATGTCCCAAATGAAAGCCGTCATGGAGGCTGACGATGCGACTCTTATTGCGACAGTACTCAACACAACAAAGGCAGGGATTATCAAGTGGAACAGGTGATTCATGCAGAGTCCATCCTTCAATCCTTTCGCTCCGTAAAACGCCAGAGAAAGTGGAGGGCCTCGCTACCAGGCGGCTTTGGCAAGTAAACCTATTCGTCCATCGCCAAACGCTAGTATGGACCGTCTCGCGGTCACTCGGCATCGCGAAGCAACTCTCGACCTTACAATCCGACAAGCGAAAGTCGATCTATGTAACCATTCCACAAGACTGGTCTAAAAAGCTATCTTATGTCCCTTGGAACGATCTTGGGGACTAGGTCACGTTGGAACCTGCTTTGACAACTAGGATTTGGCCGGACTTGGTCGAAACAAGAAGCATGCACGCTTTGTCGATGGATACCTCTGACTTTGGCGGTCGTCAGGATGACACTTGTTCGGTCGACATGGGTTTCAGGGGTAGGATATGGGACTATGTAGAAGATCAATCCTCCATCAAACATTTTGGCGGGAGGCGAGTTGGTCGGGAGCGATTGATGATATCGCGGATACACTGGAACATAACTCAATCCATAGTGCGGGTGGAAGGCAAGGCTGAGAAATTTAGTGCATCCGATCATCCCTTACCCGACGATTCGGTCGATGCTTTGATTACTGATCCCCCTTACTATGATGCGATTCCGTACGCAGATCTTTCCGACTTCTTCTACGTATGGCTAAAGCGGATCCTTAATAACGTACCCACGTGATCTATGCTAACGAGGAAACTCCGAAAGATGACGAGATAACTGAGATGGCAGGGCGAAACCTTTCTTCCGGCATGCCACAAAGATAAGAAATTTTACGAAGAGCAGATTGCGACAGGCTTGAAAGAAGGTCGCCGTATTCTAATCCAAATGGAATCGGCGTGTTGTGGTTTTCGCATAAATCTACCACTGGTTGGGAAGCCCAACTCGCGGGAATGGTTGACGCGGGATGGATAGTAACCGCGTCCTGGGCCAGTCGATACTGAAAGAAGTGTTCGGACTAATGCCATTGGATCAGCGGCTCTCGCTTCGTCAATTCATCTTGTATGCCGCCCCAGAGAGAATGCAGACGGATCTGTTGGGGACGAAATTGGGGATTGGCGAGATGTTTTACGAGAGTTACCTATCCGAATTCATGAGTGGATGCCTAGACTTGCTAATGAGGGTGTCGTTGGAGCCGATGCTATTTTTGCGTGTCTTGGACCGGCCTTGGAAATATTCTCGCGGTATTCGGGCGTCGAAAACCAAGCGGCGAGAAACCGTAACTTTGAGCGAATATCTTGAACATGTCTGGGCAGCCGTTGCGAAAGAAGCCCTAAATATGATCTTTGCTGGTGCCGACGCTACTGGGTTTGAAGAAGACGCTAGTCTTACTGCGATGTGGCTATGGACATTATTTTCAGGAACTTCAGCTGCAGAAGCTAACGAAGAATCCGGAGGAAGAAGAAGTATCGACGAGGAAAACGGCGGTAGCAAAAAGAAGGCCTCAGGCTATCTTCTTGAATACGACGCTGCCCGAAAGATCGCTCAAGGCTCGGTGCTCATCTCGAGGATCTAAGATTCGATTGTCGAAATAAAAGGAGACAAGGCTCGCTTGCTGCCCGTAGGTGAGCGGCTAGAGACCTTTTTGGACTTGAATCAGCAGCGTCAGGAGCTGAAGCGACTGGGCGAAAGAAAGAAAAGCAAGGCACAGGGAAAGCTCTTCACAGAAATGGAAGATGACGAATTCGAGACTGTCTTCGGTGTCGGTGGAGTGCCTTCGGCCGCATCTACGACGCTCGATCGTGTGCACCAGACCATGCTTCTCTTTGGTGCCGGACGTGGTGAGGCCGTTAAAAGATTTCTCGTGGATGACGGAATTGGCAATGATGAACGTTTCTGGCGCCTCGCTGACAATCTTTCTAAACTCTATCCAAGTGGAAGCGAAGAAAAACGTTGGGTCGATGGTGTTCTGGCGAGGAAGAAAGGACTCGGATTCTAATAATGCGGGCTGGACACGCAATAACGGACGCGGACCGTGACCTGTTGAGATCCATTCTCAAACAGGATAACGAGCGCATTGAAAATGAGATAGCCGACGCGACCGTCGAGATAGTATTCGAGCTCGCCTTCGAAGGAGGCGGCATCGAGATCACCCAATTTACGACAGCGGAAGGAAAAGTATATTTCCGTAACTCCGGCACGAGCATGAGGCTTGATGACAACGATGACGAAGAGTGGGTAGATTGGCAATCTGATCCCACGACTTCGTTCGAAGGAGCACTAAGAGATCTGAAAATGGGCAGGGATATTTTGTGTATCTCGCCAATCAGGCTTCATCGGGATTACTCCGAGCTAGTGCGCCGGCATATCGAAGCCGCCCTTGCAGAAGTGACATCTGACGATCGAGAACGAATGGGAACGTCCCTTCCCCACAGCGTCGAAGCATGGTTTTCAAGAATTAGGCATTAGGAAGAATATGGCATTAAAACCCTGGTACAACGTAGTAACGCCCCGCGAAGACCTTCGCGAAGGACGCCCATTGGACGCGTCGGAATTTGCGGCGCATCTTGAACTCATACGCGACGGCAAAGCTCCAAAGGACTATACCGATCCAAAAACGTTCTTTGAACGAACGTATATGACCAAGAGTCTGACGGATCTTGCATCTGAGGTTATCAGGCGCCTCGCGGGCGAAACGACCGAGACCAACGCGATCTTTAACATGGCCACGCAGTTCGGTGGTGGTAAGACCCACGCGTTGACACTGCTCTATCATTTGGCCGGCAATGGTTCGAATGCGAACGAATGGCAGGGCGTCCAAAAATTACTTCTCAAAGCCAACATAGCTTCCGTCCCGGAGGCGAAGACCGCAATTTTGGTCGGGACGGAGTTCGATTCGATTAGAGGTCGAGGTGGCGATGACGGTACGCCTCTTCGCAAAACGCCCTGGGGCGAGATAGCTTTTCAGCTCGGGGGCGAAGAAGGCTTTGCAGCAGTTGCGAGGCACGACGAACTGGGACAAGCTCCCGGCGGCGACGTAATTCGAGACTTCCTTCCCGATAGGCCGTGCCTCATCCTGATGGATGAGCTGATGAACTACATCACGCGTCATCGCAAAAGCGGATTGTCGGCACAGTTCTACACGTTCCTGCAAAATCTCTCCGAAGAGGCTCGCGGACGTAAAGGCATGGTCCTTGCCGTTTCGATTCCCGCTTCTGAACTCGAAATGTCCGCCGAGGATCAGAGCGACCACGATCGTTTAAAAAAAGTTACTCGATCGTTTAGGAAAGCCGATTGCGATGTCAACAGAGAATGAAACCTTTGAGATCATTCGTCGCCGACTTTTGAGTGGGCTCCAAATTCGCTAGCTGCGACCGGGAAGGTGATGCTTTCAAAGGAAGCGATCGCAACGTGCAATGCGTTTGGAGATTGGGTCGAGGAACACAAAGATCAGATGCCTCAGGTCTTTGACACGGAGAACGCTCGAAAAGCATTCGCCGAAACATACCCGTTCCACCCGATGACGCTCTCTGTGTTCGAACGAAAGTGGCAGTCGCTTCCAAGATTCCAGCGAACCCGCGGCGTTCTGCGGATGATGGCCCTGTGGGTTTCGCGTGCGTATGTTGATGGCTTTACGGGAGCGCATAAAGACCCGCTTATCTCGATGGGCACAGCACCGCTCAATGATCCCCTTTTTCGAGATGTAGTTTTCGAACAGCTCGGTGAAGAGAAATTGAAGGTGGCAGTGGATGCGGACATTTCAGGAAAGTCTGATTCTCATGCCATTCAACTGGATAAAGAGGCTTCAGACTCGATAAAGAAATCCAGGCTTCACCAGAAAGTCGCTACGGTAATTTTCTTCGAATCTAACGGTGGACAGTCGAGAGGCGAAACCACCCTTACCTGAAATTCACGCCGCAGTCGCCGAACCTGATTTGGACATCGGAAACGTAATCACGGTTCTCGAAGAACTTGCTGCAAATGCGTATTACCTGACTGTCGAAGGAAGCAAATACCGTTTCGGTATCGCTGCAAATCTAAACAAGATCCTTTCCGACAAGCGGGCCGCGATCGACGGAAAAGAAGTTGAATCTCGGGTTCGGCAGGAAGTGTTGGACGTATTCAAGAAGGGATCTGGTATTGAACGTGTATTTTCCGGAACGAAGCAACCAGATTACAGACCGCCCCATTCTTACGATAGTGGTCGGAGACCCGTCATCTCAGCTCAACGACCAGACAAAGGCAAACATCGGTCAGATGATCACTGAGAGCGGCCAGTCGGCCCGCACCTTCAAGAGTGCGTTGATTTGGGTAGTTTCGGACGCAGCTTCAACACTATTCAGTGATGCAAAAAAAGTGCTCGCTTGGGAAGCAATTGAGGGCGATCCGACGATCAGGATTGAGGATTCCCAAAAGGCACAGCTACGCGTAAACATCGAGAAAGCCCGACGCGATGTAAAAGAAAGTGTTTGGCGTACATATAAGCATATCGTTTTACTTGATAAGGACAATTCGCTTCGCATCATTGACCTCGGATTGGTGAATTCCAGCGGATACAGTTCGCTCTCGGAATGCATTATCAATCGGCTAAAACAGGAAGGCGATGTCCAGGACTCGATCAGCCCAAACTTTCTTGTCCGTAACTGGTCGCCTGTCTTTGATGCGTGGAGCGTTAAGTCCGTTCGCGATGCGTTCTTTGCTTCTCCATTATTTCCGAAACTACTTTCTGGCGATGCTATCAAGCAGACGATCATAAACGGCGTATCTGGTGGCCAGTTTGCTTATGTCATCAAATCAGGTGACGGATATGATCCATTCCGTTTCAAAGAAGGGCTGATGGCAAGCGAGGTCGAAATCGCAGATGACGTCTATATCCTGAAAAAGAACTTGCGGAAAGATACCTTGAGACAAAACAGTCGCCCGCTCCAATAGGCAAGTCGGAAATTGATGACCCCGTTCCCCAAGAGCCATCGCCAGAAGATACGCGATCTCCCCAAAAACCGGACGATGGTGCGGATGAACCACCGCTTTTCAAACAAACGGTTTCAAGAATTTTCTGGTCCGGTGAAATTTCGTCACAGAAGTGGTCGCTGTTCTACCAAAAGGTTCTTCTGAAATACCACGGGCAAGACCTGAAAGTTTCCGTTAAGTTTGAAAGCGCTCCCGATGACGGGATTTCAATGCAGAAGTTAGAAGAAACTAAATCCGCACTGCGCGAATTAGGACTCTCTGACGATGTGTCAACCGACTAATTAACCCACCCTCAGCGATCGAAGGGCTTTCTTCTATCTCGCTAGCAATAGCCAGAAAGTAGAAAGCCCTTTTTGTTAATTATTTCCGCCTCGAGTGAACAAATCACTTCTCCGATCCGGCTTAGGTATGAAGGACGGCAAATCGCCGCAAATAAATTCGGAAATGTCGGGGAAAAATGAACAAAGCACATTCGTGATCCGGCATAGGAGTGAAAAGACACATTAGCAGGAGAAAAATTATGAGAACACGCGAATTAACAGAAATAGTCGGACGCCGTGACGCGGAAGCAATCGGTCTTGCGTTGGAAGAAAACTGGAACGACTGGGGCCGTTTCGAACGCTCTGAAGCGACCGCCACAACGTATGCAGAACGACTTCGACGAATTGAAGACAGCTTGCTTGGAATAATTTATGGCGACCAGGATTTAATTTTTGCTTAGTCTGAAAAGGAGATTTTTATGCATTCAGCAGCCCCGCAATAAGCGGTTCAGAATTTGAGGAAAACGACGTCGCAATGTGCAGTGAAGTATCGTCCGTATCCTCTACCACTGTCCATCTTGAACTGGATGTGAACGATCCGGAGTCTGTCCGGGAAATACTTGGCAAAAAGTCGGGAGAGAAAGAACGGAATACTCTCTCAATGCTTAACCGTGGGATTGCTTTCACTTCGCCATGCGCGGGGTCAGGTTGACGCAGACGCGGTTCGTCGCGAAGGTGAACGGATCCTCGGCGATCTCGGAACCTCACTAGAGTCATACCGTGCAAAGATCACCGAGGGGCTCGGCAGTGTCTTGAAGGACTATTTTGATCCGAAGAGTGGCAGTTTTCAGCAGCGAGTCGAACGTCTCATCCAAAAAGACGGTGACCTGGAACAAGTCCTTCGGAGGCAGGTCGGTGCCGAAGGCTCAGAACTCGCAGCAGCATTGGCGTCACATGTTGGAGCAAATAGCCCAATAATGAATGTGCTCGATCCAACGCAGACCGGCGGTATAGTCAACGCAATCCGAATTTCTGCGGAAGAGGCTCTGAAACTCGAATCTGAGAGAATCCTCTCCGAATTCTCTCTCAACAATAAGAGTGGTGCAATGTCCCGCATGATCGCAGAATTGACCGAGAACAACGGCAAACTTACGGGAGACCTTTCAAACCGTATCAATGATGCGATCGCAGAATTCTCTCTTGACAAAGAAGACTCAGCGTTAAGCCGCCTGATGCGCAATGTCGATAAGGCTCAAAAGACAATCACTAACGAATTCTCACTCGATAATTCTGGCTCTTCACTCGCTCGTCTTCGTCAAGAATTGCTTAGTGTGTTCGAGAAGCAGAACGAAATAAATTCGCGATTCCAAAGTGATGTCACATCGGCTCTCGAATCAATGAAAGCCCGACGCCAAGAGTCGTTGCGGTCAACTCGCCACGGCAATGATTTTGAATCGGCTGTGGTCGAATTCGTCACTCTCGACGCTCAACGAGCTTGCGATATCGCAAGGTCAACAGGCTCGACGACTGGACTGATAAAAAACTGTAGGGTGGGTGATGCGGTGATTGAACTTGGTCCGGACTGTATGGCTGCTGGCGTAAAATATGTAGTAGAGGCAAAAGAGTCGGCGAGTTGTGACATCGGAAAAGCAAGGGACGAAATAGAGCTCGCTCGGAAGAATCGAGGAGCCGCTGTTGGAGTATTTGTTTTCTCGAAGAAAACCGCTCCCGCAAACATCGAATCCATAGCACGATATGGTGAAGATGTGTTCGTTGTTTGGGATGCGGACGACTTGGCGAGCGATGTGATACTCAAGACAGCCTTGAGCCTTGCGAAGGCTATATGTGTCCGTGAATCATGTAAGCGCAATGCCGAGGCGGCCGAGTTCGAAGCGATCGATACCGCGATACTCGGGATCGAGAAAGAGGCTAAGCGTCTTGACGACATGCGGCGTTGGACAGAAACTATAAAAGCTAGTAGCGACAAGGTACTGGATTCTGTCCGCAAAATGGCTGATGGTCTGCAGTCACAGGTAGCTAGGTTGCGAGAAGCTGTCGATGGTTTGGATCCAAACGACTGAACACCGAAGAACCACAAATCTGAGCCACGAGATTGGGTATGGAATTTTCGAAAATTCTCAAAAAGATTCAAAAGAAACAGCGAATGCTGCTGAAAGTGATCGCCGTCCGTAACCTGGAACCAGACTCGGATGGTCGTTTAGAGAGGATTGCGTCGGGACTGCGTGATTTTGGACTCGTTGAAGAGACGTCCCTTTCACTATCCTCAACCGGTATTGACCTTTTAGCGAACTTTGGAGATACCATATTTCAGGATATTCAGCTGGATGACGACGCTCTTTTAGATAAGTTGCTCCAAAGGATTGGGACATCATCGGCGCCCAAGATCAAAAAGATCGAGAAACACTTTCTTACCTTTCTTTTCGATGTGCCAATTGCAAAGTCCAACATTCGTGGGGGAAAGAATCTAATACCTCGCCTGCAAAGCTTGGGGGCAATATTGGTTGCAGGCGAAGAAGTGAGTCTCACTGACCTCGGTCGGCACCTCGTTGGAACGGTTTCAGCCATAGCCAAAGAGGAAGCGAGATCCCGATTTTTCACAACAGTCAGCTCAGATGGACGGAGTAAGTTGGCTGATAGGGCGGAGAGATTTCTTGCTCTCTACAGGCACGGATTTACTTATCAGGAGATTGGAGATATACTTGGATTGACTCGCGAGAGGGTCAGGCAGATTCTTAATATAACCCCAAATTTTCCTGCCTATCTACAAGAGCATGAGGAAGGAGAGAGGCAACGTGAACTGCAAAAGGAAAAGGACTCAAAGTGGAAACGCCTGGAAAAAAGTCTCGCCAACCAATTCCCAGATCGGGTTGATGAGCTTTGGGACCGCGAGAAGAATGCAGGGCTTGATCCAACACAGATCTCGTCGCGAAGCGCGTCAGTTGAGATTTGGTGGAAGTGTCCAAAAGATGGTCATTCATGGTTGAAGCGTCCTTGCGATATCGTTGTTAGCTGGTGGCGATCGGGAACATCTGGATGCCCGAAATGTGCCGGGAAGACAAAGAAACCCGTAAAACAGGAGAAACTCGTCGACGCTTATCCTCAGTACGTCAGGCAATATTGGGATTTTGAGAAGAACGAAGCGGATGGATTGGATCCAAACGAGCTGACGCTAGCAAGCAACTGGAAGGCATGGTTTAGATGTCCGAAAGACTCGCATTCTTGGCAAGGCCGAATTCACGCGACTATAAGGCAGCAGTGGTCACGTGGAAATGCAGGATGCCGAGTGTGCAATGGAACAATTGATCGCAAGTTAGGCGAATGGGGAAAAGCTCCAAAGCTTTCCGACGAGTTTCCGGAACAGGTACGCGTTTATTGGGATAAGGAAAAAAATGACGAACTTGGCCTCGATCCATCTGAAATCACTTTGGGATCGTCCAAAGAAGGTTGGTTCCGATGTCCCGTTGACGGCCATCGATGGTCGGCAAGAATCACGGCGATTCGTCAATCGTGGAGTAACGGAAGCAGTGGATGCCCATCTTGTCACGGACGTGCAAAGGGAGAGAGCTTTAACTTGACAGAAATATATCCCGCTTTCATTGCAGAAATTTGGGATTTCGAAGAGAACGAGAACGACGGAATTTCCTATGAAAAACTAACGACAGGTTCTGGTAAAACTGCTACCTTCTATTGTTCACAACACGCAACACGATGGAGCGAGCCAATAAAGGAGATTGTCAGATACTGGGAATTAGGAAAAAATGGATGCCCAACGTGTACGAAGGGCCGCAAGATTAAATTCTGATCAAGATCTCGTTCTAATCCCTTGTGTTCCATACAGTTTTCTCGCGGCTGCCCCTATATTTCAATCCAAAAACTCTACATAGTCAGTAAAGGATCGACTCTTCTTAGCCCAGATTCGCATTGTCAAGCCGTTTTACTGCTTCCAACATCAGATCGGCATCAGTCTCGGCGTAAATGTTTGTGATGCTCATGTCGGAATGAGCGAATAGATTTTGAACTATTAGCGGATTAGTGTTCCTTCGAATAAGTTCACTAGCGAAATAGGTTCTTAGGTCGTGGAAGTGATAGTTTTCTTCACGAGTTCCATCCGGCTTGTTGATTTTTGCTCGAATCAGGACTGGGTGCCATCGTTTGCGGAAATCGACGATTGGAAAGGGCAACTGCTTATCGGCAATCAAATACCGCAGAATAGATGTCGCGGTTGCGTTGATCGGAACGGATCTAGGAGGCCGGCCTTTCGAACCAATAACCCACACCCTCTGATTCTCGAAATCAACCACATCCTCGTTCAAAGCCAGTAGTTGACCTCGGCGCAACGGCATGTTAACGGCCAATTGGACAAGCCTGTAGAGTAGCTGATCGGATTCAAGTTCCTTCCAAAGAGCTTTCTTCTGCTCGGTCGTAAGTAGGCGCTTTCTTGGCGGTGGTTCTGGTAGGGCCTTCACATACTGCATTGGGTTGCGATCAAGAACGTCCTCTTCACACGCGAGACTAAAGATCTTCGACAAAGTCGACATGATTCCTATTGATCGAGGACGGAGATATCGAACTTTTCTTTTTTCGCTGGTTTTTTCCGTACTGAAGTTTATTCCTGCAATCGCGACAATCCTGTGGCGTAATGGTGTGCAGAGGTTGATCCTTTAGGTGTTTCAAAAGAAGTCTTATGTAAAGATTCTTCGCTCCCTTATTGACGTTGTTTTGCTCTACATACTTTCGATAGGTTGTGTCTACAAAGTCTCCAAAAGTTACAGTCGTATCTGCTTGTCCGAATGATCTGTCGAAGAGTTGCTTGACCAGTTGGCGCTCGGCGAGTTCAGCTTCTTCCTTGGTCCGCGCTGTCGGAATAACCTGATGAATGGTCTTATGCCCTTTAACTCGTCTGTATACCCACCAGCGAGCTGCCGCATACGCCGGATGCTTAGCGTTTATCCGCTTACCGTTATATTTCTTAAAAACTGACATACACTTAGTAATTCGCTAACCAGGCATCCACCTCAGTTCTGTTAAAAGTTGGCCGGCCAACTCCGTGGAACGGTAAACCATTTTTTCGCATCCATCGATTGATCGTTGCTCCCGATTTCTTCAAATACTTCGCAACTTCGGACTTCGTCATGATCTGCGGCGGCTGAGATGAATGAATAGCTTTTCGATGGCCCCGCGACGGAGGTGTCGATCAAGCGAATCAGCTCTTCTTTTTCTATCGTGATAATTTCAACCATTTCCTGAACCTCCGATCACCAGTTGGCAAAAAATGTGCCTCGCCAAAAAGCCATGAAAATAGACAGCAACCGCCACAAAAGTCGCGAAAACGCGCCATTCGACGCAGTTTTGAACCACACAAAGGATGTTTATAAACCAGCCTGATCAAGAGTGATGATCTTTGAGAGTTTTGAGCTGAAAAAAGAGGACAAAAAGAATACTGCAACCAACCTGCAACCAAGTCAAAAAAATGGGGCTTCCAGCAATCGCTGAAAGCCCCATGTTTATTGGTCGGGACGGCGAGATTTGAACTCACGACCTCTCGCACCCCAAGCGAACGCGCTACCAGACTGCGCTACGTCCCGAAATCGAATGTTAAGATTATTGTTACGGAAGCGAAAGTCAACCACGCCCGGTGTTAGGCATGCGTGTCAGGCGGTGATTTAAGCATTTCACGCAGTTCGAGCAACTGGACGCGAGTACCTTTCAAGCGCTTCCCGCTGATGGCCGCTCAACTCAGCATCGCAGGAGGTGCAGCAAACGGAAGGAGGTTCAAGATCCAGTTGGCCATCAAATAAAAGAGGTGAGTCTCCGAACGGGTTTGGGTGCTTCAACGACCATTTGCTATTGGGGCACGAACCGGTTCAGCAGTCCCTAGGCTTATTACCTTCACGCGCTTCTATCTGCAGCCGTTTGATCGCTCCGGCGATCGTGAACATTTCTTTGTACAAAGCTGTTTGATCCTCAAATGCGATCTCGACATCACGCCGGCGATAGCTCCGCTGGCCACTCTTATTCTTCTGCGGCGAGAGCATCGGAAACTCAGATTCCCAATAACGCAGTACATGGGCCTGCACACCTACGAGTTCGCAAACTTCGCCGATCTTGAAGAAGAGCTTTTCCGGAATTACCGTAGTTTCTTGTGCCATTGCAGTCTGTTGGGTGTGTTAAAGTTTTGTATAAGTAAACAGCCGTTATTGTATGTGTTTATTATAGTTGTGTCAATACTGATATGAGCCAGAGCGAGTTTTGACTTCATCAAAACATTAAGAACAAATATTCGCTTGGCCGAGTTGGCGATGACTGTGCTGTATTGCCGAAAGATGGCAAGACAGATCTCTTGGTGACTGCCGATATGCTGGTCGAGGACATTGATTTCCGGCTCGATTGGACGACTCCCGAATTCCAGGGCCATAAGGCTCTTGCCGTTTCATTGTCAGATATCGCCGCTATGGGTGGAAAACCGGTGTGGTCATTGCTCTCCATGGGCGTTCCCGAAACCTTGTGGAAAACTGATTTTGTCGATAGATTTTATGAAGGCTGGTTCGCCTTAGCTCGGAACATTAACGTTGAACTCGTTGGGGGGGACGTATCACGAACGCCTGATAAAGTAGTAATTGATTCGATCGTCGGAGGCGAAATTGAAAAAGGCCGTGCAATACTGCGTTCGACCGCAAAGCCGGAGATGCGATCTTCGTAACCGGAACACTCGGCGGGGCCGCCGCTGGGCTGAACTGGTCGAAAATGGTGCCCGGATCAGCAAGGAAATTCTGACGACCTTTTGCTAAAGCAGCTACAACCACAGCCTCAGGTAAAGTATGCTAACCTATTGCAATCACTAGACCTAGCAACCTCGATGATCGATCTCAGCGATGGGCTCTCGTCAGACCTCAACATATCTGCAACGCGAGCGTTGTCAGGGCATCTTTACGCTCCGAAAGCTTGCCGATCAACCGTGACCTGTCCATTCATTTCGCCGGCCAAGAGTGCTTAGACATGGCCCTCAATGGCGGCGAAGATTTTGAGCTGCTTTTTACCGTTTCGAAAAAAAATATTTCGCATCCGAATTTGGCCGGATTTACACATATCGGCGAGGTCACTGCAAATGCTGGAAAAAAGGCTACCAACATTTCTAGGCAATTTTGAGACTTTTCGAAGATCCGTGCAAAAAATCGCTTGACAAGCGTTTTTAAGCTGTGTTTATACTTCAACTCGCTCGCACTGCGAGTCGAAACTTTTGGAGTTAATTTTTATGATTCGGAATTTAGAACATACATTTGCGACAACCGCATGGGCAACTGGCCGTGATATAAGGCAGTGTTTTGTCATGCGGAGCAATGTGTCTATGTCTCGATAGTATGAATTATCAGCCCAAACCGAACGGCACGGATCGTTCGTTGCAACCAGATTGATCTTGCGGGAGCGGCGTTTCCGCTCCCGAAACATCGAAAGTAAAACGACAACGTTTTCACGTTTTTTAGGAGCGGTTACGCCCGGGATATTAGAAGCCCGAGAGTAGCCGCTCCTTTTACTTTTGATGTTTGAAAACTGAATAGCCTATTGCAGTGGTCAGGGGCCGGTGGTCAGTGATCAGTTCTATTTCCTGACCACTGTCCACTGACCACCGGCCACTTTTTATTACGCGGACGCAGTTTAACGGAATTAGAGCAGCTCGCTACGAACGAGCAGGTTGTAGGTTCGAGTCCTTCCGTCTTCACCAATTTCTTTTCCGGGGTCGTCTAACTGGCAGGACGTCTGGCTTTGAATCAGAAAATACAGGTTCGAGCCCTGTCCCGAAGCCAACACGACCTTAGATTTTGGATTGCCGATTTTGGATTTAGAAACGAACCCAAAATCTAAAATCCCCAATCCAAGATCAAAAACAGAGCGTTCCGCGGCGGCCATACGGGCTTGTTTTGAAACAAATGTTCGCAGGTTCAAATCCCGCCGCTCTGACCATCTTTCTCAAGCACGCGTGGCCAATTCGTAGGCATCTGTCTTAGAAACAGAAAAGTGAGAGTTTGAATCTCTCCGCGTTTACAAATCGAGTGGGGACGAATGCAAAGCCGTCGAGCAAGCAGTTTTTCGAACTGTTCCAGGCGGGTTCAAATCCCGACGTTCCACCCAATTTCGGGGCCGTGGCAGAAAGGCGTGTGCACCTCCCTGTCGAGGAAGACGATGACGGTTCGAGTCCGTTCGGCCCCGCCATTTCCATTTTGGATTTAGGATTTTAGATTTTGGATTTCAATCTGAAATCGAGAATCCTAAATCCAAAATCAGTTCGGACGTTTAGCTGAGACAGATCAGCGTCGGTTTGAAGAGCCGAAGAGCTTGGTGCGATACCAAGAGCGTCCACCATTTCAGAACCACCCGCCGAAGCGCGTGGTTGAACGCATAACAAATTCAATTCAATGAGGAGAAAACCAAAATGTTTGTACTAAAGAGTCCAAGAAAATCTGCACCGCTCGCGACGTGACCGTTCCGCTTTTCCTAGTTAGCTGAACAAATGTCGCGATCTATCAACATTTTTCAGCAATTTATCAACGAGGAAAAGAAAATGAGCAGGAAATTTCACGTTCGGGAACGCACGTTTCTGAATCTGCATGCCGACATGCGGGCATACATAATCGCCATCGTCGAAGACACGCGGCACATACATTCGTGCTGCCGCAATCACCGCTATCACGGCGAGATCGTCCTAAAAATGTCCGACTGTTTTGACGATATCGCTCTCGATTTCGACCTTTCGAATAAGGACGAACGCGAGAACAGCCTTTTCAAGATCCGAAAGATCGTCGAGGTTTTGACAGCATTTCGCGATGCTCTTGAGATCGAAGCTGCGTCTTTCGAAGATCGGGAAACGGTAAATCTCCATGAACGGGCAATGAGTGCCGTTCATTAACACTATCTTCCACAGCTCACCGGCCGTTCTGCCGTGGAACGGCCGGCAAATAACAGTCTTACCCATACAAACGCGTCCGCCGCATACGGCGAGGACGTTCGAACAAGTAGACAATTTCTGTCTCTTCGCTTAACAGCTTGCTTGTCCGATCGTCCGCTGATGCCGTCACGCGGCCGCGTTTGCCCTCATCAGTGTCTGTAGCCCGCACGTAAGTAAGGGCTTAACTCAGGTAAATACGACTCAATCGGAGCGAGAGCACCTGCCCGTGAGTGGAATCTAAAATATCTTGAGCCCTTACTCACTTGCGGACTACGGACAAAGCGATCGGTAGCAAAGTTGGTCAAGGCACTCGCCTTTTAAGCGAGGTACCGCGGGTTCGAGTCCCGCCCGATCGACCAAAACTGGAACGCGGGCATCCTGCCCCCCAGCGGACACACGTGCGGGCAGGCATGCCCGCACTCCTTATACTGCAGTGTAGTTCAATGGGAGAACAACGGTCTCATAAACCGTGAGATGAAGGTTCAATTCCTTCCGCCGCGACCATTTTTCATTGGCAGGTAACTCAGTTGGTAGAGTACCCGACTGTTAATCGGGTTGTAGCGGGTTCGAGTCCCGCCCTGTCAGCCATCTCATTTTGTTCCGTGAAACACGTTTGTGTGAGGTGGAACGGAACAAACTTTTACACAGCCAACTCACACGCACTAACATATCAAAAGGAGGATTTATGCCACATAACAAACTAAATATCAGCGGGGCGAAGGCCGAAGTCCTCTCGTGGGTCTCGCACGGGCTGACTTTTGACGAAGAAAATATGCTCCGCAACGTATCGCGGCTGCCTTGTATTTACAAGCACGTCGCACTCATGCCGGACGCTCATTTGGGTAAAGGCTCGATGGTCGGTTCGGTCATTGCGACGAAAGATGCCGTGATCCCGGCGACTGTTGGAGTCGATATCGGATGCGGAATGATGGCGGTTAAGACGCCGTTCAAGAGCGGGATTCTCGACCGTAAAATGGCCGAGTTTCGCCACGAGATCGAGCGTACAATTCCCGTCGGATTCAACTGGTATAAGGAATCGGTCGACGACGCTTCGCGTTGGGACGGCTGGAACACGTTTGACGATCTGCACGCCGGGATCCCAAAACTTAAGCGCAAAGCGATGGTTCAGCTCGGAACGCTCGGGGGCGGCAACCACTTTATCGAGGTTTGTCTCGATACTGAGGACAACGTCTGGCTGATGCTGCATTCCGGTTCGCGAAACATCGGCAAAGAACTTGCCGAACGTCACCTCGCGACCGCGAAAACGCTGCATCGTCTGAACGAACTGCCTTCGCCGGATCTGGCGTATTTCGTACACGGCACGGACGAGTTCAAAGCCTACTGGCACGACCTCGACTGGGCTCAGGGTTACGCGATGAAGAACCGCGAGATCATGATGAAGCGTCTGCTCAAGTCGTTCAACCGAATGTTCAACGGCGATAAGGCGTTCCGTCGTGAGATCACGCTGAATTGTCATCACAATTACGTCGCGGTCGAAGAGCATTTCGGCGACAAGGTCTATATCACCCGAAAGGGTGCGATCAACGCCGCCGAAGGCACGTTCGGCATCATTCCGGGCTCGATGGGAGCGAAATCGTTCATCATTAAGGGCCTTGGAAACCCGTTGTCGTTCAACTCTTGCTCGCACGGTGCGGGCCGCAAAATGTCGCGTACCAAGGCAAAGTCGAAATACACCATCGACGACCTCGCCCGTCAAACCGCCGGCGTCGAATGCCGCAAAGACAAAGGCGTAGTCGACGAGATCCCCGGTGCCTACAAAGACATCGATGACGTAATGCGAGCCCAGTCCGACCTAGTCGAGGTCGTAGCGGAGATCAAACAGGTCATCTGTGTTAAAGGATAACCACATTCGTGGTCACAAAGAGTGATTAAAAATGGGTTTCGCCGAAAGGCAAAACCCAATTTCTTGCTCAGTGTTTTGATCTGGCCAAGTACGCTTTCTCACGGGAATTCCAAGTAAGATGGCCAACAAACAGCCCGCACAGAAAATTTAGAACCAGCCGCAAAGTAACATTTGCGATATTTTGTGCGTCGTTAAACGCTAGGTTTAAAACGACTGACGGTCCGGTCATTACTAGACACCCAAATATAGCAAAACCGGCAACATAATGGGCCCTGCCTGTGAGCCGTTTGGTGGACCACTCGGCGACTCGACGAGTCCGTTGTTTAAGCCAAAATTCTCGATATTTTGTAATGACGTTCGCCATTAGATGATTCCTAATCTAGCAACCTTCGTCAGGTTGGTTCAAGACGTCTGCTTTCCAAGCAGAAGACGCCGGTTCGAATCCGACACGATGCTCCAACTCCTTACCCGACCCAGACCTCAAGTGATCAATGGCTGCGCGAGCTGGACCAGAAGCCGGTTCACAGAGTCACGTGCGATCGAACGGGGGATGAGGGCCCGGACGCCGCCGGATTCGATAGTGATTTCTTCGGGCAACAGGAAAAGCGTGAATATTCGATTGAAGAGTGAACCGTAAACCCAGACCTCAAGATGAACTCCCGCCTCGTTCTGAGTGATCTCGAGTTTTGTCGGCAGGACGATCCAGCCGTTGCCCTTCTGATAGCGGCGTTTTTCGCCAAGGTCTTCGATCAGGTTAAATCCCTCGCTTACGGCCCAGCGTTCGACTGCCGGCCAAATATTTGTTGGAACTGAAAATTGGCGAATTGTTCGTGAATTCATAAGATCCTCTATAAAAAGCTCTTGTAGATACGAAAACGAAAATAATTTAATACATACGCATATCTTTTGTCGAGAGCCGCTAAATTGCCTGACATATGGTTTTACTTTTCTGTTACGCAACAAGATATAGTCCTTGCGTTTAACACCGTTTGATATTACATTACCAAAAGAATAATAAGGAGGAGTGAGTGTTGCTAACTAGTCGTGTTTTACTGTTGAATTTTTCGTACGAGCCGCTCGGAACCGTGGGCGTGGCTCGTGCTGTTTGTTTATGGTTTCGCGGAGCGATCACTGTCGAAGAAAACGACGGCGACAATGTTCTCCATTCCCCTTCGACAACCTTTCCAGTTCCGTCGGTCGTTCGTCTACGTCATTATGTACATGTTCGTCGAAATAACCGCGAAACTACCATGAAACGTGCCCGCATCTACATCCGCGACCGTTACCGGTGCCAGTACTGCGGTGAGCACAAACATGCTAAGGAATTGACGCTCGATCACATCTTCCCGCGTGCCCAAGGCGGCGAAAGCACACCGCACAATCTGGTGTCGGCGTGTGTAAAGTGTAATCAGCGAAAAGGAAACCGTACGCCTGAACAGGCCCGTATGCCACTCTTGACTTCGCAAAAACTGCTCCGTCTCGGCCTTGATCATGTACTTCTGTGTCATTACGCGGAAAACCGACCCGAATGGCGTAAGTACTTGTTCATGGACGAATTTGACGCGATCCAGGAAACAAACGAAGCAATGGCTGCGTAGTTAGTTTTAGGCTATTTAGTTATAAGTAAGCGGAATGATCGAGACTTGATCTTGATCATTTTGCTTTTTTTATGGTGAAAGAAATGGAATTGAGATACAAAAACGAAGAAGAGATAGCCGAGGTCGTTCGAACATTTGAGGACGCCTCGATCAGCCGTGACGCATGGAAACACGCTGAGCACTTGACCGTTGCTCTTCATTACGTGTCAATGCACGACATTGATATGGCAACCGTGAAGATGCGTGACGGGATATTTAAATTGCTGACCAAGGGCTTTGAGGTAGATCTTTCAAAAGAAATGCCTTATCACGAAACGCTGACGGTATTTTGGATGCGGACGGTCGCGGAATTTAACGCGGCGAAGAACGGCAGTTCAATATTGGAAAGAGCGAATGATCTGGTCGCGACATTCGACAAAGATCATCCGCTCAAATTCTACTCACGAGAGTATCTTTTTTCAGACGATGCTCGGGCTAGTTATGTTGAACCCGACCTGTCCGTCTATAGTTCGCCAAAGCACGAGACCCAATCATAATAGTTGTTTCGATGAACACCGGCCCAAACAGCCCCAACCGAGTTGTAATCCGCCAGGCCGCGGGAGATATGTTTGCCGGTCCAATCAGCTCCGGTGTGGGCTCGATGCTGCGGTTCCATAGCACGAACGTCAGCCCACGAAGCGTCTCCGGAGATCTCATAGATCACATTGACATGCCGCTTATTGGTTCCAAGTTCGGTGAACGCAGTGTAGATCGGGCCGCACATCAGGAGGTCTCTCACTTTGTCGTATGTAAACGACGTTGCGTTGGGAAATTCGTGCAGGTACATTCCGTTTTCGTTGATAAGATACTTCATATCTGCGTCAGGCATTCCGCCCTGCTGGGTCGCCCGTGCTTTGTAGCGATCCCAAAGTTTGGTCTGCGACGCATTGATCGACATCGCTGCCTTGTACCACCATTTCAAACTTGCCGCCCAACAGGCCATGTCGTTGATCTGTCGAACAGCCGAGATGTGTCGATATTTACTCAAAATTATGATGCCTCCCATTGAAAAGTGCTTTTGATTCGATCGTGATCGATCTTAAGCGAAATATTAGGACGGGCGTTCAAAGGAATTTTGCTGAACGTGCCAAGATCAAATTAATTATGTGACGGCACTCGATGTCAGAGTTCGAGCAACAAAACGGTATAATAAGCATTATCAACTGACAAAATAGAAATTATGCTCAGATTTTACAACACATTATCCAGACAGGTCGAAGATTTTGTTCCGCTGGAAAGCGGTAAGGTGCGGATGTATATCTGCGGCCCGACGGTTTGGAATTTTGCTCATATCGGCAATTTTCGGACATTCATCTTTGGCGATGTTCTAAGGCGCTATTTGAAATTCAAGGGCTTCAGTCTGACGCACGTCATGAACCTGACCGACATCGACGACCGGATCATCAACGAGGCGGCGGCCCGGAATATCAGTATCGACGAATTTACCGAGCCATTTGCCCAATATTTTCTTGAGGATTTTGACGCTCTCGGCAACGAGCGGCCGGAGATAATTCCGCGTGCGACGCACCATATTGCGGAAATGATCGATATTATTTCAACATTGCTTGCAAACGGCCACGCGTACGAATCCGACGGTTCGATCTACTACCGCATCACTGCGTTTCCTGAGTACGGCAAGCTGTCGAAGATCAGTTTCTCCGGCAACCGCGACGGCGGCAGCGAACGCATCGATACCGATAAATACGATAAGGAAGACGCACGCGACTTTGCCCTATGGAAGCTGGTCGGCGAAGACGAACAGCCGGGCTGGGACGCACCGTTCGGACGAGGCCGTCCGGGTTGGCATATCGAGTGCTCAGCGATGGCGATGAAATACCTAGGCGAGACCTTCGACCTCCACGCCGGCGGCCAGGACCTGCAATTTCCGCATCATGAGAACGAGATCGCCCAGAGCGAGGGAGCGACCGGTAAACAGTTTGCAAAGTACTGGATCCACAGCGAATTTCTCAAGATCGACGACGTGACAATGTCCAAATCAAAGGGCAATTTTTTCACCTTCCGCGATCTTATCGCACAAGGCTATTCACCGCTCGCGATCAGGTATCTATTGCTTTCAGTTCCCTACCGTAAGCAGTTGAATTTCACATTTGAAGGACTGCAAGGTGCAGAAACAACAACTGAACGGTTACGAAATTTCCGATCATTGGTCAAGGATGCCAGAACCGAAGAAGGTTCGCTTCCATCCGCCGCCGCATCGGTGAAAACAGCTCTAACGGATTTTGAATCTGCGATGGACGACGACCTGAACACTGCCGCCGCATTGGCATCTGTTCACGATATGGTACGTGAGATAAATACCATCATGGCTGCCGGGGATTTGCGGGAAGATGATAGAACCGCAATTCTCTACGCGATCGCAACGTTCGATTCGCTCCTCGGCATTTTCGGAACCGAATCGACCGAGATCCTCGATGCCGACATCGACGCTCTGATAGCCGAACGTCAAGCATCTCGTCAAAACCGCGACTTCGCCCGGTCAGACGAGATCCGCGACGAACTCGCCGCGAAAGGCATCATTTTGGAAGACACCAAAGAAGGCGTTAGGTGGAAACGTAAATAGAAGTATTATTTTTCCTTTGAAAATTCAACCAGCACTGCTTGTTCGCTATTCGCGTCGATGATCTTGGCTTCTCCGACGTTGTAGCCTCGAACGCGAAGATCGTCGATAAACGCGGCATTCGGGTCCCAGTACTTTGTCCTGAATGCGATCCAAAACTGCTTCTCGTTCAATTCATCGATCGAAACGGTCTGGACCGATTCGAATCCGCGAGGCAGGAAATAGGCTTTATCCTCTTTTACGCCGTTCAGACCATCGACACGGACGATCCTGCGTTCGGGCAACTGCCTGTTCGCGAACCAAAGATGATAAGCGACGAGGTCTTCGCCGGTGTAGATTGCGGCGTTGGCAGGCAGACCGCTGGTCACCGTCAACGGATCCCACGCACACCAGGAATATTGCGCCGTTTCTCTCTGAGCGGTCAGAACGACCGCGTAGGCGGTAAACAACACGAGCAGTGAGAGCACACCGATTCGCACCGCTTTTTGTTCCACTTCACACACAGCGATCGCTAAAAGTATCGCTAGTGGAACAAAAATAACGATCAAATGCCGCGTTCCCCAAATAGAATGCGGCAACAGCCAACTTGCGGCAAACGCAATAAACACAGGCATTCCGGCAAATATTACCAGCATCCAAAGCTGCTCTGAGTCAGACGAGGTTTTGTTCCTGTTCCACCTCACACAAAAAAGTGTTGCACCGGCCGTTAGTATCAGCAGGACTGGCAGTGAGACCTTGTAGATCGAATATGGAACTGCGTTGCTCGTCGCAAAATAGAGCGGCTCGACCAAGCTCAATATCAGCTGCACAATATTCGCGGGCATTGGCTTTTGCATCCAGCCAATGTTCTGTCCGACCTCAGCTCCGGCCCTCGCGTAACTCATGACCATGATCGCCCACGGCAAAAATGCCAGCAGCGTCGACCCGAACATTAACAATATCGCCCGTATTTTGATTCGTTGAAACAACAAGATCGCAGCTACCTCGCTAAAAACCACAAACCATCCAAAATAGTGGCTGTAGACCATTAAAACGTTAACTATGATCAATGGAACCAGACTTTTTCCCTTAATAAAATAACGGGCAAACAACCATATCGAGAACAGCGAAATGCACATCAACAGGCTGTACATTCGGACTTCCTGAGCATATTTGATCAGGGAGCCATTGAAAGCGATGAAAAACAACGCCAAGACGGTCACCGAGCGTCCGCTCTTCATCTCTCGCATCAATAGAAGGAAAGGAACGAGTGCAGCAGCGGAGAAAATGACCGGCAGCAGGCGAAGCCAAAAAACACTCTCGCCGCCGATGCCGATCCAGAGTTTTAACAGAAAATAGAAAAGCGGAGGGTGAATGAGATCCTGTGCGACGAACGAAAGGATCGAGCTCCAGGAATGCGTCGCCGCATGAACGCTAAATATCTCGTCGAACCAAAGACACGACGCCGTCAATCGCCACAGTCGTGCCGCAATATAGGCGATCGCCAAACCAACGATCACCGTTGTTGAGATCGCACGGTTCTTCGACATTTAAAGTGTTACGCCGTCGCAAAGCTTGCCGTCGATGCTCGTATAAAACAGCGGAACGGTCTTGAATGTATCTGTATCGCGGCAATAAGAACGGCAGCTTGCGTAAGGTTTTGAATAGACGTGAATGCTGACCGCTCGTTCGTCGAATTCGGCAAGATTCAGTATCTGGTGGACAGGCTCTTCGAGTTCGACCTTGGCAGCGAGGCAATCGGACAGTTCGAACGAATCGGTCTCGATCAGTTTGCAATAGCCGCGGGACTCATCCATCGCAGCGACGGCAAAATTCTGACCGCGAAGCCGTCCGACCGGCACGGTCATCCAGCAACGCTGTTCCGAGTGGTTATGCACGCGCGAAACCTGGCCCTTTTCCCAGCAAATAGCCATCATTTCAAAACGTGCATCTTTGTATATCAGGTTGCGGGTGTAAAATTTCGGGCTCCAATGAAAATATTTGGAAATAGTATCGACGTCGACCGGATTTGCACCAAGAAATTCATAAACGTTCTGACAAATGAATTCTGCGTCGGGAATCTCCCGCAGGCCTTCGATAATGTTGTCGACTGAGTTCATAGGTGAGTTTGTCCAAGCGTAAAAATACCAAAGCCGGCATCTCGAATCAAATCGTTGATCTTTAATAAAGACCGTTGTAGTAGACTCGTTTGATCTCGGTCTTTGTACATTTACCATCGACGAGTGGATCACCCGTTTCTTTGCAGCACGGTTGGAACCGGCTGCAGCTTAACCCTTCTTTCATAAACTGAGCAAGTTTGTTCTGCCCTGTTGCCGAAGGATGAAAGCAGTCGCAGCATGAGATCTGGTCAGCGTTGAATTTGTACATCCACGGCCCGTCGCTGTAAACAAAGTTCGTTCCCGCGGCCTTGACGGCACCACCGACGACCTCGCCTCCGATGAACACGACCCGCGAATTGCCGCCGTCCGGTATGAGTGCGTATTCGGCCGTTACGCTCTTTAAGATATCGCGGTAGGCCTTCATCGTGGTGTAGGTATCGACGATCCTTGTTGCCGAGCAATCCGATGTCAGTGAACCGCAAATATTAACGACGCCCCAAAGGAACTGGCACGTGCCGGCAAGTTGGCAATTGGCCTTCGCTCCGAAATTGCACAATTGCGAAACCCGAACAGGAGCCGCGACGCCAATGCGTGTATCGGGAACGGCCATTAGCAGCTCAAGCCCTTTCCGAAACTCGCGTTCGAATGATTCTGCCTTTGTTTTGCAGTAATTTCCGGGATCAAGGTCGCCGCTCGAACATGACGCATTGGTCTTGTTGACCGAACCGGAGCAGCTATCATTGTGACCCATAAAAACCGCGGCCATTCGCGGCCCGGTTTGTCCATTGAGGTAGGTCTTTATGTTGTTCGATTGGTTTACAAAATCCGAGATCATCTTGGCGCCCGAAGCTGCGTGATTCGGGTTTGGGGCTGCGAGGTTTAGGCCAAGCGTACATTCAATACGTTCAAGAAAGCTAAAAACGCCTTCTGAGCCAACGGCACAAAGATTCGAACCATGCGTATCGCTTGACAACCAATTGTAATTTTCCTGATCACCGTTCGAGCAAGGAAACGCACTCCCGGCATTGAACCCTTTCGAGATACTGTCGCCGGCAACGTCGATCGCACGGATATTCAGCTGCGCGTAAACGTTCACCGAGTTAACGAAAACGATCACAAGGGTTACGACAAAAAAGTGTATTGATGTTTTCAGAACGTCAACCTCGCACAATTGAGAAAAAATTGAATCGCTCAATTCTTCTGCGCTTTCTGCAAAAAGTCAACAAACTCAGGTATGTTTCTAGTCAATCCCGGGAAGCTCGAAATGATCTTACCGTCGCCGTCGACGATCCCGTAAAAGGGCAAAGCAACCGTACCGAACATCTGCTGTTCCATTTCCTGCTGACGTTCATAGACTTCGCCGCTGCCATCGGTAAAAAGCTTAACGAGTACATATTTACTCATCTCAGCCTCGACCTCTTTCTTGGGAAAGACGTTTGCTTCCATCCAGCGGCAGTTAGTGCAGGTGTAACCGGTGAAATCGATGAAAACGAGTTTGTTCTCGTTTTTCGCCTTTGCGAGAGCCGCCGAATAGTCGTTGACGATCCACTTCACTGACCCTTCACTTCTACCTGTGGATCTGACGGAGGAATCACTAAGATCAGGAGGCAGGAACGACTCGATCTCGCCAAGTTTGGCACCGAAAAGACCGGTCAACAGATAGAAACTTAATGCAAGGCTGACAACCGCGGCAAACATTCGAAACGCTCCCAACCGTTCGGGTTTCGAATCATGTGAGAGCTGAAATTTCCCGAGCAGATAGATCGACAAAATAACTCCGATCGCGATCCAAACCGAAAGTACGACATCGCGGGTAAAAATTCCCCATTTCCAGACCAAGTCGACGTTTGAAATAAATTTCATAGCCGCCGCAACCTCAAGAAAGCCCATCGCGACCTTTACCGAATTCATCCAGCCGCCAGCTCTCGGCAATTGCGAAAGCAGCTGCGGGGCAAGAGCAAGCACAAAGAACGGTAGAGCAAACACCGTCGAAAACACTAGCATCCCGATCAAGGGCAATTGCCAATCTCCTTGTGAAGCAGAAACCAGGATCGTGCCGACAAACGGCGATGTACAAGTAAACGATGTCAGCGTAAACGTCAGGCCCATAAGCAAAGCCCCGACAACGCCGCTGCCTTCGCCCTCTTTGCTTCGAGTCAGACTGTCAAGTTTGGTCAAAACACCCGCGGGTACCGTGATCTCATATGCTCCGAACAAATTAAATGCAAAAAACAGAAAAACTGTGGCGATCAGGATATTTATCCACGGATTTGCCGCAAAAAGGTTGATCCCGGCCGCACCGACAAATATCGCGAGGAGCATTCCCAGAATGGTGAACGTCCCGATAATTCCGATCGAATAGATGGTCGCAAGTTTGACAGATTTGGCACGGCTGCCGGCTGCGTGATTAGTGAAATACGAGACCGTGATCGGTATCATCGGAAAAACGCACGGCGTCAGCAGTGACAACGCCCCGAGCGTGATCGCAAGCCATATAAACGTCCACAGATCCGCAGGCTGCTGGCTAGTCGTTAATGTTTTTTCGGTATTAGGAGCAGTCGGCGGCGACACCGACGGCACTTGACTGGTTGCGGCCTTTTTTACATCTTCGGATCCGGCAGTCGAGACACGAACCGTCTTTGGCGGTAGACAGCGCGTCGCATCGCACACTTGAAATCTTACGTCGATAGAGATGGCTTCGACCGAGGTCTCGGCGGTCGCCTTAAGTGGAATGTTGAACGTGGCCGAATTGTCAAAAAACAGCGTCTCAAGAGGCTTTCCGTCAATGATAAAATTGTTGTCAGGCTTGACGATCGGCTTGGTCGATCCGATCTTGCCGTTCACCTCGAACGGTTTGCCTTCGCTGACCTTGATCGTCGTCGCAAATGGTCCGCCCGGGGGCTGTTCCAGCGCGTAGAGATGCCAACCATTCTCTATCTCAGCCTTTAATGTGACCTTTATCAGGTCATTGGCCTTCAGAGACTTGATCCCGGCATCGGAGGAGAGCTTCCAACTCGTCGGATTTTGAGCAAATACGGCAGTCGAAAGGAGAATAACACCTAAAAATATTCGGAAAACCGTAATGCTCATAAAGCCTAAAATCTAAACCAAGACTATAACATTTTCGAGGTTTGCGGTATAGACTGCTGGTTCCGAACTGCTGCAGCGTGCCATTGGTATTACCAATTGTGGTAATGAATCTTTTGCAGAATGCTCGGCCGTCGCTTATAATAACGCTTTTGCATTTAATGCAGGATTTTGCCTTTTTATTTCGACGGAGGATTTGATTTTGCCAAAAGCAGTAACCATCTCAAAAACAGCCGCCAAGCCGGCCAAGGTGTCCACAAATGGCACCGGAAAGAGCATTGACAATAAGCCCGCGAAAACAAACGCCACGACTGATTTTGTAGAGGTCGAACTTGCTCATGCGGAGTATTTGGAACGAAAAGCGTCGCAATTGATCTCGATCAAAAAAACGGACAAGAAATTGCTCCAGGCGATGCTATATCAGATGGTCCTCGGTCGACGTTTTGAGGAAAAATGTGCCGAAGTTTACCGAATGGGCAAGATCGGCGGTTTTTGCCATCTCTACATCGGCCAGGAGGCCATTGGTGTCGGGTCGATGATGGCGCTTAAGCCGACCGATATGGTCATTACGTCCTATCGTGACCACGTTCAGGCAATGATCAAAGGCATGTCGCCCGAATCTGTAATGGCTGAGTTATACGGCAAAGCCGGCGGATGTGTCGGCGGCAAAGGCGGATCGATGCATATGTTTTCGAAGGAACTCGAATTCTACGGCGGTCATGGTATCGTCGGCGGCCAGATCGGTGTTGGAGCCGGCATGGCTTACGCTGCAAAATACAAAAATTCAGGCCAAGTCGTTCTTTGCTTCTTTGGCGAAGCGGCGGTAAATCAGGGCATTTTTCACGAATCGCTCAACATGGCACAACTCTGGAAGCTTCCATGCATCTTCATTTGCGAGAACAATCAATACGGAATGGGCACTTCGCAGGCACGGGCAATGTCCTCCCGGAGCATAGCAAAAAAAGCCGAAGCGTTTGAAATGGCAAATGAATTTGTAGACGGCATGGACGTAATGGCAGTTCGCGAAGCTACCCAACGTGCGATCGACCGTGCCCGCAAAGACGGTTCGCCTACGCTGCTTGAGATTCGCGCCTACCGTTACATGGGCCATTCGATGTCTGATCCGGGAAACTACCGGACCCGTGACGAGATCCTAAAATATCAGGAACGCGACCCGATAGTCCTCTTTAAGGATAGTCTCCAGGAAGCGAAGGTATTCAGCGACAAGGAATTTGAAAAGATCGAAGTTCAGGCAGCTGATGCCGTTGCGAAGGCGGTCGCTTTCGCCGACGAAAGCCCGTATCCTGATGAACGCGAGTTGATGACACACGTTTACGCATAAACGAGGATGACGCTGGATCAGATCAACAATGCGTACGTTGGTGCGACGAGTTACCCGGACATTATCCGGAGCCTCATCTCGTTGGGCGTTGCATCTTATACGGCAGAAGCGGCTACTGATGTCACTGTTTTTCGCCTAGCTGGCGGTATTACGGTCGTGCGATATTCCAATTCGGAATCCAGAGTTCCGACAAGAGATCTTGATGCGGCCGAAGTTAAAAATGCGATCCTGGCGAACCAGCAGGGCAGATCAGACTTTAAGGGCTTCATGGACCAAATTGCTCGTGCGGGAGTGAGGTTTTACGAAGCTACCTTGATCGGTGACAACAGACGAGTTGAATATTTCGGGATCGGTGATTCCCATGTGGAAGCGATCTCAATCTAATAATTATGGCAGTTTTGACTATTCGCGATGCCTTGAATCAGGCTCTGCGAGAAGAAATTTTAAGAGACGAGAATGTCTTCGTAATGGGCGAAGAGGTCGCTGAGTACGATGGTGCTTACAAGGTGACGCGTGGGCTCTGGAAAGAGTTTGGCGATAAACGCGTTGTCGATACGCCGATCACTGAGCTTGGCTTTGCGGCCGTTGGCGTCGGTGCAGCGATGGCCGGCTTGCGGCCGGTGATCGAGTTTATGACTTGGAATTTCTCGATCCTCGCGGCTGATCAGATCATTAATCACGCTGCGAAGATGCTCTATATGTCCGGCGGCCAATTCAAAGTACCGATCGTTTTTCGAGGGCCAAATGGCTCGGCGTATCAGGTTTCGTCCCAACACTCACAGGCACTTGAGGCGTTTTACGCAAATTTTCCGGGATTGAAGGTGGTGATGCCATCGACCGCAGCTGATGCAAAGGGTTTACTCAAATCGGCGATCCGCGACGACAATCCGATAGTTTTCCTTGAGCAGGAACGCATGTACGGAATGAAAGGCGAAGTTCCTGACGACGACGATTTCACGGTCCCGCTCGGCGTCGCTGACATCAAACGCGAAGGAACTGACTGCACGATCGTCGCCCGTTCAATGACCGTCCCGCTTGCATTACAGGCGGCGGAACTGATCCAAAGCGAGTTTGACGTCTCAGTCGAGGTTATCGACCCGAGAACGATCAAACCGCTCGATATCGACACGATCGTCAACTCGGTGAAAAAACCAATCGGCTTGTTATCGCCGAGGAGTCGCATTCATTCGCCAGCGTCGCTGCCGAGATCACATATCAGGTCATGGACACAGCATTCGATCATCTCGACGCTCCGATCAAACGCATCTCGACCGTCGAAGCACCGATGCCGTACGCGAAAAATCTCGAGGTGTTGGCATTGCCGGATGTGGCGAAGATCGTCGCGGCCGTAAAAGAAGTCTGTTATTTATAAGTTGAACCTATATGGCTGAAAAATTTTTAATGCCGAAGCTTTCGCCCACTATGGAAGAGGGCCAGATCTCGCGGTGGGTCAAAAACGAGGGTGACAATTACGACTCGGGCGAAACGCTCGCCGAGGTCGATACCGACAAAGCGACGATGGAAATGACGGCTCTGTCGGGTGGCACTCTGTTGAAGATTCTCAAGAGTGCGGGCGAAACGGCCATGCTGGGTGAAGCTATTGCAATTATTGGCAAGGCCGGTGAGGACATTTCGGCATTGCTAAGCGAGGTTTCGGCAAACGGTTCGGCGAAGTCAGAACCGCTTGCGTAAGCGGGCGCCGACGAAGCCGCTATAAAATCGACTAAACCCGCTGCGCCAAAGCCCGAGGTTACTGCTGCAGTTACGCCGGCCGCTGACGCAAGCGGTTCTGACAACGGCCGCCTTATCGTCTCGCCGATCGCCGCCCGTATGGCCGCCGAAAATGCGATCGATCTCAGATCGATCAGCGGCACAGGACCGAATGGCCGAATCATCAAGCGCGACATCGAAGCCGCGATGGAATCCGGTGGTTCTGCTATGAAAGCACAGCCCGCCCGCACGTTCAGTCCATCGACCGTCGTCGGAGCATCTGCGTTTACAGACGAACCGACCTCGAAAATGCGACAGATCATTGCCGGCCGTCTAGCTGAATCGATCGGACCTATCCCGACGTTTTATCTTACGGTCGAGATCGAGATGGACAACGCTCTCGAACTCAGAAAGGCAATAAACGCAAGTGTTTCCGAAGATCTGAAGATCAGCGTGAACGACATTATTGTCAAGGTTGCGGCACTTTCGCTCGTCAAACATTCATTCGTAAACGCCTCGTACCAAGACAAGTCGATCCGCTTTTACGAGCAGGCCGACATAGGTGTCGCGGTCGCGATCGATGAAGGTTTGATCACGCCAGTCATTCGCGGAGCGAATGTGAAAGGATTTCTTGAGATCGCCGCAGAGGTAAAAGACCTTGCAGCAAAAGCAAAGGCCAAAAAGCTCCAACCTGAGGAATACACCGGAGCTACATTCTCGATATCCAACCTCGGTATGTTCGGGATCAAGGAATTTACGGCGATCATCAATCCGCCCGAGTCGGGAATTCTGGCAGTTGGCGGGGCCGCCCCAACCGCGGTCGTTCGAAACGGAGAGATCGTTGTTCGCAACATCATGAATGTCACAATGTCATGCGACCATCGCGTCATTGATGGGGCGACCGGAGCTAAATTCCTCCAGACATTCAAGCAAATGCTTGAGCAGCCGGCGTTAATGTTGGCTTAGACGGCTGAAATTGGAAACTGAAGAGAGATCAACTTCCCCGCTTTTTGCGCTGATTCCGGCGCAGCTTCTCTTCGGTTCCCTGCCGGTCATAGCAAAGGTGGTGTTGGCCGTATTGCCACCGGTCGCCCTTGTTGGAATTCGTACTGCGATCACTGCTCTGATCCTGATAGTTGTTCAATCGTTTCGAGGGCGATTTTGGCTTAGGGAGAAAGGCGATTATTGGCGATTTGCCCTCCTGAGCCTGTTCGGTGTCGTAATTAACCAGCTTTTCTTCATCGGCGGACTTTCGCTGACAACTGCATCAAATACTTCGCTCCTTGCCGTCATGATCCCCGTTTTTGCACTCGCGGTTGGTGCGATCGCCGGATTTGAACGTCTGACAGTGATCAAGATAGCCGGTATCATACTCGCCGCGATCGGCGTAATAATACTAATCGACCCGCGAAAGGCCTCATTCTCATCTCAGACCACGCTTGGTGATATTTTCATCATAATAAATTGCCTTGCTTATGGTATTTACGTGGCAACTTCGAAGGCAGCGATCACCCGCAATGGAACATTTCGTTCGATGATGTGGGTGTTTATTTTCGCGAGCCTTGTGTGTATTCCACTCGGAGCGTATTCGCTATCAACTATCGATATCAGCTCAGTCGATATGCAGATATGGCTCATAACTCTCTACATAGGAATTGGAGCGACAGCGGGGCCTTATTTGCTGAATGCGTGGGCTTTATCCAAGGTCAATCCATCAACTGTGGCGGTTTTTGTTTATTTGCAGCCTTTGATCGGATTCACACTTGCATTGTTCTTTCTTGGTGAGAGCATAACGGGAGTTTTTGTCTTTTCCAGCGTTTTGATCTTCGCAGGCGTGTTTCTCGTCACAAGAAAATTTAGAGCGATAGAAACTTAATTCTTGCAATTTCCGTATTTTTGTCATTTAATCGCACGCATATGCCGACTCAGATCAAGCAGATCGATGACATAACTCGCGGGATCACAATTTTCCGTGTGGAGGGCGATATGCTGTTCGAAGACGCCGTTTTGCTTGGACGGATCGCTCGGGACTCACAGGAAGAGACAGGCAATTCGATAACAATAGACCTGGCTGACCTCGACTTTCTTGACAGCGATTCTGCCCCGATCCTGAAGCGACTTGAGACCGAACTTGGATTCGAAATTGTTGGAACTGAAATATTTCTTCAGTCGCTCGTCAATAAGGCCGAACGGTGATCCTCGCCACGCTCGCCAAGATCTAGTTACAGATCTGATCATTGGTTCATGGGTAAGATCATCAGGTCTCTTATCGCCTTAGCGGCCCTCATCGAAGCTCCTCCCGCTCCCAGTTTGTCAGCGGATCTTTTTAGCTTTTCACGCATTGCCGAATTTTCGTTCGGCTCCAGGAGGCGAAGCAGTTCGGTGGAGAGTGTCATTGGTGTAAGATCGTTTTGGATCAATTCAACAGCAACACGTTGTTCGGATATCAAATTGACCAGACCATAATGCTCGACGTTTATTAGGGGTTTGAGGAGAAAATAGTTGATACCGGATGTCTTGTAAACGACCGCCATGGGCGTACCGATCAAAGCGGTTTCGAGAGTTGCAGTTCCACTGGTTACAGCGGCGGCATCAGATGCGTTGAGGGCATCATAGGTTTCATCGAGAACCACCTTGAATTTAGTCGAATCTATCAGCCTTGTTACATTGAAGTCCTCTGCTATCGACTTGATCTTCTGCTTGCCGTTGTCGTTAGCGGCCGCGATGACAAATTGAGTTTCCGGCCGTTCAGCTAGGATCGTTAGCGCGGTTTCGAACATCACAGGCAAAATTCTTGATATTTCTTTATCTCTGCTCCCCGGCAGCATGGACACGATCGGAAGATCTGCATCTATTCCATGTTTTCGGCAAAACTCCGGTTTTTCAAGCACGGGCCTAACCTCTCGTGCGAGAGGGTTTCCCACGTATTCAACGCGATCAACGCCGTGTTCGGCGTACCACTGTTTTTCAAATGGGAGTATCGTGATCATCAGATCCACATACTTTTTTATTGTTGAAACTCTATATTTTCGCCACGCCCAAAGCTGAGGTGAAATGTAATAGACAATGCGGAATCCCTTTTTCTTGAGTGATCTTGCAAGCTTGAGGTTGAATTCGGGAAAATCCACGAGGATAACGACATCGGGTTTTCGTTGTATGGCCGCCCGCTTTAGATCGCCGAATATTCGTAAGAACATCGGCAATGCACTCCCGATCTCGAGCAATCCGACAACAGACAGATCATCTGACCTAACAATTGCTTCGACCCCTGCGTCACGCATTTTTGGTCCCGCGGCTCCGAAAAACTCACTGGCAGGTTCAATCTCGCGCATCGAACGAACAAGATTAGCGGCATGACCGTCGCCGGAAGGCTCCCCAGAGACGATCATAAATTTGCGTTTGGTTCCCATAATCGCGTAAGTCGTTAATAATAAATGATATATCCAAGGCAGAAAATTACAACCCTTGTTGGGACTATAGGCATCAAACCCCTTGAAATTAATTTCGAACTTGTCCTTTTATCATGCACTTGCTTGCAGAATCATGGCTTAAAGCTTAAAATTTAACGTTTTGGGTGCCAGTTGTAGATTGTATTAATTTTTTTGGTTTTTTGGTCATTTGGAGGAGTTTGTGACGCTTCGTCTTACTTTCCTATCTATTCTTATAATTGTGTCGTCATTTGCAGGCATTGCGTCTGCTCAGGTCGATTCGGTGCTTGCTCAGATCTCAAATTCTGAAACTGAATCGTTCTCCGGTGGGATGAGCGGCGACGGCAGGTTTGTTGTCTTTGAATCGCGCGGGAATATTGCGACTGAGAACCCGAGAAATTCGGATAATAATAGCGAAATATTCATATTCGATTATGCTCAGCGCAGAATATTTCAAATTACCGATACTAAGAGCGTTCTCAGTGACCCGAATGGAGGGATCACATTCAGCAACGTCCGTGTTGAAATAGTGAACACCCGTCCGGTAATAAGCAATGACGGAAGATGGATCGCGTTTAGTTCGAACGCTACCATAGCCTATCCAGGCGATGGCACCAATCCTCCGGTTATCAGCTCGACGAACCCAAGCAATTTTGACGGCAACGCTTATACATCTCCAACACCAACGCCTACGCCGACCCCAAGTCCCAGCCCATCTGCAACACCAACTCTTGGCGACAATCCGCTCACTCGTGACGCAAATCTCGAAATGTGGATCTACGAAGTTCCTGCTTTCGCTCCGGTTTCGGATATGTCGACCGGTGATGAAATTCCGATCACGAACTTGGCGGGCGGAACATTCTTGCGTGTCACTAACACGATCCCCAGTCAATTGCCGCGGGCAGGAACGGCAACCACCGGTGCTTTTATTGCTGATGATAATCACGATGCTAGTATCAGCGATGACGGTTCGGTGATCGCATTTGCATCTACCCGTGATCTTGTAGCTGGCGGGAATTCATTTCCTGCAGACGACAATGAAGAGATCTTTACATTTGTTCGCAGCGGGATGCCTCCAGATCCGTTGATCGGAGGCGGGGGTACGATAAGACAGGTTACCCAAACCCCAAGGGGAATAATATCGAATCCGATATATAACAAAAATCCGTCAATCTCCGGGAATGGCGTGCGCGTAACATTTGTCAGTACGGGAGACAATCCGATCATTGGAATGACGGGTGGAAACAATCCGTTGGCTAGCAGAAACGAAGAGGTCTTTTTCTCTGATCTGCTCGCAACCGGTGCCCCCGGAGCATTGAAGAAACAGATCACAGTTACAACGCCAACGACCGCCGGTGCCCCGGTGAATATTTTTGCGATCGGCAGGCGAATGAGCCGCGACGGCAGATACATTGCCTTCGATTCATACGCGGACCTGCTGACACCCGGCGAGAATAGCGGTAACAACTATACTTCGTTCGCCTTGTACCTATACGATACGACCACTAGCACGTTTCGGCGGATCGGACCCAGAAGCGATGCCGACTCTGCGGCTTCGGGCGGCGACGTTGCCCGATATCCTGGATTCACAGATACAGATGTGAACGGAACTCCGGCTACGCTCTTGCTTGAGACAAGAATGAATATTAAGGCCGACGGTACTATCCCGACGACTGAGAGCGACGGTCTAAATCCGGATCCTTCCCGTCCGACGCAATTGTATTCGTATTCCTTAACGGCAGCACCAGCAACTGCCACGTTTACGAGATTAACGAAGTTCCCCGTTCCATTTTCATTCATTGCATCGACTCAGGCTTTGCCGAGTAATTCGTCGCGTCGGATCGCATTCAATTTATCGTTGACCGAAGTCGGTACGGGTAACCCGGATCTTTCAACCGAGGTCTTTTATCTCTTGACTCCGGCCGTGACGAATGTGGCGGCGGTAACGACAACCTTTGCTACCGGTGCTACGCGAATTCCGGTATCGCAGACGGTGGTTCCAACTCCAACGCCGACTCCAACTCCGAGTCCGACTCCAACTCCTAGCCCTACACCAACTCCGTCGCCGACCCCGACTCCAACGGGAACGCCAACGCCGACTCCTACGCCGAGTCCGACGCCGCCTCCCAATACACCGCCAGCGGTGCATGGGATCGCACCCGGAATGCTGGCCTCTCTAAGCTATCAGGCATCGTTTGATCGGCCTGTGACCATTCGGGCGGCAACGGGATCTATCAAACGACGGTTTGAGTTGCCGATCGAATTGAGCGGCGTCACTTTGACTATTAATGGAGCAGCTTGCGGTTTGAGCTACGTTAGTAGACATCGAATTGATTTTGTCGTACCTCCGGGCACACCGTCAGCTGTGGCGGGGACAACTTATCCGCTGGTTATCAATAATAACGGCGTCGTTATGAGAACCACGGTCACGATAGTTCCGGCAAGGCCCGACATCTTTAACATCGCAAATATCCCGGCACCTGGCGGGCGGGCGCGTGTATTTAATGTCACGAACCGAATACACACGGGTGAGCCCTTCAATGTTACAACCCGCCGCATTCGACCCTTCGGCAGAACTCCGACGGTACTTCGTGTGTATCTGACCGGCGTTGCAACGTCGATCAGGTCTAACACGACCATTCGAATAGGAACGAGGACCACGACGGGAACCGTTGTGACAGGTGATGCAACCCTATTTGATACGGGCATTTACTACATTGACTTCACACTTCCTCCGGATATGGAGGGCGTCGGCGATCAACCGATAATTGTGACGGTGACGATCGAGGGCGTCACATTCTCGTCTCGATTTGATGACACGGCATCGTTCATCAATATTCTCTGATGACGAATGAACACGATAAAAAGAGGGCGGGCTTTTGGCTCGTCCTTTTTGTTTATCGGATCTCGTTATTATCGTATTAGAGTTGGTTATTGTTGCGATTAACCGATGGTTATAATATCCTAAGGTCATACAAACAGACCGACGGAATAAGGTGTGTATCGATCAATTTACAGAATGTCGCCCGTTTTCGTGATTTCTTACCATCAGGGCGAAAGAATCAAACAAATACATTTTAAGATCTAGGAGCAATTGCATAATATGGCCGGACAAGACGTGAGCACGATGAAGATCTCATCGAAAGTATGGAAGAACGGTGAGTTTATTGATTGGAACGACGCAAAGATACACGTCATGTCGCACGTCGTCAATTACGGTTCCAGCGTATTCGAAGGTATTCGCTGTTACGAGACCTCAAAGGGCTCGGCAGTATTCCGTCTTACGGAACATATGCAGCGTCTCGTCAACTCAGCGAAGATCTACCGTATGAATTCGGCGTTCACTCGGGATCAATTCTGCGACGCCGCTGTCGAGCTGATTCGAATCAGCGGTCTCGAACACTGTTATTTGCGGCCCTTGATCGTACGAGGCCTCGATAACGACAAGCCGTCGTTCGGCGTAAACCCGTTTCCTGCTCCGATCGATTCGTACATTGCAACATGGCAATGGGGCAAGTACCTTGGCGAGGAAGCGATCGAGAACGGCATCGATGTATGTGTGTCGAGTTGGACACGCATCACCACAAATTCAATGCCGGCAATGGCCAAGGCCGGTGCGAACTACATGAATTCGCAGCTTATTAAAATGGAAGCCATCCTTGGCGGCTTTTCAGAAGGCATTGCCCTTGATGACCGAGGTTTTGTTTCCGAGGGATCAGGTGAAAATCTCTTTATCGTAAACGGCGGCAAGCTTATCACACCGCCGCTCGGAGCGTCCGTGTTGCCGGGCATCACCCGCGACTCGGTGATACAGATCGCCAAGGAACTAGGTATCGAAGTATTAGAATCGAACATCCAGCGCGCTGCACTTTATCTGGCTGACGAAGTATTCTTCACCGGCACTGCGGCGGAGATCACACCGATCCGCAGCGTAGACCGCATCACAGTTGGTGCTGGAAAACGTGGGCCAATTACCAAAGTACTTCAGGAAGAATTTTTCAAGATCATCGATGCGACGCGCCCGGCACCGTTTGGTGCTGAGTGGCTGACCTTTGTTCACTCTACGGACGAAAAAAAAGTAGCGGTAGCATAGAAGGTGCGTAAATCCGTTGATCGACGGGCACCTGCGACGCCCGTACAACAATTTCAAAAGCACGGAGCGGGCTTTGCCTGCTTCGTGCTTTTTTGTGTAGGCTTTAGTTAAAATGTCTGAAAAACTTGTTCGTCAGGGATTGCTCGATGTCACCGTATTCGTATGCGGCGGCGTAGTAATGACCTATGAGATCATTGGCTCGCGAGTACTGTCACCATTTATTGGAGCGTCGACATATGTTTGGACGAGCCTGATCGGTGTCATACTTGGCAGTCTCAGTCTCGGTTATTGGCTCGGCGGCCGCATGGCCGATCGAAAGCCTGATCTTCGAATCCTTGCGTCTGTGATCTTCGTGGCGGGCGGACTTATTTCACTGACGGTCTTGATCAAAGAGATCGCGTTGTCATTTGTCGCCTCAGCACCCGTCGGCATTGAGCTTCGGTCATTACTAGCTTCACTTTTGCTTTTCGCACCGGCCAGTATTTGTCTAGGTTTTGTCACTCCTTATGCGGTGAAATTGCGAATGCTATCGCTCGCCGACGCCGGAAAAACTGTCGGCAGACTATATGCCCTTTCGACAGTTGGAAGCATTCTGGGCACGTTCCTGGCGGGCTTTGTTCTTATACCTTTCATCGGCAGTGTACGGACGTTATACGGCCTTTCCGCATTGCTTCTGTTACTATCGCTGCTCCTTGTGCCATTTGTGATCTCGCGGGCAAAGATCGGTGTGATTGTGGTCTTTCTATTTTCGATCGTCTCAAACGAAGCGAGCGTGATGCTTTTGCGGCAAGCAAATGACCTGCACGATATCGATACCGAATATAGCCGCGTACAAGTTTTTCGCACGGCCGACCCAAAGACGGGCCGTCCGATCGAGGCTCTCGCTACGGACCCGTATTTTACTCAATCGGCGATGTTTTTCGACAGCGACGAACACGTATTTGATTACAGCCGATATTATCATTTGACAAGGCATTTCAAGCCCGATTTCCGAGAAGTTCTGGTGATCGGCGGAGCCGGATATTCTGTGCCGAAGGACTTTTTGCGGCGTTATGAACTAGTAAATATCGACGTTGTCGAGATCGATCCGCAGATGACGCAGATCGCAGAACGGTTTTTCAAATTGAAAGATGACCCTCGGCTCGACATCACTCATGAGGACGGCCGTACCTTCCTTCGAAGGACCGAACCGGCCAAGTATGATGCGATCTTGATGGACGCTTTCGGTTCGCTTTTCTCAGTTCCATATCAACTTACGACCGTCGAAGCCGTTACCGAAATGCGTCGGGCTCTCCGCGACGACGGTGCCGTCATATTCAACCTTGGCTCATCGATCGAAGGGCCCGCGAGTCGATTTTTACACGCAGAACTCGCCACCTATCGCGCGGTCTTTCCCAATGTTTACCTGTTCAAGGTGAATGCCGACTACGCCGACGAACGGCTTCAGAACCTAATTATCGTCGCGACAGCTTCGCAGGTCGCACTGGATCTCTCAAGCGCGGATTCCGAGATCGCTTCCCTGTTGTCGCACGCTTACTCGACCGAGCCGCGAACGGACGCCGCGATCATAACCGATGACCTCGCCCCGGTCGAATACTACAACGCGATCGCACAAAACATCTTCTTAAAGTCACTTCGATGATCGAATTGCAAAGGAACTTGTCTAATAGCTTTCCCCACCGGTTACACCTAATATTACGTTCGGTTGCCGAATTATCCTGATCGGTGACCCATTGGACCCCTTGGATGACGCGAAGCGAAATCAGTGACAGCATGTAGATCCTCTAAGGACCTGATCTCAATTTCGACAAATTCCGCCCCTTACCGCCACTACGTCACCCGCCGCCCATTCACCTGCTCACGCATTACTGCGAATCCCAAACACCTACACCGCTCAGTTCGCCACCAGTTCCCCAACAACTTCCGGCGACAAAGCCTAACACCTACGATCATCGCCCACCACCAAAATCGCCCACAAACCACCGCTTTTTTTCATCTTTTTTTAGTCCATTCGATAAAAAGTGAAAAAAAATGCAAAAAGTATGAAAGTTTTTTGCCAAAAAACCCATATACCCATGAACAAGCAATTTTTTTGAGAAGTTAAGCAATATCCGAGGACATTCTCTCGGCCAATTGCCATCGCTGACCAGAAGTTTTTCCAGGTCTCCGGAGCTTTTCCCTTGGTCTCTCACAATCGGGTAAAACATGATCGTCAAAACCCATAAGCAGTACCTCACAGAGCGTTCACCTAACGGAAGTCCCGTCAGCCCTGTCGCTCACCAAAGTGATTCTAAGGGCTCCCGTTGTCCGGCGAATTCACGAAAAAGTATTCAGCCCGAAAAACTGCGACCCGTCCTCAACCATCGACACTTCGCAGTCTTTCCAAAACCAAAAGATCAAGGGGAATTTAGTAGCTTGACCCAAAGGCACGCGCGTGCCTTTTTCCATAAATCATTAATTAGGAGAAAAATATGCCAGAGAATATAGCAGAACTCTCCGCGAATGGCGGACAGCCGGAAGTGGAAATTGTTATTGGACAATTACAGCGAGGCGATCACTCAATTATTTTGCTTGATCGAAACGGTGAAAATGGGGTGATTGTTGGGGAAACAAATAATGGTATACCCGTCGCCTATCGTTATCAGATTCCAAAACCATTATCAGCGTTAGACGGAAGTGAACTGAGGTGGAATTGCATCATTGGCACAATGAGCGGCGGAGAAGAAAATGCTTCCGTAACTGTAAGAATTATTCAAGATGATCAGGTCGTTTCAGGCGGTACAATTGTTACCCGTAAGAAGATAGACGGCCTCGGTTTGATCGACGATAAGGTGAGGTTAAATGTGTCAGGAAAACTAAGATAACGTTAATGATGTCTCCAATTTTGCTTTTACTATTTGCCCTACCTGTGCTTTCGCAAACTGAAAAGATCTATTTAGCCCCAAAACCGACCGCGCCTGTAGCATGCGGATCACGCATTAATGCTGCTTCCGGCAGATATGAAGTGTTTATCCCTGACAGGTACGTTCCGACACCAGTCAGTTCCCGGGCAGTATTTCTTGGCGGAACTGAGAAGATAGGAAATGATAATTTCAAGATCGTTTCCTTTGTCTTTACTCCCGGGAGCGAGATTCCCTCGTGTACACAGACCCAAGTGGGATTTGAAATTGGATTTTCTGCCGGCAATACGCCTGTTACCAATTCAAATCCGCAGACAAATCCGCAGACCACTCCGACTCCGGCACCGACACCTTCCACAATAACCGCTGTTGAAGTGGCGGAAACGACTAAGAAAAAGAATGAGGAAGCGAAAAAAGATGCGGCGGATCTCAGCGTGCCGGATTCTCCGGGGTTTACGATTTTGGGGCTTACGCCTCAAACCGTAATTCGTCCTGGAACGCCGCGTGAATTTGCGACAGCCCTCATTAACAGTCTTGATGAAAATGGAAACTTTCAAACCGGTGTAGCAATTGACACTGCTCCATTCTTGCTGTTGTTCGGAGACGATGTAACCTTGGGCGAGTATCGTGGAGGAATAAAACGCGATGCTTCTGGGAATATGGTGCGAGATCCTTCTGGGAACATAATTTGGAATAAAAATAATCCCTCGGGTTATTTCACTAGGATGCTATCCAGAACTCAGTTTTCACTGGCAACCACCAAGGGCACCACGGAGGATGATAAATCCGCAAAGATAGCAGCAGGTGTTCGTTTCACCTTATTTGATTACGGCGACCCTAGATTAGATGAGAAGCTAGACCAGTGTTTTGACAGAATAGCGGCGTTAATCAGGACTCAAGCAAAGCGTGAAGTACCGGATTGGTTTGCCAGTGCCGCTGGTGATGAACGGTTTAAGGCAGTTCTCATTCGCCTGATTGAAAACAACAAAACGGACTATAAAAAATGCGTTGACCAATCCAAAGAGCGTAATTTCGCAAGTTCGAGTTTCACCATAGGCGGTGCAGGAAGTTGGATCAGTCCAACCGGAGACAGCGGAAAATTCACTAACAATGGGTTTGGCTTTTGGGGAACATTAGCCTATGGCTTTGAGGGAATTGCCGGTTTAGATTGTTCAAAGAAGCACGAGAAAGCTGGTGACGGTCCTTCCAAAAGATGTATTAAACCCCAATTAGTATTTCATTTCCGACGACGTTCTCAAGAGTCTGTTCCAGACCCGCTCAATACAGGACTATTTACAACCAGAGATTACAACCTATTCGGAACTCGCCTTCGCATCGGGGTTCCGAAATGGTCGGTTAATTTCGAAGGAGTTTATAGAGCAGAGCGGTATGCTGGTCGCACATCTTCGAGCAGCATTGAGGCTTCTCTGGGCGCCGACTATAAACTCGCGTCAAACCTCTATCTAAATTTTTCGATCGGCGGGGCGACGAAGGAAAGTAATATTCCGGGCGGAGGCAAGGTTTTCGTGCGAACCGCTTTTAATTGGGGAACGTCGCAAAAGCCACTTGACTAACTGTAATGTTATTCGAGCGGTATTTGGCTCGTCGGGAATGGTTTTGGGCGAGTTTCACAGACAGGCCGCACTACCAGTACGCGACGGGACTTAGCATCTCGCAAGATCGTGCCAGGTTCGAGGCAGGTCAGCCGATCATTTGATCGACATTAGGAGGATTAAGGTGATTACCGATTTTGATACGTCCGGCTACATTGCCGATCTGGAGCAGCTCAATATGCCGGAACGTCAGATGGTTGCAGCGGAAACCGTAAAAACGCTTGGAGCAACCGAAAAGAAATCAACGATAGTTGATGCGACAAACTCACTTTCCGATACGGACAAAAAGGAGGTGGCAGCTCGAATTGAGGCGGGACTGCCAAAGCCAGACGGGAAAACCAACAACTGGATCTGGATCTTGGTTGTCAGCGCGTTTGTCCTCGTTTTCGTCGGGACGGCTGCTTCAATGGTCTACAGCCTGCTTGGCGAGGGCGAAAAGGCTGCGGCATTTGATAAACTGCTGATCATTTTCACCACAGTTGTCGGGTTTCTCGTCGGTCTACTGTCACCCAGCCCCGTGAAATCGTCATGAAGTCTGACCAACAGTTCTACCTTAATCCCTGGCCGAATTGTTCGGTGCCTACGGTGCCGATTCCGTTTAGGCGAAAGGAGAATGTCAGGCGATTTTCTTGGCGGACGCCGATGTTGAAGGTTGAATATTGAAGTGCGAGCGAGCAGCAATCGTAGGCGTAGCCGACAGTGTAGAGCGAGCTGATGAGCGGCGTTAGGCCGGCGGCACGGCGGTTTTCGAGATCGAAAAAGAGTGATGCTCCGCCGTAGGGGCCGCGGTCACGGCTTCCGATGAATATTGACGGGCTCCATTGGGCTCCACGGAGCGTCCCGGGTTCGTTGCCAGCGACGTTTGCATATTGAGCAAGCGATGGTATCAGTGTTACAGCCCGCGTGTAATAGAACGTCTGAAATAATTTGAACAGCTTGCGGTCGTAGCCGAGTGTCGCAGAGATCGCCCTTACGCCGTCGCCCTGTAAGCCGACGTCGATTCGGGTACTTGCAAAAATGGTCTTTTGCGGGCGATAGGTCGCGTCGATGCTGAGCGGTGAAAATCGTCTCGGAACACCCCCAAAAGAATAAAAACTAAGTGCGGTTATAGGCTCGATCTGGTTTCGCCTGCCTTGATTGAATGCCCCGCCAAAGGTCTTGTCAAAAAAGTATTTTCCGCGGATCGTCAGGCTGAATATCTCATATGGCTGCACCGAAAGAGCGTTCGGCTCGCCCACACTTTTCTCAGCCAAAGCCTTTCGGGCATCGTCGGTGACGGCCTCGCCATATTTGCGAGTATAAAAACGGTTGGTCACGCCGTATTCTATTTCATTGGTGTCGGTCGCGGTGTCAATATAGTCAAACCTGATGATCTTATTGAAATTATCGATGCCCTTAACATACCGATAAGTCAGAAACGGTTCGATTACATGGCGAAAACGGAACGCTTTGTTCTTCCCGTAAAAGTTCCTTGCCAACGCCACAGGCCGGACGTCAAACTCAAACTGACCATACTTCCTGATAACATCACGGCCGATGACCCGTCTCATATCATCGAACGAGTTTGAATAATAGGTAACGCGAGCTGCGGCTGTCGCCGTAAAGTTGAAATACTTCGTTCGAAACGGCACCGTGATCTGCGGATAAATATCGAATCGCTGACCCAACGCAGGCGTAATGGTCGGGTTGCTGCCGGTCATCTGGGTGTATAACGTGCGGTCGTCCACGTCTTCGCGTCGCGACACGCCGTCAAGACTCGTCTTGAATGAAAAATAAACGTTATCTAGGAACGAAAGTCTCGAGGGCCGCTTTTCAAAGCTGACACTAGGCAAATTTCGCGTTTTCACCCGAACGTTCGGGATCGATATCACCTGAGAACGGGCGAGAAAATTGAGCGTGTAATTATTCCAGCTTTTATTGACATAGACCTGCGAAACTTCGATCGGCGAGATGATCTGTTGGATCCCTTCCGTAAAGACCTGCCGGAAATCAAGATTTGAGGTCAGACGAATGTCCGCAGATGCGGTAAATCCGTTCGAGAAATAATGCACACCCTGTGCGTATACGATCGAACCGCCCTGGTCCGGATGCTCAGCATCGGCCTTTGCACCAAAGATGCGGTCCTTAACCGCAAAAAAGCCGAAGTCGAAATACGAACGCGAGTTCGCACGCGTCCTGACGTCGAGCCCGTAACCGACACCGCGACCGCTATAGATATCTGTGCGAAATGTAACGTCCGCCGACCTGCCGAGCGTCAAAAAATACGCCCCAGAAAGAGTAAAACCCTTTACCTGTGAATAGCCTACGGTCGGTGTAAGAAACCCGGAACTCCGGTCGCGCTGTTTGATCGGTACCGTTGCATACGGCACGACCATGAGCGGAACTCCCTTTATGCGGAATTTCGCGTTTCTCAACTTCACTTTATCGTTCAGAGTGATCGTTGCCTTTGACGACGTAAAACTCCATTTCGGCGTCGCTTCGTCGCAAGCGGTGAACTCGCCCTTGTAAACGACGATCACATTGAGAGCGGTCTTCTCGACTCGTTCTGCAGTGAAATATATTACGGTGCCGTCGTCGGTCTGGTTTGTAAAACCGGTCGAATCTTCGAACACTCCGAGCTTTGTCTTGTAATTCCACACCGCTTTGGCACCCGTGATCCGTTGGTCTTCGCCCTGATCAAAGATGACGCTGCCGGTGGCCTCCATCTTATTTTCGGCCTGATAAATCACCACTTTCTCTGCCTGGAGACGGTAGATCCCGTAGCGAACGTCAACGTTTCCTTCATGCGTGACGATACGCTTTCCGCCTTCGCCCGCGACCGATTGACGGTCGGAATAGACCACGACCTCGCCGTCGCCGCCTTCGGGCTCGATACTCGCTTTCTTTTTGGGTTTTGGTGCCGCTATGTTTCGTTCAGGCGAGATCGGATTAATGTTCGGGGTATCGGTGATCGGGTTCGCCACCTGCCGTTCGACGGGGTTCGTTTGCTATGAAAAGCCGACCGCGGAAAGTAATACGGCGAGCAATATTGGGGTGATCAGCTTTGTAAACCGCATTGTATCAACAAGATAATATTTGATGCTAACACGAACTCCGATGAACAATAAAACGGTATGATAGACTTAATTTTTGCAAAATGCCGCCGCTGATTATGACGAAGCCGAACATCCTCGTAGTCGAAGACGAAGAGCTGATGCGTACAATACTGCGACAGCTTTTGACCGACGCCGGTTATTCAGTGCTGACCGCGGACAGTGCTGAAACTGCCATTGAGTTATTTGCGCAGAAAGAGATCGCGGTTACGCTGACCGATATCAAAATGGCGGGCGCTGACGGATTGCAGCTGCTCGATCAGATCAAATCGCTCGATGCGGAGGCTGTCGTGATCGTCATGACGGCCTATTCGTCGGTCGATACGGCAGTCTCGGCACTGCGAAAAGGAGCTTATGACTATTTGACAAAGCCATTTGTCAACGAAGATCTGCTTCAGACCGTAAAGAATGCCGCGACTCAGCGGCAGCTATTTCACGAGAACCGATTCCTTCGCCGTGAGATCAAAAAGAAATATAACTTCGCTGAGATCATCGGCAAAAGCGACGCGATCCAAAAGGTTTTCGAATTGGTAAATAAGGTCGCCGATACAAATGCGAGCGTGTTGATCCAGGGCGAAAGCGGAACCGGAAAGGAGCTGATCGCTCGCTCGCTGCATTTCAGCAGCGGCCGAACTGATGGCCCCTTTCTCGCCATAAATTGCGGTGCCTTGCCTGAATCACTGCTCGAAAGCGAGTTGTTTGGGCACGTCAAAGGCGCGTTCACAGGCGCTGTCAGCGAAAGTAAAGGGATGTTTCGATCGGCATCGGGCGGAACGCTGTTTCTTGACGAGATCGGCGAGATGTCACCGGTCTTGCAGGTAAAGCTGCTGCGGGCTTTGCAGGAACACGAGGTAACGCCGGTCGGCTCCGCCATCGCGAAACAGTTCGACGCCCGAATTATCGCCGCGACCAATAAAGATCTCGAAACCGAGGTCTCCGAGGGACGGTTTCGCGAAGATTTGTATTATCGGCTAAATGTCCTGCAGATCACGGTGCCGCCGCTTCGCGATCGCCGCGAGGACATACCGTTGCTCGTCCGGCATTTTGTGGGCAAAACATCTAAGAGTAAGGATGCTGTCGGAATAAGCGTTTCAAAAGAGGCTATCTCGGCACTTTCCGGCTACGATTGGCCGGGCAACGTTCGCGAACTTGAGAATGCGATCGAACGAGCTGTAATACTCTGTACCAGTGAGATCACTGTCGATGATCTGCCTCAAAAGATCGCCGCAGCTGCAGCCGGAAGGTTTGAAACCCGAGATCCGGACGGCTTTCGGCCAACACTTGAGGAGATGGAACGCCGGTATGTCACCGAGACCCTTACGTCCGTCGGAGAAGACAAGGCAAAAGCTGCAGAGATATTGGGGATCGACCTGTCGACGCTTTACCGGAAATTGAAACGTTATGATGAGCTCTAAATCCTATTTTGCCGAAACATCAAGCACGAAATAATCAGTATTATCGATCCGCGTGACCGAGCCGTTTTTGTAAGGTTCTTGAAGAAAACTGCTTGCAGCGTATGATTTTCCGGAAAGGGTATCGTCGCCGCTCATTGAGCTCTGGGCTATCAATTCGGCCGGAAACCATGATTCTGTAGAGATGGTGGCAGGTTGCGACGGGCGGCTCTTTTCAGCTTCTGCAACAAGCCTGGCCGAATCGGTCGGCATCAGGCGAAACACTGCCACCAGTTTCTTATTGGTCTCATCTTCTTTCCAAACGATATCATCGGTTTCGTAAGGAATATTGATGAGTACGCCGAGTTCCTCGACGTTCGTTTTCGCAGCCGAATTGGCCCGATTCGCGGACGATGGACGATTCGCATTTACGGCATTATTCGAACCATTTCCACACCCGGCAGATATCGCGGCGAGTATCGAGATAATTAACATTGCGATCAGCCGCCTTTTTGCCATTTGCCAATTGTAAGCGTACATCTGCCAAGTTGGCAATATAGGATCGGTTCCTTTACCTCCATTTCGGCCGCGGATGGAGGAATGCCGGTCTTGCGTACTACGGTATATCAACTTAAACTATCGTTTGAACTATATTTGATCGGCTCATAACAGAATGAATACAACGGAAGCAAAATCAGCAGCAAGTGAAGCCCAGGCAGAGGTCGAACGCTGGGAAAGCGAGACACTTTCACCGGTTTTGGCACGCACGCCGGAACGTAAAACGTCGTTCGAAGGCATAAGTCTCGAACCGGTCGAACGGCTATACAGTGATGCAGATGTCGAGGACATTAGCGAGGTTGGATTCCCCGGCGAGTTTCCATATAAACGAGGCATTCATCCGACCGGCTACCGCGGCAAGCTGTGGACAATGCGACAGTTTGCGGGGTTTTCGTCTCCTGAGGAGACGAATCGGCGGTTCAAATATCTGATGGCTCAAGGCCAGACAGGTTTGAGCGTGGCGTACGATCTGCCGGCTTTGATGGGCCTCGATTGTGATTCCCCGCTAAGCGAAGGCGAGGTTGGGAAATGCGGCGTTGCCGTGTCTTCACTTGCTGATTTCGAGGTGTTGTTCGATGGCATTCCCCTCGATCAGGTGACGGTCTCGCAGACGATCAACGCTCCGGCACCGATCTTTCTCGCGATGTATCTGGTTGTCGCTGAGAAACAAAAGGCTGATTTCACAAAGATCTCGGGCACGCTGCAAAACGACATTCTCAAAGAATACATTGCTCAAAAGGAATGGATCTACCCGATCAAGCCGGCGATGAAGCTGGTCATTGACACCTTTGAATACACGACCAAACACGTACCGAAATACAATCCGATCTCGGTGAGCGGGTATCACATCCGCGAAGCCGGAGCGACGGCTTTGCAGGAACTGGCGTTCACGCTCCGTGACGGAGTCGAATATGTGCAGTATGGAGTCGATCGCGGGATGGATGTGGATGAGTTTGTGCCGCGTATCTCGTTCTTCTTCAACGCTCACAACGATTTCTTCGAAGAGATAGCCAAATACCGTGCTGCCCGCGTCGTTTGGGCTCGGACAATGAAAGAACGATTCGGAGCAAAGAATCCGCGGACAATGCAGATGCGTTTTCATACGCAGACGGCCGGAGTGTCGCTCACGGTCCAGCAACCGCTCAATAATATCGCCCGCGTCGCGATACAAGCACTTGCGGGAGTTCTTGGCGGTACGCAATCCCTGCACACTGATTCGTACGACGAAGCCCTTGCATTACCCACGGATGCCGCCGCTTTGATAGCACTGCGTACGCAGCAGATCATCGCCGAGGAAACCGGTGTCGCAAATACAGTCGACCCGCTCGGCGGCAGTTGGTATGTCGAGTCGTTGACACAAAAAATGATCGACGGATGCATGGACTATTTTGAAAAGATCGACGGTTTCGGCGGCATGGTCGAGGCCGTCGAGGCCGGATTTCCGCAACGGGAGATCCAAGAGTCAGCCTATCAATACCAAAAAGCGGTCGAACGCAACGAACAGGTCATCGTAGGCGTCAACAAATACGCCATGGACGAAGGCGAATCGACCTATAAGATACTCCAGATCGACGAAAGCGTCCGCGACCACCAGCTTCTCCGAATGGAACACGTCAAATCCGTCCGCGACGCGGGTGCCGTTGCCATTGCCCTAGAAAAACTAAAAACGGCTGCAAATTTGAACGACAACACAATGCCGTCGATCATCGAGGCCGTCGCCGCATACGCTACGGTCGAAGAGATCTGTGTAGCCTTGCGGGATGTGTATGGAATTTATGAAGAACCGGCGTTTTAGATCTCATACAGCCCTCAGCTATTAGCCATTAGTTTACAAGCTCGTAGCTGAAAACTGTCGCCTGGTCGAATAAATCGCTATACAAGATTTCAAGAATCTCAAAGTCTGGCAGAAAGCGCATGAATTAGCTCTTTTAACTTATCAAATCACGGAAGATTTCCCGAAAGAATAATGGTCGGCCTTACCGTCTTTGTCAGTATCGCGAAGTACGATCACCGAATTCGCCCTTGAATCAGCCACAAATACAGCGCCAGTCGGAGCTAGTGCCATTTACCGCGGATATCGAAAATCACCTTCGGCAAATACATTGCCCCTAAACCCTTTTGGCACCTTCAGCTATGCATTCTCGGGTCTGAGGGAGTACCTTTGATCCCCGGCGAGCACTTTCAGTATGAAAGGGCGAAGGCAACTTCCCTGGATCGACCGAATGAACCGACGGCTTCTCAACATTTACGATCTCGGGCAGCTTCGGCGGAACAAATGCCAGCGTCGCGGTCGGAGTCGGCGTCTGGGCACATACTGCGGTTAAGAGCATGAACAACAATAAAGCGGCAGCGGCGCCGTTTTTGATATACTGTGGTTTCATATTAGGTAATAATTGCATGTCCGAGAATTTGTCTATTATTTACGACGATAGTCGTGCCGCTGCAAATAGCACAACCGCTCTCGGCGAACGAGGTGAGCGATTGGCAGCTGAATATCTGACGAAGATCGGATTTCGCACGGTCATCACCAACTTTAAGGTGCCCGTCGGCCGCAACAGCAAGGGCGTTTCGGTGACCGGCGAGATCGACATCGTCGCTCTCGATGGCGATACGCTGTGCTTTATTGAGGTCAAAACTCGGCGATCGGATGAATTCACGCCCGTGATCACAGCGGTCGACCTTAAAAAACAACGGCAGATCATCAGAACGGCTAAGGTATACCGCCGAATGTTCGGGATCCGCGACATCGATTTTCGTTATGATGTCGTCACGGTATTGATGCCAAAATATGCAGAACCAACGGTCGAACTGATCAAAGGCTTTTGGATTGAAAGCAAATTTCGCAAGCAAAGTTGGAGTAATAACGCCTGGTACGATTTTGTGTGAACCATCCGCACCATAAACGCGTACTGAATCAAAGAATAATCTAAATACTATGAAAATATCGCTGATCTTATCAACGTTTGTTTTATCGCTGTTTGTGTTTTCAACGGTTGCCGCGGCGCAAATGCCGGCCCTTATCGACCGGGAGCTGATATTCGGCAATCCGGAATACGCTGGCGCCCAAATATCGCCTGACGGCAAATATATCTCGTTCGTAAAGCCTTTCAAAGGCACAATGAATGTTTGGGTCAAGGGCGTCGACGAAGCTTTTGACGCCGCCCGCCCGATGACCGCCGATCTCTCGCGGCCGGTGCGAAACTATTTTTGGTCGCGTGACGGCAGGTTCATTTTGTACGTGCAGGATAAGGGCGGCGATGAGAATTTCAACGTCTATGCCGTCAATCCCGCTGACAGGCCGGCGGCGGGCTCAGATGTTCCGACAGCTCGAAATCTCACGGACGCCAAGGGTATCCGTGCGATGATACAGGCGGTGCCTAAATCAGACCCGGATGCGATCTATGTCGGGATCAACGACCGCGACCCCGCATGGCACGACCTCTATAAGGTAAAGATCTCGACCGGTGAACGGACAAAGATCAGCGAGAATCGTGACCGATATCAGGGAATGATCTTTGACAACACTGACAAATTGCGGCTTGCCGTCCGTTCGGCCCAGAATGGCGATACCGAGATCCTTAAGGTCGCGGCAGACGGAAAAGCAACCAAGATCTACGACTGCAACGCATTCGAATCATGCGGCCCGATCAAGTTCCACAAGGATAACAAGCTCGTCTATATGCAGACGAACAAGGGCAATCTCGATCTGATCGAGCTCGTCCTAATGGATGCGGAAACGGGTGCTGTCACTAAGGTCGAAAGCGATCCGCTCGGCAAGGTCGATTTTGGCGGAGCCAATTTCTCCGAGGTGACCGACGAACTGATCGCCACCACCTACGAAGAAGACCGCGACCGCATCTATTGGAAAAACAAGAGTTACGAGAAAGATTATAACTACATCAAAAAACAGTTGGGCGACCGTGACGTCAATTTTCAATCGGCCACCAGGGACGAGACCAAGTTTATCGTTGTAACCTCAAGTGATGTCGATCCCGGCACGGTGTGGTTGTTTGACCGCAAATCCAGGAATTTGAAGACTCTCTATCAGGTCCGAGAAAAACTTGACCGCAAAGCACTCTCGCCGATGACGCCGGTCAAATACAAATCCTCAGACGGCCTCGAGATCCCGGCATATCTTACAATTCCAAAAGGCTCATCCGGCAAGAACCTGCCGGTCGTGATGTATATTCACGGCGGACCTTGGGGTCGCGATTCATGGGGATATCATTCGTATGCTCAGTTCCTGTCGAATCGCGGCTATGCCGTGCTTCAGCCAAATTTCCGTGCTTCTACAGGTTATGGCAAGAAATTCCTCAACGCCGGCAACAATCAATGGGGCGAGAAAATGCAGGACGATATCACCTGGGGCGTCAAATACCTCGTCGAACAGGGCATCGCGGATCCGAAACGCGTCGCCATAATGGGCGGCAGTTACGGCGGCTATGCGGCACTCGCGGGGGTGACCTTTACGCCTGATGTTTATGCTGCATCGGTGGCGATCGTGCCGCCGTCGAATCTGCAGACGCTGCTCGATTCGATCCCGCCGTATTGGGAAGCGATCCGCGAAACATTCTACAAACGCATGGGCGATCCGCGAACCGAGGCCGGAAAAGCCCAAATGAAACGCCAGTCGCCGCATGCCCATGCCGACAAGATAAAAACGCCGCTGATGGTAGTGCAGGGAGCCAACGATCCGCGCGTCAAACAGCGTGAATCGGACCAGATCGTCGTTGCGTTGCGGGACCGTAACTATCCCGTCGAGTACATTCTCGCTCCTGACGAAGGCCACGGCTTTGCTCGACCGGTCAACAACATGGCGATGCTCGCCGCGACCGAAAAGTTCCTCGCGAAACATATCGGCGGCCGCTACCAGGAGACAATGACGCCGGAGGTCGCAAAACGCCTCGGTGAGATCACAGTTGATCCGAAGAAAGTTGTCATCAAAGATCCGAATGCACCGGCGGCAACTCCGTCAGGGCCGGCAACGGCTGCCGCGAGCCTAAACGGCAAATGGACGCTGGTCGCTGATGCAGGCGGGCAGGTGATTTCGATCGCGGTCGAATTCAAACAGACCGGTACCGATTTTACGGGGGCTACCTATTCGCAAATGGGCAACGGCACGATCAGCGGAGGCAAGGTCACTGGCACGGATTTCACCGGAAACCTCAACGCTGATGTTCAGGGCCAGATCGTTGCGTTCGCGATTGCGGGCAGCGTCGACGGTGACAAGATTAGCGGGACTTTCTCCAACCCGGGATTTGGGTCGATACCGTTTACAGCGACGCGAGACAAGTAGCCCGCGGCTTTCATTAAGAAAAAAAAATAGACGCCCGGCGTTCCTGCCGGGCGTCTCTCTGATTGCAGATCGTACAGACTGCAGAGGTTACTTTATTGCCCAGGTCGTACCGATAGTAAACGAACGGCCTCGGGCCGGTGCATACGTAAACTGTTCACTATAAAATCGATCAAACAGATTAGAAACGCCCAGGTTAATGCTGAAGTTGTAACGCTCTTTGCGGAAATAATAACCGCCCCCGATATTATGGGTTACGTATCCGGGCTCCGGACCGTCATTGACAGGTATTAAATACCCAACGGACAACCGCTTCTGCTTGCCAACAATGCGGGCATTGTAATCGATATAATAATTCTTACCGAAATTCTGCCAGCGGAATCCAGCATTTGTTCGATACGGACTGATGAAGTCTAAAGGCTGATCTTGATCCACATCATCACCGCGCAAATAACTGAAATTGCCGTACGGGGTCAGGTAACCGAGACTGATCTTGTACGTAGTTTCGAGTTCCGCCTCAAAACCCTGGATCCGTGCGGTCCTTACATTTCTTGTTTGATAAACATCGATCGGTGCCCTCGGCGGCGGTTGTGCGATCCGGATCCCGGTAATTTGAGTCGCAAGGAAATTCTTGAAGTAGTTGTTAAAGTACGTCACCGAACCTCGCAGCCTCTTAACCTGGAATTTTGCACTTGTATCAAAATTGAGCCCGGTTTCGGGAAGTAAGGACGGATTGCCGACGAGAAATCCCTCCGCCGACGCAGCATCCGTAAAGAATCTCTCAGAAATATTCGGTGTCCGGAACGACCGGCCGATTCGGGCAGAAAGGCTCACGTTATCAGTCAACGCGAATACCACACCGATATCACCCGTGTAAGCGGCATTGGTCACCTTTAGGCCTTGATCCAAACCGGTAATGCCAAGTTGCTCGATCTGCTGCTGCGTGAGTCGCGGATCGACCGCAAAGTTCGTGGTCGGTTCGGAGGCTGTCTTAAATCGATCAAATCGAAAACCGCCGGTCAATCTCAGCCGATCAGTTACCCTAAAGTCGTCCTGTACGAAAAACGCAATATTTGACAAGCTCGCGTTTGGGACACTGCGCGTATATCGAATCGTACGGTTTGGGGAGTACGAAGTCGTCGACGACACAGTCATGCGTCGGTCCGAATTGTCGTCAAGAAAATAGCTTGTTCCGGCGATCACGTTATGCTTCCCAAATATCCAGTTTGACTGCAAGTCAAAACCGCTCGTCTTTGTGTCGGTAACTGTCTCGCTGAATTGATACAGTCCCGGGAAATAGGGCGGAACGCTTGGAACTGTCAGGATGTTCGAGAAGTTGCGGTATTGTGTTTGATAAAAGGCCTTTACCGTTACCAGCTGGAGGTATTTGTTTACCGCAGCAGTATCGTATCGGGCACTGACGCGGTCACGGTTACTAAACGGAAAGAATCCGTTGAAGACGCCGGTCATTCCGTTCACACCGGTATTTGCACCCGCAAGACCGGCCGAACCGACATTGGCGCTCCGCCGGCGTTCGTAGTTTACTTTGGCCGTATTTGTATCATTTATAAAGAAGCGAAGTGTTCCTTGGCTGTTGCTTCCATGTGATTGCGAATTCAGGATCTCGCCGTCATCAGTGATCTGAAGATCGTCAGCTCTCAATCGGGCAACATCGATCGTGCCAGGCTTTCCGGCGAGATAATTATCAAATCGATCAAGCGACTGGCTCACGCGAAAGGCAAATAGTTTGCCCGATCCGTTAACCTCGAGATTTGCCCGCCTTCCCTTCTCGTTTGAACTGTAAAATGTGTTCAATATACCGCCGAATCGAAAACCGCTTTCACGTCTTTGCGGCGTGTCGCGGGTGATTATATTGATCGTACCGGCTAAGGCGTCGGTCCCGTATAGCACTGAGCCGCTACCCCGAATGACTTCAACTGATTCGATCTGCGATGTTTCGACCAGTCCCGGCTCAATACCGGATTGCGCCGAAGTTCGGCTATTATTGAGGCGTTCGCCATCCACAAGTATCAACACACGATTGCTCTCCAGTCCTCGAATGCGGGGTCGCACCTGAAATGCACCTTCATTCGTTGTCGAAGTTCCCGGCAGACCGCGAAACAGGTCGCCTACGGTGTTGATGTTTTTTCGCTCGATCTCCTCGCGGTCAATGACCGATAACGGCACCGCGGTATCGATCGAAGCGATCTCGGTCCGTGCAGCGGTGACGCTAACCTCCGCGGCGATTATAGCCGGATAAAGTGTAAATAAAATATCCGTTCGGTTACCGTCGACCGACTCTGATTTGTTTGCAAAACCATTTGCGCGGGCAGTCACCAAGTGTTTCGCTTTCGCGAGCCCGGAAAAAGAAAAACGGCCTTCGCCGTCGGTGTTCGTCAGACGCTCTAAGCCTGTAGACTGGTTTCGTAAGACGACCACAGCTCCTGCGACCGGCATTCCCGCCGCATCCTTCACCTGCCCGCTGACCGAAACAGATTGTCCCGCCACGGCCGAAACGAATAAAATTGCTGAAATAAAAATAAGTAAGACAAATGTTCTGTACATGATAAAAACTCCGATTTCTTCCATACGACCAATTAATTGGGCCGCCGTAACCATCGTAACTAGGCTCTAATGGGAATCCCCACTTATAGTCGTTGCTAATTAGCTGATGACATTCATAAGAGCCGGTAATCGTATGCGGAAATGAGGAAATACTACAAAGCGAGTGTCCGATCATCTCCGAACCGACTATTTGCAACGGGCGTACCGCCCGTAAATGTGGGCAACTATTGGACTTCGGAAACAGAAAGTGCGGGAAAGTCCGCGTGTAGGTTAGTGTGAGTGCGAATTTTCTCAGCGTTACGAGGTCTTGATTTGTGGAGATACCAGCGCCGCGAGATGGCCGAGTTAAACGATCGGCCATCCCGCAATTGTCGTTGATGTTGGGAGTATCAGCGCTTGCTGCGAGGTTGTTTGGCGTCCGTTAGAATCACATAATCGCCGATATCGGTAAGTTTTGCCTTATCAAACGTCTGGAAATCGTCTACGTAACGCATCGTTACGACCAGGACCTTAGCTTTTGGACGATACTTTAGCAGATGCTCGACCGTTCCGAGGCGGCTCTCGGTATGGAAACCTCCGTTAAGGTGAACAACAAGGGATCTCTTGTTCGCTTTGAGATATTTCGAAACGGAATTTGCCATAGTCGCGTCCCACAGAGATTGTGAAGCAAGGATCTTGTCGATACCCATCTGAGCCTCGGGACTCGGGCCCATGAGGGCTTTGAATTTGGCGGCGTAGACGGCGGACGGTTCGGCATACGGCAACGGAGCGATCCATTCCTTCGCGGGTTTGGTCAGCGAATTGAGCGCGTCGCGGCCATTCCTCGACACCATGTTGATATAACGGCGTGGAGCATTGGCGGCGATGACGCTGAGCCGCTTTTCTTTGGCAAGTTCGACCATGGGCCGATAATCCGTCTTATAATTGCCCCAAGGCCGCGAGCTGGACATAAAATGGGCCTCGGTGATCTGTCCGCCAAGATATTCGTTTATAACGATCTGGTTGTCGCGTTCGAACATCTCGAGCGAGAGAGCAACGCGGCGTTCGGCACCATATTGTGCAACCGTTCGCTTGAATATCTCAGCCTGAACAGCATGCCCAACTGCGTCATCGTGGAGTTCGCCGAGAAAAACGACGTCCGTTTCACCGATCGCCTTGACGATCTGGTCCATCGAGACGGGATTGCCTTTGCCGTCAAAGGCATGGAATTGCTCTTCGGAATAAGGTATCTGTCCAAACGAATATCCGGCGAGGCCAACAACAAGTGCCATAACGCTAAAAATGCTCTTTATTTGAAATTCCATAATCTTGGTCGTCCAACATCACTCGCCGCAGATGATCTGAGCAGCAAGCAAGGGTAAAGTCAATTCATGATGCCCGGTGATCGCGTATCCGCGGCCGGCACCGTTCGCGGTCGGGCGGCGGACGACATTCGTCAGCGGACGGTAATGCTGGATCATGTCAAAATTGGCGGTCGTGATGTCCGATAGTTCGTGGCCGAGGTTGCGAACCACCGTCACGGCCTTGAGAAAGATCTCAGGCATCGTCACTGCCGAACCGTAATTGAGATACACGCCGCCGCCGTTCATCTCGCGGACCAGCGAGCAGAACAGCTTAAAATCCGTGTGCGATGTCGCCCCAAGTGCCGCACCGTCGCAGCTTGCGTGAAAATGCCCGATGTCGGCGCCGATCGTCAGATGAGCGGTAAACGGGATCCGTGCGGAATACGCTGAGCGGATCAACGATCTTTCGCCGTTCGGGGGCGTCAGCGACGCGACCTCCCTGCCCATTGCTTCGCCGAGGCCGATATTGTCGTCCATACCTCGTTTCGCGGCGGCATTGAGTATCTCGCCCGTCTCGCGTGCGGCTCCGAAATCCCCCTTGCCGAGAGTCGAATCGACGTCCTCGCTGGTAAAGCCGACCAACGCGATCTCGGTGTCGTGTACCAGAACCGAGCCGTTCGAAGCGATCGCCGAAACGAATCCTCGCCGCATCAGATCGATAATGATAGGCGAAAGCCCGGTCTTGACGACATGCCCGCCGATTCCCCAGATCACCGGTTTTCCGAGGTCTTTAGCACGCCGGATCGCTGCAGCAACCTCACGCAGCGATTTGACCGCCAAAATGTCGGGCAATTTGCCCAAAAAACCCGCGAGCGATTCCGCGTCGGCGACCGGCTCGGCAAAGTCGGCGACCGTCACCTTGCTCGGCCGCGAAGCCAGCTCGTACGTATTGATCTTGCTCAGATCGATCGGCTGTATTTGATCGTAAATGGACATTGGCGGTTGTCAGTGGTCAGCAGTCAGAATATCGAGATCAGTGATCAAGATACAGAATACAAAATAAAGAAGGCAGTAGCCAGAGCCGATAGCTCCGGCCACTGCCCTCATTGAAAATCCAATAGTCGGTTACTGTTCAGGGTCAGCAACAAAGTCAGCGTCGGTGACGCTGTCGGTCAGGCTAATGATCCTGCTGGGCGTCTGGAACGCATATCGTTTCGAGTTGACCGTGACGACATACGTCTCGCCGACGAGGAGGTCATCGATCGAAAAATAACCGAACGAACCTGTTCGGGCACTACGCGGCGAAGTAAGGCCGCCGCCCGTTATTGTCATGATCGCATTCTGCACGCCTCGTCCGGTCGAGGTCGTCACCCTGCCCGAGATGGCAGCAGTTGCCGAGGTCGGCGGAAGCAGGGTGACCTGTCCGTTTGTTACGTTTACCGGCACGGGCCCGGCCATCGGGCCTCCTCGAAAGAAGAAAACGGTTCCGGGTTCGAATGTGAGCGGCGAAGACCAAGGGGGAGGAGCCGCCACCACACGCTGAAATGTGACATTTAGTACCGGCCCCATGCCGTTCAGCGCATTTGCGCCAGAGACCGAGACCCTCAGCCGGCCCTCTTCGCCAATAATTACGTTGCACGTTGCGCTCTGGCCTGCGGCTGCGGATATCGTTCCCGCCGTAGAGCAGCCAAAATTCGGCCCGAAAGGATTCATCATGGCGGGATCGTAAAGAATGTTGAACTGAAATGCGATGATATTGTCGCCAGTCACACTCTGAACAGAGATCGGCACAGGAATTGTCAAAATGGCTGCCGGATGGCCCATCGTTGGTGCACTGACCTCAACCGGAAGCGTCATATTGGACGGGCCCGATATCACTTCAGAACCAAAATTTGCAGTGTTCGCCAAAATTGGCGTCGAAATAACGCTGAGAAACAAAGCCAGGACCGCTACAACACCCGCGAATCGCGAATATCGGCTGACCATCGCTTTGAGATCCGAATCGACTCGAGGACGCCTGCCCCCGCAAAATGACAAAACTGACATATACAAAACCTCCGGAAATGAGAGAACAAAGCGAACGAGAGCCCGCTTTGTCAGAAGTTCGGAATCAACCCTGCCGTTATGGGCTGCAGCATGGCGAATCCAAAATAATTTGTCACAAAACCGACGCAGTGTGCCGAATCTTCATCCAATCAGGCATGATCCCAGCAGCGACAAACGAGTCGGGCGAATAATGAATTCAATGACCATTATCCACTATTTTGCTCATTGATCACAAGCAATTTATTTTGCCGCGGCGGAGCGGAATGCCTCTTGATCTAGAGGCATTCCGCTTCGCCGGGCGATATGACTATTGTCTGGCGATCATATCCAGATCAACGGTCGTGCCTGTTACGCTTACGCTTCGTGGTTCGAAGGTAAAGCGTTTGGCCTGGACCGTCACTGTGTATGTTTCGCCTGTTGCCAGGCCGCCGAACTCATATGAGCCCAGCGAACCGGTGACAGTAGTGCGGGTCGTTCCATCGGTTGCCGTCAGGATCACCTTGGCGTTCGCTACCGGCTGTCCGAGCGCCGAGATGACACGGCCTTTGATGCCGGTATCATTCGATTCTCTCGTGACCGAAACGCGGCCGCCCTTGGCAAACACTTCGTCGCTTCCGTTATTGAACCGGAATTCGCTGATCGTGACCTGTGTGGTCGAACCCACAGCTCCGATCGTGCGGAATTTCAGATTGACGTAAACGCCGTCGCCGTTTGCCGGCAACGCACCGTATGCTGCGACCTTGAGCAGGCCGGGCTCGGGTGAGTTGGAAATGATGGTCAGGCTCTCGCTCTGTGTTCCCATCACATCCGCTGCCGTCGTTACAGGCTCGATCACTGTCGGATCGAATTCGATATCGAACTGATACGAACCGACCGATTTGCCGCCCAGATTGTCGATCCTGAACGGTACGATGATCTCACGTCCCTTCTCAGCTTCCATGCTCGTGATCGAAGGCAGCACCGAGCGTTCGGTTGGTTCCGTCAAAGCCGGACGTGATCCGACCATGTTGCTCCAACTTCCATTTACGTCTCCCATCAATAGACCGGTGAAGTTGTGCGTTTGGTTCGCTGTCACGACCCCAAGAGACTCACTCGTGTTCGTGAACTTCCACTGTCCGGTCTGATTGATCGGGCTCGGGATACCGACGATCCATTGCGAGATCAACGCAGCATCGAACGACGAAAGTGCCGGCGTCACAACTCCGCTCACCTTCGCTGCCGCGAGCTGAGTTGGATTGGTTATCGGTACGAGGCCGACGACATGCTGGACAATAGCCGTTGCGTCGTCAGCAAAGATGCCGTGAGCCGGGATAGAGGTCCCGACCGGATAAGCGGTCTTCGACGGCGTCAATGTATACGATCCAGGTCCGAAACCGTCCATCGAATACAAGCCGGCCGCATCAGTGATATCACTGACGTTCGGCGATCCCGGAGCATCAAGAAGTACTCCGCGAACAGGCAGTACGCCCGGATTATGTGCGTACGTCACCGTTCCCGACACCGTGCCCGAGATAACGGTCAAGGTTCCGGTCGTGACGGTGTTGCACTGCAGATATCCGCCGTTGAACAGCTGCGACGATGTAAACCCGGATATGGGCGAAATACCCAATGGCGAGGTCGAACCGATCGGTCCGATCACGTCGAACTCCATCGTTACCAAAGCTCCGGATCCCGTGAATCCTCCCGAATTGACAACCGAAACGATGACCGTTCCGGCCGGTGACGGGATCGGACTTGTCGGAGTACGGAACGTAATAACCGCACCGCCGCCGGCAACAGGCCCTGCCAACACAGCCGCTACCTTAGGCGTTAGTACCGCATTGTTGTAATTGAACACAAAGTCAGCCGAGATCGCTCCGCGGCCTGTCATCAGATCAGTATTGACCGGAATCGAGATTCCAACGCCCGTCAATGTATCGACGTTGTCCGTCGTAACTGCTGAACAGGTTGCGTTGTAAACCGTGATCGGAGCACTGACCGTCTGGCCGTCAACGGTTGTATCTACTCCACCGACTCCCTGAGAGGTCGCGGTAAAGGTCGTTCCCGTCACTCCAGCTGTGAATGTATTTGGTGATACTACCGTCCCGAACGTTCCGACGAACGACGCGGTCATAAAGTTCGGAATCGAACCGCCGCCCGGTGTCACATTGTCCGAGTTGGTTGTAAGCAACGATGTAATTGCGGACGTTCCGCCGACCAAGATCGGTGACGACGCCGCAGATGTGGTCAGTCTGAGCCACGGATTCGCGTCTAGCAGGCCCACCGAAGTTCCGCCAATACCGTTGGGTGTGCCAACACAACCAGATCCTCCGGCTCCTGGGCCATAATTGCAGCCCCACCAGTTGTTCTGAGCGTCGAACGCAACCGCTCGATCGTTGCGGATACCATTTCCACTAGTCGAACCGATAATGGCGTTGAACCTTGCGACATTACCAGTTCCCAATGGTCCGTTGATACTTATCCCGGTGACATTACTAACAAAACGATTACCCACGATGGTGTTGTTGTTATTGTTCGCATGAGATTGCAAACTAATGCCCGCGTTATTATTACGGATGGTATTTCCCGTAAACGTGTTTCCCCCTGACGCCAAAATAATGGAGCCCAAATTGTTCTCAACCAAATTATTTGAGAATATATGCCCGGCACTACTCCCTGCGAACATTACATTCACAAAGGTAGAACCTGTTACATAGTTGCTATCTAGAGTACTCGTAGCATCCGTGACCGCTCCGTCAACGTAGATTCCATACCGAAACCCTCTAACGCTGTTGTTATTGAAGGTAGCGTTGTCGAAACGCACCGAGAGCATCGAAGAGGAGGTTCCCGTGGCGGCTCCGAACGTATTGCCCTCCATGATGTTGTTCCGAACTACGTGGTTGCTCGCACTAGCACTCGACAAAAACAACGCGTGCTGTCCGTTAATACCTCTTGGGCGAATGGTAAAACCATCGATGCTAGATGCGTTGCCACTCAGTTCAACGGCTGCAGATGCGAGGGTCTGACCAACGATGATCGCCTCGCCAGTACCACGGCCGACTGGAATCGCGGCTGGTCCTGCGGCGACACCTGCCTTGGCTCCAAGAAGTTGTAAATTCGCCTTATTGACGTTGACGTTCTCCGGATAAGTACCCGGACAAACCTTGACGACATCTCCAGCACCGGCTGCATTGACGGCAGTCTGAATCGAGGTAAATGCCAGATCCCCCGCGTTACAGTCAGTGGCACTTGCCTGACCGTCCGTTATGTCAACGACGTGAGTAACGACCGGCTCGAAATCGTAGGTTGTATCATTTCCCGATACGCCGACAGTCAAGTTGTCAACATTGCCGTCAAAGTTATCCCATGAGCCAAAGCCGCAGCCGGAATAGAGCCTTAGTCCGCCGAGCGCGCCATTTGGAGCGATAGTTGTTCCTGGGGGCAAAGCCGCGAGGATCGTGGCAAGCGATTTCACATTCGTGCCGGGGCCGGAACCTCCAGCACCATTGTCTGTGTACCAACCACCAGAAAGAGCATTCCAGGTCTGCCATGTTCCGGTAGTTAACGTTGCTTGCGGGAAACTCGGAAAGTATGTTGCATCCTGATACGCAGGTTCGAACCAGAGGGTGTCGTCAGGAATACTGTCGCCAGTGGTGTCGATCCGTAGGTTTACTGCAATCGCTTGGCTGTCGATATATGTGGTGACATAAGTACTGTAGCTAAGTGAAGTGAGTTGACTCATCAATACACCATCAAATGCGGTATTTCGATAAATGTAGTACGCATCACCATCCGCACCGATCGCCATTCTCAGGCTACCAGCACCCGCGGGTGCCGTTGCGGGGCCGATCACGTACTGGGCACTCGATGTGTTCAACGCGCCGCAAGTTCCAGTCTGGACTGCCCAACCCTGTAGATTGGGTGGTTTAGTTACAAGTACAGTCGCGAATACGTTCGCCGCAGCGACCCCTAATGTGATCACCATAATAACGAGTAAATATCGCCCGAAGTGCCGAAGTACAGCTCTTCCCGGTCTAGATCTTTTTAATTTGTTAAAACTTTCAAACATAATTCTTCTCCTTCAACTCAGTAATACGGATCGCAGGTCGTGGGGATTCGTACTGATGGTGATCAGCACAACACGGCGAACGAAGCCAAAAAAAAGAATCCTAAGTGGTGCTGCCGACGGCCGAGCACCTCGCTTGCAAATAATCGAAACTGAAACATGTGAACTGCTGCTCACATAATTTACCAACTAACCACAAGCAAATTATTTTACCCGGGCGGAGCGGAATGCCTCTTGATCTAGAGGCATTCCTATTCCGCCGCGGCGGTATGACTATTGTCTGGCGATCATATCCAGATCAACGGTCGTGCCTGTTACGCTTACGCTTCGTGGTTCGAAGGTAAAGCGTTTGGCCTGGACCGTCACTGTGTATGTTTCGCCTGTTGCAGGCCGCCGAACTCATATGAGCCCAGCGAACCGGTGACAGTAGTGCGGGTCGTTCCATCGGTTGCCGTCAGGATCACCTTGGCGTTCGCTACCGGCTGTCCGAAAGCCGAGATGACGCGGCCTTTGATGCCGGTGTCATTCGATTCTCGAGTGACCGATACACGGCCGCCCTTGGCAAACACTTCGTCGCTTCCGTTATTGAACATGAATTCCTTGATCGTGACCTGTGTGGTCGAACCCACAGCTCCGATCGTGCGGAATTTCAGATTAACGTAAACGCCGTCGCCGCTTGCCGGCAACGCACCGTAAGCTGCGACCTTGAGCAGGCCTGCCTCAGGTGAGTTGGAAATGACGGTCAAGCCTTCGCTCTGTGTTCCCATCACATCCGCTGCCGTCGTTACAGGCTCGATCACTGTCGGATCGAATTCGATATCGAACTGATACGAACCGACCGATTTGCCGCCCAGATTGTCGATCCTGAACGGTACAATGACCTCGCGTCCCTTCTCAGCTTCCATGCTCGTGATCGAAGGCAATACCGAACGATCGGTCGGTTCCGTCAAAGCCGGACGTGACAGAGGATCGTTGTTCCAACTCTGATTAACGTCGCCCATCAATAGCGCCGTGTAATTCTGAGTTGCATTGGCGGTGTAGACCGTCGAGGGCTGGCTCGTCGGCGACAATTTCCACTGTCCGGTCTGATTGATCGGGCTCGGGATCGCGACGATCCACTGCGAGATCAACGCAGCATCGAAGGACGAAAGTGCCGGCGTCACGACTCCGCTCACCTTCGCGGCTGCGAGCTGAGTTGGGTTGGTCAGCACTTCGAGGCCAACTACGTGACGAACGATAGCCGTCGCGTCATCGGCAAAGATGCCGGTTGCCACACTGGATGTTCCGACAGGATAGGCCGTCTTCGATGCCGTGATGACATAAGCATCAGGTCCGAATCCGCTCATCGAGTAGAGGCCGCCCGCATCAGTGATATCACTGACGTTGGGTGAATTCGGAGGTGTTCCCGGAGCATCAATAAGAACTCCGCGAACAGGTATCGCCGGTCCCGCAGGAGCATTGCCGTACGTCACCTGTCCTGACACCGTACCTGAAATTACTAACAGGGTTCCGGTAGAGACAGTGTTGCACTGCAAATAGCCTCCGTTGAACAGTTGAGACGACGTAAATCCGGCGATAGGCGAAATACCCAATGGCGAGGTCGAACCGATCGGTCCGATCACGTCGAACTCCATCGTTACCAGAGCTCCGGCTCCCGTGAATCCTCCCGAATTGACAACTGAAACGATGACCGTTCCGGCAGGTGATGGGATCGGGCTTGTCGGCGTACGGTAAGTGATAACCGCACCGCCACCGGCAACAGGCCCTGCCAATACAGCCGCTACCTTAGGCGTTAGTACCGCATTGTTGTAATTGAATACAAAGTCAGCCGAGATCGCTCCGCGGCCTGTCATCAGGTCTGTATTGACCGGAATCGAGATTCCCACGTTCGTCATTGTGCTGACGTTGTCCGTTGTAACTGCTGAACAGGTTGCGTTGTAAACCGTGATCGGTGCACTGACGGTCTGACCGTCAACGGTCGTTGCCACTCCACCGACTCCCTGTGCTGTGCCGGTGAATACCGTTCCGGTGCTTCCAGACGTGAAAGTACTCGGTGACACTACCGTTCCAAACGTTCCGACGAATGTCGCCGGTGTTCCGTTCGGCACAAAACCGCCGCCCGGGGTCACGTTGTCCGAGTTGGTCGTCAACAGAGATGTGACATTGTCCGTTCCGCCAACAATGACCGAAGGCGTCGCTGCCGATGTCGTTAACACGAGCCATGGACTCGAGTCCAATATACCGGTGTTACCTGCAAATACCAGTGTGCCGTTTGGACTGGCTACACAGCCACCTGTGGCTGCTCCGCCCGGACCCGTATTGCAACCCCACCAATTGTTTTCGACGTCAATGGTTCCGTTGTTACCGGCGGCCACGCTACTGCCATACTTTATGCCAACGAAATTGCCGACGATCCGATTAAAGTTCAAACGGTTCGTTCCCATCAGGCCCACGCCCTGTGTGCCGCTTAAGAAAATGCCGGCGCGCGAATCAGGGTTCGGGAACGGGTCAGGCCCGGAGCCATTTCCAGTGAACAGGTTTCCTTTGATATCGCTGTTCTGCGCACCCCGATCTGCACCTGTATTGCCAAAGCTGGTTAGCGCTAGCCCAGCGCGAGCGTTGTTGCTGAACGTGTTTCCAGTAACCAGCACATGTTGGAGACCACCCTGAACACCGTCGAATGCATTGTTTGAGAAAGTATTGTTACTTATCTCACCAGCGTAAGTTCCAGTTGCCGGGGTTCCAAGTTTCCCGAACGAACGGGATCCGAGGTTCATACCAACGTTGTTATTATTAAAGAGGTTTCCACTGATAAGTGGGTCGCGAGTAGCACTTTCGCTGACGTTGTTGTTGCCATCGACAAATACGCCCGCTCGATTCGGATTATTGATCACGTTGTTATTGGTGATATGCAATCCATTGAAATTTTGCGGTCCGTTGAAGAACATCACTTGCGAACCGCCAGCGATACTCGATCCGTCCATGACGTTCTTGTCAATCGTTATGTCAGTTCCGCCACGATTTAGCCAAATCGCTTGTGTTGAATATCCGCTAAATCGATTATTGAGGATCTGTGAATCCGGATTTTGACCGACATCATTGTAGATAACACCTTGTGTTCCGGCACTGCCCCCTGAGAATGAGAAACCGTCAACGACAAATGTTCCACTAAACGAGAATGCAAAAGTCGCGACTGCGGGGTTCGCAGGAATTACGATCGACTCAGCAGCAGCTCGCCCTCTCGCATCCACTCCAACCTGAGCACCCTGAAGGGTTAGACTCTTGGTAATAGAGACGTTCTCAGTATAAGTACCAGCGCACACCTTAATGATATCGCCGGCTCCGGCTGCGGTTACGGCTGCCTGAATTGTCGAAAATGTCGCAAGCGGACACTGAGCAAAGTCGTCGTCGACCTCGCGGACAATTGGCGTCGCGTTGATCTGGATAGGAATCGACCCATATCCGGTCCAATTCGTATCCTCACGGAAAATACCAACTCCCCCGGTGCCGCCGTCGGTATACCAACCTGCTGTAACAGTATCCCAAAAAACTCGGTCGAGGCTCTTGTCCGTGCCGACAGAAGGAGGGCCAGGAGTGGTACCGACATTGAGCGAGTCATATGGACCTCCAACGCCAATCGGAGTATACCCGTATGTTTGGGTGTTGTATGCGATACCAACGATCACATCGTTGGGCAAAACAGCATTAAGGCTGCTCATGTCAAAAGTTAGATTGAATGCGTATCCGTTATAGCAGAGCGTGTCAGCGGCACGCCACATTGTGGGAGTCGCGCAAGTCGGATCGGCGGCTGGCCGCCAAGGCACTAACTTGGCCTGGGTCGAAGTTGCGATCAATGATCCCAGCGTATTGAGCGGAGCTCCCGGTACCGCATTGTAAATATTGATGGTGAAGGGATGCGACCAACCACCGGCTGGCATTAGCGGCCAGTCGGAATTGGGAGCCCAAGTCACCATTGTAAACGTTACGGAATTTAGCACACGATTTGTGCCTGCGAGCTGAACATAATCGCCGAATGGGCGCGTCTGCTGAGCCTGAAGGGCTGGCTCGGATAGCTCGGTGCGAGCGTAGCTGGCACCGCGTTGTAAACGACGCTCTGAGCCGTCACCGACGATGCGGTGAGGGCGAGCGTGATCGCCAATATGACAAATGTAAATCGTCCAAGATACCGGAAGATCGACCTCTCCGGGGAACGCCAACTGGAAGTCAGCGTTGTTGAAGTGTTAAGTGTTTCAAACATTCATCTTCTCCTCTTACTTTTCAAATCGAATCGCACGTCGTGGGAATAGTGCTGAAATTACACAACACCGCACGTCGAACGAAACCAAATAATAGAAATTGGCAGTGACAGGCCGTTCAAGCAAAGAATGCCCGAGAACGGCACCACCCAAAGGGTTCTATCTTTCAACCAAATCCAACGGAAACAAGATGTCTGCTATGCAGCCAACAGGCTGCAGAAGCTAAGGCACTTTGCCCCCGGTAATGAGCCCTCTCTGACCGATATGTAGGGCAGCCGATCGATCAGCGCAAAGGCCCACTAACATCTAAAACGAACGCGAATTTCACGCACGTTCGTGCACCAAAAACAAATCATAAAAACCTTTGAAATACGAAAATATTCGTTAAAATATCAAACCCTTATGATCATCGGCATTTTGGTGCCGAAATTGTGTATTTACCGTTTTCACGCAACGTTCGTGCCATTCGGACGTTTTGGCACGTTTATTGCCAAAACGCGGAAAAATGCCGGGGGTTTTCGCCCTTTCGGCCGCTAAAACTCAAAATAATGCGGGAATCCCCGCATTTAAGTGCGTACTTTTTCGCATGAACGAGCCGGCTCATCACCGGCTCTGATAAAAATATGTTCCTCATTGTTATATGAGAAAAACCGCAAAAACCTTTCAAGTTTTTTTCGATCCAACGAACTTCTTTTTTAAAAAAGCGATCTAAACAAGGCCGCGATCGCTGTCAATGACCGCGGCCTATTGCTGCGTTACTACTGCATACCGATCATGTCCAATTCGACCGCGCTGCCCGCCAGGCTGACCGTACGGGTCGTGAATGTGTAGAGTTTAGCCTGCACAAATACGGTGTACGTTTCGCCCACGGTCAACGAGCCAAACTCGAACGAGCCGTCAGCCTGAGAGACCACCGACCGGCTCTCGCCCGCCGAACTGGTCAATGTGACCAATGCCTCCGCGACCTGCCTGCCCGTGGCCGAGATCGTACGGCCCCGAATCGTCGTGTTTTCAGCCGCAGACCCGACCGACAGCCGGCCGCCGAACGAGGTCACCTCGTCGCTGCCGTCGTTAAAGCTGAAATTGCTCAACGCCAGCCGCGTGGTCGTACCATCACCGCCGATGACCGAGAATCTCAGGTTTACGTAAACACCGTCACCGCCCACCGGCATCGCACCGAAGACCACGACCTTGAGCAGTCCCGGCATAGGCGAATTGGCCGCAAAGCCAAGGCCTTCCCCGATCGTACCGGCAAGGTCCGCCGCGAGTTCGCTCGCCGAGATCACGGTCGGATCGAATTCGACATCGAACTGATAGGACGAAACCGCCCTGCCCCTCAGATTGTCGATCCTGAACGGTACGGTCACGGTCGTTCCCGGTGCCGCCGCGATATCGCCTACCGACGCACGAACGGCATCTTTTGACGCCTCGGTCGGAGCCGGCCTAGTTGGCGAAGCGACCCAGTCGCCATTGGTGTCACCCATCAAGACAGCATCGTAATCCTGATTGACCTGATCGACGATGACGTTGGTATAGGTGCGGTTCGTCGGGAAGAACTTCCACTGACCGGTCTGATTTCCCGGGAAGCTCGGCCCTGATCCGACGATCCATTGAGCGATCAATGCCGCATCGAACGATGAGACCACCGGCAGCCCGCTGACCTTTGCCGCATCGAGCTGTCGCCCGGTGAGCGTGATCAGGCCGACCACATGCTGCGCAATACGCGACGGGTCATTTGACTTGATGCCGAACGGCAGGAATGACATCGCATTAAAGTCTTGCGGTACACGCGACGGCGTGATCGTAAATACGCCGTTGCCGATGCCCGTGAGCGAGTAATCACCGAGGCCGTCCGTCGTAGTGACGCCCGGGATCGGGCCGGTCTGCGTCATCGTCACGTTTGGAACGCCGAACGAGCCGGGAGCGTTCGGTGCGATATTCGTGTTCGAATACCACACGCGTCCGCTGGTCGAACCGATGACAGGTAACGAGCCGCTAGTTTCATTTGAACAGACCAGATCGTTATTATATCGGAAATTGGTGAGCGTCAATGGAGTCGACGAACCGATCTGTCCGATGACCTTCATCATGATGAACACCAACGTTCCGCCAGAAGCGAATGGCGTCGAATCGAATAACGAAATGACCAAAGATCCGGGTGTTGCCGCATTGAAGGTCAAGATCGCTCCCGGATTGATGGTACCCGCAACGGTCGCCGGCGTGACATCCGGGATCATGACCGTGGGATCATAGTCGAAGGTGAAATCAACACCGATCACACCGGCACCCGTCAGATCCGACGTGGTTACCGGAATAGTGACCGGAACACCCGTAACAGCCGGATATGTCGTCAGCGATGTCACCACCGGTGTCGACACGGTCTCACAGACCGGCGTAGCCGTGAGTACCACATCGTTATTATTGGATCCGCCGGCATAATTGATGGTAAAGATATAGAATCCAACGGTAACGGTCGAACCCTCAGGCAATCCTGCGAAGGTACCGGTAACCGCATCCGCTCCGTCATTGTTCACGATCACGACCTGTTGTCCGAACATCGGTATATATCCGACCGACAGATTTAGATTCGCCCCGCCTAGATCTACCGTACCGGTTACATTTAGCTGGTCATGGAAAGTACCGGCAACAAGACCGTTGATCTCCATGCTGACCGTAGCACCCGAATTCAGCGTCAGATTGCCGCTGTTGATGATCCCGGGGCTGAGACCCGGGCTGACCACTGCACCTGAATTGCTGGTGCTCAACGTGCCGCCGATCGTGAAGTTGCCATTCAACGTAGCGGCTTTATTGATCAAAACGTTGCCCGGGTATGTTCCGGCCAAGGCCGTCACGGTTCCGCCGGTCGCCACCACATTGATCCCGTCCTGAATATTGCTGATCGGACCGCTTGATGACGCACTGTCCACGTTAACGGTCACATTCGAAAAATTGCCTTGGAAACCCGGAGTTCCGGGTTGTGTGTCCGTTCCGCTGTTCAGGAACGGAGAGTAATCAACGCGAGCGGATTGAGGGCCCGCGATCGTTCCGGTGGGACTTCCCGGTGCAACCGCCGATCCGCCCGGATAAGCCGCCGGGATCTGCGCGTTGTAGCCTGGCTCGAGACTGGTTGTCGTGACTCTCGTCGGGTTTGTGGTCCCAAGATAATTCCCCGACATGTTCAACACTGAAGATCCAGGAGGTTCCCGAAACTCGATCTGGCTGAACCAATTGCCGGAGATGTTGTTGTTCCTCACGACGACGCCGGTTGGATCAGGGCCGACCGGAAGTTCTTCGCGATACAAGATACCCATCGTCCAGTTGTCGGTGATGAAATTTTCCTCGATCAACGCGTTATTGTTATCAACCAGATGCACGCCGGTACGATTGAAATCGATAATATTCCGTCGAATGGTCGTATTGTGTGACGACTGGCCGACGTAGATACCATTTCGATTGCCTGTGATCTTGCTGTTTTGGATGGTAACGCCTGTGACGGCAGCAACATTTACACCCTGATTATGTGTATTCGCGGCCCACGACCCAAGCGGGACATCAGTATTGCCTGTTCGCGTGATCGTAAATCCGTCAACGGTAACATTTGGAGCAGTGATCAAGACGGTATCCGGGCCTCCCGTCGCATGCTGTCCGATTATCGTCGAAATGTCGACTCCCGCACCGACAAGCGTTAGTCCCGCCTTGTTGACATTTATGTCTTCATTGTAAGTACCCGCGCAGACACTGACCGTGGCTCCGGGTGCTGCAGCATTGATCGCAGCCTGAATTGTCATGTATGGAGCCGTCGGACACTCGGTGGTATTGTCATCAACGAGAAGAGCCGCCGGATCGAAATCGAACGTCGTCGTGCTCGTCGCCGTACCTAAGGTAAACGAATCGATGTTTTCTGTGTAGCCAAGCGGATCAGGATTTCCTACTCGAATTCCCAAATGCGAGTCGGTGACTCTCATTCTGATTCCAGGATACTGCGACAGGATCTGGCCCCAGGTCTTGGTCGAAGTTCCGGGCTCGCCGCCGCCGCCGATTCCCATCGGCCACGTTGGTCCAGAGTGGCTCCAAAGAGCGTTTCCGCCGGCAATAGCGTCCCACTCTTTCCAGTTATCTTGGGTGACACCCGAAGGAACGAAAACAAGGCGTCGCTGCCATGTATCCGATCCGTTAAAGTCGACGTTAAACACCAGGAACGAGGTGGTAGTTGGGGAACCGCCATTTCCAGCCGACGGATTATATGTCCTGAACTTCAATTCGTTGATGTCGGCCAACGGAGTGCCTGAGAATTGGTAGGTCGCCAAATTGACCCTCTGGCTCAGCCCGATCACACTTATTTGGGCGCTTCCAGAACCATAATTAGGAGTCGCGGGACCAGTAACAAACGAGCCGAGGGCGTTATTCACGGCATCATTGTCATCGTCATAGAACATCCATCCGTTGTAATTGACCGGTGTAACTTTCACTGTGCTTGACGGAATGATGTTTGCCCGCTTCGAGTTATCGATCGCGAGAAATGGGAATCCATTGGTGACGAACCACCCATATCGATTTCCCCCCACAGTCGTACCGATGATATCCGTCGGATCACTAAGTGTCCACGAACCCTTGACCGATCCAACGCTGTCCAGCAAGACCATATCCACGGCAAGGACGCCGCCGTTGTTTCTGAAGGTATGCTTGAGTGTGTACCAGCCACTTGAATCTACAAATACAGGCGATCTGCCCGGATCTCGAGGATTTCCCGGCGAATTGTTGCTGCTGCTGCACACGAACCTGTTTCCGCTGCCGTATGGCCCGCCATCACTATAAAATCCACAATTGAAAATAAAATCACGGCGATGATTACCGTCAGGCTGACTGGCAGCTGACGAAAAATCAAACCGAGTGTCATTACCAAAGCCGCCTGCCATGTTGAAATAGACATCGACCGAAGTCGTAAAACCCAAACTTGGAAATACGGAACTGTAACCTCCCCAACGAGTAAAATTCCCAGCGGATGCCTTCGCGTGGAATCCGCCGGTACGCGAGGAGATGCCGTCCGTTCCGGTAGCAACCCGCAATGGGTTTCCGCCCCAAACATTATCTATTTCAAACCCTTGGAAATACTGGCTGCTTTCACTGAGGTCAGCGGAGCCGGGTTGATCTTTGTCCGGGCGCTCAATTTCCAAGATCGACTGCGAAAAAACGGACACGGTCATCAAGATCATTGCGAGCAAGATGAGTAAGGACGTGTCTGCAATTCGTGATAAAAATGCGGGTCTTGTGCCGAAACGTTCAAAGTTTTTGATCGTGGCCGGTAGTTGATTGACTGACATGTAAACAATTCCTCCAGTGTCTGAGTAGTGTTCATTCGTCGGCCTGTTTAGGGGAGCCGAACGACAACTACGAAAGAGAGTCAAAACAGCGAAAGCTGTTACAAACAAATAGTGCAAAGCCGCCGGTGGGAACGACCCGTCTTACTCGATACGATCCAGGTTGGGGCCGCGATATCCACCATTTACCGCGGCCCGCAATCACGGTTCTACTGCTCGGCGATCACGTCCAATTCGACGGCATTGCCTGACATGCTTACCGTTCGGGGCTGATACCTGAAACGCTTCGACTGGATGGTCAAAGTGTAGGTCTCGCCCGCGACTACGCGTGTGAACTCGAACGCTCCGCCCTCACCCGAACGCATCGACTGGATCTTGCCTGTCGTTGAGGTCAGGGTGACGATCGCGTTGAGAACTCCGCTGCCGTCGGTCGTCAAGATCCGGCCCTTGATCGAAGGACGTTCAGCATTGACGCGGCCCACCATAATCACACCGTCGGTCGTATTGACCTCCCAGCGGTCGTCATTGAGCATGAATCCGCGGATAGCCAGCGGCGAGCTGCTGCCCATCGCTCCTCGCACGTTGAAATGCAGGTTGGCATAGACGCCGTCGCCCGTTGCGGGGAACGCTCCATAGACCGTTACCTTCAACACGCCCGGGATAGGTGCGTTCGAGACGATCGCCAGTTCGGCCGGAACCGCTCCGACGAGGTCGGCTGCCAGTTCAGCAGGCTCGATCACCGTCGGATCGTACTCGATGTCGAACTGATACGACGTCACGCCGCGGCCCATCATGTTGTCCATTCGCAGCGGAACCGATACACGCGTTCCCGCATCTGCCGTCACCGCCGGCAGACCGACCTGCACGGCATCAGGCGAATTCGACACTCGCGCCAGTGCCGGACGATTTAGGCCCGCAGGATTCCAATCGCCGTCAACATCACCCAGCATATAAGCTGTGTAGTTGTCAGTGACAATGTTGTCAATGATCTGAGCCTGAGAGTGAGTGTTGCTGGGCAGAACGAAATACCATTGACCCGAACGCTGATAAGGCAACGTCGCACAATTGGCAACCGTCTTTTGAGCGATAAGTGCTGCATCGAACGATGAGACTGTCGGCAATCCGCTAACTTTGGCCGAATCAAGCCCGTAACCCGTAAGCGTCGCGATACCGACCACGTGCTGAGCAACCAACGCGGCATCAAGTGATGTGATCCCGTTTGATGTCAAACACTGTTGTGTCGGCTTGCTCGGCGTCATCGTGTACGAACCTATTCCGAAATTGGTCAACGAGTAGTAGCCCAAGGCGTTGGAAATACCGCTGGTAGCGATCGAACCCACGCCGTTAACCGTCACGCCCGAGACCTTGTTAGCAGGTACGATACCGTAGCTGACAACACCCTCGACCGTTCCGCTCCTTATGGTGTCGGTTATATTTCCGCTGGTATTGTTGTAGTTACCAGTCGTATCTGTGAAGACCCAGGTGTCATTGTAAACGCCCGGAGCAGTGTGTGTGGTGGTAGTCAAAAGATCAAGGTCGACCGTTCGATCTTGAGCAAGAACACCGGTACAAGTTCCTGTCGCGGTATGCGGCAGGGCGTCATAGATCACGTCATACGGCGTGACGATACACGCGACATTCGCCTTATTCACCGTCACAATGCCGGATGCATAGGTGATGATGTAATTCGTGTCAACCGCACCTCCACAGGTCGACGGGTACGGTGAACCCGAAACCGGCGAACCCGATGAATAGGTCGTCGAGCAAGACGGCGGCGTTGCCGGAGCAAGGTCGCCCGCAACTAATCCACTGTAGCTCGGCGAGATCGTCGGAGCCGCATCGCCGTACGTTACCGTATGGCTGGACGCCGTGATCAGCAGAGCAACTGCATTCACCGTCACACTACCAGGTGCATAGGTGATCAGGTAATTGCCGTCAACTGCTCCAACGCATGTTGTCGGATAAGGTGAACCTATCACGGACGATCCCATCAAATAGGTGGTCGAGCAGGTAGGCGGCGTTGCAGGGGCCAGGTCACCCGCAACCAAACCGGAATAGATCGGTGTGATCGTCGGAACTGCGTCTCCGTAATTTACCGTGTGACTCGAAGCCGTGATCAACAACGGAGCCTGGCTAACCGTGACCGAGCCGGGTACATAGCTGATCGTGTAATTAGTATCGACCGCACCCAAACAAGTCGTCGGATAGGAGAACCCGCAACCGACGAACCAACCGTGTAAGTTGTTCCGCAAGTCGGCGGTGTTGCCGGAGCCGTGTCGCCATTCGTCAATCCGACATAGCTTGCAGTGATCACCGGAACCGCGGCACCGTACGTTACCGCATGGCTCGAAGCAGTGATCGTTAAACCGACTGGATTGACCGTCACCGTTCCCGGCAAGTACGTAATCAGGTAATTCGGGTCAACTGCTCCAAGACACGTCGTCGGATATGGAGAACCCGAAACCGGCGAACCCGTTGTGTATGTCGTTCCGCATGTCGGCGGCGTTGCCGGTGCAAGATCGCCATTCGTCAACCCAACGTAGCTCGGCGTGATCGTCGGAGCCGCATCACCATAATTTACGGTGTGGCTCGACGCTGTTATAACGAGCGAAGCCTGTGTCACATCCTGATTAAACAAAGCCGAAGTGCTCGGATCGTAATCCACACTTCCGCTGTAAGAAGCAATGACCGGATGCGTACCAACGTTAAGGCTGCTGGTAGTACATTGAGCTATTCCGCCAACAACCGGCACGTTCTGACAGCCCGGGAACGGATTTCCGTCGATATTAAAATCGACATCGCCGTTGTTGACCGTCGTCACCGACGAGACCGTAGCGGTCAAGGTTACCGAACTTCCGTAAACGGACGGATCGTTATTCGAGGTTACGACCGTTGTGGTCGGTGCCTTGACGATCTCGATCTGGCCGTTCGACGTGTTCGAGCAGACAAGTGTTCCGTTGATCACATTGTTGCTTAGGTTCAGGAATGAGATGTCACCCGTATTACCGATGACCTTCATATGAACGTAGATAACCGTTCCGGCTCCGCTAAGCGGTACGGAATCGTAAACCGACAGATTGATCGTGCCGGCTACCGTTTCGGCGGCGGTCCTAACGGCTGATGTACCGATCGTGTAAGGAGTTGCCAATGGCGCATCCGTCTTAACCACATTCGGGAATGTCATTCCAGGGCCAACAGGGTATCCCGCTTCGTAAACCGGGGCGAGTATCAACGGATCATAGGTGATAGTGACATCGACACCGATAACACCGGCACCGGTAGTGTCACTTATCTCGACCGGGATCCACACATCGACCTTCTCAGGCGACGTCAACAGAGGCGATACCGACAGTACCGGGCAGAACGTGATCGAGAAACTCTGAGTGACTTGCGGTGCAGCACTCCAATTGCCGTCGCCGGCTTGATTGGCGTTGATCGTACATGTACCAGGTGCAAGAATATCAACCGTTCCGGACAGCGTCACCGAGCAGGTCAAAGGTGTCGAGCTCGTGAAACTGACTGGAAGCCCCGAAGTCGCCGTCACACCTGTGATGTTGAAGTTCGGATCGGTGTAGTTTTTATTCGGTAGTGGCCCAAATCCATTGATCGTCTGCGGTGCGATCGTAATATTGAAATTCTCCGAATCGTTACTTCCGGTATGATTTGGACCGCCTCCATACGTATAACTCGCAGTGGCCAATCCAACGTTAACGTTATTCGAGTAACTCGCGGCCGGTGTCAAACTAAGCCCACCAGCACCCGTAACCAAGACGGTACAAGGCGTTTGAGCTGTTCCGTCGTAGACAACACTCAGCGGACAACTTACAGTCGTAGACGAAGTCGCCTGGCCGATTGTAAAGGTCTGTGCGACCGCATTGCTGCCCGAATGATTATCATCACCAGCGAATGTCGCGTTGACGGTCACTAGGCCCGCATTTATGTCATCCGGCGAATAGACTACGGCAACCGGACCTGTACCGCCGCTCGAAAGTGTGTAGCTAGCGGTGCAAGGATTTTGTGACGCTCCCGTATAGGTGAACGGGCCGGCTGTACAATTGATCGTCGTCGTCGATGTTCCTTGCTCAAAATCGAAAGTCGTATTACCACCACTAACTCCTACCGTCAGATTGTCCGCACGCGAATCGCTGTTTGCTTCAGACCTGAAGATAAGGGCACCCAAAGGACTACGGTGAATTCCGATGTTCGGATGGGCTAGCAAGATCGACGCTAGCGAACAAGGAACCGCCTGGGTACATTCGGCCGGGTACGGTGAATACGTTGGCGAATACCAAAACACGCCGCTAAGGGTGTTCCAATTTTGCCATGTATCCGGTGTGACGATTCCGTTTTGCGACGGTACATATACCACTCGGCCCTGATAAGATTCGTTAGCATCGTTCAGGTCAAAATCGACATTGAACTGCAGCGTTGGTTCGCCGCCACCCGAGCCGCTGACCACATAAGTGTCGTAGCTCAATGTACTAATGTCATCTAAACACACACCGTTAAATAGCTGAGTGAGAAGAGCTTTCTTCGCACCCGCTCCGCTGAGGAATCGAGCACTTCCCACCGGAAGTGTGCCGCCCGCCGGGCCCAAAACGAAATCGTGCCCCGGAATTACCAAATTGGTGTTGTCATCGAAATAGACCCAATCGGTGGTGCCGGGCCGTTCGACGATCGTTTGTGATTGTTCAAAGTCAAAAACAGTGTCCGTATTTCCAATTCCAATGCGGAGATTATCGGCATTTGAATTGCTATTAGCTTCAGACCGGAACAGTAGTGCACCCAATGCACCATCGTGAATACCGATATTCGGATGGGCCAACAGGACCTGCGCTCTGGTACACGGAACAGCCTGTGTACATTCCGCCGGGTAAGGCGAGTACGTGGGCGAGTACCAGAATAGTCCATCCGTTGCATCCCATGACTGCCAAGAACCGGGAGTAACTGCTCCATTTTGCGATGGAACATAAACCACACGTCCTTGATAGGATTCGTCCAGATCGGTCAGGTCGAAGTCAACGTTGAACTGAAGTGTTGGCTCACCGCCGCCCGATCCGACCGCGACAAACGTGTCATAGCTGTACGTTCTGATATCCGCCAGTTTTGTTCCATTGAACATCTGCGTGATCAGAGCCTTTTTGCCTCCGGCACCGCTAAGGAATCTCGCGCTTCCGGCCGGTAAGTTTCCGCCTGCCGGTCCAATTACAAAATCATGTCCGGGTATGACGGAGTTCGTATTGTCGTCATAGTAAACCCAATTTGCAGTGCCCGGCCGTTCAATGATCGTGTTTACGGTCGGAGTGATGGTAAACGTATCGAAACCATTACTCCCGGCATGGTTACTGTCACCAGCGAATGTCGCACTCGCAGTGACAGGGCTGTCAACAACATTTACATTGGCCGTGTAGCTAACGGACAGTGATCCACTCAATCCGTCCGAGGTTGTGTAGCCTGCCGTACAAGGTGTGATCGCCGATCCCGTATATGGATATGAAGGATTCGGACAATCGACTGTCGTTATCGACGTTGCCTGTGTGATCGTGGCCGATCCCGTGCCCGTACCGCCGAACGTGTAGTTCGCAATATCCGCTCCCGCCAAGGCAAGGCCGGTCGCAGTCACCACATGCGTTCCCGCATTGGGACTCGCGAAAGTTGCCGAATAACCGCCGAAGTTGCACGTCACAACGTCCGGTACTATCACTCCGCTGAGAGCACATGCCGTGATCGAAGCCGTATTGTTTCCGTCATAGACCTTATTTGATGCAGTCACGGTCGCTGTCAGATTTAGCGGTGTGATATCCGCCGTTGTCGAAGCGGTCGGAGCGACCACGTAATTTTCGGCATCTGTGCCTGTCAGCGTTATGTTTGCGTTAACCGAGATGCCGTTAGCGACATCTTCATCCGCAAACGACGCGGCGCTTGCCGAACAATCCACATCGTCATCCGGGGCAACCGCACCGGCCACCGAGCAGCTAGAGATGTTCACCGATGTATTGCCGTCATAGACCTTATTGTCAGCAACTATAGTCGCTGTCACTGTGCCCGGTTCAAAATCGAACACGTAACCGTCTGTAGTCGGGGCTAGATTAACGATACCGTCGTCAACGCTGATAACAAATTCATCAACATAAGCCTTGGCTCCGGCCGTCGCGTAGAAGCCGAGGAACGCATAGCCCGCATTCGGAGCGTTGAGAGGATCCAGAGCACTGTGGATACCCATATCCGGGTGGTCCGCCAGCATTGTCGCGATCGTACATGGTGAAGCGATCGTACACGGCGTGCCTGTTAGGCCCACGGGCACGAGTCCCGGGGACGAGTACCAGAAGTAACCATTGTAGGCGTTCCACTCCTGCCAAGTATCCGTCGCAACCACTCCGTTCTGTCCACCCGGCAGATTTGGCGAGTAATTGACACGTCCCTGCCACGCATTGCTCGCGTCCGTCAGGTTGAAGTCGACATTGAACTGGAGCGACGGATAGGTATTTGGGGTTACCGCAGTCGAATCAACGTAAGTGCTGTATCGCAGCGATGTGATCTTGTCGAGTCGGACCGAACCGAACTGCGGAGTGTAGATCGATTTTTTCGATCCAGCACCGGCTGGTGTCGTGACCAACCGTGCACTTCCGACTCCGGACGGAGGCGTTCCCGCTCCGGAAACGAAGTCGTGTCCGGCGATATTCACGTTGGCGATCTCATCGTAGTACTTCCAGACGGCCTCGCCCATCGTCACCGTCGTTGATCCTAGGATGACAAAGTTGCCGGCATCTAGGCTGAGGGTAGCAGCGTAATTACCGTTAGCCGCACAATCGACAGTCGCAGGATAAACTCCAATAGCAGTTCCTGCTCCGCCGGAAAGCGTTGCCGCACCGCCGCCCGAACATACTACCAACGCCGTCTGCGGCGAACCTGTAAACGCCTGCGGCGTGTTCGTTATCGTTGCTGTCTGGTCAGCTGGAGTAATGTCGGCGTTGTTGGCCGATACCGCTCCAAGCAAATAGTTAGGTGCATCTACGCCAGTAAGCGAAGCTCCTGTGACAGTCACTGGTTTGTTTGTGCCAACGTTTGGGTTATTGAATGCCCCGACGCCGCTGGTCAATGTCACATCGTCAAGGCCGATCGGTGTGACCACCGTCGGAGCTGACAAAGCTGCAACCGCGTTTCCGTCATAAGCCTTATTGGCTGCGGAGTACGTACCAGTCACTCCGAGCTGCGTGATGTCGGCGGTGGTAAATGCAGGTGAAGTAACCGTGTAGTTGCCCGAATCGCCACCCGCCAGCGTGACCACCGCTGAAACTGCCTTGCCGTTGCCAACGTTCTTGCCGGTGGTGAAGGTGCCGACGCCGGAGCATGTGACATCGTCTAGACCGATCACTCCCGTCAACCCACACGTGTTGATCGTCGCCGAATCATTTCCGTTATAGATCTTGTTCGAAGCAGTTACCGTCGCTGTTAGGTTTAGCGGTGTTATATTTGCCGAACCAGAGCCCGTACCGCCGAACGAGTAGTTGCCGGCATCCGCTCCTGCCAGAAGCAGGCCGGTTGCCGCAACAGGCTTGCCCGTGCCTACGTCCTCATTATTGAATGTTGCCGAATAACCGCCGAAGTTGCAGGTCACATCGTCAAGGCCGATCACGCCGCTCAGGGCACATGCCGTGATCGACGCCGTGTTGTTGCCGTCATACGGCTTGTTGCTGGCCGTCACCGTCGCTGTCAGTGCGATGGCACTCACACTCTGGCCGCCCGTCAGTGAACCGCCGCTCGAGAGGTATCCGGTGCCGCCATTGTAGTTGGCAGTTACCGTATGCGGTGAACCGGGTACGGTAAGTGCGTTGTTCTGACACGTGGCCTGGCCTGACGCATTGACCGGGACCGCCACGCAACCACCTGCGGCTGCATTAAATGTGACATTGCCATTGCCAGCCCCGGGATTTGGAGCAACTGTCGCCGTAAAGGTCACCATCGATCCGTATGTCGACGGGCTGCCGGAAGTTGTGACCGTGGTCGTGGTGGCTGTATTTACAACCGTTACGACCGGCTGTATTCCAACACTCGGGCCGCTAGTAAACTCGTAAGGGCCCGTAGTTATGGGAGCCGTTGCATTTAGGTAATTAACAAAATAATTTTGACCAGATGTGCAGTTTACGGTCTGCGATAAATTGATGGTATTCCCTGTGATCGAAAACGATGTAACAACACAAGTCCCGGATGTGACCGTAACCTCGCCGGGGCCTGGTGTCAACGTCGGTGTCGTCCAGCCGGCCGGAATGGTGATCGACTGATTTAGATTCGAGGTATTGTCAAGTGCAAAGAACTCAAAGGTATAGTTCTGGGTCTGCCCAGCATCTGCATCTTGAGATGCAGGTGCTACAGCCCAAAGGCTGGCCATCGCTAACGACGGCTGTACAAAATGGGTTTCGTTGCTCGACGAGAGGCCAGTGTTTCCGGAAATTGTCACCTCAGCGACTCGCTGAATACCGAAGTATTCTTTGACCGACTCGACAAAGGCAAACGGAGCTGCACTTGTGCTCGAGGCCAGAACTGCTGCGGATGTCAACAGTATTACTACCATTGAAAGTGATCCGAAAAATCGTAATCACGAACGTTTGGTGGAAGACGAATCCGATTGATCCGCCATGTGCATTGTTACTTTGCGTGACATACCCTTCTCCTAACTAGCTGTAATTGTGGAAATGTCCGTTGCTTCATGAGATCGCATCTTTGCACGATCTGGTGAAACTGGACCATCGTACGGAACTTCGCCAGGAACATGACTCCGACCAAGATGGCCTGATCCTGCTGCATTCTGCAGCTGTTTGCTCTTGACATTCGACCAACATTCAAAAAGAAACCAAGAATCATCGAAAACTCTCTGCGCAAATGAAGCCGTACATAAACACACGTGCTCCCGCTCCTTTTGAACTCAAATTTACGGTGAAATTGATTACTACTGCTCGCGACATGAATCCGGCGTGGAAGCAGGAGGCACCAGGGTCATTTGCACCGACATTTTTGATTCTAGCCCTGCCGTTGAGGCAGGCCTTTCGAAATAAACTTCGAAAAAAACTTAAATTGTATTATCTGACTTCAAGCGAGTATGAACGAGGGGTCGTTCTAAGTCGTCACCCAAATGGGTTACACCAAAAAATAAGTCCAGCGATGTCTTTTACCCATTTATCTTCATCGGATCCTCATTCTCGATGCATATTAAGATTGGCAGGACTATTGAGTATCAATTTGATCAGCTCCGCCTGCCGGTTTGTTTCAGTCTTAGAAAAAATATGCTTCAAATGGGTCCTAACCGTATTTTGCTTTATCCCAAGCTCATCGCAGATCTGGCCTAAGGACAAACCGTTCGTCAAAAGCCCCGCAATTCTAGCTTCAGCGTCCGTAAGTCCGTAAATTCGCGTGAGAACCGAATCGACCGTTTCTATTTGCTGGTCAGGATCTGATATGTAGATGATCGCCAAAGGCTCGTTGTAATTATCGCCGGCGTCATGTTCCTCACAACGTGAAACAAGTATTTCCAGTGGTCGAAGGCCCTTTTCACGTGTAACCTTTAGGACACCCTCAGACTTGCCCTGTTCATAATTGCCATCGAACACTTTGTCCAAAACCGTTCGGAACTTTCTGGCGTCTGCGGCTGATGTGGTGCGGATCTTACCGTATCGATCCGTGCGAAGCCCGTTCTCCTGAGCCAGTATCTCGTTTCCGCTCTTGTTCGCAAAAATAAGTGATTCGTTTCTATCTACCACGAGCACGCTGTGGGAAAAGCAATCAAACGCGTCGGTCATGAGACGGCTTTGACGTTTTGATTCGATCAGGCTGACGTAAACTCGAAACGCCTTTTCCAAGTAGCTGATCAGGAAAGTCAAAGCGGCTGATTCGCTGGAGTCAAAATTCTTCTGACCCTCGGGACGAGTTAACAGCAGTCCGCGGCGAATCTCGCGATATGCCCGAAAAACACGATATTCGATATGAAAAATAGCAGCCGGAGCAAACGAATCGCGGTAAATGTCGGCCTGACGAAAATCATCGTCTGACATGTATTCCTCTCTATTGAATCGCTCGCCTGGTTCAAGGTCCGTCACATATTTTCGAAACGGGCTGGTATGCTGAAATCGCTCGAGATAATTTAGAGCGACACGATCATCCCGAGTCCCAGCCATGACCTTGAATTCATCTGTTTGTTTGTTGTAGAAAATGAATCCGCCCGGGCCGGACGAAAAGGTTTGGGCGATCGCCAAATATACGTCATCCCACGCATCAGGCGATGCCTTTTGAGCAGCGTCGAACATCAGTCCAACCAATTCGGTTAATTTCCTTTGTGGGATCTCAGGCATATTTGTCAATGGTCAGTTCTTATAATTGAAACTCGCAATTTCCGGACGATCATAGACCCGTATTTTTCGATGATAAAAATTCCATGCGTTTGGGCGACACAAAATGCGCCATTCCGGACATTCTAAAAGTGGTCGCTTGAATATAAATAGATCCCCTGTTTTTAGTCTCAAATCTCATCTCCACATTCCTGGACGCCGCCGAGGATTGCAAAAAAGTGTTCCGTACTTATATATGAGAAAAATCGCAAAAACCTTTCAAACTTTTTTCGTTCCGGCAATCACTTTTTGCGATCAACCGGAATAAATTCCGGATCTATCTATGCAAAACAAAATAGTGCAAGACCGGCGGGTGGGGACGCCCGATCCTACACTATTCGATGAAGTTTGATACCCCGACCCCCCACCACTGATCGCGGACACAACGAAAGCTACTACAACCGACCGAACATATCAAGTTCGACAACGCTTCCCGTCAAGCTGACGGTTCGGGGCTGATACCTGAAACGCTTCGACTGGACGGTCAAAGTGTAGGTTTCGCCCGCGACTACGCGTGTGAACTCGAACGCTCCGCCCTCACCTGAACGCATCGACTGGATCTTGCCTGTCGTTGAGGTCAGGGTGACGATCGCGTTGAGAACTCCGCTGCCGTCGGTCGTCAAGATCCGGCCCTTGATCGAAGGACGTTCAGCATTGACGCGGCCCACCATAATCACACCGTCGGTCGTATTGACCTCCAGCGGTCGTCATTGAGCATGAATCCGCGGATAGCCAGCGGCGAGCTGCTGCCCATCGCTCCTCGCACGTTGAAATGCAGGTTGGCATAGACGCCGTCGCCCGTTGCGGGGAACGCTCCATAGACCGTTACCTTCAACACGCCCGGGATAGGTGCGTTCGAGACGATCGCCAGTTCGGCCGGAACCGCTCCGACGAGGTCGGCTGCCAGTTCAGCAGGCTCGATCACCGTCGGATCGTACTCGATGTCGAACTGATACGACGTCACGCCGCGGCCCATCATGTTGTCCATTCGCAGCGGAACCGATACACGCGTTCCCGCATCTGCCGTCACCGCCGGCAGACCGACCTGTACGGCATCAGGCGAATTCGACACTCGCGCCAGTGCCGGACGGCTTGCACCGAGCGGATCCCAACTGCCGTCGACATCGCCCATCATATAGGCATCGAAATCGTCAGTGATATCGTTGTCCACGACGATATGCGTACGATCCGCCGGAGTTATCACCCATTGGCCCGTCTTGATGATCGGCGGTGAGCAGATACCGACCGATTTTTGAGCGATCAATGCCGCATCGAATGACGTTAGTGCGGGTGTAAGAGTACCGGTTACCTTGGCCGCCGCCTTTTGATACGCCGTCATATCGATCAAACCGACAACCTGTTGCTGCACCAAAGATGAATCAAGTGCGTTGATGCCGTTGTTTATCAAACACGGCTGTGTTGCGGGAACCGCCGGTGTCACGGTATAGGCTCCTGCACCGAATCCGGACATCGAATAGTATCCGGCGAGATCGGTGCTTGCCGTCTGCGGCAGAGATCCTGCAGCACTTAAACCGACATTCGGCACGCCCTTCGCTCCCGAGGTAAACGTCGCGTAATTGACATTGCCTGAGATCGTATTGAGCGCGTAATTGGCCGTGATCGTCTTGGCCGAGTCCATCGTAACCGTCGTCGGATTGGCGGCCGTATTAGTTACGCCCGCACTCCAACTGACAAACCGGTATCCCGTATCAGGTGCTGCCTCCAGCGTAACAACAGTTCCGTCATCGAACGACTCTGAACAATCGCCCGGGCAATTTATGCCTGCCGGCGTGCTCACGACCGTACCGTTTGCCGAATTGACGGTGAGCAAATACGTATCAACTGCTATCGTCCATTGCGCATAAAGCGTCACGTCTGCTGTGAACGGATAGGTCGCACCGTCGGAATAAACAACCGGCCCGCCCGCACTAGTTCCCCATCCGGCGAACGTATAGCCCGAACGTGTGAAATTATTCGCAGTCAGTGCTGTCGGAGCATTGGCCGATTGGTTTGCCATCGAACCGCTGCCTCCGTTCGCGTCGAACGTAACGGTATAAGTGGAAGCGATAAATGATGCGCTGATCGTGTGGCCGGCCGTCACGTTTGTAAATGTGTAGTTCGACACGGCCCCGACCGATACGCTGTCAACCAAAACATTCGCGATCGAAAAGCCAGCATTTGGCGTGATCGTAAATGCCTGATTGGCTCCGTTTAGCACGGACACTGTTCCCGATGGACTGATCGAACCATTTGGCCCGGCCGATGCGACGATGTTAAAGCTGGCCGGGGCATCGTTGTCGATGATGGTCAACGTTGCAGTCGTGCCGGCCGGCGTCCCATTGATCGTTGTCGAGGTGAGTTCCAGGCCAACGGTCTCGTCCGATTCGTCGTCGAGGTCATCAACGATCGTTACGTTATATTGTTTCTGGGTACTGTCGCCGTCGGTAAATGTGACCACGTGTCCGGTCACCGCGGTGTAATCACCCGGAGTGACGGCGGTGCCGTCACTTGTCGTGAACGTTGCACTGATCGAACCATCGGTGCCGCCAATTCGGTCAAAAGTGATCGTTGCCGTACTGGCACCTTCGCCGACATTATACGAAACGGACGAGAACTGGATCGTTCCTGCCGAACCGCCGGTCACCTGCTGACAGGCCGAGAATTCCGAGGTGTTTCCGCTCGGATCGGTCGCTGTCGCCGTCAGATACTTGCCGAGCGTAAGTGCAATTGCGGTGTGATCGAACGTAACATCACCGAACGCGTCGGTGGTCACGTTGAACGAACCAAGGTATTGCTTACCTTCACCATAACCCGACGCGTCACAGGCATCGTTACTATAAATATCGACCGCAAATGTCGTGCTCGGCGTTGAATTCAAGTATCCGACTATATGACTCGTACTTCCTGTGTCTTCCGCTGTCGTTATTACCGGGAAGTTCTGGAGACCGTTCGGACCGGTGTCACCGTCGCCTGAGTCATTGGCATCTACGCCATCCGTGCCGATGAGGTCGATACCTAGATGAAGGTTGGTCGTGCCATTAGAGTGGATCGAATTGCCGCTAACGCGATTGCCGGCACCGATTGCGATCTGGATTCCATCGTCGCCGTTGAAAGCGATCGTGTTTCCGGCTCCGGTCGTTACACCGCCAATGACATTATCGCTACTGGTTCCGGCGAACACGCTAATTCCGATGTCACCGTTTCCGAGCGGACTGGTTCCGTCCGCCTGGGTACCGATAAGATTGCCCTGAATTGTATTGCTGTCGCTATTTCCGATAAGAATTCCTTCCTGACCATTGCCGGAGATCAGATTGCCTGCTCCGATCGCAGTGCCGCCTATCAGATTATTGAGGGATACATTCATCGAGATGCCTGTCCCCGTATTGCCGCGATCGAGCGTTCCCGATACGTCCGTGCCAATGTAATTGCCCTGAATGGTCGCGCTGTCGTTAACGGAAATACCGTTTCCGTTTCCGGAGATCATATTGCGCGCCGCGGCGTTTGTACCGCCGATGATCTCGGCTTCGCCGACGCTGGCATTGATCCCGGTACCGTTATTGCCTAACAGGTCAATTCCGTTGTTCTGCAATCCAATAATGTTGCCCTGGACAGTAGTTGTATTTGCAAAGAATAGATCGATGCCATCGCCGTTATTACCGGAGATCAAATTTCGGTCCGCCACATTTGTTCCGCCGATGAGGGTGAGGTCCGGCACCAATCCTACATTCACTACGTCCGAGGAAATCCCGTCGCCCGAATTGCCCAGATCGACAGTGCCGGTCGCATCTGTTCCGATAAAGTTACCTTGAATGGAATTGCTGTCACTATTCGCGACAATACTAATGCCATCGTCAGAAAATCGGTTGATGATCAAGCCTCGAACGGTCGAACCGCCGCCCGCAAGACGCAAACCGTCGGCGCCGCCGCCAGCCGACGCACCGCTCAATTCGATCAGCGGAACGGCATTGATGCCTATTGTCGTTGGGTTTGTATTCGGAACAGACAGCGGCTGCGAGTAGCCATCGATGATCACTTGGGTTGAAACGCTCGGCAGCGGCGAGACCGGCGAGATCGTTTGAACGCCCGCTCCCGGAATATCAAACTCGATCGTCGTCGCATCAGCATTAACATTCGCCGAGTTGATCGCCTGTCTGAGCGAGCAGTCGCCGGGGAGGCAGATGCCGTCGTTGTCTGAGGTGTTCGTGACGACGAGCGTTCCCGGAGGAGCGTCGTCGTTCGTGATCGTGCCGGTGCCGGTTCCCGTACCGATAGCGACATGACTGGAGGTGATCGCTACCGTGAACGCCTCATTCGCTTCGTAATCGGTATCGCCGTTTACGGTGACATCGATATTCACAGGACCGGTCGTATTTGCCGGAATGATGATCGACGTTCCGCTCGAGCTGTAATCGCTCGGCGTTGTGGCCGAACCCGGCGTCACAGTGTAATTGATGGTGACCGCCGTCGAGACCGAATTGGTGAGCGTGACCGGGAACGAAAATGTCGTCGGCCCCGCGTTGCCCTCAGCCAGGGTCACATCGCCGATCGACGCACTCGAACTGTCATCACTCGAGATCGTACCGATTCCCTGCGCATCCGCGATCGTCCCGGCGCTAGCGTTGCTCAGGTCGAACGAGAATGTCTCCGTCGGTTCCTGCACGCTGTCCGGACAGATCGGCACCGTAATGAACATCACCGTTACGCCCGGATCGAACTGCAGCGTTCCGCTTTGCGTTTCGTAATCCGCACTTCCGCCGCATGCCGCTGCACCTGTCGCGGTTATGTCGTTCGTCTGGTAATCGACCGTGATCGTCTGCGAAGACGGCCCCGAAAGCGAAATAGAGAATTTATTGTCCGTAACGCTCTGCCCGATGAATTCCACGTCATTGACCGAGATCGTCGGCTCGACGTAGGTAAACAGCGTATTCGCCGCGTTCGTTCCGCCGGGAGTCGTGACGAGTACGCTAACAGCTCCGCCGGCATGTGCCGGAGCCGTACAGGTGATGACCGTTCCGGAATTACTAAGTATCGGACACGCCGCTCCGCCGACCGTGACGGCGGTCGCTCCTGCAAAGTTTGCGCCGTTCACTGTCAGCGTATAACCGCCCGCCGAAAATCCCGACGTCGGACTCACCGACGAGACCGTCGGCGGGACCGCGACAAAGTTGGCCGTTACGGTAATATTTCCCGTCACATTGGTGTCGGTACGAGGATTCGCTGTCGAAGCATCGCTCCAGTTGACGAACGCAAAACCGATGTTCGCGACCGCCGTGACAGCACTGCCGTTCTCACCGTGAGTGACGGTTTGTGGCGACGTTCCTGAGATAGTGCCGCCCGTTCCGGCTGTGTAGGTCAGAGTGTACTGACTGGGCACAAAGTGGGCGGTCAAGCTCCTGTTGCGGTCCATCGTCACCGAGAACGGATTGGCAGTAATTGAACCGCCGCCGCTTGTGAGCATTTCCTCGACCATCCGCGAAGAGATCAGTTTCATGCCCGCGTAGTCCCAATGGTTAGCATCGCGAAGAGTTGCCCCCGAAACGCTGATCGCCACACTCAGGTCATCTGCCGCGTCGATCTCGTCGATCGCGGTATTGTAGGTGTCATAGGTGGGCGACATCAGCCGTGTCATCAGGATCGAAGACGGGCCGACCGCACGGCGGACCTTTGCCAGATGTGCGATCGTGTCGTTCTTCCACGTCGCCACCGGCGTGCCCGCGATCGCATCGTTGATGCCGTGCGAATACAATATGTAAACCACCGGCGTCTTGCCGCTGGCTGTGAGATTATTCACCGCCGCGGTTACACGCTGGTTGAACGTGGTCCAGTATGGGCTGCCGACAGTCCATTGAGAGATCGTGCTGCCGCCCTGGCCCGTTTTGACCAGATAGACGGGCGAGTTTGGCCATTCACTCGCAGCCACGCTATTGGCAAGCCCGAGTTCGAACCCGTGCGTTGCATTGTCCGAAAGTCCCGCATGCCCGATCAGATTATTGGTGCCGATATCAAGGTCTTCGAATAACAACGAAGTATTGTTCAATATCTGAACGCCTGGACGCGCCGACAGCTCGGTGGGGCTTGCGTCCGCGTTGACCGCATAGCCGCCGGAGTTGCTCTCGCCCGTGATTATCACGAGCGGGACGCGATTTGGATAATTTGCGTCCTCGGTGTCGCCGCTCCAGCCGTTAAATGTCCAACCAACATCAGGCACCGCAGTCAGTTCGACAACTGTGCCGTGGCCGTAGGTTGGCTGATCCGGGTTCTTCGTCACGGAGCCTGAGCCCACGGTCGCTACGCTCAAAGTGTAGGCGTTCGGCGTCCATTTGGCATGGATCGTCGTCGTTGGGCCCATTGTCGAGAATGTGTACGGACTCGCAAACGTGACGTCATCGTAAAACCAGCCCGCGAAGGTGTATCCCACCTTTGTCGGAGCGGACGGCGCCGAGATGGCCGTGCCGTAGTCCGCCGTGATCGGCGCTACGGCAGTGCCGCCGTTGCTGTTGAACGAAAGCGTCTGGCTCTGCGCTGTCCACTGTGCATACAGCGTGGCGTCCGCAGTGAATGGATAGGTCGCTCCGTCAGCATAAACGACCGGGCCTGCGGGAGCTGTGCCCCAGCCCGCGAATGCATAGCCCGTGAGCGTGAATGCGTTCGCCGTCAGCGCGGTCGGCGCATTGGTCGTCTGGTTCGCCATCGAACCGCTGCCGCCATTGGCGTTGAATGTTACTGTGAATGGAAGTGCCGTGCAGACCGTGGCTCCGCCGGAAGACGTAGTGCCCGGAGGACATGCCGTCTGCGACGTTTGCCCCGACGTCGGCACGTAGTAGCCCGCATCTGCCAACATACAGGAATCTGCTCCCATCGCAGGCTGATATGAGCCCGCCGCACACGGTGTCGGGGCTATGGCTCCGGTCGTGCCTACATAGCTGCCTGCAGGGGCAAGGATGCAGGACGATTGTCCCGTGGCTGGCTGATACATGCCGATATCACACTGAGTCTGATTTTCGTTGCCTGTTCCGCTGGCGTAGTGGCCCGCGGAAGCCTCGATACAACTGGTCTGTCCGGCAGCAGGCTGGTAGTATCCCGCTGCACAGGGTGTTGATGTTATCGCTCCGCTGCCGCCGACATAGCTGCCGATCGGGGCCGGAGTACACGCGGCCGCGCCTTCGGTTGACGAGCCGCCCGCCGCACACTGTCGGGCTATGGCTCCGGTCGTGCCTACAGCTCCCGCAGGGGCAAGGATGCAGGACGACTGTCCCGTGGCTGGCTGATACTTGCCTAATTCACACTTGGTCTGATTTTCGTTGCCTGTTCCGCTGGCATAGTAGCCTGCGGAAGCCTCGATACAACTGGTCTGTCCGGCAGCAGGCTGGTAGTACCCAGCTGCACAGGGTGTTGATGTTATCGCTCCGCTGCCGCCGACATAGCTGCCGATCGGGGCCGGAGTACACGCGGCCGCGCCTTCGGTTGACGAATAGCTGCCCGCCGCACACGGTGTCGGGGCTATGGCTCCGGTCGTGCCTACATAGCTGCCCGCAGGGGCAAGGATGCAGGACGACTGGCCCGGATTCGGCTGGAACGAACCTTCCGCACACGCGGTTTGAGATATCGAGCCCGGATCTTGCACATACGAACCGGCGTCTGCGTTCAAACAAGCCTGCGCTCCGCCTCCGGGCTGATATGTTCCCGCCGCACACGGGATCTGAGCCGTAGCCTGCGGAGCCGGGACATAGTTACCCGCCGTCGCCGGGTTACAAGACACCGACCCCATATTTGGCTGGAAGGTTCCAGCCGCGCACGGCGTCTGCGACGTTTGGCCGAAGGTTGGCACATAAAATCCCGGATCGGCGTCCGCACAAATGCTGCCGTTAAAGTATTTTCCCGCCGGGCAGATCGGAGCAGTGTAGGTAAAGACCGAGCCCGCGTGAGCGGTGCTCGTGCCGCCCGGAGTTGTTACGAGAACGTCCTTGGCCCCCAACGATCCCGCCGGCGTGGTGCAGGTTATCACTGTTCCCGTATTACTAATGATCGGACACGCATTACCGCCGACCGTGACGGCCGACGCTCCGGTCAGGTCCGTACCGTTGACCGTCAATACAAATCCGCCCAGCGTCCAACCCGAAGTCGGGCTGACACTCGCCACCGTCGGTGCAGGTATACATGTGCCGAGACGGATCGAGACGTTGTTTGAAGTCCGGTTAGCTGTGGCAAGATCCTGACGACCGTCGCCGTTAAAATCGCCAACCGCGACAGATAAAGGCTGAGTTCCGACCGTCACCTGAGGTACGGCTGGTGATGTAAAGCCGCCGCTGCCATTTCCCAACCGGATCGAGACGTTGGCTGAATTGGAGTTAGCTGCGGCAAGATCCTGGTTACCGTCTCCGTTAAAATCGCCAACCGCGATCAAGATAGGGCTAGAGCCAACTGACACTTCAGGCACTGCTGGTGGTGCAAAGCCGCCGCTGCCATTTCCCAACCGGATCGAGACGTTGTTTGAGCCCTGGTTAGCGGTGACAAGATCCTGATTGCCGTCGCCGTTAAAATCACCGACCGCGACCGAGCGAGGGGTGTTGCCAACCGTTATTTCAGGTACGGCCGGTAATGTAAAGCCGCCGCTGCCATCGCCCAACCGGATCGAGACGGTGCTTGGTCCAGCATTAGCTACTGCAAGATCCTGATCGCCGTCTCCGTCAAAATCGCCAATCGCGACCGAGTGAGGGAGAACGCCGACCGCTACTTGAGGTACGGCCGGTAATGTAAACCCGCCGCTGCCATTCCCCAACCGGATCGAAACGTTGTTTGAAAAATAGTTAAGTGCGGCAAGATCCTGAATGCCGTCGCCGTTAAAATCGCCAACCGCGACCGAGACAGGGCCATTTCCAACCGTTAGTTCAGGTACGGCCGGTGATGTAAACCCGCCGCTGCCATTTCCCAACCGGATCGAGACGTTGGCTGAATTGTAGTTAGCTGTAGCAAGATCCTGATCGCCGTCGCCGTTAAAATCGCCAACCGCGACCGCGAAAGGGTTAGTTCCAACCGTTACTTCAGGCACGGCCGGAGATGTAAAGCCGCCGCTGCCGTCGCCCAATCGGATCGAGACGGTGGTCGTATCGTAGTTAGCTGCGGCAAGGTCCTGGATACCGTCGCCGTTAAAATCGCCGACCGCGACCGAAGCAGGGCCAGTTCCAACCGTTTCTTCAGGAACGGCGGGCGAGGTAAATCCGCCGACGCCCGAACATGGTACTGCCGTCACCGTAAGTGCAAATGTCTTCGTCGCCTCGCCGCCCGGCCCGAACGCCGTGACAGTGACCGTATACGCACCCGCCGGTATCTTGGCTAGTGCCGCGTTGGTAATGCTTACGTCGCCCGTCACCGGATCGGCAGTCAACCCGCCGTTAAATAGCGTCGGAGCCGAAACGCTCATGCTCGTCGTATTGGTCGGCACTGCATCCGGCGTCACCGTCGCATTCCCGCTCAAACCGATCGCCGTCGGGTCGTAGTTCCCCAACGTCGGCAGTGGATTCGCGACGAAGCTCGCGGCGATCGTGTGGGTTGCCGTGACGTTTGTAAAGTTATAGTTCGACACAGCGCCGACCGAAACGCCATCGACCAGCACATCACCGATGACATAGCCGCTGTCCGCCGCGATCGTAAACGCCTGGCTGCTGCCGTGGGTCACGTTCTGTACCGTATTCGGTGTGATCGTGCCGCCGGTTCCTGCCGAAGGCGTGATCGCGTATGTCACCGCGGAAGGCTCGGCGAGTGTCCAGTCGGAGAAATTTGTGACTCCGGTAATGATCGAGTAATTGACGCCGTTCGAGGACGGCGGTATCACGGTCAGCACGCTGCTCGAGCTCTTGACGAACTGATAGTTCGCTTCGGTGCCGACGACATCGCCCGGCAGATAGTTGAATGTCAGATCGGACGTGAGCGTTCCGCCGCTGGTCAGTCGCCAATAGCGTGCGAGTTTGTTCGTACCCGTTATTCCCGGCATCGGTCCTTCAATGGCTTTCACCGTCAGATTTGGCGTAGCGGTTAACGCCGTCACGTTTACGCTGACAGGTGAATAGCCGTTTGCCGTGCCGACCTCAAAGTCCTTCACGCCCGTCGCCCCAAAGGTCTTCTGCAGATTGCCGACCACATGGCCGCTCGTACGGGCAACTGTCGCCGTCGCAGGAATCGAGATCGTATTCGAAGCCGAAGTGATCTTGCCCTGCGTCAATGTCAGCGTCCCGGTCACGGACACGTCCGTGCTCAAAGTAACGCCCGCGGCGTTGTCGATCGTTAGATTGGTGACCGACGCTGGCAAACCGTTCCCCATCGCCTGTGCCGCCGCACCGTTATAAACAAACGTCGATCCGCTAGTTGTCAACGAACGCACCCCGGAGTTGCGAAGATTACCATTCGTCGTACTGCCCGTTACGATACCATCAGGCGAACCGATACCGAGCGTTCCGGTCGCTCCGAGCGTGAAAACGACCTGTTCGTAATAGCGCTGTGCCGGTATTTAAGAGCGTTCAACGACTTGGAAGAATCGATCAGCCGCATTGAGCGGAATATTGCCGCTCAGGTTCACGGTCGAACCCGAATTGACGTTGTAGTTAAGATTCGCCGGAGAGTGTCGCGGACGAAGCGGTGAAAGATTGTGTTCCTGCCTTATTAAAGATAATGGCGTGCCCGGCTGTCGTAGCTGTCTCGGTTATTGTCGCACTTGTTACTGACAGGTCACCGCCAACGTATAGTGTTCCGTTTGCGCTTCCGCCCTGGCTCAAATAGAGTTCGCTGCCGTTCGACAGCGTAACGTTGCCGCTAACCGTAAGCGCTCCGGTTCCCGATCCGCTTGTGAGGGAAAGGTGACCTCCATCCATCACGAGCGTTCCGACATTTAGTGAGTAATTCGTTCCGCTCGTCAGCCGAACTGCTTCATTTGTCGTACCACCAGTGCTTTTAACGGTAAATGTCCCCGTAATCGCGAAACCACTGGGATTTGCCAAGCCTACGTTAGTCGTCTGCCCCTGCCAATTCCAAGTAAAGTTGCTAAATGACTGACCGGGCCCGGTGGGCGGCGGGGACGTAATTCCCGTAACTGCAACCAATGAGCCGACTCCCCAAGTTGCCAAAGGAACTGGCCCACCATTTCTGGCATGCTGATACTTACCAGTGGCGCCAAACGAGATAGTTCCGGTCGGTGTGATCACGTTGGAGTTCACCACCGTACCATTTACGGTCAGGTCGGTGGCGGTCCGTTTGCGATCGTCAAGGTCACGGCCGAATTAACGGTAAGCGTACCACCCGCATCTACGGTCGTGTCATCGGTGCTAGTAGGCGTAGTAGCCACGGTCACATTGTGGCCATTACGGATCGTGACAGCCGTCGAAGCAGTTGTCGGTGCCAGCGTGGCGTTGAACCACGTCAAATCATCATGCGACGATTCCCATGTTGATGCGTCGCCCAACTGCCGGTCGCCTTCGAGCGGAAATAATCCGACGACAGGGTAACGTCGTTCCGTGATATTGGGGGATGTTCCGGTGGCGGTGTTGTCGGCGGTGGCGGTGATGGTCGTGGTTTCGGCGACGTTGTTGCGGATCAGAAACTCAAAACTAGCCGCCGGAGAGGGCCTTGGCCGTTGTCGCCGTAGGTGCTGTCCAGATTTGCGTCGAACAGAACATTTCCCCGAAGCGCTCGTCAGCGTGACGACCGTCGTCGAATCCGTCGAGCAAGAATTGCTGTATTGATCGCGGCCGCTGGCACTGACGATCGACGCGACGCCCGTGCTGTACGGCGAACTGAACGTCCCGAACACATACGATGCCACGGTGCCGTGGCCGACGCTCTGGCTGACGGCGGCATCGCCGTAGCCGGTCGCCTGAATGGCGATGTTCTTGGTCCCGGAGGTTTGCAGGAGGTTCGCGGGTGACGAAGCCGACGGCGTAAATGTGATCTGCCCTGCCGATACTGCGTAGCCGGCGGTCAGCGGCGTGCCGCCGATGGTGATGCCGGTGATGGCGGCGCGCCATGTGGGGTCGTAAGTAAATGTGACGTGAAACGGTGCATCGACCGTCGCCCCGACGGCAGCGGTGAGCGTCGGAGGATCAGCAACTGTCGAAGCGGTTACGCTTGGCGCGCTGTCGGTCTTGTAATCGATGGTCGCACCGCTGTTGGTGTACGAATATATCTTGAAGTTGTAGCTCGTTCCCGGCGACGAAGTAAATCCGGCGAACGAAGCCGCCGAGCCGGGCGTGACGCTCTTGACGCCTTCGCCGTCCGTAGCGTCGGTGTCGTCCGCAGGCTGTATGCCGTCAACCGGATCGGTTATCGCTCCCGTGCTTGCCTTAATAAGATATCCGCTCGGTGCCTGTGCTCCCGCGACCGCCGCCGTCCATGTCAGAGGAATAGTAGTGGAAGAATGTCCAGTCGAACTGACTTGTACCTGACCGTGACTGTTCGTAATCGAAGTAATGTCCAGCGGCGAAATTGAACCTAGTGTTGTTTGGTAACCTTTAATACGATGGTCAAGGAAACGTAAAACTACCCGTATCTAAGGGAAGCGAGCGAACGATCCGTCGCAGAGGCCGTTACGCCGTTGGCCCAGTTGATCACTCCGGCACTCGATGATCCCGTTACTGCACCTGTTCCAATTGTTCCGAATGCAGAGGTTGTCGCCGCTGTGCCTATTGACCAATCCGAACCGATCTTAAAACCGGAGGGTAACGTTGCAGTCCCGAACTTCGCACCCATCGAAGTTTTCGTGAACGGAGTACCAGTAGACGTAATGGAATTGACGGCAAAAAACATCGGTGCCGTTGGCTCGGTGCTGTTGTTGGGGTTGGCGGTGCTGTTTGGGTCGGTTTTGGTGCTTAAAACTGCGGATTCGGAGCGGGTCAGGCCGAGGAATTCGGTTACGGAGGTTATGGCTGTGGCGGTGGATTGGCGGAGGTTGGCGAATGACAGCAGGGCGGTTGTTGTGATGATCAGAAGGGTTGCTGCGATGAGTGTTAGCTTGCGAGAGAGTTTTGACATTTGTAATGCTCCGTGGAATTCCGTCGGGCGTCTGCCCGTGAGTTCACGCGTTCTGCCGCAAGGCACGCGCGTGCGGCTTGAAATAGCGTGGAAAATATGTTCGGTAAAAGTGTTGTTGCGATTATAAACGAATAACTATTGATGTCAGGACTTTTGCCGCCCGCCGTAACAGGGATATTCACGGCCGCTCTCACCGCGAGTCTTTGCAGAAGCCCGCACGGAGTAAGGGCGTTTCGCGTACATACCGGGCTGAACGATCGCGGCCTTAGCAAGCTCCCGGCCAAAAAACGCTTTCATTCAGCATCTACTTTCTGATACACTATTTCATAGATAAAACGCTGTAAGACAAAATAATGCGTTTTTTTGAAATATAGCGGGACAAGACGTTAAAGGCGTTGTAAGTCGTTGATAACACACAGGTTATCTGTCCCACAGAACAGCGGGACAAGTGCGGGACATTTATTCGTCCAAAACGCCGTAACCCACGCATCTGCAGCGTTTACACGTCACCCGCAGTTTTCGCCGTCCCAAGCGGCGTTTGACGGGACGAACGTTCACGGCTGATCGATGGTTGCAGAAGGAGAAAAATGCCCCCGCTTGTTTAAGGCGGGGGCATTTTACTGCAGGTACCGTTTCGCATATCCCTGCAAATTATCGAACGGCGTTTAGCCCCGCCGCTCGAATCTATTATTACTGAGGATCGGCTACGAAATCAACGTCGGTGACGCTGTCGTTCGCCGTGACCACACGATTAGGCACCGAGAAGATGAACCGCTTCGAATTGATCGTCACGATATACGTCTCGCCCGCATTCAGATCAGGCGCCGTGTAATACCCGAACGATCCCGTCCGCACAAACCTCGGCACCACCAAAGTGCCGCCCTGTATCGAGACGATCGCATTCTTGATCCCCGCCCCGTCAGCCGTAGTAACCCGCCCCGAGATCGAAACCTCCGCCGCGGTGGGCGCCAGAGGTTTGGAACCGGTCCAGCGTGAGAACGTCGTAACGCCGTTCACAGGGCCGAGGATATTGTTCACCGTATCAACGCACGGGCCGCCGGAACACAGATTGGTCGTCGTTCCATTGCCCTGACGACGCCAGACGCGATAGTCAGCCTCGTTTCCGTTCACGTCCGAATCAACGTAGGTGAACAGCAGGTCCGCCGTCAGGTCGCCGTCCTCGTCAAGCTGCCAGTTACGCGAGATCGATTCGAGCGGGTCAAAGCCCGTCAGGAATTCGTCGTAGGCCACAACAGTGAGACCCGAAGGAACCATTGCGATCGCCGTGATGGTCGCACTGACCGGCGAATAATCGCCGCCTGTGCCGACCGGATAGCTAAATGCTCCCGGTGCACAGAAGTCTTTGCGAACAAAGCCATTGCCGATGAAATTGGTAGGCCCGGCACCGACGACCGAGGCATCACAGCCCAGCGTCATCGTAAATCCGCCGCCGTTGACATCGCCCAACAGATACAGCCGATTAGTGACCGTTACACCGCCGCCGAGCGAACCGACGCCGATCCCGACATTGTAATACGTTCCTGCAGGCAGTGAACCGCCCTGATAACCAACGATCTCGTCGGCCCCAATATCCGGCGTCGTTGCCGGCCGCGGATCATTGTCGTAATCGTTGGTCAAACCAACGATCGGAATCGCAGATCCAACTTCGAGATTCGAGGGACTCGAAAGATGCAGGTCCGAATCGGACACGAACGGCACCGCTGTCGTAGCTCCTTGTGACGAATCGTCATTGGCTCCTCCGCCGCTAAGCGTACTCGTGTACGATCTCAGGTTCGATGCCGGTGATGTCATGGTCGGATCGAACGTCGTGAAGAAGTTAGTTCCCGATGTTGTTCCCGCTTGACCGGCACCCGCTCGCGCTACATCTGTACCAAAATAGTAGGAGTTGTAATTCCAGTTCAGATTCATCGCCGACGTTCCGCCCGATGGCAGATAGACCGAAACATTCGCGATGGACGTTGTACCGCCCGTGATGTTATTCGCAAATATGTTATTGCGAATATCCATACCGGTCGAACTCGTGCTGGAAACGCCCAAGGCCGCCGTCAACAGAGATGCAGTAGCCGTTCCCGGCCGCAGACCATAAAGATTGACCGAGTTGTTTTGGATCTGATGTCCCGTGCCTGACGCTACACGAATCCCAAAGATCCCAAACTGCTCAGAGAATGCTACGCCGCCGGTCATGTTGCCTGTTACGTTACTGACAAAATTGTTTCGGACGACCACATTATTTCCCGTACTGATGTTAATTCCATAAGCTCCATAAGTGGACGTGCTGTTATTGATCACCCCATCGACGCGATTCCTTTGGATCGTCGTACCGCCGCTTGAGTTATCGATGCCAAACACGGCGGTCGAACCGTTGGTTGAAATATTGGTGACCGTGTTTTGAATGATATTGTTGCCCGATGCGGCGGTAGCTCCGCTGTCACGAATACCAAATGCGGTAAACGCTCCGGTGTTTGTCATCTCCAATGTGGATATGGAGTTGTTCGAAACGGTCGTATTGACCGTTCCCGTCGCAAGCCAAATACCATAGTCATTCTCTGCCGACGTCGCGTTCAGATTGCCGACTGTGTTGTCGCTGACCGTGGCACCATCAGCACCCTGTACATAAACACCAGCGTTTCTGATCGCAAAAATCCCTGTGGTATCAAGTTTATTCTGGGTGATCAGCAAATTGGCACCGTTGCCTGCTCCAACAGTAGCATTGGCGAAAATACCGATGAATGCCCTTCTGATGTCGTTGTTTTGAATAGTGATGTTGTTGAAAGTTCCGGCAGTGCCGGCGTTATCAAGAACAAGTACTGCCGAACTCGTATCTACACCGTTGATGACGATACAGTTCTTCAACGTATTAGCCGTGATCGCAGCCGCACCGATCGAACCAAATCGAACTACCTGGGGCGTCGTACCGCTCGTATTCTCGATCGTCAGGCTGCGGTCCGTGCCGCCCGAAAGCGAACCGTCGATAGTTACGCGACTTGCACCATTAGTGCGTATCAGCGCCGTCGCACCCGCCGGCCCGTTAATAAGTCGTGCACCGCCGCTTGGTTTGATGGTCACCGTAAATGGCGACGCAAACTGATTCAGAGCAACAGTACCGGTCTCGGCGACCAATGTGCCGGACGCTGCGGACAGATCACTGGTGATATTGATCGTGATATTTCCGGTCACTTCCGAATTGTTGATAAATTCGAAGATGCCGCCGGTGTTAGTTAGCGAAGTATAAGTCTCACCAACTCCGACATTGAATGTGCCGCTAACCGTACCTACGATCGTGTATTGGTTCGGCGTCGTCGGAGGAGTTCCGGCTGCAGGTGGATTTGCGGTCAAGCCGCCGGCTCCGCCGGAAGGACTGACAGAGACATTTCCGGGCGTATCCTGTGCCGCGACGTAGTATTGAATGACATCGGCCGCGACAACTCCGCCCATAGCTGCTGCAATGATGCCGCAGTCATAATTACTGCCGCTGACATAGGTGCACTGTGTCGAAGCATACGGATCGGCGTTCTTACGGTAATAGATAACCGGCAGCCCGACACCCACTGTCGGAACACCCGAAGGATCGACAACGGAAACGCTAAGCGAGCGATTGCCGGTCGATGACGTATTCAGAAGCGGCGAATAAGTAATCGCCGGCCCGGTAAGATCAAGCAGTACAAAGTTCCCTTCGTCCGCACCGATGTCAGGAGTCGAGACGTTGCGTACATTTCCGTCAAAGTCGTCGGTTATACCAGCGACAGGAATACCGCCGCTCTCGAGTTGCGTCGGAAATATAATCGTGCCTTGTATGCTGCAAGGGTCTGGTCGGAGTTTGTTCCGTCGTGAAGATCAGGTTGCTGCCTGGAGTTCCGGCGTAGAAATCGTTGCTGTTTGACGCTCCGTAATTAGTCAATGTAGTGCTGGAACTGCGGTAAGCTGCGGTCAAGCCCGTTCCCGCCGTGGTCGACGTATTAACGATAATGTTGTTTCTCAAATTGAGATTAGCTGTCGTTGCCGTGGCATTGGTCGTACTGGAAAATGCCAAATGTTCCGAAATTCGCTCCCGCAACGACGCATTCAAGTAGATCGTGTTGAATGTAATATTTAGATTTGAACGGAAGTCGTACTCGATATATTGATTCCGCAAATAGCATCAGTCGCACTCGCCAAAGGAGCATAAAGATTACCTAACAAGTTATTTTGGAAATTGACAGTGGTTCCACCGGAAACCGTGATCCCGCGACGAGCACCGCCTGCGCCAGAGCTAGAAAATGTCGTAAACCTTGTTCTGCGCAATGGTCTGAGTACCCGAAGACGTTTCAATACCAACGATACAGTCAAGCACAATTAAAGTTGCTGACGATATTACCCGTAACGGTCGCAGAACTGCTGAAACTAACGGCGAGCCCTGTGAGCTGGCTTGTACCGCCGGTCCAGTTACTAAACGTGTTGCCGGTCACAGTCTTGATGGTCCGGAACCGGGACAGTCCGGTGCTTCTCAACCGGCAACTTGTTGTAGCTCCGGTAACCGTAATGATTTGGGTTGTTGTTGTTATTGGGAATCCTTAGATCATATGCTCCGTAGGTGTGAATTAGACGTATATCCCGAGCGTCACGGTACCACCGGCACCTGTTTTATTGAACGCCGTAACAATAGAATTGTTGTTGATATTGCCTACGCCATTTGTGGGGCGAGTCCAACTATTGGAGATAAACGTGAACGAACCCGTTGTTGCGGTTGAAAGGTTGGTAAAGGTATTGCCGTTGATACTATGCGTAAGCGGACCAGCGGTAACTACCGGACTGTGAGATAGCGGTAAGGCTCCGCGAACGCAACCGAATAGGTAAGTGCCGTGAAATTGTTATTATCGATATTTGTCGTCGAAGTGGCATTGGTCGTCGATGAGTCAATAGTAATCCCTTGAAAGTTCCCAATAGCGCCACTTCGAACGGAAATATTGTTGTTGTTGAAGGAATTCGTAACGTCCCCAAGGAGCATTGCTGAATGACGGAACATACACCCTGAAAATGTTGTCGAAGGCACCGCCGGTATAACCACCAGCACTCGATGTAATTGAATTATAGGAAAATTAAAGTTTTCGCGTTTCTCAATAGAATTCCATTCAACCAGTGCCCGAAACATTTGCGTAGCCAGAAAAGGTTCCGGTCGTTCCGTAGTTCGTGATCGTATTTGCCTGTTCCGGAGTTCCGCCGATCATGTCTACGCCATCGTTATGATCCGCAGCGGCCGTTGGTCCGACAAGAACGATCCTGCATTCACGTCCGTAATACAGTTCCGGTGACTTTCAATCCGCTGTTTCCGCCCGCCGCGGTAGTAGCTGTCGCAGAGGTCGTAACCGTGGTAGCCGTATGCGTTGAATTACTATAGATCCCAAACGTGTTCTGATATGTGCGGTTAAGATCGATCGTGTTGTTTGAGATCGTATTGTTCTGAGCACCATTTGTCGTCGTTGCATAAAGAAGAGCGACGCCCCACTCGGTCATGTTGTTCGTACCCGCGGCAGTCGTTGTGTTTGCCGGATCTTCCAGCATTGTGAAGCCGTTGATCGTGATGTAGTCGCCCTCAACTATCTCGAATATCGCGTCGTGCAGGATGCCGCTAGCCTGAGGGGTAAATGCTGTGATAGTAGTCGTAGTTTGACCATCGATCACGATCGGATTCGCTACCGTTCCGGTCGCTGTGATCGTGTAGCCACCCGCCGGAGCGGTCTCAGTTCCTGTAACGGTAATTGTCGTCGGACTAGATGTGATGCCGCTGGAATGGCATTTAGAGCAGTGATCGCCGATGCGAGATCTGGATAAGTCGGTGCAAGCCCCGAACCACCGTTTGTGGTCACAGTCGTCACCAACGCAGGCGGCGTCTCAACCTGTACTGCGGGTTCCGCTTGTGCGGTTTCAGCCGACGCGAAGTAAGTAAACGGATTTACATAATCCGTCCAGCTTGCGGAGGCTGTCATGGCCGAGATGGCGATGATGAGTGTGCTGACGATAACGAAACGGAGCGACGATTTGCGGTTTGACATAAGTTCTTTGACCCGAAGACGGATATACTCCTCTAAATTCCTACTGCTGCCAGGCGTGGGTTTAACGAGACCACGCTGTGGTACAACAAAGATAGCTGCAATGACGAGAGGTGAGGCTCGCCGGTTTTAGTGCGGGATTACTAAATTAAAATGTACGTTGCTCAGCAATTATAGACGAATGCGATTCAAAGTCAAGCAAATTGCGAACGTAGAGGCGCCTTGAACCGACCGTGTGCAGGGCGTGCGTCGGAGCATCGACACAAAAAAGCACGGACCTGAATTGATGTTCAGATCCGTGCCAATGCGGTTCACAAGGAACCGGCTAATTTACGCCTATTGCGGCAGGTTTCCGGCAGGTATCGGGAAGTCGCCGTTGAGGCCCCAGTGGATGCCCTGAATGGTCAACGTCGAGCTTCGGAGTACGTACCAGTCGCCATCCGACGGACGGAAGATCGCGACATCGGTGGTTCCGTCGCCGTCATAGTCGGCCGGAACCGCTATGTCGGTCGCGAGTCCCCAGGCAACTACGCTCGACGCACCTGTCAACGAATCGAGGACCCACCATTGACCGTTGCGGTAGATCGCAAGGTCGGTCTGGCCGTCGCCGCCGAAATCACCGCTGACCGGTTTGTCAGTGGCAGTTCCCCAGTTCTGGATACCGACGCTGCTGTCCGAACTGCGAAGTACGTACCAAGTGCCGTCACGATAGACCGCCGGATCCGTCTTGCCGTCGCCGTCGTAATCACCCTGGACCGGACGATCCGTCGAGATACCGAACAGCTGTGACGTCGAAGAACCGTCGGCCACGAAGAACGCAGACCAGAGGCCGTTGGACGGACGGAAGATGGCCATATCGGTCGTGCCGTCTCCGTTGTAATCGCCCTGGACCGGCTTGTCACCGACCTGACCGACTATCCAGACCGCGACCGTACTGGTCGAGCTCTTGAGGATATGCCATGCCGAGTTTGACGCACGATAGAACGCAATATCCGTCTTGCCGTCGCCATCGTAGTCGCCCGGTGTCGGACGGTCAGTTGCCAAACCAAACGACGTCAGGCTCGGTACACCGCTCGCCGAAGGCAGGATGTACCAGATCTGGTCGCTCGGACGGAAGACGCTGAAGTCAGACTTGAGGTCATCGTCAAAGTCATTCACGTAGGCACGGTCTTCGTCAACTATGGTGCCGACACCCTGATTGTCAGAGATCGTCGCTCCGCCGGTCGCTCCGGAGAGGTTCAGATAGAATGTCTCGTTCGGTTCCTTATTGGTGTCGCCGTTCACAACCACCGTAACTGTCTGCGTTGACGAACCACCCAATTCCGACAAGGCCGGGAAGTTGAGTGTTCCGCTGTTGGTCGCGTAGTCAGTTCCTACGGTCGCGGTGCGATTTGCAGTTGCAAACGATACCGAAGCAGCCGCTCCGCCGGTATAAGTGACAGTGAATATCGCGTTGACCGGACCTGCATTGCCCTCAGTGACCTTGACGTCATTGACCGAAAACGCTCCGGCAGCAACATCGTTATCAACGATCGTCTGTACGGCCGAGCTCGGCGAACCGATGGTTGCACCGCCGGTCGCATTGGTCAGCGTATAGTTGATCGTTTCGTTGCCTTCGACAACGGCGTCATCGCATATCGTGACATTGAATGTCTGACTGCTGACACCGTTGGCAAAGGTAAGCGTTCCGGAGGTGTTGATGTAATCAACGCCTGCCGTACATGCTGCTCCGCCGGTCGCCGTTCCGTTCGACGGGATCGTGAACGTCTGCGGCGTAGTTACACCGTCGCCAAACGATACCGTACCCGAAGTGTTGGCGTAGTCGACTGCTCCGCCGCAAACTGCACCGCCGGTAGCGGTTCCGCCTGCGACCGTTGCATACGAAGCACCAACTACACCATCGCTGCCACCCGTACGCGTGACCGTGATGGTCGCAGTCGGGCCAGCCTCGCCAACTGAGTAGGTTGCAGCACTGAATTGAAGCGTACCGGGGGTCACCAGAACAAATTCATCTGCACCTATGTCGCATCGCATCGCGAGTTTGACCATCGAAATCGGTCGTCACCATCACATCGGTTCCGATATTCACCAACGGACTGCCCGCCGGAATGTGAAGATCGGTCGTTGACGTGAAGAGCGGATCGGCTGAGATCGAGGCTCCATCCTCGGTCGTTGCCGTCTGCCATGCCACCAAAGTGGCCTGGTTAGTTCCGGTTCCGGCAGTGGTTGTTTGAGCAGCCGTCGTCAGATCGCCGGTAATTCCGACAACTCCGATCGGACCGGAGACAAACAGATCGTTGGTATTCGACAGCAAATTAACATTTGCTGCCGGACCATCGAAACCAATGGCATAGCTTTCGCCACCGCCGCCGGTCGAGCCGGTTCTGGTTTGCGAATTGACTAGAACATTGTTCACGACATTGGTCGGTTGGTCGGTAGCGATGGCGAGTGCATAGCTCGGAAGCATATTTGCCGTTACCGGAAGACGGTCGCCCGTCATCGACACCGAGTTGTGATAGATGTTCTGAGTAGAGCCAGCCAGGCCGTTGACATAGATTCCTGCCACAATATCACCAGCATTTGCGTTGCCTGTAACACCTGTAACCATATTGTTAACAACGTTGTTTGTACCGGTCGTATCAGACGCCACAACAATACCCGCCGACGAGAAAGTAGCATTATTGCTGACAACGCCAACGTAGTTCCTCGAAATTGTCGCATTGCTGATTCCGCCCGTAGCCAAAGGAGTAGACGAGAGGCCCTGCGATCCGGCGGCGATACCTATGGTATCGACGCTTCCCGGATTCGAAACGCTGGCGATGTTGTTTTGAGTGATCTCTGCTCCGTCGGCAAAGATAATGTATATTCCGACACGTCCGATCCCGGTTGCACCGGTGCCGGACATTATGTTTTTCGTAATAACCGTGCCGGTATCTTTGTTCGCCGCACTTGCACCTAAAGAGGCGATTCCGTAGAACGCTCCTCGAATATCGCAGTTTTCGATGCGGTTGTTATCATTGTCAACACCAAGTCCGCCGAAGGTGCTGCCCGCAAAGGCGACACCAAGGAGTACTCCGGTCGTTGAACCGTTGCCGTAAACATTGACATTCTTAACGACGTTATTCTGTGTGCCGTTCGCTCCGGACGCAAAATAGATACCTCCGCCGTTATTCGCCGCATTGCTCGGGATGATCGTTAGACTTCGGTCAGTGCTGGCCGAAAGCGAACCATCGATAGTTACTCCATCAGTGCTGCTAAACCCAAGCAATCCGCCGGCTGCCGGAGCCGCCCCGGAGATAGTACGAGCCGCCCCGGTCGGTTTGATCAGAACCGTGAAGCCGCCCGCGATCTCATTTAGGGCAACCGCGCCGGTTTCGCCAGCCAGATCAGAAGTAATGTTGATCGTAATGTTACCCGTGGCACCCGCAGAATTGATCCCCGCGAAGATGCCGCCCGGATTGGTCAGCGATGTGAATGTTTCAGCCGTTCCCACATTGTAACTGCCGTTAAACGGTGCGACAACGCTGAAGGTTCCCACAGCTGAATCGTTCGCCGTGTTTGAGTCAGCCGCCGTCGAGGCTGTCATGGTATAAGTACCAGCCATTGCAAACGCAGGTGTTGTCGCAAATATTACATTCACGGCTTCGTCTACTGCAATACTGGGGATCGTTTGCATGTTGGAATAGTTGTAACCACCGGGACCGGTGATGGTAAATGTAACCTGCCGGCTGGTTTGGGTTGCCGATCCGACATTCGTAAATCTGGCTTGCGGTGTGCTGGTCGCACCGGTCGTAAATACCGCACTGTTTGCCGGAGCGATGATCAACGTTGTCTCGATGTCGTTTGCCGGAGGTGTAACTCCACTCGGTTCGTCTGCACCAATGTCGGGAGCCGCAACGCGAGATTGATTGTCTATGTCTCGCGTAACGCCGACAACTGAGAGTCCTGCATCGACATTCGGCGACGCTACAGCGATGTGAAGGTCGCCCGTTGTCGAAACGTGCTGCGGATCGGCCTGGATGGAATTGGCATCCTGCGCCGCCGGTGTCGTATAAGCGGTTTGCCAGTTGGCCAAAGTTGCAAATTGTGTCGTCAGCGTGTTTCCGCTGACGGTACCCAAACCACCTGTCTGTAGTTGGGTATTAATAGGATTGATGTAGTAGTTATTGTGATTTTCTCCACCTGTCCCCCAATTATATCCCGCCGCATTGCCGCTAATCGCATAATATCGAGCAGCAGCCGTACTGGTCGAACTCAAGTCCATATATACGCTGTTATTGCTCAACGTCAGATTTCCGTGAGTCGCTCCGCTCGCGTTTCCAACGCGGATGCCGCTTCCGAAGTTTGATGTTGCGGTGGAAACCCCAGGGTCAACGTCACCGGTCATCGAAATCGAGTTGAAGACAACCCTGTCGCCGAGACCGCCTGCGATGCCCAGACCAACGGCCTGGTCGCCGACCGTACCATTGGCCCGAACATTGTAAATAAAGTTATTTGCAACGAGGTTATTAGTTGTTCCGCCCGTTGTCGCTAAGTTGATACCGACTGAAGAAAATGTGGTTTCTTCAACAATATCGTGAATTACGTTTCTAGTAACCGTGTAATTATTCGACGTTAGGGTACCAGGAGTCATGCTCCACGATTCTTGTCCGATGCCGATACCCATACGGTCTGCTCCAGAACAGGCTTGCGGATCCAAGCAACCGACGAACTGGATTGTATTACGCGAAACAAGTGCACCCGTGTCGGCTTGCATAAAGATACCGACTTTGTTGATCTGGTCTGTTCCGAATGCGTTTGGTCCGACAATGTTGTCTGTAACGACTGGGTTGATATTCAAATCAGTCGTCGTGCCTCTGGTGACGATTCCGTAACGTACTTTGACTATGCGGTTAGCGATAAACGCGTTGTTATCATTGTCAACCCCGTTTGCCGTTGTGCTGATGGTCGTGCCGCACATGATAATACCAAATGTGGAATTGGCACTTGCCGAAGTGTCCGTGCCGCCCGCCAGTTCGAGATTTCGGATCGTGTTATTCGAAGCACCGTTACCTGCTGCAACACTGGCCAACCAAATTGCCGCCGTTGCCGCCGAAGTGCTTGAATTGCTAACCGTCAAATCACGGTTTGTTCCCACGCCGCCGATGCGGCCGTCGATCGTGACGTTATCGGCACCGTTCAACTTGATAATCGCACCAACGATGTTTCCGGTTACCGAGACCACAGCGTTCGGTCGAACAAGAACTGACGTATAGTTGGCCGAGCCTGCACCGCTGTTGTTGAGAACAGCCGATGCCGTCTCAGTTGTGCTCGTCACAATTAGAACCGAAACAGCCCCCTGATGGGTTCCTGCATTGATAGCATCAAAAGCGTCCTTAAGCGTTGGATACGCTGTCGGACCTGGTGTTCCCGCAGTAGCTGTAACCGAAACAGGTCCCGTCGGCCCCACCGGATTGATCGTCCATGCAAAGCTAGCAGGCGAAGCATCCACATTACCGGCGGTGTCGATCGCTCGAACGTCGAAGGTATGCGAACCTAACGCCAATGCAACATAATTCTGCGGCGAAGTACAGGCAGCGTACATTCCTCCGTCCAACCTGCACTCGAAGCTTGCAACAGCTTCAGGAGCCGCAGCGTCGGTGCCCGAGAATGTGAACGTCGCATTTGTATTCGTTGTTGGATTGGTCGGATTCGTGAGTATCGATGTGTCAGGAGCAACGGTATCGATCACCCAGGTGTAGGTCGCCGGTGTCGGATCCGGATTGCTCGCAGTATCGACAGCACGCACATCAAATGTATGCGAACCATCCGCAAGGCCAGTGTACGTCTTCGGAGAAGTGCATGGTGCCCATGCTCCGGCATCGATCCTGCACTCAAAGCCGGCGATACCTACCAACGTATCTGTTCCGGAGAATGTAAACGTAGCAGCCGAACTGTTGATCGGATTATTTGGCTGAGTCAAGATCGTCGTATCAGGAGCGTTCGTGTCGACAGCGGCGTTCTCGGCACCACTCCACGACGAAAAGTCAGTAACACCAACAAGTGGCCCAAGAGTATTGGTCGCATCACTAACGCACGGGCCGCCGGGACACATATTCGTGATGACACCGCCGACATTCTTATAAATACGATAATCGGTCTCAATACCATTAACGTCCACCGCATCCGCTGCATATGTGAACGAAAGGTCAGCAGTGATATCCCCAGCCTCGGTCAAATTCCAGTAACGCGAGAGGCTCTGCCCCTGGATAAGGCCCACCATCGGGGCGTCGATCGCCTCGGCGGTAAAGATAGTCGGAGCGCCAAGTGCGGTCGTATTTACCACCACAGGTGAGTACGCAGTGTCACCGACAAAGAACGTATGTGATCCAACCGCCATGTTTCGGGCTAGAGGCCCGTCAACATATCCAGTGGTTCGCGTCGTGGTCGCAGCATTATTTGTAAGCAGGTTTGCTGCAGTAGTGTTTACAACACCATTGGTGAGAGCCAATATGCTCGTGACAGTTAACGGCCCGCCCGCGATCGTCAGCGATCCTCCGACGGCATTATTGTCAACGGTCAACTGGGTCAAGGTTCGTGTTGTATTTACTTCAAACCCGGTGACCCAGTTGATCGTGGTAGCTCGAAGGTGAAGTAATATGTGACCTCCCGAACCGGCATTATGAACCGGTGAAACGTCAAAAGAACCGGCATTCGTCGCAGTTGTGCTGTTTCCAACCTGAATGACCGTCGTGGTCGCGGCACCGCCTCCCAGAGTGATCTGGCCGCTATTTGTGAACCCACCGTTGAAGAAGTTAACCCGATTGATTATGATCGGCGAGTTGATCGTAGCATTGTTTCCGGTCGGACTGTTTGCACTCATTCCCACTCCGGCAAATGGCGTGGCAAGGGTTCCAAACGTACCGGATCCGCTATAGGTCATCGGACCGCTGGCTGCCCAATCGAACCGCGAACTTGCTCCCGTTCCCTGAATTACAATGGCTCCGTTATTAACTACGGTAGCTCCACGATGGAAGATAGCTCCTCCTGCCGTGCCTGAGCCAACCGCCATCGTCTTGTTAAGGGGAATGTTCAAATTCGGGGTCGAACCTAAAACACGGAATGTCTCTGCCGCGGCCCCGGTACCTACGTTAAGCGTCGTTAACGCCGGATTGGTCACCCAAACTACTGCCGTACTGGTACTCACACTGTAATCCAACGGTGTAGCACTTGTGCTAGGCAAAACCAAGGTGATATTACCACCCGACATGTTGAACGTGTTTGCAGTAGAAGTCAGACCGAAACAAGCCGTCGTTGCTGTGTTACCGACAGTGCAGACATTGACGTCGCCGCCCGACTGGTTGTAGGTAACTGCACTCGTCGTCTGCAGACGTCCTGCAGTATTTAGTGTTCCACCTTCAATTGTGAAGACAGCCCCTGTTCCGCCGCCGAGTGAATTGCCGGCTGAGGTCCCGACATTATAAATACCACTCGAAATACGCAGCAATCCGCTGTTGGTCGGAGAACCATTTTGGCCGGCTACTGTGAAGTTCGGGTTATTTAGCCAAAAACCACCTGCTGCAGGAATCGTATAGCCCGCAGCTGTAAACACACGGTTTACTACGGTGAAAGTACCCGAGATCTTGAATGTGCCACTTGTAAGCGTCAAGAAGCCTGCCGAGTCGGTGTTGACACCGAGTACGGTAAAGTTTGTAGCATTGAGTTCAACTGTTGAAGCGATTGCACCCTTTGCAACCGTGATCGCACGGACGTCGGTGGTAGCACCTGTTCCGCCAAAAGTAACATTCGGCACCGGCAAACACGAACGTAAGGATCGCACCTGACGTATCGGCATTTGTGCTGAAATCAAGTACGCCGTTATTTGTAACGCTTCCGCCTACGCTCAGGTTGTTTGTCGTTACGGCACCTGTCGTCGGAGATTGAAGAGTACCTCCGCTGTCGATCGTGACGTTTAAGGCGACCGCACCTGCCGTGTCAACAGTTACTGTGCATCCCGACCCGATAGTCACATTGTCCGAAGCGGTCGGAACACTGCCGTCCGTCCATGTCGCTGTGTTGCTCCAGTCTCCACCTGCACCGGCACAACTGTCGCTACCCGCAGCATTCGTCGCCTGACTGCCGGAAATACTGCTGCTCGACGCACCTTCGGTTGCCGCATATACCTGATAGAAATATGTGGTTCCGGGAATCAATCCCGTATCGTTGAATGAGGTCGCATCTGCTGCGGTCTGAGCGAGAAAACTGAAGTTGATGCCGTCCGTCGATCGATTGATGGCGTAAGCGGCTTCGTTAGTCGCGTTGTCCGTCCAGTTCAACTGGATGGATGTTTGAGTGACCGGAGCAAAGGTCAGACCTGTAGGTGCAACCGGAACGTTGGGCGTGAAGATATAGCTCTTTCCCGCAGGAATGCCCGGCAAATTCGTATTGTTAACTACCGCATATGACACCGTGTCGTCAGAAACGGTGATCGATGCAAAGTTGGTCGCCACGCCGGCTTGCAGTCCGACAGAAGCACCTAGATCGGTCGCTGTAGAAGGAAGAACATCCGCACCATAAACGAATTGGATACGGCCTGGGTTACTTGCCGCCGCAGATTCGAATAACCACATTTGGAATACGCCGTTGGCGGTGCCGGATCCGCAAGATCCTTCACGCGGGATCTCCATGTTGAACCACTCAACGATCAGCTTTCGGTTCGGAGCAGAACCCGTAACCTTATAGTGCACCTTGCCGGTCGCACCGGTACAGAGGTCCTCAAAATACGGAGCGATCTTTGGAGCATTGGTAACCGTGTCTAATCCGCTGGTACTGTTATTGAACGCTGTTGTGACAGCGGTCGATCCAAGTCGTGCCAAGCCGTTAGCACCGACTGAAAATTGACTGTAGCGAACCCCGTCGTACCAAAAATCAAATCCGATATTGGTCACCGCAGATACCGTATCGTCCTGACTTGCCGCAACAAGTTGAGTCGACCCCACTGAAATGTCATCAAGGGCAACACCGGTCGCCACCGAGTATGCATATGTTCCTGCCGTTATAAGGTCCGCAGAGCCGAGGTCGCCGCCCGCTTTGGAAATGAATGGAAACAGATCTTCATTGATCTCCGCGGCCTGCATTTTGACTTGAGCAGATGAAATATCAGAATTCTCGATCGGCTGCACCAGATCCTGAGCATTAATTGCAAAGGACGCTGCGATGATCGCGAAAATGAAAAATACGGCCGTAAAACGAAATGACATCTGGTTCTGTAACATATTTGCTCCTAAGTCAGTGACCCGCTCCTATTTGTGAACTTGCAGTTTTAATTGGTTATGGAAGAACAGCTATCTGTCGATAAATCCTAAACGAAATCGTGGGTCAACCGCCCAGCCATCAACCAAAAGGTAAATTTTTAAAATACGAATTACGGCGATTATATACACTTTCGCGTCAATGTCAAGACTTTCGGTTGTGAAGAATGATCAACCTCGACGCTAAGAAAAAACCGCTAACCATAACTTTCGTTATGATTAACGGTCTTTTGCTAATCTGACGATCTCTTCTACGAACTTGCTGTATGATCTCCGTATTGGACTATTTACCCGCTGCCAATTGTATTCGAACATTCGCAGCTTCGATCTGGTTTCGTGCGAACTCAGTGTCTTCGATTGCGCCCGCGGCTACCGCAGCAAATGCCTTTTCAGCTGCTTCTTTGTCAGCTTTCGCTTCGGCTACGTCGATATCTTCAGCCGCAAAGGCCGTATCTGCAAGTACAGACACATTATTACCGTTGACTTCAACAAATCCACCGGAAATAGCAAGCTTGTCGCTCGCTCCTTTGGAAGAATATGTCAATATTCCAGGTTTTAATGCAGAAATAAGCGGAGCATGATTCGGCAAAATGCCTGCTTCGCCAGTCGCTGTCATCACCGTCACCGAATCCACTTCGGCGTCAAAAACACGCTTTTCAGGAGTTACAATTTCTAATCTAAGCATAATTGAGAATTGAGCAATGAAAATTGAGAATTGAAAACGAAGAACATGCGATCTTCAAATTTCAATTCTCCCCTTCCAATTTTCCATTACCGCTAAGCGGCAGCAGCCATCTTCTTCGCTTTCTCGCGAGCTTGCTCGATCGTGCCAACCATGTAGAACGACTGTTCCGGCATGTCATCGCATTTGCCTTCGAGGATCTCGCGGAAACCCTTGATCGTGTCTTCGACCTTCACATACTCCCCTTTGAGACCAGTGAACTGCTCACCAACAAAGAAGGGCTGTGAGAAGAAACGCTGGATCTTACGGGCACGCGCCACTGTCTCTTTGTCGTCTTCGCTCAATTCATCAAGCCCAAGAATCGCGATGATGTCCTGCAGATCCTTATAACGCTGAAGGATCTTCTTTACCGCCTGTGCGGTATTATAGTGATCTTCACCAACGATCTGCGGATCGAGAATACGTGAGTTCGAAGCGAGCGGATCGACCGCCGGGTAAATGCCCAATTCCACGATCTGACGCGACAGAGCCGTAACAGCATCAAGGTGAGCAAACGTCGTCGCAGGTGCCGGATCAGTATAGTCGTCGGCGGGCACGTAAACGGCCTGGATCGACGTAATAGCACCGGTCTTGGTCGAAGTGATGCGTTCCTGCATCTCGCCCATTTCTGACGCAAGCGTCGGCTGGTAGCCCACAGCAGACGGCATACGTCCGAGAAGTGCTGATACTTCTGAACCTGCCTGCGTAAAGCGGAAAATGTTGTCGACGAAGAAAAGCACGTCATTCCCTTGGTCGCGGAAATACTCTGCTACAGTAAGGCCTGACAAAGCAACACGAAGACGTGCTCCCGGCGGTTCGGTCATCTGGCCGTAAACGAGCGATACTTTGGAACCTTTGATCTCGTCCTTATCAACCTTTGTAAGATCGAATTCGCCGGTTTTTTCCATGTGCTCGTTAAAAGCATCGCCGTATTTGATAACTTTCGACTCGACCATTTCGCGGAGCAGATCGTTCCCCTCACGCGTACGCTCACCCACACCGGCGAATACCGAGAAACCGTCCGAACCGATCGCAACGTTGTTGATCAATTCCATGATCAAAACCGTTTTGCCCACGCCGGCACCGCCGAACAGGCCGATCTTACCGCCGCGGAGGAACGGCTGCACAAGGTCAATGACCTTGATCCCCGTTTCGAACATTTCGAGCTGTGTCGATTGCTCGTCAAACGAAGGTGCGTGGCGATGGATCGATGATCTCGTTTCCGAGTTAACCGGGCCGAGTTCGTCCACCGGATCGCCGATCACATTCATCACGCGGCCCAATGTCGCCCCGCCTACCGGCACCTGGATCGGGCCGCCGAGATCGATGACCTTCATCCCGCGGACCATACCATCGGTCGGAAGCATCGAAACGGCACGGACCCGGCCTTCGCCGAGGTGCTGTTGGACTTCGGCAACGACATCGATGTTCTCACCGTCAAAGCCTTCGCTCGTGATCCGCAGTGCCTGATAGATCGGCGGCAGATAATTGTTTGAAAATTCTACGTCAACGACCGGTCCGATGATCTGTACAACTGTCCCGACCTGTCCGCTTCCTTCATTAGCCATTATTAATCAATATGCTCCTCTAATTAGGTAAAATATCGTGATATTTACAAAGGAGTAAGAATATCATACCGCCCGAATCGTGTGCAAAGCGGCCAAGCTAATTGGGCGCCGCCCGAGGTTGTTAAATTATAAGCCGCGGGACGGTTCACTCGGCTGAAATCCTATAAGCTTTCCCCGCTCAATAGCTTACAGGCACACGCTCAACATTCTGTTCCAGCTTGTCCCGCACCTGTCCCGCACCCATAGCGGGACATATAACCTCTGTGTTTTCAACATTTTACAACACTTTACACCCCATTCTTACTGGCGTTTCCCCCATTTTTCTGAAAACGTACATTACAATGTCTTACAGCACCCGAGTCGCACTGTGTACAGGACATTGTACCATATTCGCAACACTCCTCCCACACTTTTCTTTGCGTTTGGCCGAAAATAGTCCACGATGCAAGGGCTTTGGTTGCTGCCGAAAAACTTGTTGCAGTGCCCCGATCCGAGGCACAGATTTGTTTGACACTAATTGTTTGTTTTAGTAGCCTCACTGTTATAGAAACTAGCTCCGACTCGCAAAATAACTAAATTTGAGCAACCTCAAAAAACTAGAACTACCACCCCAAGGACTCAACACGCTGTTTGGCGTTCAGGATCAAAACCTCAAGTATCTCGAATCTATCTTCGACGTGACCATCGGTTCGCGCGGGAATGAGTTTCAGATCGATGGTGACGAAGCCGATATCGCGACGGTCGAGCAGATACTGGACGATTTCGAAGAGCTTTTCAACGGGCGGCAATGTTTTCAGTGATAAAGAGCTGCGGGACGCTTTCAAACAGATCGCCGAGGACCGGACCTACCGACTGACGGACCACTTTCTAAAAGCACGTTTCAATCCAACCGGCAAGAAACAGGTCGCACCGAAAACCGCGAATCAACGCAAATATCTCGACGCGATCGCTGCCAATGACCTCGTATTTGGCATCGGTGTTGCGGGAACTGGGAAGAGTTACCTCGCAGTTGCAATGGCGGTTGATGCGTTGTTCAAAAAACAGGTCAGCCGCATAGTGCTTACTCGTCCCGCAGTCGAAGCTGGCGAACGGCTTGGCTTTTTGCCCGGCGATCTACAGGAAAAGGTCGATCCCTACTTAAGGCCGCTTTACGACGCGCTTTTCGATCTGGTCGACGCTGAAAAGGTCACGAAGATGCTCGAAAAGCGTATCATCGAGATCGCTCCGCTCGCATTTATGCGTGGCCGAACGCTGTCTGACGCGTTTATCATTCTCGACGAGGCTCAAAACACGACGAGCGAGCAGATGAAGATGTTCCTCACCCGCATCGGCCCGGGTTCAAAGGCCGTCGTCACCGGCGACAAAACCCAGATCGACCTCCCCGGCCATCAACGCTCAGGCATCAAGGAAGCCGAAGCCATACTGCAAGACATCGAAGGCATCGCCTTCGTCCACTTCACCGATCAGGACGTTGTTCGGCACAGGCTGGTGCAGGCTATCGTGCAAGCATATGATGCACATTCGGCAAAAAATCAATCAGATGATCGACGTAATTAATCTGCAAAGAAAGATTCCGGTTGATCTCGACGATTACCGAACATTCGCTAATGGAATTAGCGCGAAGATTTTCGAAAACCAAGGGCGGAAATTTGCAATTGCATTGATAAACGACAGCCGCATGAAACAGCTCAACGAACTGTTTCGCGGCAAAAAGACAACTACCGACGTTCTCTCATTCCCGCACGAACCCGACGAATTTGAACCTGACAAGGATAATCTCGGTGACATTGTGATCTCGGTCGAGCAGGCTCAAAAGCAGGCTGCAGAAAATGGCCTGACGCTCGAGGGTGAGATCAAACAGCTTATCCTCCACGGCCTGCTGCACCTCTGCGGGTACGACCACGAAACCGATAACGGCGAAATGAATGCCCGCGAATTGGAACTCCGCGAACAACTAGATATTTGAACTAGGTATTTGATCATCTTCTCCGTATTCAGTCTCAATCGAGTTAGATATCCGTTCCATCATTTTCTGTGTTAATCTGTGGCGAATGCGTTATGAGTGATACGACAAGATCCGCCGACCCTTGTGTAATGGTCATCTTCGGTGCGACCGGTGACCTTACCAAACGCAAGCTGCTGCCGGCACTGTACAATCTCGCGAAAGAGGATTTCCTGCCGCATACATTTGCGATCATTGGCGTCGGGCGTCAGGAAATTACGACCGAAGATTTTCGTGCTCAGGTGCTGGCCAATTATCACGAGTTCCTGCCTCATCCGCCGGATGCGAAACTGCTCAAGTGGTTCGAGGAACGCGTCTATTACACGGGCGGTGATTTTGACGAGGACAAAAAGCTGTTTGGCGACCTGAAAGCCATGATCGGCGACGTTTGTACTGCACATCAGATCCCTGAAAACTACTTCTTTTACCTCGCAACGCCGCCCGCCCTGTTCGCCGACGTGACCGGAAAGATAGTAAAAAGCGGCCTCGGAAAAGAGGAGAACGGCCATTGGCGTCGCTTCATTTTCGAGAAGCCCTTCGGTCACGATCTGGAATCGGCCAAGACCTTGAACGCCGATCTTCTCAAGCTCATTGACGAACATCAGATCTACCGCATCGATCACTACCTCGGCAAAGAAACGGTCCAGAACATACTAGTTTTCCGTTTCGGAAACAGTATATTCGAGCCGATCTGGAATCGTAATTACATCGACCACGTGCAGATAACTGTCGCCGAAAAGCTTGGAGTGGAGCTTCGCGGCGGTTATTACGACTCAGCCGGGGCGTTGCGCGATATGATCCCAAATCACATCCTGCAGCTCGTCACACTGACCGCGATGGAACCGCCCGTCTCATTCGAAGCAAATGCCGTTCGTGACGAGCAGTCAAAGATCCTACACGCTATTCAGCCATTCGCGCCGAAGATGTGCTTCGCCGCAGTGTTCGCGGTCAATATGGCGAGGGCACGATCGACGGCAAGGCCGTTCCCGGCTATCGAGGCGAAGAAAAGGTCGCACCATTCTCCAACACCGAGACTTTCGCCGCACTCAAATTATCGATCGACAACTGGCGTTGGGCCGACGTGCCGTTCTATATCCGCACGGGCAAGCGAATGCCGTCCAAACATTCGAGCATTATCATTCAGTTCAAGCGGGCACCTTTCGTTCTCTTTCGAGATACGTCGATCGAGCGCCTGACGACCAATCGGATCGTCATCCACATCCAGCCGGACGAAGGCATCACGCTGCATTTCGGTGCCAAGATCCCCGGGCCGATCGTCAATATGGGCGCCGTCGATATGGACTTCAACTATCTTGACCACTTTGGCGAGCAGGTAAGCACGGGCTACGAACGCCTGCTGTTCGATTGCATGATCGGCGATGCCACGCTCTTTCAGAGAGCTGATATGGTAGAAGCAGGCTGGAGCATTGTCACGCCTGTTCTTGACGTTTGGAAAGCACTGCCCGCGAGAGCCTTTCCGAATTACGCCGCCGGCTCGTGGGGACCGTCCGATTCCGATGCGATGCTCGAGCACGACGGCCGTGCGTGGAAGAACCTCGAAGATTAGACGACGCGATCACATAATCTTTTCTTTTCCCGGCCAACACTCTACAATTAACCAAATATGGAAATTGAGATAGTCGTTGCCGTTATCATTCTGCTCGCATTGGTCTTCCTGGCGACGGTCGATATGGCGTTCTCTCACCTGTCAGACGTCAGCCTGCGGCGCATATCGGCGGATGCTGAGCTGGCACAAAAACAAACATCTGCTCAGTTCCTTCGTGAGATCATCGACAATCGTGCGAGGTTCCGCTTTGCCCTATCGTCGGTCATTCAGATCCTCTTGATCTCGTTTGCCGTGCTGCTGACGATCATCGTACTTTCGTTTACGACCAGCCGAAACTGGCTGCTTTTCTTCGCACTTGTGATCGGTTTGGCGGCGACGGTGATACTTCGTCAGATCGTGCCGCGGCTTGTAGTCCGGAATAACACTGAGAAGAAGCTGCTCTTTTTGCTGCCCGCCGTGCGGCCGATCTATGCAATCGCGTCGATCATCGTCGAGCCTTTTGTCACTCGTTCCAACACCAAAGAGGCGAATCGCCTCGAAACGACCGCCTCGCCCGACGCTCAGGACGACCGTGACGACGACAACGACGACGATTTCCAAGCTCTGATGGAGGTCGGCGAGGCCGAGGGCATTATCGAGGAGGACGAACGTGCCCTGATCGAGACGGTCGTCGAATTCGGCGACACACGGGTCGGCGAGATAATGACGCCGCGGACCGAGATCGTGGCGCTTCCGATCGACGCGACCGTTCGACAGGCACGCGATACGATCATCGCTGAGAAATTCTCACGTCTGCCGGTCTACCGCGACAGCATTGACAATATCGAAGGCCTGATCTACGTCCGCGACCTGCTCGTCTCCTGGTCCGAAGGCAAAGAGGACATGCCGGTCAACGAGATATTGCGCGACGCTCTGTTTGTGCCCGAGACCAAGACTGCCGACGAACTGCTCAAATCAATGCAGAGCGGCCACGTTCAGATCGCGATCGTCATCGACGAATACGGCGGCGTCGCCGGCCTCGTCACGGTCGAGGACCTGCTCGAAGAGATCGTCGGCGAGATCGAGGACGAGGACAGCTCGCAGGAAGAGATCATCGAGATCGTCGAGGCCGGAGGCGGCCATTGGGACGTGCTCGGCTCGACCGAGGTCGACAAGATCGAACGCCTCGTCGATCTCGAACTCGAAGACGAAGACTACAACACGATCGCCGGCCTCGTCACCTCTGAGGCGGGCTACGTCCCCAAGGTCGGCGACAAACTAAACTTGCGCGGCCTCGACATCGAGATAATCAAGGCCGACGAAAAACGCATCCAACTACTCCGCCTACGAAAGGCGGTAGAGGACGATGAAAGCGACAGCTCGTCCGACGCCTAAACGAAATACCCATAATCTTCAAAGATCAAGCTATGATCCGATTTCGTCCTGCAGGACAGCGAAATCGGCACGATTTGCGTAAGTCATTGCTGCACAGGATGTTATAGCATTTCAGTTCAAAATCTGTCGCAACCTGTCCCGCTCTTGTCCCTCTCTTGTGCGTGACAAGTAACCGGTGTGTTTTCAATACTTGCGAAGACCTTCTTTGCATTTTGCCACCATTTTCAAAAAAAAACGCAAGATTTTGTCATACAGCGTTTTATCTATGCAACAGTTTATCAGATACCAGATGCACATTCAAGGAGTTTTTCACAGAATGGAGCAGACTCCGGCATCTATTCGCCAAGCCCTATCGGTTCCGATCAGCAGCGTTTGGTCAGGATGTCTGTTCAACACGAATAGCGATTTGATATACTCGACCTATATCAATGGAGGTAATGTTATGGCTATGCGATTGGGTGATACGGCTCCGAATTTCACGGCAGAAACAACACAAGGTATGATCGATTTTCATGAATGGCTGGGGGACAGTTGGGGGGTGCTGTTTTCGCATCCGAAGGATTACACGCCGGTCTGTACGACCGAACTGGGAATGGCGGCGAGGTTGAAGCCGGAGTTTGATAAGCGGAACGTGAAGGTCATCGGGCTGAGCGTCGATCCGCTTGCATCACATCTCGATTGTGAAAAGGATATCGAGGAAACGCAGGGCACGGCTGTTAATTTCCCGATGATCGCGGACAGCGACCGCAAGGTGTCGGACCTTTACGACATGATCCACCCGAACGCCAATGACACCATGACCGTTCGCTCGGTCTTTGTCATCGGCCCGGACAAAAAGGTGAAATTAACGCTGACCTATCCGGCATCGACGGGACGGAACTTTGCGGAATTGCTGCGTGTGATCGATTCCCTGCAGCTGACCGCCAACTACGCCGTCGCCACGCCAGTTAACTGGCAGGACGGTGACGACTGCATCATCGGCATGGGCATCTCGAACGAAGACGCGAAAGAGAAATTCCCCAAAGGCTGGACAGAGGTGAAACCATATCTGCGGATTACAACGCAGCCGAATAAATAGGACTTATTTTCTGCTAAGGTCTAAAACAAGGGGTAATAAGAACATAACTCTTTTCAGCCAATGACGAAGAAAGAGGCCGACTTGGCTGAGGCATCGAAACGCGCAAAATGGCAGGCTGTTGTGGACGCTTCGCGACATCGTAATCTCCATTTTGGTGTTATCTGTGATCTATGGTGGCTCTTGGGCGATAGGATGGGGATTTCCAGTTGGATTTCCTCCTTATCTGGATTGTGTTGTATGGCGATTCTAAATAGCTAAAATTCTTGGTCCGCGGACAAGGATCAATACCACGCAAACTAAGCTTCTCGGCGATAATTTGCCGAGTGACAAGTTGGTTAAAGATTCGATCATTCGAATGAGGAAAATGTCGCGAAAGAAATATCTCCGGTGGGAGAAACTACGGCTTAAGGGAAAGACCTATTTTGTCGCGAGAACTGCGCTTGTTTCCGGCATTTTCTTTTTCGTGATGATGAATCTGGCCAGTTGGGCGTGGAGCGGGCTGCCGCTTTCGAGCTTTTTTCTCCTCGCATATCCAGCATTGGGCTTGCTCACAGGATCCATGATCTGGTCGGTGAACGAAGACCGATTTGAGCAGTTTATCGCCGCCAAAAAAGCGAATGCAAGGCCGCGGCGGTAAGAATTCATTACCGCGAAACAGACGAAAGATACGAAAAACCAGGACGAGCTTTGCTTCGCTCATTTGATATATTTCGCAGTTGAAAAACTTCCGGACAGTCGATAGTTGCGTTCACGCCGTCGAGCGCATTATTATATTTGCGTCACAAATTGATCTTTGGTTTGACACGGTTCTCGGACCGGAAGCCGCTCTAACGTATGCTGCTTCGCAGCGTCGGGACATCAAAAAACAAAAGGAGTAAATTAATTACCATGAAAAATCTCTTAGCTATTGCAGCTCTATTCTGTTTCGCGATCTTTGCAGCCGCCTGCGGAGCTCCCGCAGCCAACAACGCAAACAATTCGAACGTAAAACCGGCGTCCTCGCCGGCAGCAACGACCCCGGCAACTACCGCTCCGGCAACAACAACGACGGCGCCGAAAGCTGACGACAAGAAGACCGATGTCGCTGCGGGCGATTCGGTCGGCGTAGCTGAGTGCGACGAATATATCAAAAAGTACGAAGCATGCCTGACCAGCATCGCCGCTAAGGCTCCGGCAGTCGAAGGCCCGATGAAAACAGCTTTTCAGGCACAACGTGACGGATTTAAGAAAGCAGCCTCGACACCCGAGGGCAAAGCTACACTTCCGGGCATTTGCAAAAAGGCCATCGAAACCGCTAAGGCTTCGACCTCGGTGTATGCCTGCACCTGGTAAACCACTGCAATTCTTGACAGAATCACCCGGTTCGAAAATGTTCGGATCGGGTGATTTTTTGTTTTGCTATCCGTTCTCTGCAATAATCCCGGCGTCCTCTGCGTGGAATAGAACAGGGCGGACGAAAGAGCCCACGCGGTAAACTCGGAGCAAAGACGCAGAGATCGCTGAATGACCACTTGTCGAATCTTTGATAAGCTTATAGCCGGATCGATATGAAACTGCAAGCAGAAATAGACGGCGAGAAACACGAGGTCGAGATCGGCCGCGACGGGCGACTCGTAACGGCGACGGTCGACGGCCGTGAGTACAAACTCGATGTTTCCGAGCCTGAAAAAGAAGTGCTTCTCGTCAAGAACGCTAACAAGGTCTCACAGGTCTTTGTGTCTCCGAAAGCAGGTTCTGTTTCGGAATTTGGTGTGACGATCCACGGACAGGCCCTCGATGTTGAGATCATCGATCCAAAGCGTTTACGCGGAGCGGGCGACGACCATGACAGCATAGATGGCCTCGCCGAGATCAAAACCGCCATGCCCGGCAAAGTGGTACGAATTTTGGTCGAATTGGGAGCTGATGTCGAGAAAGGCGACGGCATCATCGTAGTCGAAGCGATGAAAATGCAAAACGAACTAAAGTCGCCAAAAGACGGTACCGTGAAAGAGATCAGAGCCGCTGAAGGCCAAACCGTCAACGCCGGCGAGGTGCTCGTCGTCATCGAATAGCTCTAGATCCTAAGCCAGCGGAGGACGGGCGGCTTTGAATTTGTTACTTCACGTTCCGAGGCACACGTCGTGCTTATTATTTTTTCCCTATTGAAATGACCGCAAAGGTAGTCACATTACTCGCTCTGTCGGCGATCCTTCGCCTCAAGATCGACGCACCGTAGATCTCGGCTGCCCTTACACTACAGATAGCCGCATTCCTTACAAGGCCCGCGACCACGATCGACCGTACACTCGATGCCGTGTCAAAGCCTGTCAATTGCTCAAGGTGCGGATTCGCCGTAAGGAACGATGAGCATTGTTTCAGAGCTTCGGCGTGTGACCTGACGATCGAGAGGTCATCAAACGTTGCCCCTTGCACACCGGCCAGGACATGTTCGATCCGGATCTTGACATGATCGACGACCTTGGGCCGTTTCTTTTTCATGAGTGACTTGGTCGAAGCAATCTCGCCAACGATCGAATTGCGGACCGGAATTACCGCATATTCCGCTAGTCCGCTGCGTAGAGCTCCGAAAGCACCTTCGAACGTCGAACATTCGATAAGCCCGATTTCGCCGTCGAAATACTCGATTGCCGCAGATTCGCTGTATGAGCCTCGAATTCCGGCTATCGCAACCTGGTTCATCGTAAGGCTCCATGTCGCAGAACTTCATAACGAACGGCTTGCTGAACCCGCCTCGACTCCGCCATTATCGCCTCGTATATCTGCAGTATCGCCTCGTCAGTGACCTTCCCCGCCGCGATCCGTGTCGCGTTTGAGATCACATCGGATTCGCGAGAGCGGTCGGAGATCGGCAAACCGGCACTGAGCTTAAGCATCGATATATCTCGGGCCGCACTTGACCGCCAGATCAGCAACTCGATAATTGCAGCGTCGATGGCGTCGATCTCTTTTCTTTTCTCTTGGATGGTCATATTCCGTAAGATCGAAAAGCCGTGAACTTTTTCAGTTTCACGGCTCTTGTTTGCTGGATGTTATTGATCACTAACTTTTCACAACACAAACTTCAGCCGCCTTTACCCATCAGGTAAAAGTAATTAAGGCCAAATTTGCTAAAACTGTGAATTCTCATTGTCAGTTATACTACTAATGATATCTCATTGAATATAATATCTTGTTTCGGACCTGTCAATCTATTTCTTCTGTCTATTTTGCCGACTTTGGAATACTGATCAGATTTGCGAACAGTCTGTATGCACCCGATACCCCTGATGGCAGCTGCCTGAAGAACGAATAGCTGCAATATATGAACTTCCCTTTGCCGATCTCCGCAACAACCAGACCGCCCTTGTTTTCGGCTTCGCCCGCATCGTGAGATTCGAGCAGCGAGACATATTTGGCGTCAAATGTATTGAGATTGTAGGCATTACGCTCCTGCACCCAACCGGTGAAATCGGCATCCGTTATCTTGTTCGGAAAATTGAAGGCCGGGTGCTGCGGCTGGAGGATCGTCACTTTGGCATTCTCGTCAACGACGCGTACATTGCCGGCGGCGGGAAAAGGCAGTATTTGCTGCAGGCCCGCTCGTTGGTATTGAACCATCAGATTCCCGCCGTTCTTTACATAATCGAGTAGACGCTGGTTGTTCGCCACATAATCGGGCCGCGTCTCGGTCGCACGAATGCCGACGATGATAGTATCAAATCTTGCAAGTTCGCCGGAAGCGAGATCTTTTTCGTCAAGCATCGTCACTTCCACGCCCATTTTTTTGACGGAATCAGCAACCTCATCGCCGCTGCCCATAATGTAGCCGACCTTGACAGGCGCGACCTTAAGATCAAGCACCTCGACCTTTGTCTCGGCACGCGTGTAAAAGCGGTGCGTCTGGATATGCGGATAGGCGATGGTGTTCATCGTCTGCGAAGCGAGGCTTTCGCCCACGGATGCGTTCGCGAAGACGTTATAGCTTCCGGGCTTGGTCTTCGCCGGAATCGTAACAACGAATGCAACACTCGTCTGCTCGCCCTTTTTCTTTAGATCGAATGTGCGGTTTTCGGCGGTCACTTTCCATTCGTTCGGCGTGTTAATGACGAGTCCGGCAACACCTGTAGTTGGTTTTGCGGAATGGTTTGTGATACCGACCGTGAGCGTGCGTGTCTGCGGTTTATTGCTTTGCGGCACGATGAGCAGTTTTTGATCTACGCTTACCGATAGGGCGGGGACGAGGTTCAGATCGCGGCGGATCTCACCCCTCGTCGCATCGGCATAACGGAACTGAACCGGCCGAAGAAAAGTGACTTCCGCACCATACACATTCATTTTTATGGCCGCACCCAAGCTCTGAGGGTCAAACGGCTGGTTTTGATCGGCGGTCGCAGGCCAACGAAATAGGTCTCCATCACGAGGATCTTCGAGCCAATAAGGCTGGGTGACCTTCGCGTCGGCCGGAACCTTCACATTGAAATAGGCCGACTGATTTGGACTTTCGCGACGGTTAAAGCCCGGATTCCCTTCCTTCGGAGCTTCGGCATTTACTACCTCCCATCGACGAGGAGTTTTCATTGATATCTCCTGTATCTTGATATCTTCCGTCTTTGGATAATAGACATTGACTGTCGATAATATGCTCTCGCCCGGCACGACGGTCTCTCTATCAACAAGTGCGTCGAATTGAATTCCCGCGGCGATCATCATCGCGTTGGCCAGATTTTCCTGGACGGCCTCGAACATCTCCTTCGTAAATGGTTTGCGGGTCGAACGCTCGCCATCTGCGGCAATATTGTAAGCACTCGCCAGCTCAGCTACGATCCCTTTGGGGTCATCAACGCGATATTTTGAGCCGATCTCGACCAGCTTTTGTTCGAGCGTCGCCAAGATACGGCCCACACGCTCTTCCGAATTATTGGTGATCCTAGCAATTCCCTTGATCGAGGTATCCAGCCCGTCAAATGGAGACGATTCTTTGGCCGAAACATCAGTTGCACCGAACTTTAAGTTAAGACCGGAATATATCTCGCCCTTCAATTCCAAACGGCCTTCGCCTTGTGATTTGTGCTGGCTCCGGCCTTCCATGGCGATCTCAAAATATGATCGGCCGAGGATCTGATCATATGCACCGGTATTTGATCTGAGTGATGCTGTCGAATTAGCGGAAAAACCTTGTCCAACGTAGAACTTCGATACTTCCCAGGCAAATCCCGCGTCCTTGCACTGCTCAGGGTCAGCGGCCGCTTTTACCGCAAGCGGAGAAATGTAGCCGGCGTATTGGTGCTGGCCGTGACCGTCAGCCGAGGTGCCTGAAAATCGCGAGATGACCACCAGCGGCTTAAATTTTCGGATCGCTCGCACGGTGTCGCACAGGACGACCCTTTCGTCCCATTTTCTCTTTGCTTCGTCAAGAGTTTTTGAAAATCCATAATCAAAAGCACGGGCAAAATACTGTTCGGCACCGTCGAGGCGTCTCGCCTGCAATAACTCTTCTGTGCGGATAACGCCGAGCGATTCGAATAGTTCGGGGCCGATGATATTTTGTCCTCCGTCGCCGCGTGTAAGTGATAGATAAGCGGTTCGGGCATTTTCGCCTCGAGCCAGATACGCAAGCAGGGCCGAATCTTCGTCGTCGGGATGGGCACCTATCATCATTACACTGGCAGTTGTGTTCAGGCGTTTTAACAGTTGAGCAAGGCCGATCGCACCGTAATCATTGACCGATCGTACCTGTGCTGAGGCAGCCGCAGGGATCAAGAGTTGGAAAGTGACAAGAACTGCGACAAACGCTGCGGAGGATTTGTTGAAAATACTGAGCTTCATATCAATGTCTCGATCGGCTCCCCGGCCTTAGGATCTTTCCGTACGGTCAAACTAATTAAATAACCTGCAAAAACGGTGACCAGACAGCCGATCACGTTGAACCAAAGGAATTCAATGTCTGTAAACAAACTCGCGGTCCAAACTGAGGCGATCCCAAAGAGTAGGCCAAAGAATGCACCTCTTGCTCTCGCTCTTCTTACGACAAAGGCCAGAACAAATACACCAAGCAGTGATCCATAGAAAAACGAGCCGAATTTGTTGACAACCTCGATGAGCGAACCAAGATTGGTCGCAAATAGAGCGACAATGCATGCAAATACGCCCCAAATGAACGTGCTGAGACGCCCCACCAATACGTAGTGCGAATCAGTCGCCTCAGGCTTGTAAAGCCGCCGGTAAAAGTCGATCGTCGTCGCTGTCGCAAGAGAATTAAGCTCGGCCGATATCGACGACATCACTGCCGCAAATATCACAGATATCAATAGGCCGATTACGCCGATCGGCATATTCTCGAGGACAAATGTCGGGAAGACATAATTGACGTCGTTGAACGTTGGGTTGCTGGTCTGCCTGACAAATGCCACAGCTTCTTTGCGGCTTTCGTTGAACTTTTTGTCCGCGTCGATGTAGCTCTGACGGGTAACCTCATCACCTGTCGAAAAGCTGATCGCCGCCTCACGCCTCGCAGCGTGGGCAGCATCATATTTGCTCTGAATCTCGCGAAACTGTTCAGTTTGCTGTGCCTTAGCGACCTCGGCTTTGTTAAATACGATCGGCGGGGCGGAAAACTGGTAAAAGATAAACACCATGATTCCGATCAGCAAAATGCCGAACTGCATCGGTATTTTGAGGAATGCACTCATCATGAGCGATGTCCGCCCCTGAGCGACCGACTTGGCAGTCAAGAACCGCTGGACCTGGCTCTGATCGCAGCCAAAATAACCGAGCATCAGAAAAAGTCCGCCGATCAGGCCTGACCAGATCGTGTATTTCTCTTTCAGGTCAAAGGTCGTGTCGACCATGTTGAGTTTGCCGAGACTTCCGGCAAGATGAAGCCCGTCGCCAAGCGATACACCCGTTGGAAAGCTCCACAATATGACCAGAAAACAAACGCCGAGCCCGAAAAAGATGACAATCATCTGCTTGACGTCGGTCCACGTAACCGCCTGAACACCGCCAAAGACCGTATAGATCGTCGTCGAAAGCCCGATCGCAAATATCGTTGCCGTCAGATTCCAGCCAAATACTATCGACAGGACAATTGACGGCGCCGATATGATCGTGCCGACGCCGAGTCCGCGCGAGATGAGAAAGAAAAAACTGGTCAGCGTGCGGACCTTTACATCAAACCTCTTTTCAAGGTATTCATATGCTGTAAAGACGTTTGCCTTGTGAAAAAAAGGCACCACGGTCACACAAAGGATGATCATCGCGAACGGCAGCCCGTAGTAGAACTGTATGAAGCGCATTCCGTCGCTGTAGGCTTGTCCGGTCGTACCGACGAGCGTGATAGCCGAAAGCTGAGTCGCCATCACTGACAATCCGACGGCCCACCACGGCAAACCGCGATCGGCAAGAAAATAGCCTTCTTTGGTGCCCGTGTGCTTGGTCATGCGGATGCCGTCCCAAACGACATAAACCAAATACGCCGCCACAATTGCCCAGTCCAGTGATCTCATCTTCAGACTCTAACTAAAATACTGAGAGAAAGCCCAGAGTGCGGTAATCACCACAATCGTGGTCACCACTACCGCAAGATAAATTTTCTTCCAGAACCGGTCCGGCATTTCCGGGCTCGGCCCTTTTTTCTCATCCATCTGTTTATGTACGGTGAAAACCTCGCTCGATATCCTTCATCGAGAGCCTCAATATGACAGGCCGCCCGTGCGGACATGTTGTCGGCGACGTCGTTATCAACAACCGGTCGATCAGCCACTGCATCTTCTCCGGCGTCAGTTTCATATTTATCTTGACGGCCGCTTTGCAGGCCAGCGAAGCGGCGATGTCGTCGCGCAGCGTCGATTTTGGCGAGCCTTTTTTCTCGGCATCTATCGTGTCGAGTATTTCGGCAAACAGATTTCGAGCCTCCGACGCCGGCAGGTCGGTCGGAACGCTCTTGATCGCGACAGTCCTGCCTGAGAGCCTCATCAAACCAAAACCGAGTGACTCAAGGTCACCTTCGACAAGCTGGAACGCCTGCGACTGCGCCGGCGAGAGATCGAGCGTTTCGGGCAGCAGCAGATTTTGCGATTCGATCGGTCGATCGATCTCGCTCTTGCGAAACTTATCAAATAGGATTCGCTCGTGTGCGACGTGTTGATCGATCAGCAGCAATCCTTCGTCGTCGACAGCGATGATAAAACTGTCGTGAAGCTGCCCAAGCGGCTGTATCTTAGCAGCAAAGACCTGTTCGACCTCGACCTTCTTCACAAACTTTTCAGCCGAATTGACCGGCGGCAATACAGCGTAATCGAGCGGCCTGACGTCATTGAAAACCGACGAACGCTGTCTAGCCAGATCCTCGAATTCTCCAACAGCGATGGCGACCTCACGCTCTTGCGGGTGATCAAATATACTGACAGGCTCCGCATCGTCGATCTCTACACGCTCATGAGATCCCGATTCGGCCTTTATCCCGGTTTCGACATCCTCAACAGTTCTCTGAACTCCGGATGTACGATCATCGAACACGATCTCTGACTGTTCGATCTGATGGACCTCTTCACGCACCGGGACGGTAAAGCTCGAATACTCCTGCCGTTCAGGTCGTTCCGATCCGATATCGCCTGTCACGCCGGCCCGTGCCAGTGCTTCGCGGACAGCTTCTGCGATCACGTCTTTGACCGCTTCGCCGCGGCGAAATCGAACCTCGGTCTTAGCAGGATGGACATTGACGTCGATCTCATCGAGCGGAATATCGAGGAACAAGAACGCAACAGGATAAACACCGTGCGGCAAGACGCTGCGGAATCCTTCGAGCAGGCCGCCGGCTATGGTCTTGTCGCGGACAAAACGTTTGTTTACAAAGAAGTACTGGGCGTCCCGCGTCGTCCGGCGTTCGCGTGGGGCCGAGACATAACCGCTGACCCTTGCGACGTACTCACGTCCACCGGTGACCGGCAAAAGGCTGTCGAGGACTCCTGCACCGAAGACCTGGAACGCCCGCTCGCGAAGATCCTTCGCAGGCGAAACACGCAGCACTTCCCTTCCGTTATTCGTCAGCGTGAACGCGATCTCCGGATGTGCGAGAGCATAATGCGTGACGATACTGGTAAGGTGATAGTTCTCGGTCGCCTCGCTCCGCATAAATTTGCGTCTCGCGGGCGTGTTAAAAAACAAGTCGCGAACGGTGATCGTCGTTCCGGTATCGCGGGCTGCGTCCTTTACGTCGATCAGGCGGCCGCCTTCGATGATGACCTTTGTTGCTTCATTTTCGGCAAGTGATTTGGTGAGCAGTTCGACCTTGGCGACCGAGGCGATCGAGGCAAGGGCTTCACCGCGAAAACCGAGCGTGCCGATAGCGGCGAGGTCTTCGAGAGTGTGGATCTTTGATGTGGCATGGCGTTCGAAAGCAAGTATCGCATCATCGCGGACCATGCCTTCGCCGTCGTCACTGATGCGAATTACGCGGCGGCCGCCGAGTTCGATTTCAACCTGAATGCGCGTTGCTCCGGCGTCGATGGCATTTTCGACCATTTCCTTGACGACCGATGCCGGCCGCTCGACGACCTCGCCGGCAGCGATCTGATTTGCCAAATTATCGGGCAATACCCTTATTTTGTTCATCTTAGAGGTGTATCAACCGGTGGCCGCGGTCGTCGAGATCGATCGAATCGTATAGCCAATCCACAAAATTCGGCCCGTATTTGTTCAAATAGGTCACAATGTTAATGCTTCGCTCCTGCAAATGCCCGTTCGGATAAATGGAAGAGAATGCCGCCGCGATCCGGCCGTTTATCATCTCGCTCTTTCGCAGTTCCGCCCGGTAAGCCTTTTTGCGAAGGGCATCAATATGATAGATCATTTTCCGTCTGCGCTTTGCGAGGTTTGCGGCAAGCGTAACGTCCAACGCCGTCAAACTCTGATCGAGGCGGTCAAGTTCGGTATTCAACCGCTCTTCGACATCGGCAAACAATTTGGCAGTGTCCGGCGAAATGTGTTTTTCGATCAGCGACGGAAGGAGCGAATCGATACCGGCAAAAAGATCCGTAAAGTCGAGGTCGAGGTCGTTCAATATCCGTTCGTGCCGCGGTTCGATGACAGTGAACGACTGCCGATGCAAGACCGGCGTCACAGGACGTCCGAGCGTCTCATAAACAGCGCTGTTCTGTCCAAAATAGGCGATCTCGGCACCGCCGCCGAAATAGCAGATCGTCGGAAACAAATAGTCCTGCACCACCGGCCGAAGCATGACGCCGGGACTAAACCTTTCAGGCTCAGAAGCGGCGATCTCCAGCATCTCGGGAGTCGTGAATTCACGCTTGTCTGCTTTTGAACGGTAGTCGCCGTCACCGGTTCGACGGATCGCAGACCTAACCCCCTGGTCAGTCTGCCAAAATAACGGGAAATAATCGTCTCCGACCACGACCTGGGAGTGATAACCCAAGGAAACAAGTTCATTCGAACGAGCCGTCACGTTCTTATAAATTTCATCAGAACTAGCAATTGCTTCGACGCAGATCGAGGCCGAAAGGCGTTTCAGTCTGATATTCTGCGGATCAACAAAGACGAGGCCGAACGGACGAAAGATCTCAGCCATTTGAACAAGAAATGCTGCCCCGAATTTACGTCCCGGCTCCCATGCCGCGGACAACAATTGCTCAACATAACCGGAAAGATCGGTTCGCGGCAAACTGTCGGTCAGATCTCGGATCGCTTCGGTGATAGTTGCGTCCAGCAACGTTGAACCGACCGGCGAATCTTCGACACGATCGGACGCGTCATAATTGACCGTAGACACGCTGCCGTCACGCGCGACGACTGAGGTATTCGCTACCTCATCAAAATCATGATCCTCGGTCGCGGCCCAAAACAGCGAAACCGCCGAAACTCCCTCCGCCGACAATCGTTCCGCCAGCTTCACCGCCGACAATGCCTTGTAGATCGTGTATAGCGGCCCCGTGAACAGACCTGTCTGCTGGCCCGTTAGAACCGCGACGGTGCTTTCCTCGCGGAGGCGTTCGATATTGGCCATTGCGGCCGCCGAGGCTCCGCATGCCGTATTTATCTCAACGAGGGCATCGCAGACGGATGTCCGGTCGATCGTGTAATTGGCAAGCACGGTCGGAGCAAAGCCGGTTAGATCGGGAACGGACGAAACAGCGTTGGGATAAAATTTCCTGAGCGATGCGGGATCGGATTGATAATCAAGAAAGAGCCGTGATTGCTCCGGTATCGCCGAAAACGGAACGCTCGAAATTCGCATATCGTTTCTAGCCGTCGAGGTCCGAACGGCGCTCTCGTGATCCAATGAACTGGCTCCTTATAAATGAAATTATAGATATACCGCCGAAAAGTTCCAAGTTCAAAACAAAAAAGAGCGGCGCACTATCGCACCGCTCAATTTACTGAGAACATCACCAACGTTATTCGGGAATACCGGTATCGTTCGGCTTTGCGGCTGATGGTGTGGAGGCCGTCTCAGCTCTTCGCTCTATCTTATACACTCCGGAAGAGTGAGTTCCGGCAAACAGCCTGTTGGGGTCTTTCGGGTCAAACGCGAGCGACCACACCCTGCGGCTCGGTAATTTCCAGTCCTTACCGTCGATACGCTTCCATTTGTCGCCAGCATTGGTCGAAATAAAGATCCCGCCGTCAGTGTCGATCGAACTCGACACGATCACCTCGTCCGTATTGTCAGGATTGATCAGGATACTGGTGAAATTACCAAGCGGCAGGTCACCGCCACGGCGCTTCCACGTAGCACCTCCATCCTTACTGATATAAAACGTCTGCGAGGTCCCGACGTAAACATAGTCAGGCCGCTCGGGGTCAGATGCGATCGAGCTGATGGGAACGCCCTCGGCGGCTCCGCCGGCCTTTGCCCATGTCTTGCCATCGTCGCGTGAGACCAGAACACCCGACGTGGCCGTTCCGACCCAAATGGTGCCGGGACGAGTAGGCGAAGTGTGGATAGCAAATATATTCTCGTTGATACCGACACCCAGATTAAGCTTTTCCCAGCCTTTAGCAATGTCGTAGCTGCGATAAAGCCCCTTGTCAGTGCCGGCGAAGATCCCGTTTCGGCCGTCTTCTGTAAATTCGAGCACCTTGACCTTCTCGTTGATCGAACCGACGGTCTTGACAGCCGGGCCGATGGCGGCGGCTGTGACAACAGGCGTTTTCACGGCTGTTCCCTTTTTGACCGGCACTTTCTTCACCGGCTTCTTGGTCGTCACAGGAGCCTTGACGGTTGGCAAAGGCAGCCATGTAACTCCGCGATCGAGCGAGCGGTAGATGCCGAGATTGGTGCCGAGATACATCAAACTCGGATTCTTGCGGTCCTGGAGAATTGAGAACGGCGAAACTCGATTGACATCAAGGCTCCGCGAAGGCGTCCATGTGACGCCCGCGTCATTACTGACAAAGAAGAATCCGCCGCCGGTCGCGATGTTGCGAGTTGCGGCGTAGAGACGATTGGACTGCTGCTTGTCAGGAATGATCGAGTAAGTAAAGCGGCTGGTAAAATTGTCGTTTGTCGGAGTGAAGCTTCGCCCGCTGTCATTTGAGACCATTACCCCGTAATTGTTGGTCCCGATATAAACACGCGTCGGCATATCAGGATGAACTGCGATCGAATTGATCTCGAGATTTCGCTGCGTCGTCAACGCCCACGATTTGCCGCTGTTGACACTCATCCAAAAGCCCTCGGTCGTCGCCGCGTAATAAGTGCTCGGCACCGAAGGATGCTGCATGATGTCACGTGTGCGGCGCGACTGCGAAGGTATGCCCTGGATCTTTGACCATTTTTCGCCGGCGTTATATGACTCATATATGCCGCTGCAGGCAGAAGACAGAATGTGCTCGGGGTTACGCGGATTGACGGCGATCGCAAACACGTCAGAATCGTCGATCATCCCGTTCTTGATCAAACGCCAATTCTTGCCGCTGTCGGTCGTTTTATATGCACGCCACCAGGTGCCTGCATAGATCGTATTCGGCGACCTCGGATCGACCGCGATCGAATCGATATTTATCGGATTTGTCGGCGAAGCGATCCGCTCCCAGTCAGCTCCTGAATTCTTTGAGACCCATACGCCATGCGTAGTTCCGGCGAATAGCATACTCGGGTCTGAAGGCGATTGCGTCAGTGCGTGAATCGATTCATTCTTGAGCTCTTTCGCCTCTTTCCAGGTCAAACCGCCGTCCGTGGACCTGAAAAATCCGCCCGGTGCCTTGTGTCTGTGGCCCGACGCGTAGATCAATTTGGAATCGCGGGCGTCGACAAAAAGATTGTCGATGATCATCTCCGGTTCGTTGAGATTGACCAGCAGCCGCCAGGTCTTCCCTGCGTCCGACGAGGCATGGATCTGACCGTCGAGAGTGCTGATGTACAGCTTGTTCATATCCCGCGGATCGATCGCGACCGTACGAACGTCACCGCCATCGGGGCCAACAACCGACCACAGTTCGAATTTCGGCGGATCGGCTCCCGCCGAACCGTCAGGATCAACAGCGAAGATCAGCGAATTGAATATCGAAACTGCCAATAGTAACGAAAACACCACATTGAGCTTTTTGAAATTGAACATATTACTTTTTGTTGGTCAGAACTATCGGCGGGATGCCCCGCACCGGAGAGGTAAACCAGCCATCAATGAGATGACGTAAGACAGGCAATAGTTTGCACTTTTTAGAATGATCCCGGCGATTTATAGCGGAATCCGAAGCCATTCATTCATTCTACAAAAAACTTCGGAACTTTCAAAGCGATACGGTTCCGCAAAAAAAACGGCCGCCGGTTTGTGATGGAACCGGCGGCCGCTCAAATTATGTTCCCGTCTCTTTCGATCCGAGAAGCTGCTGCCAATTACGGCATCGGATTATCAGCACCCGACGGGACGAGGTAGAACTTGGTGTTCACACCGCCATCCGATATCGAGTCGACAAAGGTCACGCGGCTTACGTCATACTTACGGAAGTTGATCGCCTTCATGATCTGAGCTCTACGCTTCTTGATCTCAGCGGCCGTACCGTAGTTGATGATGTAACCCTGTGCGTTAGGATCGTTGTTCAACCTGATGTAGAAGTTGTCTACACGAGCTTTGACTTCGTCATCGACCTGTTTCTGGAACTCGTCAACGAGTTCGGCTTCCGGCTTAGTTGCAACAGGAGCGGATTCCGAATCGGACGTGACACAGTTGCAATTCGGATCGAGTCCGCCGATGTTGACAGTTGCCGTCACAGTGCGGCCGGCAAGTCCGGTCGTATCGACTGTGATAGCACTGGTTCCCTGTCCGGACGAGATCGTTCCTTCCGAAACGGTCCAGTTGTAGGTAACATCTGCTCCGCCGCTTACGTTTGCAGTAAACGACATCGGGCTGCCAGGATTGGTAACGCCGCTCGGGCCGTCAACCGACAAGGTCGGGCAGTCACAGATCTTGACGCAGTCATCACATGCCTTGATCGTAACCGTACGAGTGTCGGTCTTACCACAAACGCCGCAGCCGTCATTGACAGCAGTGGTGATCGTGTAGGTTCCCGGCTGAGCACCGCTCAGATCCCAATCAACGTTTGCACCCGATCCAACAATGCGTCCACCCGAAACTGTGTAGTTATAGGTGAGAACGTCATTCTCCGGATCGCTAGCCGATGTCGCAACACCGATCGTACGGTTGTCGTTGCAAGCACCCGAGCGTGAACGGAATCCCGGAGGACATCCGATGGTGATCGTCGAGTTCGAAAGTGTAACCGAATTTACGTTAGCAACTTGGTTAACAACAGCTTCAGCACGCTTGTTGCGTCGGCCGATCCAACCCTGGAAAATGAATCCGTGCGGGTCAGACGAAACCTGGAATCCTTGAGGAACGCCGCGGAAAGACGATGTAACCGTCTGCGGGCAACCAACCGTTTGACCGGCTCGGCAAGGAATTGCAACCGTGTTCGTATAGGTTACGTCATTGTTAAACGATCCGCGATCCTGCTGGTTGACGTGGTAGCGGTATGCCGCACCAAAACCTGCATAACGGGTGACGTGGATCTTGGCACCAAAAATGGCGTCCATCGGATTATTTTCAAACGCATTCGGAGTTCTGCCGCCAACATAGCTGAGCGAGCGGAATTCGACGATCGGTTGGAAATACTTATTAACAGGGAAATCCACACCGATCGAACCGGTAAGCTCGTTGCCGCGGTCAAGCAATGTAAATGTTCCGCCGGCCATATCGCCCTTCACATCGGATGCATACATGAATCCGACGTTAGCCGAAAGGTTCGCCCATTTCGCGAGACGAGCTCCGCCGAACATGGTAACGCCAATGTCACCAATGTTTCCGCCGGGGCTGGCTCCACGCTGGAGCTGGTTGAAACCTGCAGCGTCCGAAGCGTTATCCGCATACCATCTATAGTATGCAACGACACCGGCACTGATCGGGTTGTTCACGTTGGTCCAACGCCATTTGCCGCCGACCGTGAACGCGTTAAAAGCTGATTCGCCATATCCGCGATTGATGAACGGAGCGTCAGGATTGTATGACGCGGCGAGTGTGAATGAGGTAGGTGCCTGTCCGGCCGGTGCTCCAGCCTGGTTGAGCAGCGGGGTCGTCGCAAGAACCAATCCCGGCAGAATACCGCCGTAGACCGATCCGATGCCCGGGAAATTCGAGGCGCCGTTACCGCCGGCCGTAACGCTCAAGAGAGCATTCGTTCCGGCAGGATATCCAAACTGCGGGCCTGAGAAGAATCCCGGAAGCAGTCCGTATGTGCCTGCACTGCCGCCGATGTAAGGATACGGTGTGAACGGCTGATTACCCGTAGGACGGAATACCGCACCTTGAATGAGTGGGTTGCCCGGTCCGCGGGGAGCCATAACGATCGCCGGAGGACTCGTGACGCCAAAGCCGGACACGAAGAGCTGCGAGTTCGGCAGATAGTTAGACGACAAGTTTCGACGAGCATTGACCTTTACGCCGCGCATCGCTTCGGTTTCGAAGAAAAGCTCGACATAATCGGTCACACCGATCTGAAAACTCAGCGGTAACGAGCTGAAATCTACATCACCCGGATCGCGGTCATAATTGCTAAAAGCGGCGCTGAAAGTATATTCACCTTTCCTAAGTGTTTCGCCGTCATAGACAGTAAAGAGGCCAGTCGGACCACCAACAGCACCACCGGTACCTACCGTTGGTGACGTGTTTCTAGGGTCGCTAGCAGGCCTAAGATTTTTTTGTGCCGTCGCCGTAAATACGAACGTAAGCATTAAGAGCGTAACAATATACGCCTTGTTTGCGAGTTTCATCACATTCCTCCGCAGAAAATAAAGAATCAAATTTCAATATGTAGCCATAAAGCGTGCCCTAAACAAATTAGAACAATGACTAGCTACCCGATTATTGCACACGTAAGATGACTTGCCAAACAGGCTCGCCATAAAACGCGGCACAGTTTCAAAAAAAACGTTCAATAAATTTAAGATACTGACGCGAGTTCAACCCGAATGCCTGCATATTACAACGCAACAACGGTACTCATCGTTTGACCTTATCCTAAAAAATCACGAAAATCAAGCGTTTTTAACAAATTACGAACTTTTTTACGCATAGATCCCGCGCATCCGAGTGTCGTATGCAACGCGATCGATGGCCATCATGTAAGCGGCCGTTCGTGTATCGACATCATGCTTCGTCGCATAATGGCATAATTCGTTAAAACTCGCGACCATTTTATCCTCGAGCCGAGAGTTGACTTCGGCTTCCGACCAAAAGTATCCCATGCGATCCTGTACCCATTCGAAATACGAGACAGTAACGCCTCCGGCGTTTGCCAAAATATCCGGAATGACAAAAATGCCTTTATCGTGAAGGATCTTGTCTGCTTTGGGCGTCGTCGGGCCATTTGCACCTTCTGCCAATATCTTACATTTGATCCGATCGGCATTTTCCGAGGTGATCTGGTTCTCCGTAGCACAAGGGGCCAAGACGTCACATTCGATCTCCAGGAGAGCCTTGTTATCGACCGCCTCTACGTCCGGATAGCCCTCCAGCGACTTATATTGGTTCAAATATTCGAGAACGTGCGGGATATTGAGTCCGTTCGGATTATAGATACCGCCGCCGACATCTGAAATTGCGACCACCTTATAACCCTGCTGCCACATCAATTCGGCACCGATGCCGCCAACGTTTCCGCTGCCCTGCACCACGACGGTCGTCTGTTCCGGCGTCAGGTTAAATCGTTTGATCGCTTCGTTAACACAGATCAACACGCCGCGTCCGGTCGCCTCACGCCGTCCGAGCGAACCGCCAAGTGCGACCGGCTTGCCGGTGACGACCGATGTCACGGTGTGACGGGCATGCATTGAATATGTATCCATGATCCACGCCATCGTTTGTTCGTTCGTGTTCATGTCGGGAGCCGGAACGTCCTTGTCCGGGCCGATGAAATCGATCAGCTCAGCCGTGTAGCGGCGTGTCATGCGTTCGAGTTCACCGAGCGACATTTGATGCGGATCGCAAATGATGCCGCCTTTTCCGCCGCCGAACGGCACGTTGACGACCGCGCATTTCCAGGTCATCCAAGCCGACAGAGCCTTTACTTCGTCCAACGATACGTCAGGAGCATAACGAATGCCGCCCTTTGCCGGCCCGCGGGCAAAGTTATGCTGAACGCGATAGCCCTCGAACACCTGAATATGTCCAGTGTCCATACGCACAGGAATATAAACCTTGATCTCGCGGCTCGGCACACGCATTACTCTGTAAAGATCTTCGTCCAGTCCCAATAATTTTGCCGCTCGGTCAAAACGCTCGCTCATTGCTTCGAACGGGTTCTTTTCGTCGCTGCCCTTAAATCGCCGCATTTCGTCGGCCATCGGATTTGCCATTTTATTTAATTCTCCAAATAGATAATTTGATTATAGATGATTTAATTATTGCCCACTATGTTAATTGCCTCGTTCATTGAACCTGAACGAAACCCTTTCGGATCAAGCTCTACATTATTAAAGCCGATCTTCATTAAGTTTTCTGTGATACTCGACACAATCGCCGGCTCGAGAGCACGGCTGAGTTCGGCCGGGCCGACCTCAACTCTTGCATGTTCGCCATCAACGCGAACCCGAAATTCCTTAAATCCGATCGCTCTAATGAAATCCTCACCGCGCTCGACCATCGACAAACGTTCGATCGTCACCGGTACGCCGTAAGCAATTCGCGAAGACAGACACGGACTCGCCGGTTTGTCCCACGCCCGGACCCCGCGGAGCCGGCTGAATTCGCGAATCTCGTCCTTTTCGAACCCAAGATCGGCGAGTGGGCTCTTTACACTGTTCTCAGCCGCGGCGACGCGGCCGGGCCTATGATCTTTCATGTCGTCGGAGTTCGTTCCGTCCAACACGAAACCGATACCGCGTGACGCCGCTAGAGCCTCGAGCTTCGAATACAATTCAGATTTGCAGAAATAGCACCGGTTCGCGGGATTCGCCCGATATTTTTCGTCGTTGAGTTCGTCCGTCTCGATGGTCTCAAAATTGAAACCGAACTCGCCGGCGATCGATGCCGCCTCTTCTCGCTGAAACTGCGATACGCTTGGTGACAAGCCAAGCACACACAACGCTTTTTCGCCCAATTCCTGCGTCGCAATAAGCGCCAAATATGTGCTGTCAACACCGCCGGAAAACGCGACCAACACCGAGCCCATATCACGCATCATAGACCGAAGGGAATCTTCCTTTTCCGGGAATTGAGTGGATGCGGTGATGTCGGCTTTATTTGACGTTGGTGCGTTCATTGTAGGACGGGAACCGTTTGACGGCGAACCAAAATCTTATATCACTATAAATAGTGAACGCAAATCTTTGACTTAGAAAATGAACGTGCACAAATCGCTGAAAACATAGCAATTTGAATGCCCGGATGATAAACTTACAATTTCTGCAAATGACAAGAGATCGCATTTTGATCAATCCGGCTGTGGCCATACGACATGTATTCGCCGCCTCTTTGTTGTGCACAGTTCTTTTCGGATCCGCAGTACTTTGTACATTTGCTCAGGATGGTGAAGACGAACCTAAGAACGCCGTTAATATATTCAATCAGGGTCAAGAGATCCACGAAAAAGGCGATCTTATCGCGGCGATCAAACTCTATGATGAAGCGATAGCTTTGGTCGAGGATTTTCCCGAAGCAGAATACCAGAAGGGCATTGCTTATCTGGCACTGAACAAGATCGACGAAGCCGAGTCATCATTTCGCAAGGCAACGGAGAAACGGCCTGAATGGTCGCTGGCACTTGCGATGCTCGGCGACGTGAAAGTAAGGAAACATATCGCGGCCACCGAATCGGGAGACATCGCCGAAGCAAAACGGCTCGCTGCCGATGCCTCTGCAACCTTGACCAAAGCGATCGAACTCGACGCAAACAACTTCCCTGCTTACGCCGCACTTGTTGATCTGCAGCTGCATTCGGCGGCTCCATCGAAATCCCTCGGCGAGACACTCACAAAATTGAGGATCCTGACGGATGGCAAGATGAAGGTCCCGGCTTCGATATGGTCCGCTCGTGCCGGACTTGAAAATGCCGTGGGCGAAAAGGCCCTTGCCAGATCTTCGCTGAAGAATGCGCTCGCAGTCGATCCGAAAAATATCAACGCCATCAAATTCGCAGCCGAGCTCGCCCTCAACGATCACGACACCGAACAGGCTGAGTCATATACCGAAACGCTTACCAAACTCGCTCCGGATCGGACATCGACAATTGTCCTACAAGCCCGTGTCGCTGCCGCCCAGGGCAAGACCGACGTCGCTCTTAAGCTCCTCGACCTGATAAAGGTAAAGTCGGCCGAGGCGGAATCGCTTCGTGCAGGCATCTCGGCTGCGGCGTCAACGGACACTGCAAAACTCGAAGCTCTCGTCGCCAAGGAACCGAAAAACGCATCATATCTCGGCCGTTTATGCGTTCTCAATCGGCTCGAAGCTCCCGACAAAGCCCTCGACTATTGCCGCCGTGCATCTGAGGCGGAGCCAACCAATATTGACCATGCGATCGGTTACGGTGCCGCCTTGGTTCAGGCAAAACGCTTCGATCAAGCCGCTGCATTGCTCAAGCGGATCTCCGAGATCGCTCCGGAAAACGCCACGGTCCATGCAAATCTCGCCGCCGCACTTTATCAACTCAAGCGTTACGCCGAGGCAAAGGCAGAATACAGATGGATAGCCGCGAAGATGCCCGAAAGCGCCATCGCGCATTATTTGCTTGCGGTCTCGCACGATCAACTGGCAGAATATCTGGACGCAATGGCAAACTATCAACAGTTCCTGCGTCTCGCGGATCCGCTCAAGAATCAACTTGAGATAGAAAAAGTTAACTTGCGAGTCCCCTCGCTGCAAAAACAGATAAAGGAAATGAAAGTAAAGAAGAACTGAAAGTGAAAAACGGAAAACTCAAAATTAAGACCCTTGGTTCAGCATTGATATCTGCTCACCGTTTCGCTCTGTACGCCTCTGTTTTACTTTCGATTTTCCACTTTTCGTTTTCCACCGTGTCGGCTCAGCCCGAAACTGTTCCGCCGCCGTCAAAGATCATTGCAAAGGAAGAAAAAGCTAAGCTCGAATCGGTTACCGACGAAAAGGACCGCACGATCCTCGCTCTTGCCTTCATGGATGCACATTTGAAGCAGGCCGAGAAGTTATTCCAGACTCAGGATTATTACAATCTTTATGTCGAACTGGGAGCATTCCATTATCTGATGGACAATACTCTCGACTATTTACTTCGCCGCAATAACGGCAGCAGCAGGATGCGCAATAATCTGAAACGCTACGAGATCGGGCTTCGCGGCTTTGCACCGCGGCTCGAACTGATCCGCCGCGAGGTTCCGCCGAAATACGAGCCCTACATTTTCAAACTGCTCAAGAATTTGCGCGACGCCCGGACCAGTGCGATCGAGCCGCAATTCGGCGACACCGTCATAAATACCAATTAGTGAAAAGTGAAAGAATAAAGATCATGATAAAGATAAGCATGCGCGATGTGTTGATGGTGGCCGGTTTGTTGCTTTTCACGTTTCACATTTCACAGTTGACGGCGAATGCACAGCGGCGTGATTTTCTGACCGACGCCGAGATCGAACTCGTTCGCGACGCGCAAGAGATCGATCGTCGGATCGAGGTTCTGGTCCATGCCGCCGATCGGCGGTTTGACTTGCTAAAGATCGACGTTTCAAAGCCGGCGGGCAAGAAAGAATCTGAAACCTGGGGCGATCTGCCGAAAGGCGAGCGGATCGACCTGCTCTTCGACATCAAACGCCTGCTCCAAAAGGCCATCGACGACATCGACAACATCTCCGAACGCCCGGATTCAGCCATTCTGCCTGATCCCGAGATCAAAAAACCCAAAACGCTCGCCGATATCTTTCCGGTCGCTGTCCGCAACCTCGCCGCCGCGGCGTCGCGCTATAAGCCCGCACTCCAAAAAGAACTCGACTCCACCACCGACCAAATGCAGAAGGGCGTCATCCTCGATTCCATCGATTCCTGCAACGCCATCCTCGAGTCCGTCACCAAACTCCCGGCCGAGGTCGATAAGAAAAAGAAGAAGAATAACTGATCTGACAACACTGATCGAACCGATCGATATCGGCGGCCGCGGTTTCCTTTCAACGGTTAATTTTGCTCACTCTCCTAATAACTTGGTCACCTTTTCTCCGCCTGTACTTGCCCGGATAATACCTCTAATTTACACTCGTTAGTATGTCTGATACAGAATTGAAAAAACTCCGCTGAACGCCGTGCATCGTGCGTTGGGTGGGAAGATGGTGGATTTTGGCGGTTGGGATATGCCGGTGCAGTACGGCGCAGGCGTCATCGAGGAACATATGCGCTGCCGCACCGCGAGCGCTCTGTTCGACGTGTCGCACATGGGCGAGATCTGGGTCGAGGGGCCCGACGCCATTGCCTTTGTCAATCGCCTTACGACGAACGACGTCACGAAACTGGTCGACGGCCAGGCACATTACTCGGCTTTGACAAATACCAACGGCGGCGTCGTCGACGACCTGCTCGTCTACCGTTTTAGCCATGACCGTCTGCTGCTCGTCGTAAATGCCGGCACGACCGAAAAGGACTGGGCCTGGATCAAATCGCACCATTCCGAACACGACGACCTCGGCCTGCGAAACGCGTCGCATGACTATTGCCAGATCGCGGTCCAGGGCCCTGACGCCACGGGCATTCTGCAGAAACTGACCGAGACCGACCTCGGAGCGATAAAATATTATCACTTTACGACCGGCCAGGTTGACGGTGTTGATTCGATCATCTCGCGGACCGGTTACACCGGTGAAGACGGTTTTGAGGTCTATGCCTCCCCCGAACACGCCGAACAGCTCTGGGACAAACTGCTCGAGACGGGTAAGTATGAGAGCGACGGCGGCATACTGCCCTGCGGCCTCGCCGCACGCAATACGCTTCGGCTCGAAGCAGCGATGTCGCTCTACGGCCACGAACTCGGCGATGACATCACCCCGCTCGAAGCCGGCCTCGGCTGGATCACTAAGCTCGGCAAAGGCGAATTCACCGGCTCGCACCAGATCGCCGCCCAAAAAGAAGCCGGCGTGAAGCGCAAGATCGCCGGTTTCGAAATGACCGAGCCCGGCATCGGCCGCGACGGTATGGACATCTACGTTGGCGACGAAAAGGTCGGAGTAGTGACGAGCGGTTCACCTGCTCCGTTCCTGAAAAAGAACATTGGACTCGCGTTTTTGCCACCGGAGTTTGCAAATATCGGACAAGAAATTAAAATTGATGTCAGAGGCAGACACGTAGGAGCAAAAGTAGTACCGACGCCCTTTTACAAGCGGGCAAAATGAGCGTTTCGCAGTACATTTGCGGCAAATGCGGCGGGAATATGATCAAGGGCTTTGCCGCAGATAAAAGCGAGCATTATTATATGAAGCTAACTTGGGTTGACGGCGAACCCGAACACGCTTCTCTGCTCGGCATCAAAGGCGACAACGTCAAAGTCCACGACCGCGTGCGGCGAGATGTGCGGGGCCTGAGATGCGAAAAATGCGGCTACCTTGAGCTTTACGCAGTCTGATCAAAAACTAAATTTTATCTAAATACTATGTCAAACATTCCAGAGAACTTACGTTACAGCAAAGATCACGAATACGTCCTCGTCGAAGGCGATATTGCGACGATCGGTATTACGGATTACGCCCAGCATTCGCTCGGCGATGTTGTTTATATTGATATGCCGCGAGTCGGCGATCATTTTGGCACGCATGAGGCGTTCGGCTCGGTCGAATCGGTCAAGGCTGTTTCCGAGATCTTTACGCCGCTTGCCGGAACTGTCACCGAGGTGAACGAAGGCCTCAATGACACTCCCGAAGCCGTCAATAATGACGCCTATGGTGCCGGCTGGATGGTCAAAATAAAAATGGACAATCCGCTTGAAGCCGATAAGATGCTCTCTGCTGTCGAATACGAAGAGTATCTCGAAGCGAGTGCATGATTGCAGGTAGAAAACGGAGAGCTTACAAACGAACGATCGCACGATCGTCGTAAAAATTATCAGAGGTCATGGCGCGGTTGCCTTGGCCTTTTTTCTTTTTGTCGCCGCTGACACAGTTGGATCATGTCGCTAGCATATTAAGATGATCAGGGAGATCACGTATATTTTTGGTCAGTCTGGACCATCTGTGGATGATTCAAACGTGGCAAAGCCATCCGCCAAATAGAACACAATGGTACAAGCAACGGCAATGACGCAGGTCACAATCACATCCGCCAGTTTAAGCGATAATAAAAATAGTCAGAAACAAACTATATAGCGATTTAATATGGAGAAACACTACAATGAAACTACTAACAGCAATAGTGGCACCCACATTGATTATTGGCTTTGCCGCGGCTGCGGTATGCGGACAAAACTACAAGATCAAGCAATCGACCTCGATCAGCGGACAGAATTTCTCGTCAACCGTTTATGTTAAAGGATCGCGAAAACGCACGGAAAGCAGTGGGATGATGGGAATGGCCGGCATGACCGACATTGAACAATGCGACCTTAAGCGCACAATAAAAGTCAGCGACAGTAAAAAGCTCTACTTTGTGGAACCATTCCAGACCGATCTCGGGTCTTCGTCTCCGTCGTCTGCGACGCCCTCACCATCTGGTGTAGCGACAAAGGGCGGAACCATTACGATTACCAATTCGATCACGGACACCGGCGAACGCAAACAAATGTTCGGCCTGACGGCCCGAAGGATCAAGTCGGTCATGACGATGCAATCCTCGCCGGATGCGTGCAATAAAAGCGACATGCAGATCGAGATCGACGGGTGGTATGTCGATCTGCCCCAATTCTCATGTCCGGTTTCTGCACCGAGAAATCCGTACGCCGGCAGCGATGGAAACCGCGGCTGCACCGACCGCATGGTCATTAAAAACACAGGCACGGGCAAACTTGGATTTCCTCTCTCGCTCACACAAAAGATGAAGATGGGCTCGGCCGACGATGAAGATATGCCGGCGATGACTCAAACCATCGAGACAGTCGAGTTTTCAAAAGCCCCGCTGGACGACGCAATGTTCGATATTCCCGTCGGATACATGGCGGCAAGATCGGCCAACGATCTGTACGAAATGCCTGGTTCGGCTGCGATGTCCGCCGACGGTTTCGGCAACGACAACGGCCGGCCAAACAACAACGGAACTCTCGGGTCGCTCGAGACCAGACCAGGGGGCTGGTCAAAGATCCCGGGAGAGGACTCGACGGCCAGCAGCGCGAAAAAGCCTGGAATGATCCGCGTCGGCGTCATTGAGATAAGAAACTCCGGGGATGCAGTTGTCTCCGTCTCCAATTTGCAGGCATTCCTCGCTAAGCGCCTGACTTCAGGTAAGATCGAAGGTGTCGTATACGGTTCCGAAGCCGAGGCTCGGGCCGCTGGATGCGATTATGTATTGTCAAGTAACTTTACAAAGCTCAAACAGTCGACAGCCGGCAAGGTCGGTAGTATTTTCGGAAAGATAACCAACACCGGCAGTTCCGGCAACTTTGAAGCACAGCTGGAATTTCAACTGCAACCACTTACTTCCGGCCAAAGGGGCTTTTCAAACAAGATCATTCAAAAGAATCATCCGGACGCTAGCACGGCAGCCGAGGCAGCTCTATCTGACGAAGCTAACTCGGTATTAAACTCCTTGAAGCTGTGACAGCAAACTCCAAAATGGCGGGCATGCGGCTCGCCGCCTTCATACTTTGTCAGCCCCGACGACGAAGCGTTTAAGTGAATAGCTGAGGTCCTCTGCTGCCAATTATTGTGAGAATTTGCCCGCAAAGAATTGTCTGTTATCATTTTACCTTGAACACCTTTTAACATGAGATACATACCAAATTCACCCGAAGAACGAGACGAAATGCTCGCAGTTGTTGGCCTCAAGACCGCTGACGAACTATTTCGCTCGATACCTGCAGACGTCCAGCTGAACCGCGACCTGAAGATCACGGAACCTCTTGCCGAGAACGAAGTGATCGCCGCGATGGAAGGTATGGCAGCAAAGAACACGGCGACGACAAAGCCTTCGTTTCTCGGTGCAGGTGTATATTCACACTTTTCGCCGACGATCGTCGATCATTTGATCCAGCGAAGCGAATTTTTTACCAGCTACACGCCGTATCAGCCTGAGATCTCGCAGGGCACACTGCAGTACATTTTCGAGTTTCAAACGCTTGTTTGCCAACTCACCGGAATGGAGGTCGCGAATGCGTCGATGTACGACGGCTCGACCGCGATGGCCGAAGCGTATCTGATGGCTCAGCGGGTCACTCGCCGCGAAAAGATCGTCGTCGCAAAAAGCGTCCATCCCGAATACCGAGAGGTAGCAACGACCTATGATCAGCATGGTGACAGCGAGATCGTCGAGATCGGGTTTGACGAGACCACCGGCCGCGTCACCGGACTCGAGGCTCTTGACGACAAGACCGCCGCACTAGTCGTGCAGTCGCCTAATTTCTTCGGCTGTATCGAAGATCTGCAAACGCTCGCCGATGCCGCACATGCGGTTGGGGCTCTGTTCGTCGTCGTCGTTACCGAAGCGATCTCGTTCGGCCTGCTCAAACCACCGGGCGAATGCGGTGCCGATATCGTCGTTGGCGAAGGCCAGTCTTGGGGCGTTCCGATGGGATTTGGAGGGCCGCATGTCGGGTTGTTTGCGACCCAAGAGAAATACGTTCGAAACATGCCCGGCCGCCTGTGCGGTGTCGCCTACGACAAGAACGGCAACCGAGGTTTCGTGCTGACGCTCTCAACCCGCGAACAGCACATCCGCCGCGAAAAGGCGACCTCGAACATTTGCACCAACCAAGGCCTGATAGCCCTCGCCGCCACCATTTACATGGAAACAATGGGCAAAAGGGGCCTGCAAGAGGTAGCTATGCAAAACGCCCAAAAGGCCGCATACGCTAAGAATCAGATCGCCGCCATCGACGGCTACGAGATGGCGTTTTCAACGCCTGTCTTCAACGAATTTGTTGTCCGCTCGACGAAACCCGCCGCCGAGGTTTTATCAAAGGTCCGAACCGGGAACGGCATCGTCGGCGGGTTGGCACTGTCGAAATATTACTCGGACCGGCCGAATGAGTTTTTGGTTTGCGTGACCGAAACAAATACGAAGACGCAGATCGATGATTTGGTCGCCGGACTCGCGGCGGTCTAGTCAATGATCTTCGGTGCAACAGAAATACTCTTATGTATCGTGCCGATATTTTTGATTATTTTGTTATCGGGATCTGGTTAGTTGTAAACAATCGGAAGACGAAGAAATAGGAGGAATAGAATGACAGTTCGCAGCTTTGTAAACGACATCGACCGCCGAAGTTTTCTTTCCAACGCCGGTAAAGGCCTCGGGCTAATGGCTCTTTCTTCGTCGGTGGTAGGGTCGTTGTTTTCGAGTGTTCAGGCGGCGGGAAAGCGTATCGAGCATCTTTCTCCGGTCGAGGCGGCTCTGGACGAAGACTACTGGGCTACGATCCAACAGGCATTTTCGGTCACGCGCGGAATTGTCAATCTAAACAACGGCGGCGTTTCGCCCAGCCCGCGAATGGTGACCGAGGCGTTTGTTCGTTACACATGGCAGCAGGAAGACGCGACCGCCTATACGATGTGGCAATTGCTCGAGCCGCAGTCGGAAACGGTGCGAACGGGACTCGCTGAGGTGTTCGGCTGCTCTGCCGAAGAGATCGCGATCACGCGAAATGCGAGCGAATCGCTCGAGATCTTGCTGATGGGCATGGACTTCAAGGCCGGTGACGAGATACTCACGACAACGCAAGATTATCCACGAATGATCACAACGCTCAAACAGCGTGAGCTGCGTGAAGGTTTGAAACTGAATCTGATCAAAATCCCTCTCGCTCCGCAAAATGTTGATGACATAGCTGCATCATTTGAACGAGCGGTGACACCAAAGACCAAGTTGATACTAGTATCGCATCAAATAAATCTTACTGGACAGATATTGCCTGTCCGCAGGATCTGCGAGATGGCGAGATCGAGGGGTATCGAGACGATCGTTGACGGTGCCCACGCGTTTGCCCAGTTCGATTTCAAACGCGACCATCTGCAATGCGACTATTACGGCACGTCTCTCCACAAATGGATATACGCTCCCAAGGGCACGGGAATGCTCTATGTCAAGAAAGACAAGATCGCGAAAGTTTGGGCACTGATGGCGTCTGAGGACAAGAACAAGAACGATATTCGCAAGTTCGAGGAGATCGGCACCCACTCAGCCGCAATGCGGCTCGCGATCGGCGAAGCCATTTTGTTTCACAATGCAATCGGCGGCAAACGCAAAGAAGAACGGCTTCGATATCTTTCGCGTTACTGGATGAACAAACTCAAGGACGTGCCAAAGGTAGGATTTAACACGTCGTTCGACCCGAAACAGTCGTGTGCGATCGCCAATTTCAAGATCGACGGTATTGAGCCCGGAGCGATCGGTTCTTACTTGATGTCGAAACACAAGATCTTTACAACACCGATCGTTCACGAAGAATTTATCGGCATTCGCATCACACCGAATGTCTACACGACACTATGGGAACTCGACCGTTTTTGTAACATCGTCGAGGACATAGCGAGAAAAGGATTGCCGAAATAGTCGGAACGCATGCCTTCCGGCGTGCCACTGTAGGTTTATATGAGCATCAAAAAAGTTACACAACACCCAACTCAAAACGAAGGTTTGATATTTGAGCGGTCGCAGACCGGACGCGTCGGCTATCGACTGCCGAAACTCGACGTGCCGGAATCGGCAAATATCTTACCGGCGGAACTTCGCCGTACAGACGATCTCGACGGTGTGCCTGAGGTCAGCGAAGTCGATGTCGTCCGACATTTCACTCGAATTTCGACATGGAATTACTCGATCGATCTCGGCATGTATCCCTTGGGGTCGTGCACGATGAAATATAACTCGCGGCTCAACGAAAAGGTCGCCCGTATCAACGGTTTTGCCGGCCTGCATCCGCTGGCCCCTGAGGAAGAGACGCAAGGTGCCCTTGAGTTGATCTATCGTTTGCAGGAAGATCTCTGCGAGATAACGGGCCTTGCGGGCATATCGCTCCAGCCGGCCGCGGGTGCTCAAGGCGAGATGACAGGCGTGATGTTGATCCGTGCCTTTCTTGACCAACGCTACGGCGAAGGATCAAAGGATCGCCGCGTGATGCTCATCCCGGACTCAGCTCACGGAACAAATCCGGCGTCTGCCGCGTTGTCGGGATTTACCGTAAAGACCATCCGCTCGACCGCCGAGGGATTGACCGATATGGATCACCTTCGAGAGCTCTGCAACGAAGGTGGCGTCGCCGGACTAATGCTTACTAACCCAAATACGGTCGGCATTTTTGAACGGAACATCCGAGAGATCTGCGACACCATCCACGCCGCAGGAGGCCTCGTGTATATGGACGGCGCCAATATGAATGCGCTCGTCGGCATTGCCCGCCCCGGCGACATGGGCGTCGATGTCATCCACCTAAATCTGCACAAGACATTTTCGACACCGCACGGCGGCGGCGGCCCGGGCTGCGGACCGTGCCTGTGTACGGCAGATCTTAAACCATTCCTGCCGACACCACGCATCGAAAAAGACGGCGACCGGTATCATTTGAACTACGATCATCCGAATTCGATCGGCCGCGTCAAGGCCTTTTACGGCAACTTCGGCATGATGGTGCGGGCACTGGCCTATATCTATACCCACGGCTTTGACGGCCTTAAAGAGGCTACCGAGACCGCGGTCCTCAACGCCCGTTATGTTTCGCACAAACTGCGTGATACTTACGACGCTCCGTTCGAGTCAGACTGTATGCACGAGGCGATCTTTTCGCATAAGAACCAGGCGAAAAAGGGCGTCGTGACGCTCGATATAGCCAAACGTCTGATCGACTACGGTTTCCATCCAATGACGGTTTACTTCCCGCTAGTTGTCGAGGGTGCGATGCTCATCGAACCGACCGAGAGCGTCGGCCGTGCCGATCTCGACGCATTTATCGAGGCGATGATCGACATCGACGCCGAAGCCGGCGAAAATCCGCAGCTCGTCATCGACGCACCGCACTCGACAAGGATCGGCCGCCTCGACGAAGCATCCGCCGCCCGCAAGCCTGTGCTGCGGTGGCGCGATAATTTGGATTCGGCAGCAAAGGCAGCTTAAAATTATGAAGATCACCCTTGTTTTAATACTCGCGGTTGCGGCCGGCGTTTCCGCGTGCTCATTTTCGTTTAATAGCGGCGGCAATTCCGCTCCGGCGAACACGAACACGAATACTGCAAAACCGACGATCACGCCTTCGTCTGCGACGCCGACGCCTGAGGTCAAGGCCTCGCCCGTCGTGGTCGCCCCGAAAACCGAAAGCGGGACTAAACGGATCAGCTTTGATGCCGGCGAATCGTCAGCCACTGTTTCGGGCGGTGTGATCCGCGGTGAGCGTTCGGTCTACGTGATTGGTGCCAAAAGCGGACAGTTGATGTCGGTCGAGATAACTTCGCTCGAGGATAATGCCGTGTTCCAGATCAAAACTCCCGGCGGCAAATTCCTTTCATATGCCGGCGACGGGGATGACGCTACTGATTGGAATGGACAATTGCCCGAAAGCGGCGATTACAAGATAATCGTCGGCGGAACCCGCGGCAATGCAAGTTATAAACTGACAGTTTCGATCGACTAACGATCGAAAAACTATCGATACTTATCAAAGCCGTGACGATCGATCACGGCTTTTTTTGGTTTGAGAGTGAAATTGGAAAAGAAAACAGCAGCGGCAAAGTTAAGTTCGGCGGTCAGATATATTTGCCTGGCTATTTGGCTAGGTGCGATGATCGCCGGTGTCGGGTCATATCTTCTTTACCCGCATTGGTTTACAGCGGATAATATTGCTGAATTCCTGAGGCGGTTTGAGGGCGAGATCTGGCTTATTTATCTGGCGATGTCGGCTCTTCGCGGATTTTCGCTTTTGCCGAGCACTCCGCTCGTGATCGCGGGCACGCTGCTTTTCCCCGACCAACCGTTGGCTGTGCTTGCAGTTTCGATCGGCGGAATTCTGCTCTCTTCGACGATGATCTATTACTTTTCAGAATTTCTTGGCTTCCACGAGTATTTTGAGGATCACAATCCGGAACTGACGCACAAATTGAAAGCCAAGCTCGAACACCCGCTCGGCTTTCTGTTCGTGGCATCGTGGGCGTTCTTCCCTTTCGTCCCGACCGATCTTGTCTGTTATCTTGCCGGAACGACCAAAATGAACTACTGGAAGTTCATCACAGCAATATTCGCCGGGGAATTGATCCTCTGTTCATGTTATGTGTTTTTCGGCTCGTCGCTGCTGAAATTTGTGCGATAGTCGATAAAATTATCCTATCCTCAAACCTTAACGTCATTACTTGCATCAAATACGCGGAGGAAAACCTGGTAAAAAATTGCACTGATAGTTTGGAATGCGGCAACCGACGTGAGTTTTTGGTAAAGTCCGCACTCGCAGCCACCGGCATTGTGCTTTCGTTGTCTGGTACCGGATCGGCATTTGGAATACCTTTCGAGGACATTACTGTTCCGATCGATGACAAAAGTCGGCTCAATAAGATCGGCGGCTCTGTTGTCGTTGATTCGACTGCCGGAAAGTTGATCATACTGCGCACGGGCGAAGCCGCGTTTGCCGCATTCTCAGCAAAGTGTACCCACAAGGGCGGAATTGTCGAATTTGACCAGGCGAGTAAACAGTTCGTCTGTCCAAAACACGGGTCCAGATTCAATTCGACGACCGGCTCGGTCACCGAAGGCCCGGCCGAATCGCCGATCGCGTCATTTGCGGCAGCCGGAACATCCGCGTCCGTTACCGTCACCGTCGGTAGTTAGTCACTCAAGAGTAGAATAATATGTCCGCGCCGGTCACAGAAAATTGTGATTGCGCGGATCTTCTTTTTGGGTATATAATCCCGCGCATCGGCACAATTCTGTTTCCCTCTCACGGTTTTCCATTTGGAGGAATATATGACACATACGGCGCGGTCACTCGATATCAACGAGGACAAAATGCATGCATTTTTAGGCAAGGTCGTTGGCGATTTTGGCGCCAGCCTTAGTACGGTTTTAGGATATATCGGCCAGAAACTCGGGCTTTATGAGGCACTTGCTGACTCGGACGGAATGACGCCTGCCGAACTCGCGGAAAAGACAGGCACTACTGAACGCTATGTTCGCGAATGGCTGGTAAATCAGGCCGCCGGCGAATATGTCTACTATGATCCGGCGACCGGCAAGTTTTCGATGCTGCCGGAACAGGCGGTTGCCCTGACAGACGAGGACAGTCCGTTCTATGTCGGTGGCGGCTTTTACGTTATCAAAGCGATGGCGAATGCACAGCCGAGGATCGAGGATGCATTTGTGAACGGGGGAGGAATGTTATGGCGCGAACATGACTCCGACCTCTTTGTCGGTACTGAAAAGTTTTTTCGTCCCGGCTACACCGCTCATCTTGTGAATGAATGGATACCTGCGATGACGGGCATAAAGGAAAAACTCGAGGCCGGAGCCAAGGTCGCCGATGTCGGCTGCGGCCACGGGGCCTCGACCATAATTATGGCAAAGGCATTCCCGAATTCGCAGTTTTACGGCTATGACAATCACGAGGCCTCGATCGCAACAGCTAAGAAGAAAGCGGAGGCCGCCGGGTTGAGCGACCGCGTGCATTTTTCGGTGGCTTCGGCGAGTGATTTTCCGAGTAACGGTTACGATCTCATTTGTTTTTTCGATTGCCTTCACGACATGGGCGACCCGCACGGAGCAGCAAAACATGCATGTGAAACGCTCGCACCGCGCGGCAGCTGCATGATCGTCGAACCAATGGCCGGAAATACCGTCGAGGAAAATTTCAACATCATCGGCCGTACATTTTCCGGAGCATCAACGCTTTGCTGCACGGCTAACTCTCTCGCCCTCGGCGGCCCGGCACTCGGTGCCGTCGCACCTGAAGATGCATTGAAAGAAGTGGTGATGTCAGGCGGCTTTGCAGAGTTTCGCCGGGCGTCAGAAACTCCATTTAATCGTATTTATGAAGCAAGGTTGTGATACTTGTCACTGATTTGTACATTGTTTCACATGAAAATGGACGCAGGTGTTTGAGAACTTTCGCTTTTAGGCCGCGATAGACTGCCGGCATCAGGTTAAAGTTCTCCGACGCCATTGAAGTTGAATCTCATTTGATCGGCCGGCTGCACAATTCATACGAGTTTTCCGGCTGAGCCGAAACGAGGTGTGAAATGAAATGCAGGATCTTATTCGTAGCGATTTTCGTATTTTTGGCAGCGATCTCAGCAATTGCACAGACTGAGCGAACGCCATTTTCGTCATACAAGGGCGTCTCGATCGGAATTCCAATTGAAAACGCGAGGGCAATTCTCGGCAATCCAAAAGAAAAGGCCGATAAGCAGGATTTTTATTTGTTCTCAGAAAATGAATCGATGCAGGTCTTTTATGAGGACGGCAAAACGGTGACGGCGATCATGATGACGTTTGTCGGCGCGATCGAATTGGCACCGACCGCGAAGGATGTTTTTGGTGAAGAGGTTGCCGCAAGCGAGGATGGATCGTTCTTTAAGATGATGAGATATCCAAAGGCCGGATTCTGGATCTCTTACAGTCACGCTGCAACCGCGGACAAGATGATCAATATCGCGATGCAGAAAATCAACTAATAGCCGCGGTTGGAATACTAACCTGGTTATTTGTCTGATAAACTTAGATTTATTAGAATTCTGTCGGCGCTCGTATATAGAAACGTAAATTTTCTTTACTTTTAAAACTAAATGACCAAGATCGGTATTCCGAAAGAGATACATCCGGGCGAAAAACGCGTCGCGGCCACGCCGCAGACCATCATTCGCCTTAAAAACTGGGTTTCGAAGTTCAGGTCGAGTCGCACGCCGGACACGGCATCAACTGCATCGACGGTGAATATCGCGAGGCGGGTGCCGAGATCGTCGAGACGGCAAAAGAGCTTTGGGCGACATCAGACGTTATTCTAAAGGTACGTCCGCCTGAGCAGAATACCGAGCTCGGTGTTCACGAAGCCGACCTGATGAAAGAGGGCGGCTGGCTGATCGGCTTTATGTGGCCGGCCCAGAACCGCGAGATCCTCGACAAACTCGCAGCCCGCAAAGCGACCGTTTTCGGCATGGACTGTGTTCCGCGTATCACGCGTGCCCAGAAGATGGACACACTCTCGGCGATGGCAAATATCGCCGGATACCGTGCGATCATCGAGGCGGCAAATAATTTCCCGAGATTTTTCGGCGGACAGATCACCGCCGCCGGGCGTATCGATCCGGCGAAGGTGATGGTCATCGGGGCCGGTGTCGCCGGGCTTTCTTCGATCGGTGCGGCAAGAGCTCTGGGGGCGATCGTACGGGCGTTCGACCCGCGAAGCGCAACCAAAGATCAGGTCGCTTCGATGGGAGCCGAGTTTCTCGAAGTAAATATCGAAGAAGAAGGCGAAGGCAAAGGCGGCTATGCAAAGGTCATGTCCGACGCTTTTCTCAAAGCCGAAATGGCGCTGTTCGCCCAACAGGCGATGCAGGTCGATATCATTGTCACTACTGCTCTTATTCCCGGCAAACCCGCTCCAAAACTGATCACACAAGGTATGGTCGAATCGATGAAACCAGGCTCGGTCATCGTCGATCTCGCCGCCGAACAAGGCGGCAACTGTGTCCTGACCGATCCCGGCAAGGTCGTCCATCATAAGGGCGTCACGATCATCGGCTACACAGATCTGCCCTCGCGGATGGCGAGCATGTCGAGCCAGCTTTACGGTTCGACGATCGTTGCGCTTATCGATGAATTGAACGGCGAGGAAGGATTGCACGTCGATCTCGAAGACGAGGTCGTCCGCGGTGCGATCGTCTTGCACAACGGCAAGATGATGTGGCCCGCTCCGGCTCCGCCGACACCGGCGGCACCGCCCGAGCCCGGCGTCCCGACCAAGAGTTCAGCCAGCGTCGCGGTAAAGGCCGCAAACAGTCACGGCCACGGCGGTGAGAGCAAAGGCATCAACCCTTGGGTACTCGCGGTCGCGGGCGTGGTTTTATTCGGCATTGGAGCGTTGGTCCCGTCGGAGGTCAAGAACGCCGGCGGCGATACGCTTAGCCATTTGACGGTGTTTATTCTCGCATGTTTTGTTGGATTTCAGGTCGTCTGGAGCGTCAAACCGGCCCTCCATACCCCGCTTATGAGCGTCACCAATGCCATCAGCGGCATCATCCTCGTCGGCGGCATGCTCCAACTGGTCGGCACCGACCTCAGCGTCACCACCATCCTTGGGGCCATCGCAGTTTTGGTTGCCGCGATCAATATCGCCGGCGGATTTTTGGTGACCAATAGGATGTTGGCGATGTTTCGGAAGTAGTTAGAGTTTTATGAACCCGATTAGATTTCCCTTGCTTTGGTTATTGATTTCAATATTCCTGATCGTAACGGCAGTGGTTTATTTCCTTGTCGGCTTTCAATATATCGCTGAAATAACGCGAGATCGGGACGGAGATGGGGTCGAATACTTGGGTAGCGTCGCGGCAGTCGTTATGACTGCAATTGGTTTTTTATCACTTACGACCCTTGGAATTCGGCAACTCGGTCGAAGGCGTTCATAGCCCTGTCGGTCGCGTAGCTTTCCGTGGGAATCGGTCATTGGCACCGTAAGATCATTCATGCAGCAATCACTAATCACTATCGCCTACATCGCCGCGAGCGCGTTGTTTATTTTGAGCCTTGGCGGGTTGTCTCAGCAGACGACCGCGAGGCGTGGGAACCTTTACGGCATTTTGGGTATGCTGATCGCTCTGGTCGCGACGGCGGCTGGGATGCAGGTCGGTGGGCTGCCAGTTTTGGCGGCGGCGTTGGTGCCTGGTCTCGTGATCGGTGCTATTTTGGCGGCGCGCGTTCAGATGACGTCGATGCCTGAGCTGGTGGCGATGCTGCACAGCTTCGTCGGCCTCGCTGCGGTTCTGGTCGGTTTTGCTACCTATCTGGGACCGCACAAGCAGATGTCGTCGGGCGAGCACACTCTGCACCTGGTCGAGATCTTCCTCGGCGTGATCATCGGTTCGGTCACGTTTACGGGTTCGGTCATTGCGTTCCTCAAGCTTCGCGGCACCATCGGCGGCAAACCGTTCATGCTGCCCGGACGGCACATTATCAATCTGATCATGCTCCTTGCAACGATCGGTCTCGGTGCGGCTTTCCTGATGTCGCCTGACTCGGCTTCCGGACAATGGCCGCTATTGATCGCGACCATTCTGACCGGTATTCTCGGCGTTCACTTTATCATGGCGATCGGCGGAGCCGATATGCCGGTGGTAGTGTCGATGCTCAACAGTTATTCGGGCTGGGCGGCAGCGGCAGCGGGCTTTATGCTCGGCAACGATCTGCTTATCATTACAGGTGCTCTGGTCGGCTCAAGCGGTGCGATCCTCAGCTACATCATGTGTCAGGGTATGAACCGCTCGTTCGTCAGCGTCATGCTCGGCGGATTTGGAACTGACAGCAGTAGCAGCAGCAGTGCGGCAGCTCCCGCAGGCGAGGTACATTCGATCGAATCTCCCGCAGCGGCCGATCTGCTCTCGAACGCACGCAAGATCATCATCATCCCCGGCTACGGACTCGCCGTCGCACAGGCTCAGCACTCGCTCGCTGAGGTCGTCAAGATCCTCAAAGCCAAGAACGTCGAGGTCAAATTCGCCATTCACCCCGTCGCCGGACGCCTGCCCGGCCACATGAACGTCCTGCTCGCCGAGGCGAATATTCCGTACGACATCGTCTTCGAAATGGACGAGGTCAACGACGAATTCAGCTCGACGGACGTCGCCTGGGTCATCGGCGCCAACGACATCGTCAACCCCTCCGCCATGGACGACCCCGGCTCGCCCATCGCCGGCATGCCCGTCCTCCACTGCTGGGAAGCCCGCGACACGATCGTCATGAAACGCGGCATGGCCAGCGGCTACGCCGGCGTCGACAACCCCCTGTTCTACAAAGAAAACACGCTTATGCTCTTCGGCGATACGAAGAAGGTCGTGGATGAGATATTGACGGTGATGCGGAGTTAAACTCTTAAAGCTCCCCTCCCTACGAAGGAGGGGTGGCCGCCGCTTTGGGCGGACGGGGTGGTTTTTAGATTAACAAAAAAAGAAGATGAGCGAACGACAAAGGCGTAAAACCGACATTCACTCACTGCCGCTCCTCCGTGAATTCCGCAAGGACCTTCGCAAGAATCTTACTCCCGCCGAAGCCACATTCTGGAGAATAGTAAAAGGCTCAAAGTTCGAAGGCCGCAAATTCGTTCGCCAGCATTCGGTTGGCAATTACATCCTCGACTTCTACTGCCCCTCCGAAAAACTCGCAGTCGAACTTGACGGTTCTCTTCACTTCAGCAGCAAAGGTGCCGCCGAGGACCGAGAAAGGACTGCTTTCCTCGAATCAAAAGGCATCCGTGTTCTAAGATTTGAGAATCGCGAGGTTTTTGATGAAAGCGAGTGGATGCTGGATAAGATCCGTGCAAGCTTCCGTTTCGGCCCACCGACTTCGCCGACCGCTCACGCACCGAACGCGTCTGTTCGTAACGTAAAAATCAGTGGTTCCTAGCTCCCCTCCTTACCAAGGAGGGGAGCTTTTGTCTCATGCCCTTGCATCGGTGACAATGTTGCCAAGCTCTAAGAGCAAAATGTGTATTAACTCGTCGTCGATGGCATATTACGCCTTCTATTTTCTTTTTTAGCGATGTAACGTCGGAAATATATCGTTTATTTCCCAAATAAGACATTTATCTGGTGACTTTGGTCTTTTATTTCGTAATTAAAAGACCTATATCGAGAATTAAAAGAGCAATCGCTAAAATTAAACGAGCAATATCGGAAATTAAACGATGTAGATGTCGATTTACATCGTGTTGACGTGTGGTTTGCTCGCGTGTATTATGTTCGGGAAAACGCGGTAAGGGGCGTGTTTCATTGGTTATTAACAAAACATTAGGGAGATATTGAGATGGCAAATGTAAATGTTAAGAGAGTCAAGGAACAATGCAACGTAATGAACGACGCTTGGTTCGAAGGTGCGAAAGATGTCGAGTTTAACGGCACGACACAGTCGCAATTCGACGCGGACATCGTCGCAGCCGCCGCTGCCGACGCTGCGATCGACGATCTCGAAGCGCAGCTCAAGCTGCAACGCGAAGCCCGCGACGATATGTACGCCGCTCTCGACGAAAAACGCTCAAAAGTCGGCCAAGGCGTCGCCGGCAATCCCGACTTCGGCAACGACAGCCCGCTCTACGGCGCAATGGGCTTCGTCCGCAAATCCGAACGCAAATCCGGCCTCACCAAGAAAAAGAAAACGCCTTAGTTTTTCGCTATCTAACAAAAACGTCGTTAATAATACCGAAATTGGTGTATTATCAACGACATTCATTCAGACATGCCTAGATATCGACAAATTGAAATAGAGTCGAGCAGCAGTCCACCGGAGCCAGAAGAAATCTCTAAGGTGGAATCACTGCTCGGAACTTCATTGCCGAGTGACTTTTTGGAGTTCCTACAAGTTGCCAACGGAGGCTATTATGAGTTCTGCATAAAGATTCCGCCCGAAAACGAAGAAGTTTCCTTCGGTGACGTCTATTTAGTTGGCCGGGACGAGAGCGGTCAATACGGTGCCGGAACAGTTTTGCACGAAATAGATTGTGCTCGACGTTGGGCAAAGACTCCCGATGCTGTACTACCATTCGCGTGATGGCGGAGGTTCAGAAGTCTTCCTTGATTTAACGCCGGAGGGAAAAGGAAGAGTAGTAGCTTTTGTCCACGGTTTGCCGCCTTGGGCTGGGCCTATTCAAGAAGATCGATTCATTGAATTAGCGCCTAGCTTCGTAGAATATATTGACCTTCACGTTAAATGCGAGGGCGAGTTTTACTAGACAGACTTCTACAGCTTGACCAACGCCAGTCTCTCAACAACCTTCCCCTTCTCCAAGTGCTCCTCAACGATCTCGGCGGCGTCTTCGGGCATGACCTGGCCGTACATTGTGCCATCGGGGTAGACCATGACGGCGGTGCCGATGGAGCAGAAGCCGATCGAGCCGCATTCGGTGAGGACGACCTCGCCAAGCGGGTTGCGGCCTTTTGATTCCTTGCCGTTACGCAGGCCTTTCTCGGTCAGGATCCGCGAGAACTCAGCCATCACTTCCTGCCCGCCGACCGCGGAACATGAGGTGCCCGTGCAGACGAATACGTGCCTGCGAAGCGGTGCCTTGAGCATCGGTGCAAGTTTTTCGAGCTGTTCGCGGTCGGTGATGAATTTTTTCATGGTGAACAACTAACAAACTAACAGTTAAAAGTGGATCAGTTAAAAGTTAATAGTTAACAGAATGTAGTTTACTATGCCCAGTTTTTGGTATGCTAATCACTGTTAGCTATTAACTGTTCACTATTCACTGTTAGCTATTCACTATCTTGATGGCAGTCGGCATTATCATCCACATCACGGTCGGCACTGAGAAGCGAACCGAATTTTTTTCGCAGGAAAGGATTCGCGTCGGTTCCGATGAATTGTGCGACCTGCAGATCCACATGCCCGATGCCAAGGGCGGATCGATGTGGTTCGACCTCGATAATGCTGACGGCGTCTATCGGATCATCGATTTTGACGAATCGCTGGGATTGAGCATTAACGAAAGGCCGATGCGGCGGTTCATCGCTATAACTGATGGCGATGTGATCGCGGTCGATAATGCGGATATTGTGTTCTCGTTCTTTTCGCTTGAGACCAAATCATCGCTGATCACCACCAATCGCGAACAGCCTCACATCGCTCAGTTCATTGAGGAAGCTGCCCTCGAATCTGCAAGCTCGGCAAAACGTGACGACGCCAAGGCGTTTCTTCGGGAATTCACGCGTGAACTTGCACGTGAGATCTCTCTTACGACCAAGCTCATCACGCTCGTGATCGTTCTCGGGTTTATCACCGGGATCTTCTATATCGGATACGCGGTGAACAAGGAACTTCGCGAGAGCCGCAAGCAATCAGAACAGCAGAGCGAGATCATCGCCAAGCTCGAAGACAAACTCGGCAAGACGAACGACCAGATCAGCGAGCTCGACAAAACGAACAAGGACATGATGAAGACCGTATCGCTCGCACCAAATCTTCGGGTCGAATACGGCAGCGGCGTTTGTCTGATCGTAGGCGTTTACGATCTGGTCGACAAAAAGAGCGGCAAGGTCCTGCGTTATGCCGATCCGCAGGCATATCGGCCGAGCCCATATGAACCGACACAATCAGAAGACCCGAGCGGCCCGCCGCCGCAGCCGCAGATCGGACTGACGACCGAGGGCAACGGTTCGACCGTCGAATACGATTTTATCGGCACCGGATTTCACGTTGGCGGCGGCTATATAGTCACCAACCGCCACGTAGTTCAGCCGTGGGAAGAGGACGATCTTGTCAAGCAAATGATGTCGGTCGCGAACGGCCGAGCCCGTGTCAAACGGCTTGTCATTTACTTTCCAAACGTCGCGACACCTTTTCCGCTGAAGATAAAGCAGTTGGGCACTCGAGACGATCTCGGCGTCGGAACCGTTGACGCAGCGACACTGCCGGCCGAGATACCGGTGCTTCCGCTCGATTTTGATACCGATTCGGCGGCGATCGGCAAGACCGTGGTCACCATGGGATATCCGAGCGGTCCCGACCGTCTGCTCGCAATGGTCGATGACGACGAAGCTAAATCGATCAATCAGCGATTCGGCAATTCGCGTCAGAATCTGATCAATTTCCTCGCCCAATCTCAAAAGATCGTCCCGCTGACCACGCAGGGGGCCATAACCGATCTTGATGCAAAGCGAATCGTCCATGACGCCAAGACCGCCGAGGGCGGCTCAGGCGCTCCGCTATTCGGTCAAGCAGGTAAGGTGATCGGTGTTAATTTTGGGGTGTTTACTGAGAATACTGCCGCAAATATGGCCGTGCCGGTGCGGTTTGCCATCGAACTTCTGAGAAAGGCAGGATGGAAAACGCCTGAAGAATTACAAAAAGAAGCTGAAACGCAGCTTCAGGTTGCGACCACGGGTTCCTCGAATTCAAATACAGCCGCCGCAAAGCCCCAATAGAAAGTTAATCACCGGCCTTGGTAAACTCTTTACGGTCCTGCTCGCCAAGCTCTGCGATCTTCGACATAAGATGGTCGGCAATTTCCTTATGCGTTCGGATCGCATCGCGTTTTGAATAGAACTCCGTTAGGTCTATCTTCTCGCCAAACCAGATGCGGACTTTGGGGCCGCCCGTCCAGTTACCAAGTATTTGCTTCGGAAGGTCGTTGCCGAGTCCGGCGATGAACACCGGAACGACCTGCGGATGGGCAGAGTATATGACCTTCCCGATCCCCGGCTGCGCCGACAGCAGGTCGTACGTACCGCCTTCGAGGTTACGCTTTCCTTCGGGATGAAAACCGATAATATGGCCTTGTCCTTCGGTGCAGAGCTGCACGAGACGACGCATCGAATATTTATCGAACTCACGCTTCTTCGCTTCGCCTGCCTCGCGAAAGAACGGCGGATACATCGAAAACCAGCCCATCACCAGATTGACGAACCAACCGAACGGATTATCGTAAAAGAACTTCGCACGCACCGGAAAAAACAACGTTACCGGCCGCTTCGTTCGGCGAAATATAACGCTCGAGACCGTGTACATATCAAAGAACGAACGGTGATTTGCTACCAGTACCAGCGGTGTATCTACATCAGCGTTCTCGACATTTTCAATGCCGAAAACATTCATCAGGTTGTAAGTTGCCAAATAGATCCAGAGCGAACCGATATGCCGCTGAAAAAACGTCATTAGCCGCTTCCAACCGCCCAAATTCATCCGATGCGTAAGCCAAAATCCGGCCCGCTCGACCGGCGAGATGACCGATATTTCCTCTGCCGTTGGCAGCAATACCAGTTCCGTATTTTGCTTTGTTGTGATCTCGGTCGTTTCAGTCATGCTAAGCCGCCAATGCAAACCGTAATTTTAACATTTTTCACTATCTCGAAAAGGCTGAGCTGCCGCATTTTTTGTGGACAGCTCGGAATTAATTTTGTATCATTGCGCGTTCAAGATTATTTGCATTTACAACGAAGTAAGATCCCCTCTCTACGGCTGAAAACAGTCGTCCGGCTTAGGGCGGAATTTTAGATCGGCCACCGTCATTAATTGTTCGCAAAAAGGAGATAGTTTTATGTTCGCGAAAAAGCACTACTGCTTGGTTTTGGGTTTTATGATGTTGATCGGCCTTACCGGCATTGGTATGGCAAACACATCAGCAGATCAGGGTTTGGCGTCAGATCGATGATACGGAATTGAGCCGCCGGCCGGCTCAGCGTACGCGTACGCCTGAATCATACGGCACGTTTCAATTGGACAAGACGAATTTGGAACGCATTTTGACCTCGGCACCTGAGGAGTTTACACCGCGCGACGCAGACACGATCCTCGAACTTCCAATGCCCGGCGGCGGTTTTTCACGATTCTCGATCGTTCATTCGCTGATCGTCGAGCAGGGTCTGGTCGACAAATATCCTGAATTGGGCCGCACATACAGTGCCCAGGGCCTCGATGATCCGACCGCGACCGCACGACTCGATTTCCTGCCGAACGGTTTCCACGCAATGATCCTTTCACCAAATGGCACCGTAATGATCGATCCGTACGCTGTCGGCGACACTGGAAATTACGTCAGCTATTTCAAACGAGATCTGGCTCGGATCGACGACTGGAAATGCGAGACCGGCTCAAAAGCATTTTCAGATATCTATGACCTATCTAAGTTTGAGATCCCGGAAACCTCAAGCGATGTTACTTCCGGCGCAACCCTAAGAACCTACCGATTGGCCCTAGCTGCTAACGCTGAATACTGCTCGGCAGTAACCGGAGGCGGTGCGAACAACACAGTGGCCAATTGTCTTGCTGCCCAGGTACTGATCATGAATCGGGTCAATGGGGTTTACGAACGAGACCTCACCTTGAGAATGGTGATGGTGGCCAACAATGACCTTGTTGTCTACGCCGCCAACAACATGACCTGTCCGGTAGGAACCGGCGGTTCGGCATGTACATCTGCAAACGATCCGTACTCAAACACTTCGAACGCGATAAACGAAAATACTCCAAATCTGAATACAGTTATTGGTTCAGCTAATTACGATATCGGTCACGTATTCTCAACCGGAAGCGGCGGCGTCGCACAGCTTAGTTCCCCATGCGGGGCTTCAAAAGGAGCCGGGACAACCGGATTACCGAGTCCGTTTGGCGACCCGTTTGCGATCGACTATGTTGCCCACGAAATGGGCCACCAATGGGGATCGAACCATACTTTCAATGCATCGGTCGGTGGATGTAGCGGGAACCGAAGTGGTGCTAATGCGTTCGAGCCCGGCAGCGGGATCACGATCATGGGTTATGCAGGGCTTTGCGGCAGTAATGACCTTGCACCGAACAGTATCGACACGATGCACGTTCGCAGCCTGGTGGTGATCGTTGCATTCAGTCAGGTAAATAACGGCAACACTTGTTCTGCTCAGACAGCGACCGGAAATGTGCCCCCGACCGTAACGTTGACCACCCCCGGGCCGTACAACATTCCAAAAGGGACACCATTCTCCCTCGCTGCTACGGCGACCGACCCAAACTTTGACACACTCACCTATGACTGGCAGCAGTACAATGCCGGCGGTGTCAGCGGTGCGGCCACGACGGTGCCGAACAGCGATGCTGACGGCATCCCGCGGCCGTTGTTCCGAAATTACGTTCCGCAGACGAACGGTATCAGGTACTTCCCGTCACTCCAGTTCATCAGGAACAACGCAAATGTTCCGCCCAACACTACGGGCGGCTCTATGACCGGCGAACTGCTTCCGGCGATCACACGCACGATGAATTTTCAGGTTGTTGTTCGCGATAACCGTGCGAACGGCGGCGGAATAAATTCTGCAGAGGTCGTGGTCAACGTCGATGGCGTTTCAGGACCATTTAACGTCACTGCCCCGAACACTGCAGTTAGTTGGGCCGGAAACTCGTCGCAAACCATCACTTGGAATGTTGCCGGAACTTCGGCAGCTCCTGTAAACGCGGCCAACGTGAAGATCAGCTTCTCGTCGGATGGCGGTTTGACATTCCCGATAACGGTGCTTTCGAGTACGCCAAACGACGGCACGCAGACGGTCACGATACCGAATATCGCCACCACACAAGGACGCATCAAGGTCGAGGGGGACGGCAATATCTTCTTTGATATGTCGGACGTCAACTTTACCGTTACGGCTTCGGCTGCGAATAATTTCCGTTCCCCGTTTGATTATGACGGCGACGACAAGACCGACGTTTCGATCTTTCGTCCGGCGGCAGGCGAATGGTGGGCTCAGCGTTCGTCAAACGGAACCACACTTGCTCTGCCGTTCGGTTCAGCCGCTGACAAGATCGTCCCAGCCGATTTCACAGGCGACCAAAAGGCCGATCTCGCTTTCTTCCGACCCGCGACCGGAGCTTGGTTCGTTTTGAGGAGCGAAGACTTTTCGTTCTTCTCGTTCCCATTCGGAACGACCGGTGATACGCCGCTTGCATACGATTTCGATGGTGACGGCAAAGCCGATCCGACAGTATTCAGGCCATCGACCAACACGTGGTTCATTCAGAAGTCGATCGGAGGAACCGACATTTTCGGTTTTGGCTCGGCTGGTGACAAACCTGTTGTCGGTGATTACGACGGTGACGGCAAGGCCGATGTCGCGATCTTCCGTCCGGCAGTTGGCCAGTGGTGGATCCGACGCAGCATCGATGCCGTCGTGTACGCACTCACATTCGGTAATTTGACGGACAAGCCAGTTCAGGGCTACTATACGGCCGACAATAAGACCGATATAGCTATCTGGCGTCCTGCGACCGGCGAATGGTATATCCTGCGGAGCGAAGATAATTCGTTCTACTCGGCACCGTTCGGAGCGAGCGGAGACATTCCTGTTCCCGGAGACTACGACGGCGACGACCGGTTCGATACGGCAGTCTTCCGTCCGTCAACCAATACCTGGTTCGTTCAGCGGACAACCGCCGGAACACTCATTCAGGTGTTTGGTGCAGCGGGTGACGTACCGACGCCAAGTGCATATGTTCCGTAATTTGGGAACATAAAATTGAAAGGCGGAGCGGTTAATTCCCGCTCCGCCTTTTTTGTTCGAGTATTTCAGCCGGTCGAGGGCGACCGGCTAACTATTTATTTGTAGACGCTCGACACGAATTTCCCTCGCATGAACGAGCCGGGATCGATCTGGCTCTGCAGAACAACGCCTTTGTAATTGCCGCCGAGCAGCATCATCGCCGATTCGCACAGCGGAGCGGCCGTCGTCGTCTGTATCGCCCGCAAATGACGGCCGTTGATCTCGAGCGGTTCGACAAAATAGGCCTTCTCGATCATTCGACGCCTCCCACGCACATCAAACCCGTCAACCGATGCATGCACCAGCACGAGGTCGTCCTCGACCGAAGGAACCGCCTGCAACATCGCGTCCTGCAGTCGATCCGGCAGGCCTTCATCCTTTGAAAGCGTTTCGATGATCGATTCGACCCAATTGTAATGACCGACGTACCGCAGCGTTTTGTAATCGAGCTGCCGTGCTTTCCCTTCAAAAAAATCAGGCAGATCGGCAGCACCGCCCGATGTCAGGTCGGCTTCGTATGTGCGGGCACCTATGACGATCGTTTCGCGGGCCGAAAGCGCCGGACGTTCGGTGATCTCAAAATCGCGAATGACCCGGGAATTCTTAACATATTCCGTCGCCACACCGATCGGCGACCATGTAAATCCGTAAAAGTGCGGTGCGTGGGCATGAGCGGTCATTGCCCCGACCTTCATCCCGACCCGTTCGACCTTTTCGTTCTCATATTTCTGGACGAACTCGTTATAGAGTTCCATCGCCTTTACATTGATAAAGCCCGGGGCAAGGCCCGTCTGCAGGATAAATCCGGTCTCAGCATCCGCTGCCATCGTCGTGATCTCGTCGGTCTCGGCTACGTATTCAGTAAGATTTGCATAATGAAACTTAAAATCCACCGCAAATCTCGCCATCCGAGGAGCCTGTCCGCCAGGCGAACAATCGAGCAGTACGTCCGTCCGTTCGAACGCCGATCTCATTGCGTCATTGATACCGTCACGCGACATCACAACGGTCTCGACGGACGTCGTCTTCGACGAGTTACCCGTCACCAGCGCGACCGCTTTCCGCAGACTGTCCTCAGACACATCGCCGAGGATAATTGCCGTCTCAAATTCGCACCATTCCCGCAGCAAAAGTGCCGCTGCCTCGCCGATCCCGCCGGAACCGGCAATAAATATAGTTTTTGTCATAATTGGAACTTATGAGTGGGAAAGTCTAAGTTATCCAACATTTTACAAAACAAAAGCCGGCTTTGCTAATCAGCAAAACCGGGGCACCCTTTGTTCTGAAATGTCCTGTAGCTCAGCAAATGTTATCACAAAGAATTACTCAATATTAAAATACTTCGCATCCGGATGATGCACTACGATGGCCGAGGTCGATTGCTCAGGTTCGAGCATGAATTCGTCGGTCAGTTCGACACCGATACGCTCGGGCCGCAGCAGTTCAAACAGCTTCGTCTGATCCTCGATCCGCGGACACGCGGGATAACCGAAACTGTACCGCGAGCCCTGATAGCCCTGATGAAACAACTTTGCAAGTTCAGGCGAATCGTTCTCGTCGATCCCGAGTTCTTCGCGGATACGCTTATGCCACATCTCGGCAAGTGCCTCTGCCGATTCGACCGAGAGTCCGTGAAACAACAGATAATCTGTATAGTTGTCCGATTTGAACAGCTTCGCCGAGTGCTCGCTCGCCTTTCGGCCCATCGTGACCAGGTCAAATGCGACGACGTCCGTTTTGCCCGAATCGACCGACGCAAAATAGTCAGCTAAACACAATTTCTTGCCGCCACGCTGCTCAACAGCCTGTCGCGGGAACGTGAACCGCATACGCTCGGTCTTTTCGTCTTCCTGATAAATGATCACATCGTTACCGGACGACTGACACGGAAAATAGCCGTAAACGAGCTTTGCTTCAAGCAATTTCTCGCGGATCGCCTGTGCCTTTATCTCAGCAAATTTCGGATAAACGGTCGTTTTCAGCAGCTCGGCATATTCCTCTTTCGAAGACTTACCTTGCTTGTACTGCCACTGCCCTTTGAACAACGCCGTCTCATTAATAAAATCAAAAACCTTGGTCAGATCGCCGATCTCAACGACCTTAGACCCGTAAAACGGAGCCTTCGGCAATTCGTCGATCGCAACAATGTCCGACCGATTAGTATGCGTCGTATCACCAGCCGCCCGAGTCGAAACCCGAGCCGCAACAGTGCCCAGCTTCGCGTCCTCTCCAACCAAGTCTTCCTCGTCACCGACGGTGACAATATCTGTGTCTATAACATCACTCGATTCGCGCGATCCGCTCGCTCCAACCGCCCTTGTCTTCTCTGCGTCCTCCGCGTTCTCTGCGTTTAAATCCGCCGTCGAAGTCAGCTCATCCATTGCGTGCAGCCCGTCAAAAGCATCACGCGCATAAAACAGTTTGCCGTTAAACAGCGGTATCAGATCGGCATCGACATATCGCCGGTTTAGTGCCGCACCACCGAGAATGACGGGCGTTTTTATTCCGCGTTCGTTCATCAACTCCAGGTTGTCGCGCATGATGAGCGTCGATTTGACTAGCAAACCGCTCATGCCGATCGCATCGCAATTGGACTCTTCGGCAGCTCGAAGAATATCATCGATCGGCTGTTTGATGCCCAGATTTATTACCTTGTAGCCGTTATTGGTGAGGATAATATCGACCAGATTCTTGCCGATATCATGAACATCACCCTTGACGGTCGCGAGCACCAGAACGCCCTTGTTCGATCCCTCGACCTTCTCCATGAACGGCTCCAGGAACCTCACCGCCGCCTTCATCGACTCGGCTGATTGCAGCACGAACGGCAGCTGCATTTGACCTGAGCCAAACAGTTCGCCGACCGTTTTCATGCCGTCGAGCAATAGATCATTGATGATCTCAAGCGGGGCATATTTTTCGAGAGCGACCTTGAGTGAATCTTCGAGCCCGATGCGTTCGCCGTCGATGATGTGGTGTTTCAGCTTCTCCTCGATCGGCAGATTCGAGATGTCCGGCTTGATCGACTGTGCCGATTTGCCCTGAAACATATTCGAAAAATCGCCAAGCGGATCGTATGTGCAAATATCGCCTTCGAATTTTCGCCGGTCATAGATCAGGTCGCGGGCCGTATCTATTTCAAGTTCGCTAAATCTCATCAGCGGCAAGATCTTCGAGGCATTGACGATCGCCGAGTTCATCCCGGCATCGACACAATCGTGCAGAAACACAGAATTGAGCACGACACGGGCCGCCGGATTCAGCCCGAACGAGATATTCGAAACGCCGAGAATAATATTCGCGTCCGGCATTTCCTCGTGAATTTGCTTTATCGCGTTTATCGTCTCGACAGCATTCTTGCGGTCTTCCTCGATCCCGGTCGATATCGGCAGGGCGAGCGGGTCAAAGAAAATATCGTGCGATTCGATGCCGAATTCGACCGCCTGTTTATATGCACGGCGTGCGATCTTGACCTTGTCGTCGAACGAACGAGCCATTCCGTCCTCGTCGATCAGACCGATAACAACGCCCGCCCCAAACCGTTTTGCAAGGTCGAGAACTTTCAGAAAACGCTCTTCGCCATCCTCGTAATTTGTTGAATTCAATAGAGATTTGCCGCCGGCGTGTTCCAGGCCCGCCTCCATTTTTTCCCACTCGGTCGAGTCGAACATGAGCGGAATTTTCACCGCCGTCGCCAACCGCGCAGCCAGTTCGTGCATATCCGCAACGCCGTCACGCCCGACGAAATCGACGTTGACATCGAGAATGTGCGCACCTTCTTTCTCCTGCGATTTCGCCAAACTTACAAGCCCGTCCCAATCCTCAGCGTCAAGCAGATCACGCATCTTCTTAGAACCTGAGGCGTTTACACGCTCGCCAACGATCAAGAACGAAGCGTCCTGTGTGTATGGCTGCTGAAAATAGATCGACGAAGCTGAAGGTATCAGTTTCGCATCTCTCAGTTTCGGTGAAATTCCGCTCAGACGCTCGACGACCTGCCGCAAATGTTCGGGCGATGTGCCGCAGCAGCCGCCGACGATATTCGCACCAAAATCATTCGCAAAATGCTCGACCTGTGCTGCAAAGCTCTCGGGCGTCTCGTCATAGTGCTGCTTGCCGTCCTTGACCTCAGGCAAACCGGCGTTCGGAAGAACTGAGACCGGTATCGGCGAATTTTCGCACAAATACCGAAAGCTATCGGCCATGTGTTTCGGCCCGGTGCCGCAGTTCATACCGATCACGTCGATCGGGAACGGCTCAAGCGCCGTCAAAGCCGCACCGATCTCCGTACCGTTGAGCATGGTCCCAAAGACCTCTATCGTCACGGAAGCGATCACCGGCAGTTTTATCTTTTGTGCCTCGAAGAATTCAAATATCGCCGCCAGAGCAGCCTTTGTCTGCAGCAGGTCCTGACAGGTCTCAACCATCATCAGGTCAGCTCCGCCGTCGATCAGCCCGCGAACCTGCTCGCGATAGGCGTCCTTCAGATCGTTGTAAGTAATATGTCCGAGCGTCGGCAGCTTAGTTCCCGGTCCGATGGAACCGGCTACAAAACGCGGCTTGTCGTATGTCGAAAAATCATTTGCAAGCCGTTTTGCTAGCTGCGCGGCCTTGAGATTTACGTCGTAGGTCTTATCGGCAATTCCGAATTCCGTCAAGACGACCTCGCTCCCGCCGAAACTGTTCGTCTCGATCACATCACAGCCCGCCTCTAAAAAGCTGCGGTGCACCGTTTCGATCGCGTCCGGTCGCGTATAAAGCAGATTTTCGGAACAATTCTCAAAATCCGGCCCGCCCCAATCGTCGATCGTCAGATCGAGCGACTGCAGATTGCTGCCCATTGCACCATCAAAGATGATGATCTTTTCTTTTAATAGATCGAGAAATTCTGCCATAAAATTGAAAAACCCCGTGCCAAACAAGCACAGAGTTTCGACCGATCATTGCTGACACTCTTGCTGTTTAGCGGTTTATTTTACGTGGCCGCAAGTTGCAATAACTCACCACAAATCCTGCTTAGTGTAACTAACTTTGAACAAAATGTCGAGAAAGCGTGCAAGGCCATCCGCAAACCTGCGTTCATACGTCAAGCACACGCGTGAGCTTGTACAAATAAACTTAGGAGAATCAAAATGAAGAACTTTTCACTCAAGAGCTTTGCTGCTCTTTCACTTTTAACCATAGTCACCGTATTCGGCGCCGCAAACGCAGCCGCCGCACAGGCACCTAACCTCGAAGTTATGACGTGGCAGGGCAACGCAACGCCGCTCGTCGAATCGCCATATACCTACACGACCCGAGTCAAGAACGTCGGAAACCGAACGGCCAACAACGTCACATTAACGGTCGAGTTCCCGCTGACCAACACCAGCCCGAACCGCCACATTCTCGGCAAACTGACAGGCGTTCAGACGCCTCAAGGCACCTGTTCGGTCGTCAGCAACAAGATCGTCTGCAATTTTGGCAACATGAATAACAATCAGATCCGTCAGGTGTCATTCACATTCGAATTTCAGGTCGCGACCACTGCTCCAACACTAAAGTCGACGGCGACCACGACGAGCACGAACGAAGCAAACGCTGCTAATAACACGCGGTCGTTCACACCGGCTGTTCGTTATCCTGATAATGTCATTTCGTCAGGAAACTATCTCGTCACGAGCTGTTCGGGCACCAACCTGACCTCATTCTACGAGTGCGAACTGTATCCCAGCTCACAGCAGAGCTTTGACATGGACCTCAATCTCGGCGGCACGATCTCGATCCAACAGGCTCCAACCTACACGGGTCTTTGGGATCAGAATGGCCTCCCCGCGAATAAAACGCTCCATTTCACGATCGACGGCGGAATGGGTACTGAGGTGATCTTCAACGGCTTCGCGACCAGCGGCAGCTGCTTCGAGGGCATCGCGACCTTCCCGCAAAGCCCGAACTATAACGCAGCCTATCGAGTCTGCGAACAGTAAACCAATTGGCCACCGATCAAACGGATAACGCGGATAGGATCTAATTCCTATCCGCGTCATCCATTTTTATCCGTTTTGATCGGTGGCCGATTCTTATGGCTTCAACGCCGCTTTGAATTCGGCCTCCTGCCCGTTAACGAACTGCATCGCTCCCGGATTGTCCTTGAATTTGACCTTGAGCAGATCGAATGCTTCCTGCCCTCGCGGATCGGCGAGCTTGACGATCGCTTGGATCCCGCTGATGATGCCGGGAATATTCGAAGTGTCGAACGACGATTTGAATTTTTCAAAGATCAGCGGATACGCACGCGGATCGCCTTTGCCTGTCGCTCCGACGATAACGAGTGCCGCGCGTGCATTTGTCGGCAGCGTCTTGTCCGTCGCTGCCTTGAATCCGATGTCGAACGCACGCTTGTCACCGAGTTCGCCGAGTCCACTCAGACCCGCACTTTGTATGCGGCCTTTCCACGACGCCGTCGTCGTTAATTTCGACAATGCGTCGAAAGCACGCGGGTCTTTGGCGCGAGCGATGGCGAGAGCCGATTGATCGATCACCTCGTAGCTGCGGTCGTTCAGGCCGGCGAGCAGCAGATCCGAGTGTTTCTTGTCCTGCGTTTCGCCGAGCAATTCGAGAGCATCGCCGCGAACCGACGACCGTGCGTGTTTGGTCAAACGAATAACGGCCGCTTCGACATTTGCATCCAATTTCACCGCCGGACGGTCCTGTCCCGGAGGCGGATCGGGCGAATAGATATTAGCGATCACCGACAATGCGGCACGGTTGATGCGCCAAAACGGATCTTTCTCGGCCGACGTGATCAATGCGTCCACGATCCGGGCCTTGTCAGCCGCATTTGCCGCCTTTTTCTCAAGCTCATTCATCGCCCAGCGGCGTCCCAACGGATCTTTGTCGTTCGCCATCTGATAGAGCAGGTCGTCGGTCGATTTCTCAAACGTCATCTCCTTCAGCAGCGTGCCTTCGTAGTCGAAATTTACGAGTTTCGGCTTCGTTGCTGCGTCAAACTTGAACACGTTCTCTGCCTTCGGCTCCATCCAAACTCGTGTCACTTTGTTGTCGATCGCGACGTCAACATAGCTCTGGAAATAGGCCGTTTGAGGATATTCGTTGTTCAGATCGAGCTTTTGCGTTTGTTTGACGTTGAGCGTCAGCTTTTTCGCAGCTTCGTCGTACGATTGCGTCACTTCGAAAACCGGATGGCCCATTCGATACAGCCACTGGTCAAAGAACCAGTCCATCGATTGCCCGGTCGTTTCTTCGATCGCGATCCGGAGATCTTCGGTCGAAACCGGCTGATGTGCGTTGCTCGTCAGGTAATGATTGAGCGATTTAGAGAACATCTTGTCGCCCAAATGTTTGCGCAGCATGTGCAACACCGAGGCACCGCCCGGATACGCGTATGTGTCGAACATCGCGTCCTTGTTAGCGTAATATTTCGTCACGATCGGCCGGCGAATGCCCTGTGCCCATGTGTCGAGCGTCGCATTTTGCTTGTCACGGATGTCTGCGTAGAGAAATTCGTCATGCCCTTTCAGCTTCTCCGTCCACATCGCCTGCAGATAGCTCGCGAACGACTCATTGAGCCATATCTGGCCCCAATCGCGGCACGTCACATAATCGCCAAACCACTGGTGAGCCAGTTCGTGCGACTGCAGCGGTTCGCTGTCGGTATCGAGCAGTTCGCGTTCGTCGTGGATCATTTCTGCGATCTGCGTAGTCGCCGAAATATTCTCCATTCCGCCGCCAAATTCCTCGACAAATGCCTGTGAATATTTAGGATAAGGATACTTAACGCCCGTTAGTTCCGAAAAGAATTTCATCGTCGCCGGCAGATTCTTTACCGTTGCAGCGACCTCTTTGGTCTCGTTCGTATAGCCGTAGTTATAAACCGGAACACCCTCAAAGTCCTGCACGACGGGCGTCGTTTCCGAGACGACGATCGAGGTCAGATAATTGGTGTATGGCTGATCCATCTTCCAGTGAAAAGTGCGTGTGCCGTCGCTGTTTTCCTTGGTTTCGACGAGTTTGCCGTTGCCGACCACGAAGAAAGGCTTCGCGACCGTTGCACGCATCTCGGTCGTGCGAAAATCGTTCGGCGTGTCATACGACGGAAACCAGTAGCGGTTAAATTCCGTCTCGCCCTGCGACCATATCTGCCTCGGTTTGTTCGGATTGTCAGCGGTCGGTTTGATAAACCTCAAACCGCGTCCAAAGCTGCCGATCGAGGTCTCGGTATCATCGACCTTATTGACGTAATTCGTTTTGTAATCGACCTTTACGGTGACAGTCTCGCCGGCTATTGCGGTCCGGCCGAGATCGATCACGAGGTTGTCGTTGTCCTTTTTCGCCTCATACTGAAATTTCAGAGCCCCGCCGCCGACCAGCGTGACGCCGTCGATGGTCATCATCGCCGCGTCGAGTTTGACCTCGCTCGTGTCGTAAAAAGGCGACAGCGTCAGCGTCGAACTGCCGATCGCCTGCTCCTTGTCCCAATCGAACCTCAGATCGATCGCGATATGCTTGATGTCGATCTGCCGGCTGCGTATCCAGTTGACCTGGGGCAGTTTTTTGACTTCCTGGCTCTGCTGAAACAGCTTGACCAGATCCGCCATCGGCGCCGCCTGAGCCAAACTCGAAAACATCAACGACGAAATGAACGCTCCCGCAAACAAGCGGCGTAAAGAATGTCTAATTATCATAAGTTCCTTATTCGATCAGTATTTTTTGGCGTCCGAGAGCACCGGTATGATTTCCCTCTCATACGCCTCGCTGTCGCGGTTTGTTTCAGATAAGTCCAGCTTGACGATCCGATCACGATCCCGGCGGGATCGAAGGTCTATAGAAGTGGCAATAGAGATATCTGTACGACCCCGGCCGGGGTCGTCGTTCGTGCCGGACGGAGGCAGCCGGAATGGGAGGATGGGATCGATGGGTGCCAATTGGGGTGTTGATGGAGTGTTGTATTTCGCGTTTTTGAATGGGAATGTTGGAAAGCGATGGGCTTTTTTCGGAACCTGACCGGCACGGCGGCCGGCGACAGTATCTAAGACACGTTTCTTGATTGTCGCTAGGCTGTTTTTTATTGTCGCTAACCCCGCTTTTTGCTGTCGCAAGGCCCCTAAAACACTGTCGCTGAGCCCCATTTAATCTGTCGCAGAACGCCATTTCACGGCATTTTCTTTAATTTTGTTGAATTATTTGTGGTACGTACCACAATTTCAAATGTGAGGTAAAAAATACACGATTGGTCATTCCTCTAATAGCAGAAACGCGAGTGCGAACGAGCGTGCTAAGGTGATGAAAATTCACCCCGGCACACTCGTTCAAACTCGCATTTTCGTCTGTCGCTCTATTTCCTACTGACAACCAACCACTGACCACCGACCACTGGTTATTTGTTAGTCATATACTTGAACGCCATCGAAGCGATGTCGTCGAGGGCCGAGCCGTCGCGGTCGCTGTCGAGCATGTTCGACGCCATGTCGATCATCGCGTTGCCCGACGACTGAGGAGTCGCCGCTTGAGCCTGGCCGCCGCCGAGTAGACCGCCGAGCAAGCCGCCGAGGCCGTCCGCTCCGACGCCCTGCTGCTGTTTCTGCTTGCCGAGATAGCCCATCACGATCGGTGCGAGGAACATCAGTATCTGCGCGACCTGGCCCATCCCGAGGCCCGTTTGATTGCTCACCTGTTCGGCTACCGCACCTTGATTCGTACCCAGAATATGCCCCAAAATGCCGCCCGCATCTGCCTGACGAGGCGGGGGAGCCGCTTCCTGCTGCCCGCCGAATATCATCCCTGCCAAACCGCCCAGATTATCAAGCACGCCGCCGCCGGCATGATCGTTGTCAAGTGCCGTATTCAGGCTCTCCGCTCCTTCGGGCGTCGCCGCGTTATTGGCAAGGCCGCTGATAAGCGCCGGCAATGCCATCTGGATCGCTGAATTGACCAGCGAAGGCTCGGCACCGACATTCGAGCTGATCTGTTCGACCGCCTGTGTTCCCTGTTCTTGTCCTAATAGGTCTTGTAATGAAAACATAATATTAAACTCCTTGTTTTGATATGCGTGAACGAGTGTCGCTATAGTATCAGCATAAGATGCCGAAAAGCAACGAATATCCAGCCCAAATGCCACTACATTTTCTCAACCGTAAACATAAGATTTTAACCGCATTTGCGGTATGCGTTTCGGCCCTTGCTTACGGCTGTTCGTATCTCTCGCTCGACCGCCCGAACCTCAAATTCGTCTCGACCATCGCCGGCATCGATAATTCAATTGGCGAGCCGTTTCGGCATCGCCGTAAGGACGGCGTCACCTACGTCTCGGACGGCGAAAAAGGCTCTATCTGGCAGATCGCCGCAGGCGGAGAACGGCACGGTTTTCGCCTCGGGCTCGACACGCCATCGTCGATCGCCTTCGACAAGAACGGCGATCTGATTGTCGCCGATTCCGGTACGCAACACCATAAAGGTAGATAAAACCGGCTCCATCTCCTCGTGGCCGGCGTCGAGGCAGGTCAGGAAATACCGACGGAGATGCCTCGACCGCACTGTTCAACGGCCCGATAGGGATCGCTGTTTCCGGCGACAAGATCTTTGTTGCCGACACATACAACGACCGCATCCGCGTAATCGAAAACGGCAGGACCACCACGATTGCCGGCTCGACAGCCGGTTTCGCCGATGGCACCCCTGCCAAATTCGACACGCCGGCCGGCATTGCCATCTGGCAAGACAAGCTGCTCGTCGCCGATACCGGCAACAACCGCATCCGCGTGGTCGAGCCCGACGGCAGCGTCTGGACGCTCGCCGGAAATGGAACCAACGACCTGGTGAACGGCCAGCTTTTATCAGCGTCATTTGTCCAGCCAACGGGCATCGCGGTCGATCCGGACGGCACGATCTACGTCACCGACGGCAATGCCATTCGAAAGATCGGCGGCGTTTTGCCGATCGTCACCACCCTGAACAATGCCGGCCGGGGCATTCGCGACGGCAGTTTGGCGATCTCTAGATTCAACCGCCCAGCGGAATTGCCATTGATAATAAAGGCGATCTGATCGTCGCCGACAGCGAAAATCGGCTCGTCCGCCGAATTTCCGCCGACAAGGGCAGCGAGATCACACCAGACGAAATTACGGCAAGACGCGACAAACCTGAAGAATTTCGCACAGCTCAACCCGCCCGCTGGCCCTATGACCCGCCTGTGGCTAAACGCGATATTGCCGGAACACTCGGCGAGGTGCGCGGCGAAGTAACGACCGTTAGCGATCAGGTATGGTTCCACAACGGGCTTGATATTGCTGGTTCATACGGCGAGACAGCGAGATTTGTCCGTACCGAAAAAGTGCTGAAACCGATAGCCGCTGAGAACTTCAACACACTTCGAGAACTGATCCGACTGCCGACCATGGGATATATCCATATTCGCCTCGGCCGCGATTCGGGCGGCAACTTATTCAACGATCCGCGATTCCAATTTCAGCGCGACACCGCAGGAAAGTTGGTGAATGTAAGAGTTGCCCGGGGCACTAGGTTCGACGCCGGAGATCCGATCGGCACACTCAATCCGATGAATCACGTCCATCTCATCGCAGGCCGCAGCGGATCCGAGATGAATGCTCTCGATGCCCTTGTCCTGCCGGGCATCTCCGACTCGAGGCCGCCGGTGATCGAAAAAGTGACCCTTTTCGATGCGAACTGGCGAGAAATCGAAACCCCTTCGGCAAATTCGCGTATTACGCTTCGTGACCGGATTCGAATAGTGGTCAAAACATTCGATCAGGTTGACGGCAACAACGAGCGGCGGCGTTTGGGTCTCTATCGCGTTTGGTACCAGTTATTTCGGGGCGATGCTCCGATTTCGACCGGATCGGACGCGGGCATTAAATTTGACCGGACGCCGCCGAACGAAGCAGTAAAATTCGTCTATGCCAACGGCAGCCACTCGGGAGCGACCGGCGAGACGATATTCAATTATATCGCGACGAATTCGGTCGAGGCTGACAACTATTGCGAGGGCTTTTTGGATCCGTCTCAGCTGGAGATCGGAACATATATTTTGCGGGTCGCCGCAGCTGATTATTTCGGCAACACGACAACAAAAGATCTAACAATTGAGGTAATAAAATGAAGAGATTTTTAGCTGGGCTAAGTTTGAGCATACTGGTATTTACGGCCATTCCCGTATTAGCGGTTCCGGGGCCGACATCGATCCGTGTGACGCCGCCGGCACCGAAATTCACTGACGCCGAGCGGCACACGGAACTTGCAAAACGCCGGGCCGCCGTCGCCGCAAAAATGGCCGACAAGAGCATGCTTATCCTGTTCAGCGCCGAGCCGAGGCTCTACACCAATGACGTCGATTATGTTTATCGCCAGGAGAACAATCTCTACTACCTCACCGCGTTAAAACAAGACGGTGCAACGTTTGTGATGACAAAGGATGGCGGAACCGTAACCGAAACATTGTTCCTCCCAAAACGCAACGCATTCCGGGAAGCGTGGGAAGGCAAAATGTATTCTCGCGAACAGGCGATGGCAGTTTCGGGGCTCAAAACAATGGTAGATTCGGTCGAGCGTGATACATTCCTTCAGTCTGTAAAGGACAAGAAAGCGTTTTCTTCGAAGGATGGTTCCGCGTCCATTCCAACAGCGGAATCCGTCTATCTGCTCTTGCCTAATGGCGATCGGGATCGCGACGGAATGCGTGAGTTTCGGGTCGAACATGAGTTTTCAAAAGGAATCAGCGGTTATAAGGTGGAAAACGCCCAGCCGATCTTCGGGGAACTTCGTCACGTAAAATCGCCGTACGAATTAAAGCTGCTCCAACACGCGATCGACATCTCGAGCGAGGCACATATGCGTTCGATGGCGACTGTCGGGAGGCTCGATTGGGAATATGAACTTCACGCCGAGGTCGAATATACATTTCGCCGCAGAAACGCCGATTTCTGGGGCTATCCGTCGATCGTCGGCTGCGGCCCGAATGCAACGACACTGCATTATGTCGAATCACAAAGCCCGCTCAAGAAAGGCGAACTTCTGCTTATGGATGTCGGAGCGGAGTATGAACATTACACCGCTGATGTGACCCGAACCTTTCCGGTGAACGGCAAATTTACTAAGGAACAGGCAGAGATCTATCAGATCGTTTATGACGCCCAAGAGGCAGCAGCGAGGGTGACCAAGCCGGGAGCAACGTATGGCGATGCACAAAATGCCGCCCGTGAGGTTATCAAGGCAGGCCTGATGCGGCTCGGACTGATCACAGACCCGAAACAATCGGGCATATGGAACATTCACGGCCTTGGGCATTGGCTCGGTATGAACGTTCACGACGTAGGCGAATACAGTGCAAAGTTCAGGCCCGGAATGGTTTATACGAACGAACCTGGCATCTACATCCGCGAAGATGCCTTGGATAATCTGCCGGACACGCCCGAATGGCAAGCCTTCAAGACCAAAGTCCGCCCGGTATTTGAAAAATACAAGAACATCGGCGTTCGGATCGAGGATGACATGCTCGTGACCGAGACCGGCACCGAATGGATGTCAAAGGCCATTCCTCGCTCTATAGCCGATATCGAAGCCTTTATGGCATCCGCTCCCAAAACAGTAACGATCAGCCGGAACAGGCAAAATATGCTGAACAACGTGTTTGTCCAGGCTGCCGGATATTGATATCGGAGCGAATATCATCGAAAAAGAATGGCGGCTTTGTAGCCGCTTTTCTTTTTCGCTTTGACTAAGGCCAGAAAAAACGATACACAAATCATTGCGGATAAATTCACTTTGGCCAAAATAACCGTAAAAAATCAGACCGGCGACACTTCGCTGCCTTTGGTGATCGTCAATCCAAAATCGGCATCCGGCTCGACCCGTGACAAATGGTCTGCGACCGCCAGCGACCTTCGGGCGCATTTCGGGCCGTTCAGTGTTGCGTTCACAAAGGGACCGGGCGACGGAATCGAACTCGCTGAAAGAGCGGCTAACAGCGGCCGCCAATTCATCATTGCCTGCGGCGGCGACGGGACGATCAATGAGGTAGCAAATGGCATATTGCGTTCGGGGGTCGATGTTGAGCTCGGCGTTCTGCCATCGGGAACGGGCGGAGACTTCCGCCGGACGCTGGGGTTGCCGCTCGGCAACCGCGAGGCCGCCGCGGCATTACGAGACGGCATCACGCGGCATATAGATGCTGGACGCGTGACCTTTATCGATCATCAGGGAAAGACGTCTAGCCGCTATTTCCTTAACGTATCTTCCGCCGGCCTCGCCGCAAACATCATCGAACGTGTGAAGTCGCAAAAAGTTTTTGATTGGCTGCCGGTCGAATCGCTTCGCGGGCGTGCAAATTTCGCGGTTTCAACGCTGCAGCAAGTGCTCGACCTCGATCCGGTGATGCTCAACGTCAGATTTGACGACGGCCCTGCGTCGAAACTGCAAACTATCGCATTCTGCGTCGCAAATTCACGCTACTTCGGCGGCGGAATGTTGATCGCACCTGATGCCAGCCTTAACGACGGCCTCCTCGACGTAGTAAATATCGGCGATATCGGAGCTCTGAAGATAATCCTAAACGCCCACACACTCTACCGCGGCACGCATCATGGCCTTCAGGAAGTCAACGGCTCGACCGCAAAAAGGATCGAGATCTCAGCAGTCGATCCGTCACTCGATGTCCGCATTGAAACGGACGGCGAGCTTCCGGGCCGACTACCGGCAACCTACGAGATCGTTCCGAATGCGATCCGCGTACGCGTGCCTAATACCGGGAACCGCAAAACATAGAACGAGATCAAGGTTTCCTAGATCCGAACACTGGTCCGTGACCTTGCGCTTAGGTTGGTTGGGGAATAAGATTATCGAACCGCCTCGATAATTATGTCTAAATCATTCTGCGAGCAGTTAATTGAATCGTTTGAGTCGCGTCCCAATGCCACGGCGATGCGCATTGTCGGCAGCGACGAAGCCACCTACACCTGGGCCGAGATGCACGAACGCATCCGCAGCGTCTCGTACCGTCTGCGCCAGGAGGGCGTTCAGTTTGGCGACCGCGTCGCATTGATCGGCGAGAATCATCCCAAATGGGCGATCGCCTACCTTGGCACGCTGATGATCGGCGCGGTCATTGTCCCGCTCGATCCTCACGGCGAGCTCGAGACGATCACTAATTTCCTTGTAAATTCCGAGGCAAAGGTCGCGTTTCTTTCCCCTGACCAGACCAAACACTTCGCGAAAGTAGAAGAAAAACTCGGCCGTACCATTCCAAAGGTCGTTTGGAACCTCGACGAAGACACAGCGGGCTTCGAGCATTTCGAAGACTGGGCCGCGACCCAGTTCCCCGCCGAATTTGCCGCTGAAACACCGCCCGCACGGGGCGAAGACATGGCCGTATTGATGTACACGAGCGGCACGACGGGCACGCCGAAGGGCGTTCCGCTGACGCACGGCAATATTATTGCCGAGCTCGAAGGCGTCAATCTCGTGCTCAAACTATCCGACAAAGAAAAGATCCTGAGTCTTTTGCCGCTCTTCCATGCATACCTGCAGATCGTAAACATGTGGATCGCGACCAAGTATGGCTGCGAGGTCGGCTATCTCAAGGAACTCACGCCTGACGAACTTTCAAAGGCGATGAAGGAATTCAAGCCGACGATCCTTACGACCGTGCCGCGACTTTGGTATCTGTTCCACAAGAAGATCTTTGATGGAGTGAAAGCTAAGTCGGGCGTGCTGCAGAGGCTGTTAAGGTGATGCTCGCTACAAATGGCGTGCTCCGAAACACGCTCGGCGTTAACCTCGGACCCAAATTGTTCGGCGCGGTGCACGAGGGGTTTGGCGGAAAACTCCGTGTTGCGATCTCTGCGGGCTCGCGCTTTGATGCGGACGTAGCATTAGATTTCCATAAGCTCGGTTTTACGATCCTGCAAGGATATGGGCTGACCGAAACCAGTGGTGCTGCAACGGCGACCTACGAGGACGACAATCGTATTGGAAGCGTCGGAAAGGCGATGAACGGCATTGAGATCAAGATCAATGAGCCCGACAACGAAGGCGTCGGCGAGGTCTTTATAAAAGGCCCGATGGTCTTCAAAGGTTATTACAACAATCCGACGGCGAACGCCGAGGCGTTTACCGAGGATGGCTTTTTCCGCTCGGGCGATCTAGGAAAGCTCGTTGACGGGCATCTTTACATCGTTGGTCGAGGCAAAGATGTTATCGTCTTGCCGAGCGGCAAGAATGTTCATCCCGAAGACCTAGAGGTTCACTATCTCAAATGCCCCATGGTCGCCGAGCTTGCAATTATTGGCATCGAGGACGAGTCCGAAGGCCGCAGCGGTGCCGAAAAGTTGGCCGCCGTCGTCGTTCCTGACTTCGAGTATCTGAAGCAGGCAAAGATCGCGAATTCGAAAGAAGCGATCCGCCACGCGCTCGACAGCCTTGGCCGCGAGCTGCCCGAATATTGGCGCGTTCGCGACTACATTATTCGGCAGGAGATACTGCCGCGGACCGCGACGCGGAAAATTAAACGGTTTCAGCTCAAGCAGGAAGTCGAGAGCGGCGAAGTTACGACCGAGGCAAAGGAAACCAAGACGTGGGAACTAAGCAGCGGCGACGAACTTATGCTCCAAACGCCCACGGCAAAGGCCGTTATAGTCGCGATCCGCCAAAATGCGAAGGACGGCGACGTTATTCATCCGTCGATGAGCCTCGAACTTGATCTTGGCCTAGACAGCTTAGCCCGTGCCGAGACGTTCGCGGCGCTTGAACAGGCATTCTCGACCGAATTCGACGGCGACGAAGCCGCGACCGCACTAACCGTCGCAAATGTTATCGAACTAGTCAACAAACACGGCGGCGAAACCGCCGAGATCGCATCCGTCGATCTAAACTGGGGCAAGATCGTCCGCGAAGCCGACGACGATTTCCCTGAGGTCCGCGGAGTTCTTAAGGATCGCCCGTTATTTGGGGCCTTTGCGTTCACAATTTATAAGGTCTTCTGGCTTATCTTCAAGATATTCCTCCGACTCGAAGTCTCGGGTAAAGAAAATCTCGATCGCACAATGAAAATCGAAGCGAGCAAAGATAAGAATTCATCATTCGATATTCATAATTCATCTTTCATCATCTGCCCCAACCACCAGAGTTTCCTTGATCCATTCGTAATTTGCTCAAATTATCCCTTTCGACTCTTCAAGAACATCTTTCATGTCGGGGCGAGTGAATTTTTTAACAACGGCCTGACGCGCTACATCGCTAAGCTGCTCAATGTAGTGCCTGTCAACCCCGATACCGAGCTAATGAGGGCCATGAAAGCCGGTGCGATCGGCCTCAAAGCGGGCAAGGTTCTCAACATCTATCCCGAGGGCGAACGCGCATTCGACGGCGAACTCCACGGCTTCAAAAAAGGAGCCGCGATACTAGCCGCCGAGCTCGATGTGCCGATCGTTCCGATCGCGATCGACGGCCTATACAAGGTTTGGCCGCGAAATTCGTGGCGTATCCGCCCCGCCAAGGTCAAGATGATGGTCGGCAAGCCGTTTTACGCCAAAGACGTTGCCGGCGGTAACGGCCATGACGACGATGCCTACACCGCAGTCACCGCCCACCTAAAAAAGGTGATAGCCGATATGATCGCCGATATGCGTCAATGAGCATCGGGTATGCCGGGAACATGATCCGCCTCGGCTTCCCTTTTGTCAGCCTATGAGCGAGAATCAAGTTGTTCGCAGATCATCGCTCAGAGGGACAGAAGTTATGAAGAAGGCCGTCTTTTTTCGTCGTTGTTCTCCTATTTACCTTCACCGCTATCGCACAGCCGCCCGCTGCAACCGCTCAGCAGCAGGAACTCGCCAAATACATTCGCGAAAATTACGATAAGCAGGAGCTCTATATCACGATGCGTGATGGTGTGAGGCTTTTCACCTCGATCTACACGCCGGAGAAGAAGCGAGAGAAATATCCGATACTGTTGAACCGTACGCCGTACACGGTTTCTCCCTATGGCAAGGATAAGGACGGCAAGGACCAGTTCAAAGGCTCGCTCGGGCCCGACGCTCTGTTTGCAAAGGAAGGTTATATCTTTGTTTATCAGGACGTGCGCGGCCGTTGGATGAGCGAAGGCAAGTTCGAGGACGTCCGTCCCGATATTGCCAACACCGATAAGTCCAAAATAGACGAGTCTACTGACACTTACGACACTATAGATTGGCTGATCAAGAACATTCCGAACAATAACGGCAAGGTCGGCATTTACGGTATTTCTTATCCCGGCTTTTATGCATCTGCGGGCTCGATCGATTCGCACCCTGCACTAAAGGCGTGCTCTCCGCAGGCTCCGGTCAGTGATTGGTACAACGGCGACGACATGCACCACAACGGCGCAGTCTTCCTTGCTCAGAATTTCTCTTTTTTTCAGGGTTTCGGACAAGACAGGCCCGAGCCGACCTCGTCCGGCGGCTATATGAAGCCTTGGAAGGGCCGCAATACGCAGGACGGCTACGACTTTTATCTGCAGCTCGGCGGCCTTAAGGAGATCTCCGACTATTATCAAACCGCCCTCGGTACCCGAATCAAATTTTGGGACGAAATGATGGCCCACCCGAACTACGACCAGTTCTGGAAGGACCGCAATATACTGCCGAAGCTAAAAAACATTACTTGCTCGACCATGACAGTCGGCGGCTGGTACGACAACGAGGACCTTTACGGTGCCCTTCGCACGTATCAACACATCGAGAAACAAAATCCCGGCATTTATAATGTTCTTGTCGTCGGCCCTTGGGATCACGGCGGCTGGAGCCGGAACGACGGCGACTGGCTAGGAACTGCGTATTTTGGCAGTAAGACGGGCGAGTATTACCGCGAGAAGATGGAATTGCCCTTTTTCGATCATTTTCTTAAGGATAAAGGCGATATTTCGGCAATTAAAGAGGTAAATTTATACGATACGGGCTCGCACGAGTGGCTCGGGCTGGAGAATTACGAGCCGAAGACCTCGACCAACACCGCGATCTATCTGACGGCGAACGGCGGCCTCTCGTTTGTCCCGCCAAAAGCCGCCGGCCGCGACGAATACCTCTCCGATCCGGCCAATCCGGTTCCTTACACGCAAAAGATCACACGCAATTACCCACGAGACTTCATGACGGAGGATCAGAGATTCGCGAGTACGAGGCCGGACGTGCTTGTCTATCAAAGCGAAGTGCTCTCCGAGGACATCACGGTCACCGGCGACATCAAGCCGTCGCTGTTTGTCGCATCGACCGGCACGGATGCGGACTTTGTCGTCAAGCTCGTGGATGTTTTCCCTGACGATCATCGCTATCCCGACGGCCAGCGTCCCCCGCAAAACTCTGCGTGGACGGTTTTTCAACCAGGCGGCTACCAAATGTTATTGCGCGGCGAGCCGATGCCGGCCAGGTTCCGGAATGGATTCGAAAAGCCCCAACCGCTTACACCGAATGCCCCCACGAAGCTGTTCTTTACTATGCCAGGCGTCGCCCATACGTTCAAAAAGGGTCATCGTGTCATGATCCAGATACAAAGCACGTGGTTTCCGCTCGTCGCCCGCAACCCGCAGCAATTCCTGGCGAACCCGAAACAGGCGACCGCAAGCGCGTTTCGAAAGGCGACACAGCGCATCTTTTACGGCGGAAAGACACCGTCGGCGATTATTCTGCCGATTCAAAAGAAATAGGAAATTATGCCATCAACTGCAATTTGGTTTGGAAGGTTGCTCATCCTCGTCGGAGCGGTGGGCTATGGTTACGGGTTTTATAACGGCAATGCGAGCCTCACGGCCCTCATTCCGGCGGCGTTTGGCATTGTCATAATGGTGCTTGGCCACCTTGCCTCGAACGAATCGATGCGAAAGCACCTGATGCACGCCGCGGTCGTCGTCGCTCTTCTCGGCTTCATTCTGCCATTTGGCAGAATAATGTCGAAAATTAGCGAATTCACGCTGAGTGCCGCTGCGATATCGCAGATAGCCATGGCGATAATTTGTTTGATATTCGTGGTGCTGGCCGTGAGGTCATTTGTCGCTGCAAGAAGATCAGCGTCATAAGATGTAAAAGACTTTTGCCGCAGATCTACGCAAATGAAGCAGGTCTGCGGCAAATATTCTGTTGGCTGCGGTGCCGCGGCAAAGCAATTAGACTGTGTCGAGCCTTATCTCGACCTGTAGGCCGCCATTGACGTTCGACGCGGCGATCTTGCCTTTATGTGCTTTGACAGCACGTTCGGCGATCGCAAGGCCGAGCCCGATGCCGCCTGTCCGACGAGTACGATCTTCACCGACGCGATAGAACGGTCGGAACAGATTCGCAAGTTCGTCCTGCGGTACGCCACCGCCATGATCCGAGACCTTAAGTACAGCATGTCCGTTGTTCGATGAAAGCGAAACATCAACAACCGTCCGGTCCGCAGTGTAGCGAACCGCGTTCCGCAACACATTCTCGATAGCACTGCGAAGCAGGTTTTCGCTACCCATCACCGAGCATTTGTCCGCAGCAGAAACCTCGACGACTTTTCCATTGGCCTGCGCCTCAAAATCAGCATCGGCCGCTACATCTTTAACGAGTTCAGCCAGATCCAAACGTCGGTGTTCGTAATCGTCGCTTCCGCTTTCGAGTTTGGCGAGCATCAGGATCCGCGAGATCATCTCGTTAAGCCGCATCGATTCGGTCCCGATGCGTTCGAGCATCGGAGCAGATTCGGGATTTGCCTTTTGCTTGGCGATCTCGAGAGCGACATTCATTCTAGCAAGAGGCGAACGCAATTCGTGCGAGATATCCTGCGTCATCCGTTGCTGCGACGTGATAAGTGAACCGATCCGTTCGGCCATATTGTCAAAATCTCGGGCAAGGTCCGCAAGTTCATCACGACGCCGGCCTAACTCCGCAGCAACACGAGTTTCGAGTTCGCCGTCCGCCAGACGCTTCGTGGCATTGCGGAGCTTACGGATCGGCGATGTCAGGTACATCGCAAGCAGTGAACACACGACAAATGCAGTCAGCAGGATACCGATAAGCCGCAGATTTGCCAGCCACGAACCGAAGAAAAGTCCGCCTTGCGGCCCCGCTCTCTCCCACTGCAGGACCAATACGAACTTTCGTCCGTCAGGAAAATTGACCGGAGCGGCTGCGATCGAACGCTCATCTGCTGAAAGATCGGTCTCGGCCTTACCGCTCACACGTGTCCGCGCGATCAGGTCAAGTGAATCTACTACATCTTCGTTCTGGCCAAACCAGATCGTATCGTCCGCAGCCACAAGGTCAACTTCCCGCGGCGGCTCGAGGTCACGGAGCCTTGTCAAAAAGGCACGAACGCCCGCCTCGCCTTCACTGCGGGCGATCTGCTCGACAGTGCCCGCATAGACTACCAGCTGATTGCGCGTCGATCGTTCCCAGCGGTTGACCATCGGCTCTGTTTGAAATGTCCGCGTAACGAAATACATGACGCCGACCATCAGAGAGATCGCCACCATGAACCAAAGAAAGATCTTTAAAAATAACTTCATACCAACGTGTAAATATAACCAACAGATCTGATCGTTTTTATTCGCTCGCTGCCGTCCGCACGGACGCCTAATTTCTTTCGCAGATTGCTGATATGCATATCGAGGCTTCGATCGAAGGGCGATAACTTACGTTCGAGCACCCGTTCACTGAGGTCATCTTTTTTGATGATCTTGCCGGCTTCGCGGAGCAGTTCGCTGAGCAGTTCGAACTCAACCGACGTAAGATTCAATTCAACACCATCGCAAGTGGCGATGCGGGATGCTGCGGAAACTTGTATGCCGTCAATATCCAGCTTTTCGCCCGCACCTGATTCGTCGAGCACCGGTTCGCTTCGCCGCAATATCGCCCTCAGTCTCGCAGCAAGTTCACGCGGATTGAACGGCTTTGGAAGATAATCATCTGCACCGATCTCGAGGCCGACAATGCGTTCCATATCGTCGCCGCGGGCAGTGAGCATGATGACCGGAAGTTTTGATTGCTCACGCAGATTTCGCAGCACATCAAAACCGTTCATCTTCGGCAGCATAACGTCGAGGATGACCATGTCATAGTCGCCCGACAGTGCCCGATCGAGACCGCTCTGACCGTCATTGACAGATTCGATCGTAAAGCCCTCGACGGTCAAATATTCTGACACAAGTTCACAGAGCTCTTCGTCGTCATCAATGATCAGGATCTTATTCATACAATCAGATTCTACGCCAAAAACTTGCCTTGCGCGTGCCTTTTACAATTCTTTACAGAATCCTACAATTCTCATACATTCGGCCCCGTAACTGCTTCGTTAATCGTTATGACGGCCGAAATTGGAGGCCGATATTCTTAGGTCATCATAGGAGTTCATAATGAAAAAGATAGTATTAGCGATCATAGCAGTTGCGGTTGTGGCAACCGGAGCGATATTCGTAATAGCTCAGAAACGAGCTAACACCGGCGGTGGACACGGCTTCGGCCATGGCCGCGGAGATAGGATGGGAATGGCCCTTCGCGGCCTCGACCTTAGCGACGAGCAAAAGGCCAAGGTCAAGGAGATAATGGAAGCCAACAAAGCTGAATTTGAACCGACGATGCAGGCCATGAAGGACAATCGAGCCAAGATCCAAACACTCGGCACCGACGGCACCTTTGATCAGGCTCGGGTAGAAGGATTGGCGAAAGAACAGGGCGATCTCGTTGCCAAAACGATCGTTCAGAAGGCAAGCGTAAAGGCTCAGGTCTTTGCGGTCCTGACGGACGAACAGAAGGCAAAGGCCGCAGAGATGCGAACCAAATTTGAGGGACGCGGCAAAGACCACAAGGGCTTTGGCGGCAAACACGGCGGATCTGAATTCTAAACCGTCCGCTCATCAAGGGGGAAAGGCAACGCGAAAGCGGTGCCTTTTTTTATTCAACGACCTTGCCGCCGATCATTGTCATTTTTATATTTCCGTCAGCATCAAGCGCGACTAGGTCAGCTCGTTTTCCAATCTCTATCGAACCGCGATCCGAATCGATGCCGAGCAATCTCGCGGGATTTGTCGAGGCCATGTTCGCGATATCGCTATCCGAAAAGCCAAGTGACCGCATCATCCCTACACCGTCGTGCATAGTGGAAACAGAACCCGCAATGCTGCCGCGTTCGTTCTTCGTTCGGCCGTTCCTCACTGTGATCTTTTCGCCCCAAAGATCGAACGCCCCGTCACCGAGACCGGTCGGAGCAATGGAATCGCTAATAAGCGATACCTTGCTGGGCGATTTCGCGTGACATGCCACACTGATCATCTCGGGCCTAACATGCACGCCGTCCGCAATAATATCGAAGGTAACCTGCTCGTTATAGAGTCCCCAGCCCGCGACACCCATATTTCGGTGGTGTATGCCCGTCATTGCGTTGAAAAGATGCGTCAGGTGCCTCGCACCGGCGTCAAATGCGGCATCCAACGTCTCAGCGTCCGCCTCCGTATGCCCGATCGAAACGATCCAACCTTGGCTCACAAGCGTTTCGATCAACTCGATCCCGCCGTCGATCTCCGGAGCCAAAGTGGTCATGTGAACGCCTTCGCGCAGCTTCGGCAAGTCAATAGCTCCCCTCCTTACCAAGGAGGGGTGGCCGCCGCTTTGGGCGGACGGGGTGGTTCTCTCTTCCAGAGGTCGACCACTGCGAAAGAACTCAGGCCGAAGTGCCCCGCACATCTTCGCACTGGCGTACACGCCCTCGTAATGCACACCGATAACCTGAGCGATCGCAAGGTCCGCCTGCCGCACCATCACTTCATCGATAGCGTCGATAACACGCCGATAATTCTCATCCGAATCAGGCACCAGCGTCGGCATCCACGCCGTCACGCCATTCTTTGCGAGGTACGCGCCAACAGTCAGCAGATCATCCGCCGTCGCCGAATTTACATCGACGCCAACCGCCCCATGATTATGAACATCCACAAACCCCGGCGAAACAAGAGCTTCCGCCAGATCAAAGACCTGTGCGTATTCACCTGCAGGATCGTCGCCCCAAAGCTCCGCGATCGTTCCATCGACGACAAAGATCGAACCTATTTCGTTACCTTGGGAAGTCCTGCAATTTCGTAGCAATTTCGTCGTCATAAGCAAATTTTTTCACAATACTGCAATAAAGACAAAAAAACGCGTTCGTCTGGTGACGAACGCGTAAATAAACAAGATGATCAAGTTCAATTAGTAGTAGAACTTGATACCCAACTGTATCACTCTTGGATCCCTGGTTCCGGTCACCGTTCCAAACGAGGTTGGCGTAGAGGCAGCGAGTCCTAAAGTAGTGAAATTAGTACGATTTAGCACATTGAACGCCTCACCGCGAAGCTGCAATCGCATTGATTCGGTAAACCGAATGTTCTTGGTCAATGTGAAATCGACTCTGAACGTCGGCGGGCCTTCGATCAAACCACGCGAAGACGTCCCCGGATAGGCCGGGAAGCTCGTAGGAGCAGGCAGACCCAAAAAGGCTGCTGTATTGAACCACTGCTGCTGTGTTTGCGCTCCGCCAACATTGGGGTTACTCAATACATACGCTCTGCCTCCGGCAGGTGAAGCGCCCAGAAAACCAATTCCGGCAGGATCAAAAGACCCGTAGGTCGCCGTGAACGGTAAACCGGTCTGGTGTGTAACGATACCGGAAACCTGCCATCCGCCTAAGAGCTTACCCACGATGCCTTTCTGGCTCGTATACCACGGCAGCTCATAAATGTAATTGACGGTGGTTATATGCCGACGGTCAAGCGCTGCTCTGCCATACTCCTGCCCAATATCATACGCATTCTGAGGAGCCGTCGAGCGATCTGTTTGGTTATCTGTAAGGTTCTTTGACCATGTATAAGCCAACTGAACCTGTGATGCACCGGTAAATCGCCTGATGGCCGATATCTGCAAACTGTGGTAGTTCGAGTTATATCGTGGTTGGATCATCGAGATATTTCGCCAGCCGCGATAAGGCCGGATCTGATCCAATATCAGCGATCCTGCCGACGAAGTAAATACCACCGGTAACTGGGTCGTTGCGTTAACCGCCTGACAAGCAACGGTCGGAGTCGTCGAAGTACCGGTCGCACACTGCTGAGTAAGTGCATATCCCGGCCGCAGATTGTTGATGTCCGCAACGCCGATCAGGTTAGTACCTTTTGATCCATAATATCCGACCGACAATAACGTCTTCTTATCAAGCGAATGTTGAATATCCAGCGACCAATGCTGCATATAAGGCGTCTTGAAGTCCCTGTCGACACCTCGTATGAGATTCGGAGAATTCTCGGAGGCAACAACTGCAGGATTTGATCCAACCGGGATCGGCTGATCCAACCGCGTATTGTTGACCGTGATCGTCTCTTGATAAGGCGGATTTGCACCTAGATTCTGTTCAAAGAAGCCAATTAACGTTTGCTCGTGGTAAATACCGTAACCCATTCTCGCAACCGTGGTTCCCTTACCAAACGGATCCCATGCCAAACCTATACGCGGGGCAAAATTGAATTTCGGTGCTTTAACGATATATTGTCCATCGGGAGATATAGTTGGAGTACAGTTGTACGATGCCGGCCCCGTAGTATAGTTCTGGGCGTTTACTACGATACCGTTACAAAAATTCCCGGTCCCTGTCACTCGAGTTCCGTTTCCGCGAACCGTCGGGGCCTGTGCGATATTGAATGCAAGAGGATCGAAATTTGCCAATCTTCCATTCCTATCCCAGGGCGATCCGAAAAATGAATAACGAACACCGAGATACAATGTGAGGTTTCGCGTCGCTCTAAACTCGTCCTGAACATATGCCTCGAAATTACGCTGTCTGAAATCCGCCGTAATATCAAGCTTAGTTTGGGTAAAACTTACATTATTTCCCATTAGGAAATTCGCAAAACTCTGTTCGATATTCTGATTACCCGTACAGGTAGTTGGTACATTCGTTGTCGGATTGATGCAGATCGTGCCTTGAGTGGGGCTTGCGAGGGTCGAGTTATTGAACCCGCTAAATGCACCCTGAGGAGTTCCACCGAGCTGATTCTCATACTTACGGTATTTCGAGTGTGATGCACCAAACTTGACTGTGTGGTTACCGAATATATAGGTCAGGTTGGCACCCAGGTCAACTTTGTCCGAAAAATTATCGTAATCACCGAATGCCGTGAGAGTATTCAAACCGGAGATCGCCATATTCGGAACGCGAGGGTCACTAGTAGCGTAAGGCAGCGGAACGTTGACCGGCGAATTACTTCGTGCGATCAGACCGGCATTCCTAAGCAGGATCGCTCCATACGAGTAGTTTATCCTTCCTTCGACTATCAACTTAGGACTGACAATATATGTCGACTGGAGCGTGTGCGTCCTTCCGGGTGAGTTTACGTCGGCCAACGAGACTCCGGGAATTCCCGAGCCGCTGCCGAAGATCGAATTTACTTCCGACGTCGGGATCTTGTCCTGTTGGTATCTATAATACGCGGTCAAAGAATCCGTTAACGACGTGTCAATTTTTAATATCTCCTGACGGAAGTCCGCTTGATATGGAACATTTAGTCTCAGCCTATATGGGTCGACGTTAGGCAACGCGATCTTACTGTAAATATTGGCCACATACGATGCAGCCACCGAGCTGATCGGAACTACAGAAGCGATCGGTGTGCCCGCGGGCAGTATCTGGTTACATGTTCGGGTCGTGCCGGAGATCGTGCCGCTTAGGCAGATCGGAAACGAAAATACTCCGTTTCTCATTCCGGCTGAAGGGACGACCGCAGGCCCGCCTAGAAGTATCGACCTTCTATCCTTTCTCTGCTCTTCTGAAAAGAAAAAGTACGTCTTAGGCCATTTACCAAAATAGCTTTCGCCAGGGTCCTTTTCGCCAAATTTTAAGAAGTAGACCGGGCCGCCGATCGTGAACCCATAATTGTTGTATCGAAATGGAGGCCGTTGTGCCTTGCCTGAAGCATCACGAAGAGATGCATTCTGATTATTAAAATATGAGTTTGCGTTGAACTTCTCGTTTCGGACGAATTCGAAGAATGAACCATGAAACTTACTGGTTCCGCTTCGGGTCACGACATTGACCTGGCCTCCACCGCTTCTGCCCGATTCCGCCGGATATAAGGACCGAAGGACCTTAAATTCACCGATCGAATCGACACTTGGGAAGGTCTGGATCGTCAGATTGGATCCACGATCCGTGACATCGGCTCCGTCAACTGTAAAAGTATTTTGACTGGATCGGGCACCATTGACCGAAATATTTACCGTGTTGGCCTGTCCTTCAGGATTAAAATTACCGACGTAGACCTGATCCGACAAATTGGACGAAACACCGGGGGCAAGTGTAAGCAGTTGGATCCAATTGCGGTTATTGATCGAGATCTCTCGAACTTGATCACCGCTGATAGTCGTTCCCGCTGTCGGCGTTGTTAGTTCCACAGCCAAAGCGTCAGCCGTCACGGTCACAGTTTCGTCGATGCGTCCGGCTTCGACCCTAACGTCGACCGATCGCCTTGCACCAACATCGACCTTAATATTCGTACTGACCGCTTTTTTGAAGTTAGCCGCTTCCACGGTCACGGTGTACACGCTCGAAGGAATTCCAGGTACTGAAAATCCACCGTCTTCATTCGAAGTAACCGTACGAACAACGAGATTGTCCTTCGACGGATCCGTCACAATAACGGTCGCTCCGGCAACGGCTGCACCGTTAGCATCCTTTACGGATCCGACGATCGAGCCCGTGATTTCCTGTGCAGCAGCAAGTCCGGCAAGGCTCAAGGTGAGGGCAAATGCCGCTAAGATCGAACACAATGTTTTCCTTTTCATATTCTTCCATCCCATGTCGAAATAATTTGCAAAGCTAAAAATAACCATAAGGATTATTTACGTTATCGGAGATTTATTCAAATTTTCGTTATCGCACCAAACACAACAAATATGCGAATTCGGCTAAAATCCTTACAAATAAACGAGTTGTTACGAAAATGTGAACGTTGGAACTTTTATAACCCTAAACCACTCATTTGTAAAGCAAATATGATGCCCTACGAGTGTTAAATTCTTCTTTTTTTGGTTTTATCAATTTGTCGATATTTTCAGGCGACTCGCCGCGTTTTACGGCGTCGAGAATTTCCTGATTTACGAGCAATCTGGCGTACCTTTCGACCTGCCAATCGGTCGAATAGATCTTCCGCAAAGCGGTCGCGATCTCGATGCCAGTACCAACCGAATCGAACGCGTTTCGTTCCGTAATGATGATGTTGATGCCGCTGCATTCTTCGTCTTTGAAAACGGACGCGTTCGGCTTGAATCGAACGGGAACAAATCGCACGCCTTTCAGATTTCGTTCATTCAGATATTTCGCGAGGTTCCGCCCGTTGATCCACGGAGCTCCGACGACCTCGAACGGCGTGTCCGTTCCGCGTCCGACGCTGACATTTGTTGTCTCCAGCAAACCAATTCCCGGATAAAGCGTTGCCTCGGTCAGCGAACGCATATTCGGGCTCGGATTGACCCAAGTCTGTCCGGTCTCATCAAACCACATCGACCGTGCCCAGCCGTCCATCTTGATCACACGAACATCCGCACCGATCTTCCGCTCGGCGTTCATCATCATCCCGAGCTCGCCGATCGTCAGGCCGTATCGGACGGGCGTCGTGTGTGCGGCGATAAACGAAAGTTTGTCTTCGTTAGCGAGAATTCCGTCGATGTCGTTGCCATTGATCGGATTTGGCCGGTCGAGAATGAAAACGGGCTTTCCTGCTTTCGCCGCCTCTTCCATCACATTCTTCAGCGTCGCAGTGTAGGTGTAAAATCTTGCCCCGATGTCCTGAATGTCATAAACAACCGCATCGATAGTCGCTGTCTGCTCAGGCTTTGGCCGACGCATTCCGTCTTTGTAAAGCGAATACACAGGTAACCCTGTTTTCTCGTCCTTGCTGTCGTCGATCTTCTCGGTATCAAGTTCTCCGCGAATTCCATGCTCCGGCGAGAACAAAGCTACGAGATTTACATTCGCAGCTTCTTTCAATATGTCGATCGTCTGCTTACCCGCAAGATTGCGTCCGGTGTGATTTGTCACCAACCCAAGCTTAAGCCCGGCAAGCTGTTTGAATCTGTCGCGTTCAAGAATGTCGATACCATTAAGGACTGGAGCGGCAAGCATCCTGCTTGCCGTGGTCGTATTGCGTTGAGGTGCAAGCAGGGATGCTTGCACTCCAGTCACAAACTTCGGCAATTGAGCTGCAACCGCCGCATTGTATTCGGCCTCGGCCTGCTTGAATTTCTCGGCGGGCGTGTCCTCTATCGCCGACGCTACAACCGTAGCGACCTTTGCCCGAAGCGGGCCGACATCGCCTTTGCCGTCCGGGTGAACGCGGTTCGACAGGAACACGACAAACGTCTGCGAAACCCTGTCGATCCAAACGCCCGTCCCCGTAAAACCCGTATGCCCAAACGACCCAAGCGGAAACAGTTCGCCGCGATTGGACGAGAACGAAGTATTAATATCCCACCCGAGCCCGCGAGCATCGCCCGATTCGCTAACCACCACCGGCGCCGTCATCTTCGCCACCGTCTGCGCCGACATCACCCGCTTCCCATCCAGCGTCCCGCCGTTCAGCAGCATCTGGCAGTAGCGGGCGAGATCGTCAGCGGTCGAGAAAAGCCCGGCGTGTCCGGCGACACCGCCCATTCGGAAAGAAGTTGGGTCGTGGACTTGCCCTCTGAGGATTTCGTCTCCCTTTTTATCATCACCTTCAAACTTCAGACCGAGATAACTGTTCTGGCCGCGAACGTTTTCTGTCGGAGCAGTTCGCATCCGACGGCCGCTTTTATAGGATTCCCATTTTGGACCACGACCAATCATTCTCTCCATAAATGTCCAGAACTGAGTATCGTTACTGTTGACCAGCTCTTCTTTAACATTGTCATTAAAAAACAAGTGGACACCATTTCCAGCAATTCGTTCAACTATCTCTCCCAACACAATAAACCCGATATCCGAGTAAACAAATCTCGTCCCGGGAGCCGCACGCAGTCTTTCTTTTTTTAGAGCGGCGAGCATGCCTTCACGGCCGGTCCATTTTTCGCCGAGGTCAAAATCGGGGCGATAGCCTGATGTGTGCGTGAGCAGTTGCTGGATCGTGACGCGTTTGGCGGCCGCGTCGTCGATGTCGGGAATGTACATCCCGATCGTGTCGTTCAAACGCAGCTTGCCCTGCTCGACCAGTATCATTATCGAAGTCGCCGTCGCGATCGGCTTGGTTAAGCTGGCGACATCAAATATCGTATCGACCGTCATCTTCTCCACCGTCGGCACCAGCGAACGGTTTCCGTAAGCCTTACGATAAACGATCTTCCCCTTATGCCCGACCAACACAACCGCCCCCGGCAATTTCTTCGCCGCAATATCAGCCTCAACCAAAGCGTCGATCTGAGCGAGTTTTGCCGCATTCATCCCAACCGCCTGCGGCAACGCAACCGGAAGACCTTGGGAACGATTCACCACAGAGGCACAGAGGCACAGAGAAAGCGAAAACAAGACGCCAGCGATATTTCTACAGGTAATGGTACTTTTCACGATTTCCAAATTGATTTGATCGATCCTCTGTGTCTCTGTGCCTCTGTGGTTAGCTATCGCTTTGCTTTTAGTTCCTTTTCCCTCGCGACGAAGCTTTCTTTACAAAGCCCGACGAATTCCTTCGCGATCGGCGAAAAATATCCGCCTCTGAGGCGTGCGAGGCCGAGTTCCCAATTGATCTCGGCACCCTCGATGAGCCATGAGACGAGGCGGCCTTCGCGGATCTCGTCGGCGATCGTTTTGGCACCGGCGATGCCGACGCCGAGGTTGTTTTCGACCATTTGATTGATCGCTTCTTGCCGTGAGAGTTCCATCACGATGTTCGGCCGGACGTTCGCTGCATGGAAAAAATCGTCGATCATTCGCCGCGTATTACCGCCGCGTTCGCCGAGGATGAGCTTCTCGCCCGCGAGCGTTGCCGCGCTGATATATCGCTCATTCGCGAGCGAATGTTTCGGATGTGCGATCGCGACGATCTCGTCGCTGAACAACAGATCGGTCTGTATATTTGGAGCATCGACCGGAAACGACACAAACGCAATATCGATCTCGCCGTGCTGAATTTTCTCGATCAGCGTCTGGCTTGTGCCGGAGGTTACGCCGAGTTCGGAATTGGGAAATTTTTCGCGAAGTCCCTGCAATATATGCGGCAATTGCTGCGTCGCAAATTCCGCCGACGCGGACCCGATACGCAACCGCCCGTGCTCCACGCCGCCAAGCTCGGCGATCTCAGCCAATGCGGTGTCGTGTTCACGCAATATTCGCCGTGCCCTTCCAATTAGATGTTCCCCGGCCTCCGTCACGATCACGCGGCGGGGCGTGCGGACAAATAACGGCAGTCCGACCTCATCCTCGAGCTGTTTGATCTGCATCGAGATGGCCGCCTGTGTGACGTTCACACGCCTCGCACCGGCAGTAAAGGTCTTCGCTTCGGCGATCGCCAAAAACGCTTTTAGCTGTCTGATTTCCATAACTTAAAACACTCGAAACCAATGCAATTAGATTATCTTATTGAATACATAAAATCCGTTAAATTTGATTATATGTCAAGTTTATCAAAGAATGGAACTGAAATATTCTTTCGTGATTGTCCGGAGCGATGCCAACAACCGCCGCAAAAAACAGTCGTAGACCCAAGTCATATCAGCTGTTTCTCGGCGTCGACGGCGGCGGAACAAAAACAAATATCGCGTTGATGTGCGAATCGGGCGAGGTCGTCTCCGAAGCCAAAGGCGGCCCTTCAAACCCGCTCCGCGTCGGCGTCGAAACCGCAGTTGCAAACATCACCACGGCTCTGAACAAAGCATGCGACGACGCGGGCGTTTCACGCGGAGACATCGTCGCCGCAACGCTAGGGCTCGCCGGTGTTCGTCGAATGGACATCCGCGAACGCATCCGTGAAAGCTTCATCGCCCGCTCGGGCATTCGCAACACAAACGTCACCACCGATGCCGAGATCGCCCTTTACGGCACGACATTTGGCAAAGCCGGCCTGGTCGTTATCGCCGGGACCGGCTCGGTCTGCCTCGGCATCAACGGCAAAGGTGAACGTGCCGTCGCCGGCGGCTGGGGCCCGCTCGCCGGTGACGAAGGCGGCGGCCGAGGCATCGCCGAACAGGCCCTGCACCGCATCGCTAAAGCATCAGATGGACGCGGTGAACCTACAAAACTCACCGAAGCTGCCGGCGAGTACTTCCGTGCGTCTACCGCCGAAAACCTCATCGGCGCCATCTACGCCCCGCAGATCGACAACAGCCGCATCGCAGGTTTCGCAAAAAACGTAGTCGAAACCGCCAAAGAAGGTGATAAAATTGCCCTCGAACTGATAGAGAACGCCGGTAACGAACTCGGATCCGCCGCAGCCGCTGTGATACGCAATCTCGGCCTTCAGCAGACCAAATTCCCCGTCGGCTGCGTCGGCAGCGTTTTCAAAGCAGGCGAAATATTAACAAAACCGATGTTATCCGAGATCCACACAACGGCATCAAAAGCATACTTGGTAAACCCCAAAATGCCGCCATCCCAAGCGGCCGCACTGATGGCAATGAAAGAAAATGAGAACATGAGAAATTGAACCGCAGAGACGCAAAGACGAAAAGATGAATATCTTTCTCTCTTTCTTGGCGTCTCAGCGTTTCTGCGCTTAATAGTTAATAAATATGCTGCCGATCACCGAACAAGAGAACTCAAAAACTGCCGCCATCGACTCAGTGTCGACGCTTGAGGCCGTGCGTCTGATCAATGATGAGGACAAGCTAGTGGCGTTGGCAGTCGAAAGGGTTTTGCCGGAGATCGCAAAAACGGTCGATGCGGTTGTCGAACGTCTGCAAAACGGCGGGCGGCTGTTTTATGTCGGAACAGGAACAAGCGGGCGGCTCGGCGTGCTGGACGCGTCCGAGATACCGCCAACATTTGGCGTCTCGTACGATCTGGTCCAGGGCGTGATCGCCGGCGGCTACGACGCCCTCTACAAAGCCGCTGAATCAAGCGAAGACAACCGCGAAGCCGGAGGCGAAGACCTAAAAACACGAGGACTGATGACCAAAGACGCCGTTATCGGCCTTGCCGCCTCAGGCCGCACGCCTTACACTATCGGTGCTTTAGAATTCGCAAGATCTTTGGGATGTTTTACGGCGTGCGTTACTTGCGTTCCTGATTCCGCGATAACAAGGTCGGTCGACGTCGCTATCGTTCCCATAGTCGGCCCCGAAGCTATCACCGGCTCGACCCGCATGAAATCCGGCACGGCGCAAAAGATGGTTCTCAACATGATCTCGACCGTCGCGATGATCAAACTCGGCTACGTCCGCGGCAACCGAATGACCAACGTCCGTGCCGGAAATGAAAAACTGAAGGACCGTGCAGTACGTATCCTAATGACGGAAACCGGCATAGAGGACAGAGACGAGGCGGAGGCCTTGCTCATCGAATCGCAATTCTCGATCAGTCAGGCGATAGCGCACCGAAAAGATGGAGACCTATGATCGATAAATTTCGGCGCGTAAGAATCGTCGTGAGAACATCTCTCTTGATCGTTCTCGAAGCAGTTCTCACGAGTTCCTGTTCTATTTTTTCCGGATCCGGAGACTGCGGGTACAACGCCAGTTTCGATAGATCTGACGGCGTAAAAAATGTTGAGATCCGAATTCAACGAATTACCGCCGAAACGGTTGGCAGAAACACGAGTTGCGGTTACCAACAAATATGGACGAAAGCTGCAAAAATGGAGATCGATGGTGTGGCCGTGCCTGAACGTATCGGCGACAAGCGCGTGCCTCAGACTTATGTTAACTTCAGCGACCAAGGCGGCATCGATTACTATTATGAGGCTCCGGCTAACTTCGATCCGCGAAAGACCAAGATTCGCATAGAAAACAAGGATGGCTACATATACACCTCTCGACCGGAAACGATAAAGGAGTGGGCCGCGAACTCGATGTCGGTGACATTAAAGCGATAGAGATCAATAAATGCAAACACTCGACCTAATCATCATCATCGGCTATCTGATCGGTATCACGGCGTTCGGGATCTTGTTTTCGGGCAAGCAGGAAACTACCGAGGACTATTTCGTCGGTGACCGCAGTGTGCCCTGGTGGGCGATCGCGATGTCGATCGTTGCGACCGAGACCAGTACGATCACTTTTGTTTCGGTTCCGGGCATCGCGTTTGCAAAGGGCGGTAATTTTCAGTTTTTACAGCTCGTGTTCGGTTATATGCTCGGCCGCATTGTGATATCGCTGATCTTTATCCCGATGTATTTCAAGGGCGATCTGCAGACGGTATATCAGCTTTTGGGTGACCGTTTCGGCAATCGCGTCAAGATGCTTGCGTCCGCGTTGTTCGTCGTCATGCGCAATATCGCCGACGGCGTTCGCCTATTGCTGACGGCGATCGTGCTTGCAGCGGTTTACACGTCGTTCTATCCGGGCAGTGACGCATCGACAATAATCATCGCCTCGATCGTCCTTCTCGGGATCGTAATGATCGTCTTTACCTTCTACGGCGGCATGGAAGCTGTCATTTGGGTCGAGGTCGTCCAGCTTGTCATCTACATCGGCGGAGCGATCGCGGCGGCGGTCGTTCTGATCCAAAATATCGATGGCGGCATGTCAACGGCGATGACGTTGGGCGAGCAATTCAACAAATTCAGCGTCTTCGATTTCGGCTGGGACATGGCCAAAACTTACACATTTTGGGCCGGCTTATTTGGCGGCTGTTTTCTGACGATGTCCACCCACGGCACCGACCAGTATCTCGTTCAGCGATATCTATGTACGAAAAAGCCTTCGTCGGCGGCGACCGCGTTGCTTTCGTCGGGTGCCGTCGTGCTTGGTCAGTTCATCGGATTTTTGTTCATCGGTGTTTTGTTGTTCGCTTTCTACGCACCGTTCAATTCGGCTGATTACGCCAACGCCGGCGTCACGGGCTCGGGAATATCGGCAAACTTCCCGTTCCTCAAAGGTGATCAGGTTTTCCCCAATTTCATCACCGAACATATGCCGCCCGGACTTTCGGGGCTGGTCGTTGCCGCAATTTTTGCGGCGGCTCTTTCGTCGTCGCTCAATTCAATCGCCGCGACAGCGATCAACGATCTATATAAACCGTTCGCAAAGAACATTTCAGACAGCCACCTTGTTAAACTGGCAGGGATACTGACCGTCATCATCGGTATCGTGCAGATACTCGTGGCGATCGCCTTCATGAATTCGGGCGAATCGGCTCTCGGCTTGGCACTTGCGGTCGCATCCTTGATAAACGGTCCGGTTCTTGGTGTATTTCTGGTCGGTTCGTTCATGAAGCATGCAAGCGAGATCCATGCTCTCATCGGCATGATCGTCAGCATTCTGGTGATGACATACATTATGCTCGCAGCAAATAAGGTCATCGACGGCCCCGTCATAGCGTGGACGTGGTATGCCCTGATCGGCAGTCTAATTACATTTTCAGTCGCATTCATCGCGAGCCAGTTTATTCCGACAAAATCATGATGAAGTTTCTTTTTAGTTTTGCATTTGTTTTCGCATTGGTACTCACTCAGATTACGCCGGCGATCGGACAGAATTGTCCATCGCCGGCAGGGCCGTGGCCGCAGAAAAAGTCGATCGCCTTTGCCGAGAAGCTGGTCAAGAAGATGACCGTCGAAGAAAAGGTCGGCCAATTGGTCCACGTCGGCATAAACGCGAGATTCGCGAATCAGGAAAGCCCATTCTTTAAAGACCTGCAGCGTCAGGTCGTCGAGAACAAGATCGGCGGGATCATCTTTTTTGGTGCTCCGATCTATGAAACGACCATCCTCGGCAATCGAATGCAGCAGAATGCAAAAACGCCATTGCTGCTCTCGCTGGATGCCGAGACAGGAATCGGAATGCGGTTCGAGGACGCGACAAATTTCCCATGGGCGATGGCCGTGGCCGCCACCGGCGAGCCGGATTTCGCTCGCCGAATGGGCGTAATAACTGGCCGCGAGGCAAAGGCGATCGGCATTCGCCATGTATACGCTCCGGTCCTAGATGTCAATAATAACGCCGCAAATCCAGTGATCAACGTTCGCAGCTACGGCGAAGACCCCGCGGAGGTCGCTAAATATGCCGTTCCGTTTTCCCAAGGCATTCAGAGCCAGTGCGTCATCGCGACCGCAAAACATTTCCCGGGCCACGGCGACACCAATATTGATTCACACCGCGGCCTGCCGATCATCGACCATTCCCGCGAAAGCCTCGAGAAGACCGAGCTTTTCCCTTTTAGAAAGGCCATCGAGGGCGGTGTCGGCTCGATAATGATCGCTCACATCGCTCTTCCCCAGATCGACGGCGAATTGATCAAACCGCTTCGCGAATATCGCGGCGGTGATGCCGAGGCAGGGGCCGAGATCGTCAAAGAGCAAGCGACGATACCGGCAACGTTGTCGGCAAAAGTGCAGACCGAAATGCTACGAAAAGACATGGGCTTCAAAGGACTGATCGTCTCCGACGCGATGAGCATGAGCGGCCTGACTCTCTATTTCGATCAGGAAGAAGCCGGCGTCCGGGCGTTTCTCGCAGGCACCGACATACTCGAAAAGCCAACTGATGCAGACATCATGATCCGCGGCTTGCTCAACGCCGTAAATGGCGGACGCGTGCCGATGGAACGACTCGACGAATCAGTAAAACGCCAGATCGCCTGGAAGCACGAACTCGGCCTGTTCAAAGAAAAGCTCACGCCGATCGACCAGATCGACCGCCTGGTTTCACCGAAAGATTCGACCGTTCTGTCCGACGAGATCGCGACGAAAGCGATCACGCTGGTCCGCAATGACGCCTCCGGCCTGCCGCTGAATTCGAATCAAAAGATCGCGGTTCTCGGCATCTCGAACGGATTCGAAGGGCCGGGAATGCTGAATAGCTTCGGCGGCGCACTGCGTGCCGGCGGGCTTCGATTCAACACTTCATATTTGCAGGAGAATTCTACCGCCGAGCAAGCGGCAAATGCCAGACGCATCACGACCGAAGCTGAAACTGTCGTCGTCGCCCTTTACGGTCGGGTTCGTTCGGGAGCCAGAAGCAGCGTCGGCATTCCGGAGAATGGAGCGATCGTGATCAGAGAATTGATCGCTTCCGGCAAAAATGTGATCGCTGTCAGCTTTGGCAACCCTTATATTTTAAGCGGATTCCCCGAATTGAAGACCTACGTTGTCGCCTACGGTGATATGCCGAGCCTGCAAAGGGCCGCTGCCCGTTCGCTGCTCGGCACGCAGGATGTCACCGGCCGCTTGCCGATCTCGCTGCCTGGTTTGTATCCGCGTGGCACTGGAATTCAGTTGATGAAGAAGTAAGAAATTGACCGCATGTGAACGCAGATAGACCCAGATAAAAAGAAATTTCATATCAGCGTTCATATGCGCCCATCTGCGGTCAGATCCTGCGATTTATATGACTCTGCCCTGGGAGATAGAAAATTTTATCGACGTTCGCGATGGGCAATTACACATCGACGGTGTCTCCGCAGCCGATCTCGCACGCGAACACGGCACGCCGCTTTTCGTTTTCAGTGAAGCTCGAATCAGACACAACATCGCCCGACTGCAAAAAGCCCAAGGCGTCATCGGCTGTCCGCTCAAGGTCTGCTACGCAGCGAAAGCGATGTCTACAATGGCGATATTACGAACAATAAAAGACGCCGGCTGCGACATCGAGGTCAATTCCGGCGGCGAACTGTGGAAAGCTCTCAAGGCAGGATTTACGGGCGATCAGATCATCTTCAACGGCACCAGCAAAGAAGTTTGGGAGATCGAAAATGCAATAAATGTAGACATTTACGCGATCCAAGTCGATTCGCTCTACGAACTCACGCTGATAGAAGAAACCGCGAAACGACTAAACAAAAAAGCTAACGTCAGCCTCCGCCTCGTCCCCGAGATCGAGACCGACACACATTCCGGCCTCCAAACCGCTTTGCTCACCTCAAAATTCGGCATGATGCCCGACGAAGCATTCGCTGCGTTTCGCGATTACAAAGACTCGCCGCACCTCGCGATGAACGGCATCCATCTGCACGTCGGGTCGCAAAACCCCGAACCTAGCGTCTATACCGCAGCGTTTGCGGCTCTGTTTGATGGTGTTGCAAGAATTCTCATCGAAACCGGTGTCAGGCTAAAACATATAAATATCGGTGGCGGCTTTCCGGTAAATTATCTCGGCGATGCCACGCAAGCCGCTGAGATGCCGACGAGCGTTGTCGAAATGCTCGCCGCCGATTTTGAACCGGCCGAAGCCCTTAGCACCGCCTGGAACAACGCCGCAATTGGGCGCGAGGAATTGCTCAAGGACCTGACAATTCTCGTCGAACCAGGCCGCAGCATCATCGCCGACACCGCGATCTGCCTGACAACCGTAAGAAACCATAAAACCCGTCCGGTCGCGACAAGTTCCCCTCCTTACGAAGGAGGGGTGGCCGCCGCTTCGGCGGACGGGGTGGTTCTCTCTTCGCACCAACCGACAACCGACCACTGGTTATTAACCGACGCCGGCTTCAACATCCTGCTCTCAATGGAAACCTACAAATGGTACTACCATCTGATATCCGCGACGCGTTCAACCCAACCTCACTCCACGCCCTACAAACTGGCAGGCCCACTCTGCGACGGCGGTGACGTCTATTTTGATATCGAAGGCCAATACCGCCTCCCCGATCATCGAATGCTCCCCGAAAGCGTCCAGCCAGGCGAAGTACTTGCATTGCTCAATTGCGGAGCCTATTCGCTCGCCCAAGCGTCGCAATACAACTGCCGATTTCTGCCTGCTGTGGTTTTGGTTAGAGAAGATGGGGTCGCGGAACTGATTCGAAAACGCGATGAGTTTGCGGACCTGATAAACAATGATAATTGGTAACGACGCCTACCAAGCCACAGTCCGGAGCATGTTTTTCATCAAGGATCTTTCTTCGTCTGTTAGTTCAAATCCGGCACGCAGATAGACTTCGCTCAGTGCAACCAACGAAGCAGCTTGAGTGCTCTCATCACGGATACCCGAGATTACGGTGAGATTTTCTTCGCCCACGTTACGAGCTTTTTCGAACAAACCGTGAGAGATATATCGGTCCGCGATGACGTTCAGAACGGCTGAACGCGACGCCTGCTGCGGAAGTTCAGATGTCATTCCGGCCGCCTCGTCCAGCAATTTGATGGATGCTTCTGTCTCGCCAAGATTGTTCTTTGCATCACTTATTGCAAGCAGGGCGAATACGCGGTCGCCGTACTCAGGGATCTCATTGATCGTGTTTCGTGCCAGTTCGTCTTCGTTCTGCACGATCAGAACCTGCGCGATCTGCGACAATGCCGATGTCTGTTCCTCTTGGTTGTCATTCTCGTTTGCGATCTCTATTGCCCGTTCGGTCTTACCGAATCCGGCAAATTGCGTCGCGATCGACGCCATCAGTTTGTTGCGGGCACGGCTGTCGCGGGTTTCGATCTCGCGTTGCGATTTGAGTATGGCCCATGCCTCTTCGAGGATCTCAACGGCTTCGTCCTTAGCATCTTTCTTCCACGAATAGCGGGCCATGCCGAGCAAAGCCGAAGCCATGTGCGTTTTGTCGGTAACGAGATCAAGTGTCCGGTCGGCGAGTTCCTGGCTGTTTGCGTACAGGAAACCTAACGCACAATTTGCCAGGAAAAAATCACGGTGCACATTATCGAGCAATTCGGCCTCCGCACGGGCCGCGTCAAAGGCTTCGATCGCCTTGTCATTTCGTTTCGCCTCGACGTACAGATTACCGATGTCACACAGAGCCCGGATCCTTTCTTCGTCGTGCTCGATATCTTTTGCCGATTCAGATGCTCGCGTCGCAGCATCGATCGCACGCTCAAAGTTCTCGGACTCGACGTCTGCCGATGCAATATTCTGATACGCCAAAACACGGGCACTCGCAAATTCGATCTCCTCGATCGTAGCAAATGCTGCCGCTTCGTCGCCGTCGGCCGCTTGTTTTACCGCAATTCCCGCTTCGACAAAATCCGGGTGCATTATTTCGCCCGCAACCTCGCGGGCCTTTTCAAATTCGCCGTTTGACGCTTTTATCAAAGCTATCCGCTCACGTGCCTGTGCGGCCATTCCGTCGTCTTCGATAGCGTCGGCAAGCTGAACGGCATAGTCGTCGTCATCGATCGATGCACAATGTTCGGCCACGATCACCAACAGTTTATCCCGTGAGAACGGATCGTCGACCGTGTCAGCAAGCTCCGCCGCCAGATCGACATTTCCCAAAGCGAGATATCTGGGCACCACAGCATTCATCGCCTCAGCCCTCCCGTCGGCGCTCTTGATGTTCTCAGCCAAAAAAGCCGCACACGCCAACAGATCGCCCTCGGCGACCTCTCTGGAAATAAAATGTTCTGACATAAGTTCACTTACCAAATAGCAAAACAGAACACATACGTTTTCTCGATCATAACGATCACAACCATGTGTCCTATGTCCCTATCTGGTCAAAAAACTAAACAAATACTCGCCGGATCGATTCCGGCATCCAGTCCCGAAGGTCTTTCGCAACCGCGGCCGCACCGGCAGCTCGGAGTTCGGCGGCCGAGACCGTATTCGAAACACCGAGAGCCAGCAGATCAGCATTCCGAGCGGCCGCTACTCCGGGAGGTGAATCTTCGATCACGAGGCAATCCGCATGGACCATCGGCAGATGCCCTGCAGCCGTGCGAACAGCGTCAAGCTCGCGAAATCCGATGCGAAAACACTCAGGATCGGGCTTACAATTGGCTACATCCTCGGCACTCACGATCGTTGCAAAATGCTTTCTGAGCCCGGTCGAATCGAGCACATGATCGATCTCATGACGAGCGGCCATGCTGACAATACCCAGATCAAACTCTTGGGCCATCTTCTCAACAAAATTCTCAATTCCCTCGAACAACGGCATCTCTGCCGAGACCATTTCTTTCCACATCGCCGACTTGGCCGCAACGATATCCTCGAACTTTGCCGAATCGGCCTTTTTGCCGGCCCGTTCAAAGGCCGCCGCGACGAAAGTCCGGTCATCCATTCCGAGCGAAGCGTAATAATCAGCGTCGGTCAGATCGATGTCGTGTCCTTTCAGCACTTCCTGATAAGCCCGCATTTGGACGGGTTCGTCATCAATAATAACGCCGTTAAAATCCATCAATATTGCTTTGATCATAAATTTAGATAACTCTCGTCAAACATATTCCCGCGACCCAAAATATAGTTTGGATCGAATACCGCTTTTAGTTCCGCCATTTCGTTCAGATAACGTTCGCCCATCATCGCGGCGAGGTATTTTCGCTTGAGCTTACCAATGCCGTGTTCGGCCGAAACCGTCCCGCCGAGCATTATTGCCTGTGCAACGCACCGTCCGTAGATATTCCGAGCCTTTTCAGCCTCATCAGCGTCCTTCGGCAGCATATTGGCGTGCAAATGACAGTCGCCGATATGTCCAAATATCACATATTCGAGTGCGCTGGCGTTGAGAGTCTCCTTGTAGTATCGCAGAAACGATGCAAAATTCGCGTCCGGTACGGCCATGTCCGTCCCGACCTTTCGCTGCTTGTTTTTGACCACACGCTCGTTCACCGAAACCGGCAAAGCATGCCTGAAATCTCGCATCTTCTCGCGGTCCTGCTCATTTGTCGTAAACCACGAACGCTCGAGATCAGCACGATGTTTCTCAAGCAGTTCATTCCATTGCTCAAGCAAAGCGTCTTCGTTTTCCGCGGTTGTTTCCTGCTCAAAAAATATTGCTCCGACCGCATCCGCGGGCAGGTCAGGAAACTTCTCTGAGATAAACCTCAACGCATTCTCGTCAAAATACTCGATTAGCGAGGCATCCGCAAAGCTCCCCTCCTTACGAAGGAGGGGTGGCAGTCCCGATGCTTTGATCGGAACTGACGGGGTGGTTCTCGCGTTCGCTGATCTAAATTCAAACGAAGTTGATTTCGCCTCATCCACAAACTTCAACAATTCGCTCTCATCACCAAAAAACACGATCCCGCTAAAAAAACCTTCCGGCTTCGCGACCAGCGAAAGCTCGATCTCGGCGATCACGCCAAGCGTCCCTTCGCTGCCAATGAACAGATCGATCGCATCGAGCGGCTGCTCATTAAAATAGCCGCTCACATTCTTACGCACATCGGGGCGTTCGTACGTCAAAGGCTTGGTTGTGAACGAGCGGCCGCTCGTAGTCTTAATAGTGATTGAGCCATTCTCGTCAGCTAACGTTTCGCCGCGACGAATTTCAGCAACGTCACCGTCCGCGAGCACCATCGTAAGCCGCCGAACAAATTCACGCGTCGCTCCGTATTTAAAACTCCTCGCACCCGAAGCGTTCGTAGCCACCGTCCCGCCGATCTGACAAGACCATTCGGTCGGATCGGGCGGATAGAACAGTCCCTCGGCATCCACAGCCTTTTGCAGATCGCCAAGTATCACGCCCGGCTCGACAACCGCCGTTTTCGCCTCTTTATCGATCGAAACAATCCGATTCAACTTCTCCAGCGACACCACAACACCACCAAACGGTATCGCCCCGCCAACCGTCCCTGTCCTCGCTCCCGAGATCGTAACCGGCGTCTTGCCCTCGTTCGCCTCACGAAGTATCTGCGACAGCTCGCCCAGAGTCTCCGGCAAAAACAGCTTCTCCGCGTGACCACCAACCATATTGCTGGCGTCGGTCAGATAATCTTGAATATCCTCAGGTTGGGTCTTAATCTGCATTTTCTTTAACGCGGATTCAACGGATCAGTCGGATAGGAACGGACAATTCTTTAACCAGGCAATACGTCGAATCCAACGCTATCCATTCGCAACTTAAGCTAAATTTTATCTTATCCGCGACGATCCGCACAATCCGCTTTATCCGCGTTCAATTTCCGGATCACCGAACGACCAATTCCCTCTCCCGCAAATACTTCAACCTGTCGCGGATCTCGGCTGCCTGTTCGAATTTCATCTCTTTGGCGGCGTTTCGCATGTCGGCTTCCATTTGCTGAATGGTTTCTTTTAACTGCTTTGGCGAGTATTCCTCGAATGAATCGAGATCGAGCGGGATCTTAAAGTAATCTGCCTCGTATGCCGTGACCAAAGTCGCGTCGATCGACTTGATAATGGTAGTCGGCGTGATGCCGTGTTCGGTGTTGTATTCCTCTTGAATTTTTCGGCGGCGTTCGGTCTCGGAGATGGCGTATGCCATCGATTTTGTGATCTTGTCGGCGTAGAGAATCGCCTTGCCATCGGAATTTCTCGCAGCGCGGCCCATCGTCTGGATCAGCGAACTCTGCGAACGCAAAAAGCCTTCCTTGTCCGCATCCAGTATCGCCACCAGCGACACCTCAGGCAGATCGAGCCCTTCACGGAGAAGGTTGATGCCGACCAGCACGTCATACTCACCACGCCTTAGATCGCGCAATATCTTAATGCGTTCCAGCGTATGTATATCGCTGTGCAGATACCTGACCTTAACGCCGACCTCGGCGAAATACTCGCTCAGGTTTTCAGACATCCGCTTGGTCAGTGTCGTCACCAGCACACGTTCGTTCCGCTCGGCTCGCAAACGGCATTCTTCGAGCAGATCGTCGATCTGGCCCTTTACGGGCCGGACTTCGACGATCGGATCGAGCAAACCTGTGGGACGAATGATCTGTTCGATCACCTCGCCCTGTACCTTGTTCAGCTCATACGGCCCGGGCGTTGCGGAAACATATATGGTTTGCCCGATACGTTCCTCAAACTCCTGAAAATTAAGCGGCCTGTTGTCCTTCGCGCTCGGAAGGCGAAAACCATACTCCACCAAAGTTCCCTTTCGACTTTGATCGCCCTTGAACATCGCTCCCAATTGCGGCACGGTCTGGTGCGATTCGTCGATCACCATCAGGGCGTCTTTCGGCAGATAATCAAGCAGCGTCGGCGGCGGTTCGCCCGGAGCTTTGCCGGTCAGATGCCGCGAATAATTCTCGATCCCGCGGCAAAATCCCATCTCCTTTATCATCTCAAGATCGTACATCGTCCGCTGATGCAGCCTTTGTGCCTCAACGATCTTGCCTTCTTTGACGAGAAATTCTTCGTGTACCGCCAGTTCTTCTTTGATCGTCTGCACCGCGCGTTTGATCACCGGCTTTGACATCACATAGTGCGTCTTTGGATAGATCGGGATCCGTGTTGTGTGTTTGGCCAGCACCTCGCCGAGCAGCGGATCGATCGTGTAGATCGAATCGATCTCGTCGCCCCAAAACTCGATGCGATACGCCTGATCCTGATAGCTTGGATACAGCTCCACGACATCGCCGCGCACCCGAAACGAGCCGCGTTCAAAATCGATATTGACGCGCTCGTACTGTAGCTCGACAAGCTTTTGCAAAAACTCCTCACGCTTGATCTTCATCCCCGGCTCGATAAAGATCAACATCCCAAAATACGCGTCCGGATCGCCCAAACCGTAAATACACGAAACCGAAGCCACCACGATCACGTCCGACCGCTCAAACAAAGCACGTGTCGCCGACAAACGCAGACGATCGATCTCCTCGTTCACCGTCGCTTCTTTTTCTATGTAGAGGTCGGCCGCAGGAACGTAGGCCTCAGGCTGGTAATAATCGTAATAAGAGACAAAATACTCGACCGAGTTCTCCGGAAAAAACGACTTAAACTCCTGATAAAGCTGCGCCGCCAGCGTCTTATTATGCGCCAGCACTAGCGTCGGCCGCTGAGTCTCATTGATCACCTGCGCGATCGTGAACGTCTTGCCGCTGCCCGTAATTCCCAACAGCACTTGATCTTTCACACCTTCGTTAAGGTTTTCGACCAACTGCCTTATAGCCTCGGGCTGATCGCCTTTCGGGGTGTTTTCACTTATGAGACGGAATTGCATACTCTAATCTTAATATAAAGATGCAATTTTTCAAAGAAAGCGGACTCCGGCTATGCGGAATGTTTGGCAACCGTCTAGTTCGATTTGAGACGGCGGAATCGCGAGGTAAGTGTCTGGTATTTGGCTTGAAGCACGTCGCCCCGGGCCTCGTAGATCGATGTAATGATATCGGCGTCGCTTGGGCGAAATGCTCTTAGCATGACGCGTCGGCTGCGGATCTTGCCGCCTGCGTCAATGACGACGATCGCTCGTGTAAGCTGTATTGGAAACAACCAATGCCTGCCGTAAAACGAGGTGATCACTCGCCCGGGATCCGCCAACAATGGTATCGGCAATTGCCGACGCTGAGAAAATTCCAGGTTCTCCTCCGATGTTGACGGCGATACTCCGACGATCTCGGCCTTGGTCTCCAGATAGTCCTTCCAATTGTCGCGGACAGAACAAAGCTGCCTGGTGCAAACCAGCGTTTCATTCTGCGGATAGAACAACAAGACCCGAACCTTGCCGTCGTGATCGGAGAGCCGCCACGTCCGGTCGTCCTCAGACAAAAGCGAAAAGTCCGGAGCGCACATTCCCACCGCCGGACCTTCGTTCGTTGAATATTCGTCGCAAATTGTCTCAGCCATCGTTCAAAACGGCGATGATCTGCCGTTACCCCTTGTAATATTATTGGTGACTGACCGGGCGATCGTTACGCCATTACCGGATGATAGCTTGCTACCGTTTCTTTGACCTTTGCTGCGATCTCCTCAGGAATATTGACGTCGATCCGCAGTTTGTTCAGCTCTCTGAGTGCTTTGTCGTTTTTTACCACGGAAAGTACATGAAGAAGTGCCAGCTTGATCCTCACATCCTTGCTGTTGCGGATAGCGGCAAATATCTCAGCCGTTTCCCCTGACTCGATCAGAAGGCCGACCAGGGCAAACGCTTCATAAGCGATCTTCATGTCGTCGTGCAGCAGCCGGTCAAAAGATTTGACCACGATTCCCGACTCGGTCGCGGCACGAGCGGCGTGGCTCATGCGAAATGCGTCTCCGGTCGCGATGATCCGCTTCCAGGCATCTGCCCGGTCAAAGCTCAAACGGAACAATCCGCGAGCCGCGGCCGCCCTGACTTCTCTTGTCGGGTCGGCACAGGCTAACAATATCGTTTCAAACACCGATTCATGGTCAAATTCGGTCAGAGTTGTAACTGCCTTGGAACGCAGGTTGGACGAAAGATCGTAAAGTGCGATCTGAGCGAGTGCATCGACCGAATTTCGCGTTTTGAACCGGGTCAAGATCTTCAACGCAAGCTCGCGAACGGACTCGTCCTCTTCAAATTCCTCATTTGTTTGCTCGATAGCACTCAATAATGCCGGATCGGACGAGAGCGGCAGCGGATCAAAATCTCTTGGGTCGGTAAGCTGGAGAAACGAATTTACCGGCAGTTGGGAGAACTGCATCTTTTTCATCTTTTCCTGAAACGCCTTAGCATTCAAGTGTAGATCGTCCCCGTTTGAGTTTCGAACGGAGCTTACGTTGTTACGTACCGCAGCCAAACGATCGGTGACCGGCGTCCTTTTCTCCGCCTTGGGCGTCGATTTCTTGGCCTTTCTAAACCATTCAAGTTCCTTTTCGGCGTCAACGCCCTCATCATAATTGCCGGCACTCGAGTAATTCTGTACACGGTTCGTGTAGTCGTATTGACTTTGTGGTGCGGGCTTTTTGCTTTTGCGCCAGAATAGGAAAGCCGCCGCAGCAGCAACGCCAAAAAGAAAGATCAGCAGCGACGTAGTTCCGATACCCGAACCGTCGCTTCCGTCGTCTGCACTCGCCGATTGGGCAAAGGCGGAAACGCATAAAGCCAGAGCAGCCGGGATCGAAATGGGAAAATTGGTTTTGGAATGTCGAGTATTAAACATCTTACACTTTTTGAATTTGAGGGAAATTAGAGCGAATTGACGAGGGGAATTGCCTTTTGCCTAGCGGGCCGACAAATGCGATCTGCCTGCCACTTATTATTATGCACAAAGTTTTCCGATTTGTCATCATAATTTCAACGATGTTTGTACACGTTTAACGACTGGCCAATTCCAGAAAAAGATCGCGAAACGATTCCATTCTTTTTAATTGGCCGTGATCCGTAATAAAATAAATCTCGGACCTAACAAAACCGGAGTGAATATGACGGCTGTAATGACTGTTTCAGAATCGAGCATCGACGAATTAAAACTCGTACACCGCGGAAAGGTTCGCGACGTGTACGAAGTTGACGACAAACGCCTACTGTTGGTCGCCTCCGACCGTATCTCGGCATTTGACTGTATTCTGCCGACATTGATCCCGTACAAGGGCAAGATACTTACTCAATTATCAGAATTTTGGTTCAACAAACTCTCGTCGATCGCGCCAAATCACCTGCTGACGACCGAGCTCTCGAAGATGCCCGACACCATCTCGAAATATCACGAACTCGACGGCCGATCATCACTCGTTCGCCGTACCGAGGTATTTCCGGTCGAATGTGTTGTCCGCGGATATCTCGAAGGATCGGGATGGAAAGATTACAAAGCGACCGGCAAGGTCTGCGGCCATAGCTTGCCGCCGGGCATGAAGCAGTGCGACCGCCTGCACGAGCCGATCTTCACTCCGGCCACAAAGGCCGCCACCGGCCATGATGAGAATATTACCGGGCTCGAATTTAAGAATGTCGTCGGAACCGAGACTGCAGCATACTTAAAAGCGACTTCGCTCGCCCTCTACAAGACCGCCGCTGAATATGCGCTGACCAAGGGCATTATTATCGCGGACACAAAATTCGAATTCGGCACCGATGCCGACGGCAACATTTTGCTTATTGACGAGGTATTGACGCCCGATTCTTCTCGATTTTGGGAAGCCGACAAATACTCGCCCGGACAAGCCCAAGCCTCGTTCGACAAACAGTTCGTTCGCGAATATCTCGAAACACTCGATTGGGACAAAACGCCCCCTGCACCGCATTTGCCGTCGGAGATCGCCGAAGCGACCTCCGATAGATACAAGCAGGCTTTCGAACTCTTGACCGGAAGTGCGTTTCAATAGCTATCGATAACCTCGATCTCGTCTCCGACGCAGATCGAACTGCCCACACTTTCGCCGATCAGATTCTGCCCAAACAGGACGGCGGTCTCAGTCAGCCCGAGATCCGCAACGCGCTCTGGCATCACATCCTTTGCCATCCTATAGGTCGCGAGAGTTTTGAGCGGATCTTTACCGTCAAACTCGCCTTTCGCCTGATCGATCGTCGTCATCACACATCTCGCACACGGCTTCGACGAACGAAACTCCGCTCCGCCGATCCGTATCCGCTTCCAGTCGTCCTCAGCGTAGGGATCCGACCCCGCAACGACAACATTCGGCCGAAACCTGTTCATGGGGACTGGAGCGGCAAGCATCCCTGCTTGCCGGAGTCTTCCATTCAGATCCTCCAACGACGCCTCGCCGATCACAAGCTGCGGATAACCATCCGCAAAACTCACAACATCGTCCCCCGAATTGAACAGTTCACTAACATTCCGCCTCGAGTCGTCCGGCATTTTCACAAGCTGACACTCGGTGCCCAGCACATCGCTGAACCACTCATTCAAAGCCGCACCGTAAACTTCCGCCTCGCAAACGCTGCCCCAGATGGTCACTTGCTGACGTTTATCCGAATCAGCATCCATCGGCACAAAAACGTCGCCAAAACGGTCCGCCGAGACGCCGAGGCCACTGCCGTCCTCCTCGATCCAAACCGACATCGTCGCCATTTTCGGGAATTCACGCTGCGTAAAAAACATCCCGTCCGGCGTCGTCAACATCCACCGCCGGTCATGCCGCAGCCCACGCTCCTCCACCATCGCCGCCTCAACACTGATTCCTGCGAGTGATTTGATCGGGTAAATATTAATTTCGGATATATGCATACCGGATTTTTACCGCATAGGAACATAGATCACATAGGCTTTCTTCTCTTCTATGTGCCCTATGTTCCTATGTGGTTAATTCTCCCCTTCCAAACTTGATAACACCATTGTCACATTTTCTTAACATGCACAAATAATACTTGACACTTTGTTCGGGATTCACCTATACTAGCACTCATAGACACCGAGTGCTAAAACGTTAGATTCGCCGAGGTCTAGAGCTATTTTAAGTTCTTTTTAATTAATTCCAAAAGGAGTAAATCAACATGGCTACAAACATTACACCACTACACGATCGCGTGATCATCAAACGCATCGAAGACAACGTCAACCAAACCGCCGGCGGGCTTTTCATCCCCGACACGGCAAAGGAAAAACCGCAAGAAGGCGAAGTGATCGCTGCCGGTGCGGGCAAATATAAAGAAGACGGCACGCGTCAGGCTCTGGACGTCAAAGCAGGCGACCGCGTCCTGTTCGGCAAATATTCGGGCAGCGAGATCAAACTCGACGGCGACGAATTCATCATCATGCGCGAAGACGAGATCCTCGGCATCATTTCACGCGCAGGCGCAGCGGCCTAGTTGCACAAGCCCGCACGTAAGTAAGGGCGTAACACACAAGTTTATTTAGGAGACAAATCATCATGGCTAAACAAGTAGTACACGGAGAAGAATCACGCGCAGCTATCCTGCGTGGTGTTAATCAGCTCGCGGACGCAGTGAAAGTTACACTGGGACCGAAGGGCCGCAACGTAGTTATCGACAAAAAATTCGGCTCGCCGACCATCACCAAAGACGGTGTCACGGTCGCTAAAGAGATCGAATTGAAAGACACGCTCGAGAATATGGGCGCACAGATGGTTCGCGAAGTCGCTTCGAAAACCAGCGACGTAGCCGGCGACGGCACGACGACCGCAACGGTTCTCGCGCAGGCGATCTTCAAAGAAGGCGTCCGCACAGTTGCCGCCGGTGCAAACCCGATGGCGCTCAAACGCGGTATCGAAAAGGCAGTCGCAGCCGTAGTTGCTGAGATCAGCACGATGGCAAAGCCCGTCTCGGGCGATTCGATCGCACAGGTCGGCACGGTTTCGGCTAACGGCGACAAAACGATCGGCACGATCATCGCTGAGGCGATGGACAAGGTCGGCAAAGACGGCGTTATCACCGTCGAAGAGTCGAAGACGATGGACACGCTTCTCGAAGTCGTCGAGGGCATGCAGTTTGACCGCGGCTATCTTTCGCCGTATTTCGTCACCGACGCCGACCGTATGGAAGCCGTCCTCGACGAGCCTTACATCCTGATCAACGAGAAAAAGATCTCGAACATGCGCGATCTGCTTCCTATTCTTGAGCAGGTTGCCAAAATGGGCCGTCCGATGCTCATCATCGCTGAAGACGTCGACGGCGAAGCACTCGCAACCCTGGTTGTGAACAAGCTCCGCGGCACGCTCAACGTTGCTGCTGTCAAAGCACCTGGCTTCGGCGACCGCCGCAAGGCAATGCTCGAAGACATCGCGGTCCTCACGGGCGGCAAGGTCATCAGCGAAGATCTCGGCATCAAGCTCGAGACCATCACTCTCGAAGACCTCGGCAAAGCCAAGAAAGTTACCATCGACAAGGAAAATACAACCATCGTCGAAGGTGCCGGTTCGGGCGAAGCCATTGACGGACGCATCAAAACCATCCGTAACCAGATCGAAGACACGTCCAGCGACTATGACCGTGAAAAACTGCAGGAACGTCTGGCGAAACTCGTCGGCGGTGTTGCCGTGATCAAGGTCGGTGCCGCCACCGAGACCGAGATGAAGGAAAAGAAAGCACGTGTCGAAGACGCAATGCACGCAACCCGTGCTGCTGTCGAAGAAGGCATCGTGGCCGGCGGCGGAGTCGCTCTGGTCCGCGCATCGCGTGTTCTCGACAACTTCAACACCGAAAGCGAGGATTCCGATGAGATCATCGGCGTCAATATCGTCAAGCGTGCCCTCGAAGAGCCGCTTCGCCAGATCGCCGGCAACGCCGGTATGGAAGGCGCAGTGGTCGTCGGCAAGGTCCGCGAAGGCGACGACAGCTTTGGCTTTAACGCCGCGACCGAGAAGTACGAAGATCTCGTCGCAGCCGGTGTCATCGACCCCGCAAAGGTCACCCGCACCGCTCTCCAAAACGCAGCCTCGATCGCCGGCCTCATGCTGACGACCGAAGCCATGATCGCCGACGTCCAGGACGACAAGGGCGGTGATGGTGGAATGGGCGGCATGGGCGGCGGCATGGGCGGCATGGGCATGGGAATGTAGTGTCCGTAGCCCGCACGTAAGTAAGGGCTCGACGTGAATTAAAACAAAGGCCTCGCCTAACAATAGGCGAGGCCTTTTTTTCTTTCTCGGCCCTGTTCGCCGATGCTTTCGTATTTCCTGGATCTGTGATAGAAAGGAGAACAGTTTTTGCAATCCGTGTGATCAGGGCAGTCGGTTCCATGGTTGCAAGAGCCCCAACCAAATAAAATCAGAAACCGGTCAACAGGAGAGTACATGAAAGTAAAGATCTTTTTGTCAGTTGCAGCTTTGTGTGTCGTGGCGACGGTCGCGTTTGGCTTTTTGAGTCGAACCACACCCGTCGAAGCCCAGTCGGATCTGGCCTCTCAGGAAATTCCCGACGTCAAAAACAGTCAGCCGTTCAAATTCAACGGCACGATCTTTATCAATGAGGAAGAGTTTTTGGACCGCGCACGCTGTGCTACCGAGAAACTGAGCGCGGCCCAGGCCGACGAGATCGACCGACAGGTTGCGGTATTCAAGGAAAATCAAAAGGCGGCAAACGGCGGCTACGAGATGAACGCCACCGGCGGCGTGATAAATGTCTATTGGCACGTTATAAACAAAGGAACCGGCATCTCCAACGGAGACATCCCAACGACGCAGATCACGTCGCAGATGAATGTTCTGAACGCTGCCTATGCCTCGACCGGCTGGGCATTCAATCTTGTGTCCACTGACCGCACCACGAACTCGACCTGGTACACCGCGGGTCCCGGCACGGCAGCTGAGGCCGCCATGAAAAATGCTCTGCGTGTCGGCACGGCCGACGACCTGAACATCTACTCGAGCAATCCCGGCGGCGGGCTTCTCGGTTGGGCAACTTTCCCGTCGAGTTATACAAGCCGGCCAAAAGACGACGGAGTCGTGATTCTCTTCTCAAGCGTTCCGGGCGGCAGCGCCGCTCCGTACAATCTCGGCGACACTGCGACGCACGAGGTTGGCCACTGGATGGGGCTTTATCACACGTTTCAGGGCGGATGCAACGGCAGCGGTGATGCGGTCAGCGATACCCCGGCCGAAAAATCAGCCGCCTTCGGATGTCCTTCGAACCGCGACACGTGCAGAAACAAGGCGGGATTGGATCCGGTCACGAACTTCATGGACTACACTGACGATGCCTGCATGAACCAGTTTAGCGCCGGACAAGACACGCGAATGGATTCCCTATTCACCACCTATCGCTTCAACCGCTAACGCTAAGCCGCGCTGACGACCGAATCCATCTTGCCCCCCTCCTGCCCGAGGAGGGGTGCAACCGTTTTGGATGCCGGGGTGGTGGGAGCGACGTCCCCGACGACAAGGGCGGCATGGGCATGGGAATGTAGTCGGACCGCAGGCTGCCAGCCTGCGCGTCAGTAGCCCGCTCGTAAGTAAGGACGTTAACTATTTAAGCCTCGGCATATTGTCGAGGCTTTTTCTGTTGCATTTTATACATTTTTTGGATTATACTTGGTATGGATTGGAATTGGACTAAATGGATTATCTATTGACAAACCGCAAACTTGTATGATATAATGTATATTATGAATGAGTTGATAAAGACAAACCTAACGCGACTAAAGGAATTGAAGGGTCAAACAGACCAAGCTCAGAGCGATTTACAGAAGGCCCAAGAGGTCTTTGAATCTCTCCGACGCCGTTCTGTAAACTTACTTAGATTTCTCGAGGCTGAGATCGAAGAGGATGGGGACGAAACGGCGAAAGCGGAGGTGAACAAGCTGTTCGCCGGCGATCGAGATTCGCGAAATAAGGAAGTCTATCAATCGAGGATTAATGTTTCGCGGAGAAATGAAATTGTTCACAGCCGTCCGAATAGGATTTTGGCGCAAGAGATACGTGTAACAGCGAGCGAGCAAAATAAAGATACACTCGAAGCGGTTGATCTGGCGCCGACATTTAACAAAACACGGTTTCTGGTGGGGCTGTGGGCCCAAGAGAATGCTGACGGACGCGGAGTTAACGCGCGAAGTCTGATGTCGCTTGCCGCTCAACACGAGGAAGGGAAACAGATTTCAATCCCATACGTGCATAATACAATTTCACGATTCAAACATGCGGGTCGCGCGGAACAACGTGAAGACCAGTTTTATTACTTAACAGCCGCAGGGCTAAATTATCTCGAAGGAGGAGATGCATAACACAAAAAAAACAGGTGCCTGCTTCGCTGTAACGATTGCATGCACCTGTTGATTTAAGCCGGAGTGGCGGAATGGTATACGCAGCGGTCTAGAAAACCGTGGCCTGTCCAGGGATTGCGGGTTCAAATCCCGCCTCCGGTACCAACTAAATGGAATTCAAAAAACAACTCCAACTACAAAGTAGCATGTTTTCTTGAATTCTGTCTAGCGGCTTTGTCGCCGTAAAGAAACTAACAGGAGACAAAATTATATGATGAATTCATGGAAACTTAAGAAGATTCACCCACCTAGACCGCCTAAGCCGCCAGACCGCCTACAGAATTTGAGGACGATTCGGCCGGTGGGAAAACCGAATGGGTTAGAGCTCATTGGCGCTGGGATTACGAACGTCGTCAATGGGAATGGGTGATTGGACACTGGCGTAAGTAAGACGTCTGCATGTTAAAAGGCCTCGTCCTCGACGAGGCCTTTTCTGATCTCGTAATATGCCAACGCGACCACGATCTCTTATCTTCTTATCAATAATCTCTTAATTCTTCATTGCGAAGGAAGGCAACAATGCCGCTCTTAAGAAGAATTACCCCAGGTGCGGTAAAAAGAATCAACAACAATAGACCCAATCCAACCCTTCTTAAAAGAAATCCCAATAGCCTTGTCCCATCGCATGCTTGATCCTGTTGATGGTCGGATTCTCGGGCAAGTAAATGACGGTATCATCATCAAAAATAGTTTCCGGCCCTCCCGTATATGTTTTTCCCTTTACCTCAAACCAATAGCCACAAGTTGTTAATATGCCCGATCCTTGGCTCTCACTCTCAACGGCTTCTTCAAAACACTCGCCGACATAAACAGGTGAGCTAACACCAGACCGAACAAGCTGAAATTCTTCAATCAACCCGCCAGAGAAATGAAGCCATCCTCCGACCGTAATAATTACCCATACCAAGCCCCAAAAATAAACTTCGACGCTTCCCATCTTGGCTTTCCCTTAAGTTTTAGCATTAGCTTTATTTTCTGCGTCAGTCTTACCCGCCTCTATGTTCTGTAAATCAGCCAATGTTTTTCGCGCAAACTCCGGGTCATCAAGCATCCGCTGGGTCAACGCATTTTGTCCTTCGGTCATTACTTTCTCTACGATGTTGCCGTAACCCACGTCTTCCGGACCCAGCAAGTCGTTGATCGTCCTATCTTCTTTCAATAAGAAAATTGAGCCAAGCATAATTATCGCAGTGATTATATCGATAATGGCCCATGTCTCTCGCTTGATCGGAAACTTAATTATTGGATTGAACAGAATAATCACAAAAACAAAAACCACGATCCAAAAAGACTTCTTGGTGATGCTCGCAACATAAATAAGATATGCCGATGTGACACATGTGACGATTCTAAGAATCGTGAAATAGTCGTAAGGCTGATTGGTCAAAGCAAAAAGCAAGAGACCGGCGGTAAGGATTCGCAAGATTGTTGAAATTGTTAGATATCCCATTTTCTCGTTACCTAATGCAGCGGGGAGAACGGTGTCTGGCCTGCGTTTCTGCGATATTTTAAAGACTCGTCTAGAATCGCAGAATCGTCTGTTTCAAACTAATGTACGATGCCCCGCCTCAACAAACGCAAATAGCCAATAAGTTCCAGCACATGTCGGTGGTAGTTGGCGAAATCGTATTTTTCCTTTCTCGACCAAGCAATATTGAAAAACACAGGTCCAATCATTCCACCCAAGAATAGTCCAACTACTGCCCAGGCTATCGGACTTGGGCGGAAAGCAGGAAATAGAAATGGCCCGATGAGCGCAATTATAGCGGAAAGCAGACAAAGAACGAGCGGAAACAAGAATGACCGATATACAAGCTTGGACCTTTCCAAAGGACGCCGGACGATATCATTTTCGTATTCCTCGACTGAATAGCCATAACTCGCCGGGTTCGGCTTGCCCGTCATTCGAGGCAACCTCTTAAAAGGTAGTGTGAGATTTAGAATCTCGCTTATCGACAAGTGCGGAATCACTTCTTGAATCGCCCGCACCTCATCGAAGACTCCCTCCAACTCCTTTTTTGTTCGGTTTATTGTACGCCATACTTAAAGGGCACTTTCATCTTTTTGTTGATTTAATAAAACGACAGTAACTCAAAATCGCCGTGCCTGACCTTGCGATTTTTGTGAACCCTCCATCTTACATTTCCGAATGGTCCAAGCCATGCAATCGAATCATAGGCCCTTGGCGACAAAGAATTGAAAACTGGTAAAGCGGCAAAGCTTTCTTCATAAACCTAAGGAACTTCGGCACTGTTGGTTTATAATCCACATAAACGGAGTAGTCGCCATTGTCGAACCAACCATGTTGGCTAATCATCCACGCATTGCGGAAGTCGATCTTATTGATAATGGCAGCAGCCAGCCGACCTTCGAAGGTGTTGCTTTCAACATGAAGAAACGCATATGGAAGGTGGCTATCAAACTCAACGATATTTTCACCATTCATCTGCGCCAAGAGTGTCGCTCCCACACAATGCATTCTGTGGCCGTCTAGGAAAGGAATATCTGGGCCTCCCGCAAATCCGACTAAAGGATTGTCTAGGTCCGCACCATCTTCTGATAGCCTAGCAAGCATCTCCGGTAGTCGTTCCATAATTTCCTATAGTTAAAGCGATATTGACGGATTATAAGAGGGGCAAGTTTTTATGTAAAGCATAAAAAGCGGTGGTCAGACCTGCGAAGTTCGGACGTAAACCCTCGCAACTGCGGTTGGACGTTGAAAGCCCGTGGTTGCGGGCTTTTGCCTTCGGTTTGGGGATCGTTGCTAGTGACGGTGACAAGTGAGGTCCATCGGAAACATCTTGATACGACGCTCAATGTGATGTAGAATAGGGACACAGTTGCATATATGCAATACGATATTTGAAATCTGGATCTAGTGCGCGCGCCGACTATGCAAAAAATGGGACACCTTGGTCAACGTAAACACTTTGTTTGGTCCGCCCCCTGCTAAAAGCTAACAGGAGCGGACGCAACCTCTCGCAATTGCAGTTGGACGCTTGAAAGCCCGTGTTTGCGGGCTTTTTTTGTTGTGGGGTTTGGTTTTGGGTTGGGTGGGTGGTGGTGGTGGTGGTGGTGGCATTTAATGGGTTTGCGAATTAATTCGCACATCGCGCGGATAATACCTCGTGTTTTTCTTCGCCCTAGGGGATGCGGCCTAAGAGTTCATTGGTAAAGGTCGGCGGCATAGGGATTGCGGATTAAATAGTGAATGAAAAGGACTTGGGCGATACCGCTGTCAGGTTCTATGCCCGGATCGCTTCGATGGAGGCAATTACTATGCAAAACTTATCAATCATCTCAAGATCGATCGTTCTAGTGGCCAAGGTAGCAATGGCTCTTGGATTGTTAATAACGTCTGCAAGCTTCGGTTTCTCACAAACAGCTTCAAATGGGCCCGGTTGGTACTTAACCAACTATTCCTTCAAAGACGGTTCATACCAAAAGCAATCGGTTCTAATGGGAACTACCCTAAAATTGAAAGATGTGGTCAGTTTCAAAGGAACTAAAGGCAACCTGAGAATTTCTCATCTCAGGTACTACGTCTCAAATCGCAAGACGGTTGCCAGTATTACCTATCAAGTCACCTGGACCGATCCTGCGACATTTATAAAACCGGGGGCAAAGACCTCATTTGTCTTTGGATTATCGACAGTAAGCGCTTTGACTTGGAAAGCTCCTCAACAAAGCATGCACATTAATCAGGGAATGGGAGTGTATTTTGTAACACCCGATGGAACTAAGTACATGACAAAAGATATCAGGTCAAAACTAACGACGGAAAAAGTCATCGAAAAGGGCAGTAGAGGAACAAAACGAATAATTCAAATGAATTTCGGAAAGGGATTTACCGCGACTTATAACTACGAGTGGAGAGATCAGTAGGAAACAAAAACTGGTGAAAAAAACTGGTGTCAGACCTGTGATATTCGGACTTGAACTCTCGCAAACGGCGGAAACGCGAGTGTGAACGAGCGTGCCGAGGTGAGCGATCACGACGATGGCACGCTCCTTAACAGTCGCGTTTTCTGTGCCAGAACTCCCGTGGGGTTAAGGCCGCACCGAATATCCGAGCGTGTGGAACACGCGGCATAAACTGCGGCTTACCGCACGGCCCGAAAGGAATGGCAGTTGATCCTGGCTAAAATGCGCGTTGTGAGAGATCGAAGGCCTTTCCCGGAACATCTCGACACTTCACACGTAAGTTATGGTATGCGATTCATCAAATATGTCTTCACACCGAACTACGACAAATACGAAGGCGTTCGGCCGATAAACATCTATCTGTTAAGGGTGCTCTATTTCCTTATGTTTGTTGGAGTCGGATTGGAAACCTGGCAAAAGATCGTAAATCACGAGGGCCCGTGGGACCACACCAAGGCCGTCGCGTTCTGCGTTTGGGCGGCATACCCGACATTGTCTTTATTTGGAATATTGCAGCCGCTCAGGTGGCTCCCAATTGTGATCTTTATGATCTTTTATAAGACAATCTGGGTGTTCGCGGTCGCTTTCCCCTTATGGCGAGCCGGAGCTCTTGCCGGCAACCCCGCCGAAGAAATGGCCCACATTTTCGTTTATGCCCCGATCGTCGCCCTTTTTGTGCCGTGGGTGTATGTGTTCAAGAACTATTTAATGTGGCCAAAACCTAAAGTGAGTTAACGAAAGAAAGGGTTCTGGCACGCTTTGGTGCCAGAACCCGTCGCCGCCGTGCGTTCCGGGCAAAGCCCGTAAGGATGCGCGGTGCGTGGCCTCGCGATCTAGTATCATTTGAGAGGTGCTCAATATGGATGAAGCGATCAGACAAGAGATATTGGCGATGAGCCGGACCGCGCATAGTCTGACGGAGGCGTCTTACCAACAGGACCCATCGACCCGCGGCGATGCGGGATGGAACGAAAAACAACGAATACTCCTCGCCGACATGGCCCTTCATCTGCTGCAAACATCTCTCACAGAGGGCGAACTCTCGGAGGAAGGTTTGTAAAGAAACCTGTTTTCGATCCTGACCATTTCGGACCAGTTTATTCATGACCACGATCTGAAAACTCTCGCAGACGAGTTGTACTCGTCCTGATGCCCGGGCCTGCGATCTTAGCGTCGGCAACTTGTAAAAGGTACAATACCTCATTCGAGTAGCTGCGTATGGAGAATATTGATCCGATCTACGAAATAAAGACCCGCGCGATCGACCCTTGGGAGCGGTTGAATCTTGCTCTGACCGAGCAAAGGGCGTTGGAAGCCTCAAAGTCGGACGAGGCCCGCGAAGCGGGGCGTTTGGCAGCGGCGATCCGCGGCCTGGCCGAGGATTTCGGGCTGGACGCTCGTGATCTGGCAAAGAGTTCCGCTGACTGGACATTTCTGTCGGCTGTGGCGGACGCGAGCAAGGTCCGCCTGCTGACTTCGGCTGCACGCCGCACGACGCTGGAGGCGTCCGCCCACTTTGAGGCGGGGGACAACGCTCATTACCGCTTTATCAACAACCGCATAATGATCGTCCACCCGACCGCCGGCAATGTCGAGTTTCTCGCCGCGGCCGCAGGCGCGATCCTTCTGCTGATCTCCCGGCTTGGACTCGCGATCGACTGGACTCCGAAGATCCTCGAGGGGCCGGCCGAATTCCGCCCGATGGTCCAACTCGATGCCGGCCCCGACCCGAACCGTGTTCTTGAAATGCTGCAGGTCCGCTTCTACAAACGAAACGCCGACGGCGAACTCGCAACGTTCCAACCCGGAGATTGGCAACTCGATCTAACGACCGCGGGGATCGTTTCGGCGGATGTGTCGGACGAAAGGAGGAAGGATTAAAGAGAAAAGACAAAAACGGCGGAAATTGTTTCGGCGGCCCGGTCTCGGTATTTTTCAGACGGCGATGATCACGTTTCCTTTTTTGTGCCCCTTTTCTACGTAGGCGTGGGCTTCGGGTATCTGCTCAAGGGTGTAGGTTCTGTCTATTACCGGTGTGAGGCTGCCTATTTCGATCAGTCCCTTGAGAAAGGCCATATCTTCCGCGGACTCTTTGATAACGCCGCCGATCACCTTTTTGTTAGTGGTCAATGAGACCCAAATACCGCGAATGATGTCGGCGGGCTCCATATGGACGACTCGCAAATATCGCCCGTTTTCCTTTAACGCCCTGACGCAGACTGAGAACGGACTCTTTCCGACCGTGTCCAGAATAATGTCAAAAGTGTCCTCGGGGATCGAAAGGTCATCCTTTGTATAGTCGATCACGTCGTCCGCTCCGAGCGACCGGACCATCTCCAGATTAGCCGTGCTGCACACGCCGGTGACGTGTGCTCCGAAATGTTTTGCAAGCTGGACCGCCGAAGTTCCCACCGCACCTGATGCTCCGTATACCAGAACACGCCCGCCGTTCTGAATATCGCCTTTCTTCAGAAATGACAGAGCGGTCGTCCCGCCGAACGGTATCGCAGCGGCCTCTTCGAACGACATACCTGACGGCTTTAATGCGAGCGTTGCCGCCTCGGGCAAGCAGACATACTCCGCGTAAGCGCCACAGGTCATTCCCGCCGATCCAAAAACCTCGTCACCGACATTGAAGAGTCCTACATCTTGGCCTTTTGCCTCGACCACTCCCGCGAGTGCGACGCCGAGTATCGCATACTTTGGCTTTAGCATCCCAAACATAAACCGCACAGCGAACGGATCCGGTTTCCGCAGTCGAATGTCACCCGACGAAACGGCAGTTGCCCGCACGCGGATCAGTATCTCGTTGCTTCGGGGAACAGGACGCGGCACTTCGCGAAGTTGAAGCACCTCGGGCCCGCCATACGATTCACACACGATAGCTTTCATATCGTCCCCATGATTGCACAAGGCTCTGTAAATTTCGAAATCGGCATGCGTAGATGTGGAGCCAAATTGATGAATTTGGAGCGAAAACGGACAATGACCGCGGGACCCGCGTCGTATCCGGATCGTCGGGCACGCGTGTTGCGATAACCACTATCGGGAGCCCGACGCTGATGCCGTAAGCTTAGCGTTTGTGCCGTTTGACATCCCGACGATGCGTACGATTTCGCACATGGCAGCGGAAATCTTCGCTCTCAGGAGGTTCGATTGGCGTTTGAAACGCCGCCCCATGACAATCTAGGGGCTCCCGCCAGTCGGGTGATCGAAACAGCTGAACCGATGGACCAGAATAGATCTAACCTCGCCGCGGCAATCTGGACAAAAGAGGTCCTTATAGCAGCGATCTCACTCGCCGGGATCGCGCTTCATATCGTGTTGCGTTTCGCGGTGCAGCCGGCGGGAACACTATTAAGCATTCCGGTCCGCGAGTTACCTCTGCTGGTGGCCATCGTCTGCGGAGCACCGTTGGCGATCGGTTTGATCGCTAAGACCTTCAAGTTCGAATTCAGCTCCAACCTTCTCGCCGTTATTTCGATCATAACCGCCGTCCTGCTCGAGGAATATCTCGCCGGCACGCTGGTTGTGCTGATGCTGGCGAGCGGCCAGGCGTTAGAGGCGTACGCCGTCCGTCGGGCGTCGTTTGCTCTTGAGGCTCTCGCCAAGCGGCTGCCGGCGGTCGCTCACAAAAAGAGCGGGGCAACTGTCGTCGAAATTCCGCTCGCCGACGTAGCGGTCGGCGACGAACTCATCGTCTTTCCGCACGAGACGTGTCCGGCCGACGGCGTCGTCATCGGGGGGCACAGCACGATGAACGAATCGTACCTGACCGGCGAGCCTTACCTTTTGCCGAAGGCGGTCGGCTCTGCAGTGCTGTCCGGTGCGATCAACGGCGAGGGTGCCTTGACCATCAGGGCGGAAAAGGTAGCGACCGATTCGCGATACGCCAAGATAATGGAGGTGATGCGCGAGTCCGAACAGCGGCGGCCACAATTGAGGCGGCTTGGCGACCAGATCGGTGCGGTCTATGCTCCGGTCGCGATCATTATCGCTCTTGGTGCGTGGGTGATCGGCGGCGACGCGACGCTATTTTTGGCAGTTCTCGTCGTCGCGACGCCGTGCCCGCTCATAATCGGTATACCAGTGGCGATAATCGGCTCTGTAAGTCTGGCTGCACGGCGGGGAATCATCATCAAGGACCCTGCCGTACTGGAAAAGATAGACACCTGCAGCGTCGCAATATTTGATAAGACCGGAACACTTACCTACGGCGAACCAAAACTGACAGAGGTCATGCCCGCCGAAGGATTTGGTTCCGACGAGATACTTGCTGCGGTTGCAAGCCTCGAACGGTACTCCCGTCATCCGCTTGCCGCAGCAATAATCGACGCCGCAACGCAAGCCCGCCTTGCCCTCGATGAAGCCGCCGAAGTCAGCGAAACCCCGGGCGCAGGGCTTTACGGTGTGATCGGCGAACGTACGATCCGTGTGACCAGCCGCAAGAAACTTGGAGTTCATTCGCCGAACGACATCGCGTCACTGCCGCCTGTTTCGGGCGGCCTCGAATGCGTCGTCCTGATCGACGACCGGTACGCGGGGACATTGAGGTTTCGTGACGAACCACGTCCGGAGGGCAAGTCATTCGTTCGACATCTCGGGCCAAAACACGGTTTTCAGCGGATCCTACTGGTCTCAGGCGACCGGTTGAGCGAGGTCGGCTATCTCGCTGAACGGGTTGGCATCACCGAGGTACATGCAGGACAAAGCCCCGAGGAGAAACTTGAATTGGTCAGGCGCGAGACAAAAAACGCCAACACCGTCTTTATGGGCGACGGTATCAACGACGCACCGGCATTGACGGCCGCTACCGTCGGCATTGCATTCGGTCAGGGTAGCGATGTCACAGCGGAGGCCGCCGGTGCGGTGATACTTGAGAGTTCGCTCGAGCGGGTCGATGAAATGCTGCACATTGGTCGGCGAATGCGCCGTATTGCCCTCCAAACTGCCGTGGGCGGAGTCGGACTGAGCCTGATCGGAATAATTGCCGCCGCGATGGGCTATCTGCCGCCGGTCGCCGGAGCTGTCACACAAGAGGCCATCGATGTACTGGCCGTGCTTAACGCCCTGCGTGCCTCACTCACCCCGCGGGTTCTTTCCGATCAAACTTCAGATCGAGAAGTCGACTATTAAAAACTAATAGCTGCGTGTCATGATTCCAAACACTGAACCCGCGTATTTGCTCCCCTTTTTCCAAGTAGGCGTTTGCCTCTTGGTTTGCTTGGTGTTACGCTTGCGGCAATAAAATAGTAACGGGCGGCCAACGATATGGATCATCAAACCTCAGCGGAAACTCCAAGTATCGATGAGCGAAAGCTTGCTCTCGAAGAACGCAAGATCGAACTCGAACTCGACAAGATCAAGATCGAGAAAATGCGGGCCTGGACCGGCAGCGCATCGACCTTCGGATCGCTGCTCGTGGTTGCGGCAACGGTCGCACTCGGCATCTGGAGCCAATATCAGCAAGCCAAATTGCAGCACGACATCCAGGATCGTCAGGCAAAGGCCCAGTTTGAATTAAAATCCGCCGAGATCGTTATGGGTGCTGACAATCCGGCCACGACCCTCAACAAAGCTAGGGCATTGCAGAGTCTCTTTCCTCAGTATCTTTCCGCCAATTTTGCTGAGTCGTTCGTACCTGATGACTTCGGTCGCGAGCCGGAGGCCGCCGTAGTTGCCGATACGACCGTTCCACGCGCCGTGCGAATCAAGAAACAGCCCCCGCTGGTCCGCCGCACGGCAGCTTCGACATCAGACGATGAAATGGCCTTCGTTTCAGGTCGCCCGGTATACAAGAGATACACACCAAGTAAGGACATCAGGCCGCGGCCGTACATGGCACGTCCTACGCCGTCCCCGGTAAAAGAAGCGTCTCCTGTCGAGTAATTCCGCGACCTGTCTTGCGCCTGCACGGCCGCATGCCGGCATCGAAAACAGCACTCGTGCTACCCGTCGCTTCCCTTATACGATCTTTCCTCAATCTCTATTGGACCCGAACTATATCCAGCCTGACGTTCCGATATGGTTGCCGGTGCTGCCGTAGCAATCGCGGACCCAGCGGGTGACGGTGCCGGTTCTCGGGCCGACGTGGTACCAGACCTTCGGCCTGTGCGAGCGTTCCTCGCGGGATTCGACGAATATCTCGTTGTCGTTGAGGTCATAGTCGCGTTCGAGGTCGTGGATGTGACGCGGCCTGATGCCGGAGGCGAACGGCAGTTTTTGGGGATCTATCCGCCGATACCAAGGCAGGTCTTTGCGGCCGGTGTCGGTGACGCTGACAGGCGTGACATCGATGGTCTCACCTTCCGAATCATCGTCGTAATAGTCATCGTCATCGTACTCGCTGTCGTCGTATTCGTCATCGAGATCTTCGTCGTATTCGTCTTCCTCGTCATCCGGATGAACATAGGGCACGCCGCGTCTCTCACAGTCGAGCCGGTCCAGACGGTCTACTTCCTCAGTGATCGCCGGCGTCCACGCTTTGACGAGCCGCTCGGCACGCGATTTCGAGATATTCATCACCTTTGCGATATCGCGATATTTGAATCCATTCGCTCGGCACATACTCGCAAAATGGATGAGCCCGCACCGCTCCGGATCGAGCCTTGGGGCAAAGCGTTCGTCGAATACAAAGCCGAGCAGCCTGTTCTCACGCCGGCGGATCACACAGCCGACCGGATTTTGGCTTCCCCAGACGACCTCGCTCCCCTGCGAGCGAAACTGGACGAGTTTGAGGTCGCCGCGTTCCAAACGTCCGATCGCAAAGACACTGTCCGCCACGCCGCACAACACCCGCGAACGCCTCAGGTCGGCCTCACCAACGTCGCCATTGCCCTTTGGCGACGGGTACGAATCGGCCAGCACCAGCACCGAGACTCCCGTCTCACACGACAAGCGTTTCATGTCGCGCATTATCCGCAAGCTGTCGAACGTGCCGTCATTGGTCCGCATCACCGCCGTCAGATCGTCGATCACCACGACCTCAAAACCTCCGGTGCGGACCGCCGACCTCACCCACGAACAAAGGTCCTCTTCATAACGCGGACGCCCGTGATAGAACCTCTCCGCAAACTTATACGGCTTCGCATTGCCGCCATTCTCCGCGACCGGCGTGTATCGCCGCTGAAACTGCACCTTGCTGAGCGTCATATCGACATACAGCACTTTGTGCCGTCTAGTCGGCATCTTAAAGCCGTCAACCGCTGTGCCGCGTGCCAATGCGTCCGCGATCTGCACCGCCAAAACGCTTTTCCCGACGCCCGACGCACCAAACAACAACGCCGTTTCGCCCGTTTGCCAAAATCCGTCAAACAGCGGCGGTTTCGGCTTTTGAGCCATTGCCTCACGTATCACGTCGTTCGCCTTCTGCGGCATCTCAAATTCGGCCTCGTCCGCCTCATTCCCTGCCTCGATGTAGTCTAAAGTGTCCATAAAACTCCTTGACAAATCGCACGAATGTTTTCATAATTGCACTGTGCGTTTGTTAATACATCGTACCATAGATGAATCACATGTCAATAAGTTTTTTTTTGAAAAACGCGAAATTTCTCTGATCTTTGACAATAAACCTAATGCAGACACAGGTTTACACGTCCCGCCGCCCAGCGGGACAAGAGCGGGACAAAAGTGCTGATTAGTGGACTCGGGGGCGGGGATCTTATGCTACAATTTCCCAAAATATTTCACCCAAAGGAGAATCAATGATGAGATCTATTGTTCGTTTTGTCCCTATTGTCTTAGCACTGGTCATTTTGACATTTACTTCGGCTGTGACCGCACAGACGACGGCTTTTAGTTATCAGGGCCGTTTGCTTGATGGTGCTTCGCCGGCGAGCGGCACATACCATATGCAGTTCACATTGCACAGTGCGGTCTCAGGCATGGGAAATCAGGTTGGAACCACTGTTACGGACACCAACGTAGATGTAGTGAACGGCTTGTTTACCGTCACGCTTGATTTCGGCTATCAGTTTCCCGGTACTGATCGTTGGCTCGATGTAAGCATTAAAAAGCCGGCTGATATGAGCTATTCTGCCCTAACCCCACGACAAAAAATCGCCTCGGTTCCCTACGCTGTAACGGCACGGGGCCTTAATGCTGAGAGGACATCGACGGCGACCGATCCGGTGAACTTCCCTGCGGCTACTTCATTGGGCACGGACTCGGTCATCGATATTGCCGGAAATTACACCGACACCCAGCCCGCACCGGTCGCTCGTCAGGGCCGCTTTCGTGTCAATCACGACGGTTCGCTATTGGCCAAGGGCGACCCGATCGGTAATGGTTCCTCCTTTCTTGAAGAATACGGAGTTCCGGTCAGCAGCTTTGGCACGCGGCTGATGTGGCACGCACGAAAGGGGGCCATTCGGGCCGGCGGCGTCACCGACCGAACGATCCTCAACACGACCACCCTTAATCAGGACCCAAACCCGGGAACCCAATGGGACGAGGCAAATATCGGTGTGTTTTCGGTCGCGCTCGGTGAAAACGTACGAGCCAGCGCTTCCGGTGCCGTCGCACTCGGCTACGACACGATCGCGGCCCAGAACTCGGCGTTCGCAGTTGGAGAAGGAAACACCGCAAGCGGAGCGGCTTCGGTTGCTATGGGTTTTCACGCCCATACAAATGCTCGGCAGGGCAGTTTTGTCTTTGGTGACCGTTCGACGCCCGACGTTTTACGAGCCGGTGTTAACCATTCCGCCAATTGGCGCGTCTCAGGCGGGTTTAGGATATTCACATCATCAAATCTCTCGACCGGCGTCACCATCCAGTCGGGCGTCAGCGTCAGCAACTGGGGCCAGTCGAGTGCAGTGATCTCGACCTCGACCGGAGCCTACCTCTCAACCGGCGGCGTCTGGACAAATGCCTCGAGCAGAGACCTCAAACGCGATTTCTCGATGGTTGACGGCCGGTCGGTGCTTCGCAAACTTGTTAGCATGCCTATCCAGACATGGGGCTACAAGGCCGAGGGTAAGAACATTCGCCATATCGGCCCAATGTCGCAGGACTTTCAAAAGCTATTCGGGTTTGGCACCGATAACCTGTCGATCGGCACGGTAGATGCGGACGGCGTGGCTCTCGCCGCGATCCAGGGTCTTAATGAAGAACTAAAGGATCGCGACAAGAAAATAGCCGAGCAAGGCAGCAAACTGACAGCACTCGAAAAGCAGGTCCAAATTCAGCAGGAAGCGATCGAGGATCTGAAATTGCTTGTATGTGCAGAAAAACCGGACGCCGCTCCGTGCAGGAGGAAAGAATAATGACGATCAAAAACTCTTTGTTTTTCGTTCTCGTTGTTGCCGTTGGTCTCTGCAGTTCGATAACCGCTCAGGTCGCTACCGGCGGTGGATACACGCTCGAGCAGAGCGTCGTCGGAAACGGCGGCGGCACGATCGGCGATGCCCAATATACTATAGATGCGACCGCTGGACAGCCGGCCGCCGGCGGAAACTTGGTGGGCTCTCCGCCGACGTATGGCGTTCGCGACGGGTTCTGGGCAAGGTTCGCTGTAGGTACAACTGCCGCGGATGCCACGGTTTCGGGCCGTGTCCGGACTGCAAACGGCAACGGCCTGCGGGGTGTCCGCGTGACGCTCTCAGGCGGGCAGCTCACCGCACCGCGACAGGCAATCACCGGCAGCTTTGGCTATTTCACCTTTACGGATATTGAGGTAGGACATACATATATCGTCACGGTCCACGCAAGACTATATTATTTTGCGCAGCCGAGCCAGGCGGTCCTCACTCTCGAAAGCGTAAGTGATATCGAATTTGTCGCAGGCGATGCCAACCGTTAAGACAGAGGCCGCCCGGCGACTCGGGCGGCAAGTTGGACACGAGGGATGAAAAGGTGGTTTTGCGTCACGCCGCAGCCGTCCGCAGAACCAGGGACAAAACTGCGAAATATTACCTCGCAGTGTGTGTTGTTCCGCAGTTTGGTTAAGGCGGCAAAGTGCGATATCCCGTGAGCGACCGCTAAAACACGGTTATTCGCTCTACGGCACGGAGTTTGTACTGATTTAGTCGTATGTTTACCCCGGACGACGCCAGAAACAACCATCTGCTGGCAAATTTGCCGGCGCATGAGTTTGACCACCTAAGGCCGGCTCTCAAGCGTGTCTTACTGACTAACGGACAAGTGCTTCATAGGTCGGGTGATCGATTTGAATACGTTTACTTCCCGACGACCGCTCTCATTGCATTGCTTTACCTGACCGAATCTGGATCGGCCGTCGGGGTAGGAATGATCGGAAGCGAAGGAATCGTCGGTATCGAGGTTTTCATGGGCGTCGACTCGGCTCCCGGTCTGGCGATCGTTCAGAATGCAGGCATTGCATTTCGGATGGGGATCGGAGCGTTTCGTGCCGAATGCACTGCCGTACCTGTATGCCATGACACCTTGCTTAAGTACGCTCAAGCCCTGATCGCTCAAGTTTCGCAAACGGCGGCCTGTAATCGGTTTCATACGGTTCAACAGCGGCTCGCTCGTTTGCTGCTCGAAAGTTCGGACCGCCTGGGATCGAATCGGATAGCGGCGACTCACGATCAGATGTCCGGCCCGTTGGGTGTTCGCCGCGAGAGCGTCAGTATTGCGGCCCACAACCTGTCGGTCGTGGGTTTGATCAAGGTCGAGCGCGGAATGTTCACGATCGTCGACCGGCCGGGCCTCGAATTTGCCGCCTGCGAATGTTATAAGGTCGCTTCCGCCGAATATCGCCGCCTTCTCGAACCGGTGATCTCAAGACCGGTCGGGGAGACCGTGAAGAGCCGCCTCGAGACTCACCCTTCCCATTATTGAGTCCGCAAGACAAAAACAGCGATAGTGCTGCTCTATCATTCAGTTTTCCTGTGCATATATGTCGAAGTTTGACAACCGCCTGGATGTAACCTAATCTCGACGGGTCAACTCAAAACGATCAAATTGTTCTACGGGCCGTGCGGCATCAATAAACAACAGGAGAAACAAAAAAATGAACCGTTTCGTTAAATTCCGACTGACTTTAGCTCTGCTTTTCGCATCATTCATGCTCGTATCTGCTCATACCACCGTCAACGCGGCGGTAGAGCCGATGAATTTTATGTCCACCAACGGTGCCAATATGGAATCCGTGCTGACCGTTGGTGACTATGATTTCGGTCTTTTCAACCGTACCAGCGGGTGGGTGCTCAATGGATTTTACACTAAGGAAGATGGTGTATGGAGTAAGAACTGGCTCAGATATAAGCTCCCGGTCGGCAAGTCGGTCCAGATGGTTTGGAGTGAGGCCAGTAATCAGGGTGCCTGCGTTGTGCCGTTCAAACTCACATGGGACGACTATGACCAGGCCGAGATCTACAACCTCGACTGGTGCAAGGGCATCAAGAACATCTATCTGAAAGACAATACCTTTACGGTAGATTACAAAAAATAGCTCGCGATCCGCCTGCCGTTTTTGTTTGGTTGAAGTGACGCCGATATTGCATCCGAACGTACGAAAGGCCGCAAGCGTCATGCTCGCGGCCTTCAGTAAAGGTTAAACACGCAGACCCGATGCAAGATCTGCCGGATCGAAATTAGTTGGACATCGGCGTCATATCGGCCGCCATGTCGCAGATCCCGGGTCCCCAGCCGGACGTACCGTTGCTCGCCCTCGAATTGATAACACCTTCGGTGGCGATCACGAAGTCTCTGGTTCCAGTTGCTGTCACACCGGACGTGGTCGTCGGTGACGTCTGTGCGAGGTGGCACGCCGGAGTAGACGCCGTTCGAGCCTGCGAATGGCCTGAAAATTGGTAGCCGCTCTTGACGCCGCTGGCAAGCGAGGCGTCTATTATGTTCACGGCACCCAAGACCGTAAACGAGCTTGTTACAAATGGAACCCCCGCGAAATCGCCGTTGCCGTAGGTAGATGCATAGGTCGCCTGAGCTCCATGATATGTCCGGAGCGATGAGATCGCCGAACCCTCATTCGCAGCTCGGCGGCTGGCAAGCAGATTCGGGATCGCAATTGCGGCAATAATGCCGATGATGACCACAACGATCAATAGTTCGATTAGCGAGAAGCCTTTTTGGTTTTTCATGTTTGTCCTCTTTGATTCGTATTTTTTGCTGGCGGCCCCGTCTATGTCGAGACCGCCGAGATTCCTACAGAGGGAATACGTTGGTTACGCCCTCTGCACACTCTGCGTATGTAAGCTGGCTTCCGAGCTGGCCCGGATCCGATTCGTATCTGATCACGCCTTCGGTTCGGACGCATAGATTTCGGGTTCCGGTCTGGGTCACACCTGAGGTTGACGTTGGAACAGCACTGAATGAGAAAGTGGCCGGAGCTGATGCCGTTGCCGGATTTGCAGTGATCGCGTAGGTGTAGCCGCTCTTTGTTCCCGAACCCAAGGCCGAATCGATCAGACCGTTCGTCTGCAGATCGGCAAGGGTGCTTGAATAGCTTCCCGATCCGTACGTTGAGGCATATGTCATCTGGGCACCGTGCAAAGTCCGCATCGCCGAAATGGTCGCACCTTCGTTAGCACTGCGCCGCGAGGCGAGTAGATTCGGGATCGCAATTGCGGCAATAATGCCGATGATGACCACAACGATCAATAGTTCGATTAGCGAGAAGCCTTTTTGATTCTTCATGGGTTCTGTAATTCTCCGGTTTGATTTTTGTGAGCCGATCGGCGGCTCATACTCGGGTGAGAAGAAATACAATAGGCGTGCCATGACGAGGATCATCGTGCCAAATCGGAGCAGAGCACAGTAAACACCGTACTCTTGCTCCCAATGGCCGCTGGGGCCGTTCGAAAAATAAAATGACGGAAATTGAGCATAGTGCCAATTACCGTCACATTCGATGCCAAATTACGTCAGGGAAAGGGAAATGAGGATGCTGTCCGGTAAGTTGCCGCGAGCCAACCCTAGCGGCGACTTACCGGTGCTTATGAAACGTTCGAATCAATTAGACTTTGGCTTGTCAGCGGTCGGCGGCGGAGTGCGTTTCGCACTCCATTCGTCGCTCGCGGCTTCGTTGAAAAAGACGGTTCCGCCCATTGTGTCGCCCTTTACTTTGCCGGTGAAAGACAGCAGAACGCCGTTGCCGTTGTAGCTGATTGTATAGTTGAAACTGATATCGTCACCCTTGATCGTGCCGGTAAGAGGCACATCGCCGTTCGAGCGTTTTGCGGTGCCGGTGATCTTTTCGCCATCGACGGCGAAAACGAGTTTGAATGCTCGCGGGCCGCCCGGCGTATTGTAAGCGGCATCCCATTCTCCGGCAACAGAAGATGTCTGAGCAGACGTCACTGCCGAACCAAGTAAGACGAGGCCAATTGCGAATAATGTCGGTAAAATGATCTTTTTCATAAAAACTCCTATGACGGTATGATACTCCCGTTTCGATGTAGATCGCTAGCGGCGATGCTTTATCGCGAAATTGGCAATGGCTTGTTCGCGGGTTGCCCCGAAGGCGAAACAGTCGCTTTCATCCATACTGACGAATTCGGGGCCAACCACACAGTACTGTTCGCCATCTAGGAAGACAAGCGTTCCACCTGGCCCTCGTTCTGACTCGATGTCTGGATCATTCATGAGCATTTCAAATTCAGGGGTCATCTAATTAGATCATACAGTAATAGATCGGAGCAGGCTCGGCAACGATTTTGACTCGAACGGTGTATTTCTACTAGAATCTCATAGGTTTGGACCAACAACAATATGACAAAAAACTTCAAGTATATTATTTCGCTTATAGTTATGACGACTGCATTCGCTGTCGCGGCTTCCGCACAGTTGCCTTCGCTGGCAGATCTGGGCGACGACGTATACGCGTCCGATGCTGATGGATTTGAGATCGCGGTTCCTGAGGAATGTGTCAATTTCAGCGACGGTGAGGGCGGACGCAATTATACCTGCGACGTCAAAGAAGGTCGCATCTCGGTCTCGATCACCAACGACGGGCCGCCGATCAAAACCGAGGCCGATGTTGCAAACTTCCTCAAGGGATTTAAGGACACGTTGGTAAATAGCCCCGACGTCAAGATGTTCGGCGAGACGAGTGCTAAGATTGGCAGCTATCGCGGAGCCGCTTATCAGATAACGCTGGGCGGTGACAAAACTCTGATGATAGCTCTAACCTGGGGAAAATTTGTGGTCGTCATCACCGGCCGAGCCAACAGTAAAGTAGCTAATTCCGCCGACCTGATCGGCGGTGCAGTCGAGAGCTTTAAATTCGTTAGTCCAAAGACGAAGGAATAACGAACTGTTCAGGAAAAGGGAAAAGCCCGACTCAGGACTGGCCGGGCCTTTTCCAGGATAGTCTCATCGCATCAGCATTCGTGTTAGCTCTTTAGACGGCGGCTTAGATATTGATTGACATTTGCCCGAATTGGTTTACGATGTTCTCTGTAAACCGGTTCATATTATTGAAATCAACTTGGAAGTGAATTGGCGGCAGTTAACATGAGCCGCGAATTCCCTTCCCGGCCGATACTCGCGATATCGGAACGCGGTCACATTGGTTTTTTGATGACGAAACTTGATTTCAACTGAATACCGGCAAGAAGCTAGACAGTAGCCGGCAACAAATGATTGAGGTTTTGGGTGAATCGAAACTGCTTTTGTTTCCGTGATCTATTCGATGGGCGTCAATGGTAAGTAATAAATGATGGCCGTTTTCAGTCGACCGGTTCGGTAGCCAAAATATAGGAGAAAAGGTACACAATGATCAAGGCAAACACTGTATTTCTCGTTGCGATGGCATTTGTCGCGGTAATCTCGATCGACTCGATGGGCCAGACTGTGATCAAAGGCGACAGTTATAGCCCGCCAATGGTTTATGACGAGAAGAAGTCGCTCGACAAGCTCGCAGAAAATCTGCTCGATAACCCCGAAGCAACTGGCTACATCATTGTTTATCGCTCGCGAACCAGTCCGCCGCTCGAAACCACCGCCAACATTGCTCGGATCCAGAAATACATGCTTGATACTCATCGTTTGGATTCGAAACGCATCACTGTCGTTGATGGCGGCCGTAAACAGGAACCGCGAACCCAAGCTTATTTAGTGCCCAAAGGGGCGGATGTGCCCAAACCGACGCCAACTGACTTTCCTGCGAACGATCCTATCTCGTCAAAGGTCAATGAATATAGCCCATCCAATGAGGAAGTCGAAATGGCCAACCTTGACGACTTTAACCTCCGAATTCAGAACGATCCTGATGCTGTGGGCCATATTATCGCCTACGGCGGCCGGAAAGGCCGTCCCGGTGAGGCCAGGGCGATCATCAAGCGGGCAAGTAATTATCTTATCAAGATTCGACGTGCCGATGCTAAACGCTTAATGTTCGTAGACGGCGGCTTAAGAGAAAAAGCGTCGGTCGAACTTTGGGTAGTCCCGCTTGGAGCCGACACGCCAAGACCGACGCCGACCGTCCGAGTTGTAAAAAAGCCGAACACAAAATAGTTCGCGATTCTGCATTTTAGGCACCCTCATGTGCCAAGACCCTGATTCCTTACAAAGGTCATTGGGATTCTCAGAGCGTAATTTGCATGCGGTCAGCGAATTAGCTTTCAAAAGTTAACCTGGAGCCAATTTTGATGAGATATGTATTAAGATCGATATTTTTCTGTTTGTGTTCCACCGCGCTTTTCACAACTGGAGCGGCGGCCCAATGTCCCGCTCTCAGCATCTCGGCTCCGAGCGACGAGGTGATCGCAGGTGAATCAGTGACCTTCAACGCAAATATTGTTAGCGGAGATTCTAAATCAGCAATGACCCTGTCATTCAATTGGTCGATTTCCGCCGGTACGATCAGCAGTGGGCAGGGCAGTTCCGTAATAACGGTTGACACTGCCGACCTAGCTGGCAAATCGGTCACGGCGACGCTGGAAATCGGCGGATTGCCCGCCGCCTGTGCCAGAACTGCCAGTGCGACAGCATCGGTTAAGCCATCAGTTGTTGCCGTCAAGATCGATGATTTTGGCTCAGTCAACGAAGAGTTGGAGTGGGCCAAACTCGATAATTTTGTCATCGTCTTGAATAATGAACCAAATGCCGAGGGATACATCATTTCGTACCGCGGCCCGAAAAGCCCGGCGGGCGAGGCAAAAGCAGTAAACAAACGATACATTAAGTATTTGGTGGAAATGCGTAGCTTCGATGCCAATCGTTTGAAGACAATCGATGGCGGAATAAGACAGATGCCTTCGCGTGAGTTTTGGATCGTACCGATGGGAGCAAAACCGCCGAAGCCTTCTCCGATGGCCGTCACTCCCAAACCAGTCACACCAAAAAAGCTGGGCTCCAAGAAAAATACGTAGGTTCGGATACCAATAATCGCCATCGAACCCATATTTCGATCTATTAATCGTACTTATGTAGGCAAACGCACATAAATACCGCCTCTATTCTGCTAGCTTCTAATTTTAAGGAGCGAATCAATATATGGCAGAAGAGAATGGAACAGGAAGCAATGCAGTTTGGGCAATTGCACTGATCGTTGTTGTCGCGATCATTGGAGCGGTGATCTATTACAGTGGGATCCTAAAGACCAGCCCCAAAAAAACCGATGTAGATATAAACATCTCGGCACCAGCAGCGCCGGCAAGATGATCAAACTATCAACTAACACTATCGCGCAAGATACAGATTGGTCACTAATCTTTGTGTCCTGAGACATATTTGTTGAGGATTCGATCGTATTGATCTTTAACAACCAAATAACACTCACACGCCGCGTTGAGCAGATCGCGTTTGCTCAGGATCATTATCTTCCCGCGGCTGTAGTCGATCACGCCTCGTTCTTTGAGTTGTCTTGCAGCGATTGAAACGCTCTCGCGACGAACGCCGAGAACAGAGGCCATCTGAGCGTGTGTCATGTGGAAAGTCTTTGTCTGAAGATTGTCCTGGTTTACCAAAAGATAACGGCATATCTGCTGTTCGAGAGAATGAAGCCTATTACAGATCGCTTTGTGATATTTGGGCAATAAGCGTTTGGGTATAAGACATACAAATGTCATGGAACGCCGGTGACGACTCGAAATGCTTCTCGACATCGGCTGCCTTCATCCGGTAAGCTTGACCAGCCCTTTGAACGACCGCTCGTTTTGCCATTCGAGCGTCTCCGACAAAGGTGACGACACCTACCATTCCTTTTCGACCGGTCATCCCGACCTCGATCGAAACGCCTTCTTCGGTCTCGTACAGCAAACAGATCATCGCGGAGGTTGGAAAATATATATACTTCCGCTTTTCCTCCATTTCCCACAACGCCTCGTCCAATTCGAGGTCTATCAGCTCGAGCGATGGAAAGATTCTTTTGAACTCAGTGTCCGGCAGGGCAGCGAGTAGAACATTCTCGATCGGTTCTGTTCTTGTGTCGTAGTCAGCAGTCATTATGAAATCGATCGATCCAATTGCACGAGCCGTCTGACCAAGATGCAAAAATCAAGGAATTTTCCGGCAACGTTGGCGTCGCTCACTCAACATTATCATTTTATCTTGATCATGTAAGGCAGCGAACATAAGATAGAGGTCGGATTTGATGGACTACCGGCCGCTTCGGCGAACGAATGGATCTATGAAGCATCTCAGGCACCCATAGATCATTACCGTCAAGTGCTCAAAATAATACAAACTCTAACGAAAGAGCGATTGGACAGAGGTCCTTTACCGCTATGCAACTTCGCGGGTCATATCTGTCCGTATTGTCGCTGTTACAATCCTTTGATCGCATAAGAATGGCTCGGCATTTACTGCCGAGCCGATCTCGCCCAAGCATTTCATCAGTTTACCGCCTTTGAGCTAAGTTCCGACTCATTCAGTTTTACCTGAGCGTATACCTCGGCCATCGAAAGCTTGCAGTTGATCGATTCAAGGGTTATTACGTCATCCCGTTCGTTATAAATTCGGTAGATCCATTGCTTTGCATTTTGACGGGCGTAATGCTCGACACGCATTTCGTTTTCATTTACAAGCAAACATTCCTTGATCTTTGGGATAGCAAGAAAACCCTCGAGCTTTTGCTGCCGGTCAGTCGATTTTGCGATGCTCGAGAATATCTCGATAACAACGGTTGGATTTACCAACAATTGACTGGTCTCATCTGCAAATACCGGTTCACCGTTAACAACCAAAACATCGGGATAGCAGATCGAGTTCTTACCAATTCGCACCTGCATATCGTTTGCATAGAGTTCGCAAGTGCTTCGGTGGATTCGGCTACCGACCGCTACGGTAAAATTCGTAGAGATCAAATTGTGCCATCTGTTCGCCGCTGGTTTGGCTACAATACGTCCGTCAAGTAATTCGCTCTTGACCGTATCTCGCCTTTCCGAATGAGGAATATTCTTGGACTTTGTAGTGTCGATTGAGGTTTGGTTCATAATGCGGTACTGCTCCTTTCAAAATATTGCAAAAAGGCCGGGAGAGAGGAATAAGAAGGCCAGAGACTTTGCGTGGACAAAATTGTTTGCAAAAATAGTGTGACACACGCGCGGGCGATGTATCAAGGAAAATTTGATGAAACTGGAGCAGCTAGCAGAACTTACCAATTCGACTATCGAAGCCGGTTTTCCGGATATCGAGATTACTTCGGTTGCCGGTCTTAGCACGGCGGGACACGGAGAGGTAACGTTTCTCGCCAACCCAAAATACACGCCTCAGATCACTGAGACAAAAGCATCCGCTATCTTCTTGAAAAATGATGTTGAGATAACTCGTGATGACATCGTTATACTACGAACGGCGGACCCGAAACTGGCGTACACGCGAGCAATGCGTCTACTCTTCCCCGAGCCTACCTTAAAACCATTCATACACAGTTCTGCCGTCATCGACCCGACTGCTTCGGTCGAAAGTGAAGTTGAGATCCACGCCAACGCCGTCGTTGGAGCAAATTGTATAATCGGTTTTGGCGTTCGTCTGATGCCGAATGTAACGATTTACGACGGAGTCAGAATTGGAAGCGGAACCACGATACATTCCGGCGTTTCGGTCCGCGAGAACAGCGAAATAGGCCGGAATTGCATTATTCATAACAATTCGACGATTGGATCTGACGGTTTTGGGTATGCCAAGGACGAAGAAAAGCGATGGTTAAAGATACCGCAAACCGGACGCGTCGTTCTCGAAGATGATGTTGAGATTGGCTCAAATACGTCGATTGATCGGGCATCGGCGGGCGAAACCCGGATAAATCGGGGTGCAAAGATCGACAACCTTGTGCAGATCGGCCATTCCTGCATCGTTGACGAAGATGCTCTAATTTGCTCGCAGACCGGGCTCGCCGGAAGCTCGCATATTGGCAAGCGGGTTATTCTGACAGGCCAGGTTGGCATTGCAGGCCATTTGAAGATCGGTGATGACGCCATCATGACCGCGAAATCGGCGACCTCTCATGATGTTGAACCTGGCAAGATAATGTCAGGTGTGCCGGCGTTCGAAAACCGCGATTGGCTCCGGTCGACCGCCGCGTTCCGCAAACTCGGTGAAATGGCCGGCAGATTAAGGAAACTCGAGAAACGGGTTTTCGGAGATGACGAGCAATAACATGGAACGAGAAAAATCTGATGCTGGTTACGACATCACGCCGCTTTCGGCTGAGGCTGTAAGGCGTCTCGCCCTAGACCTCAACGAAGAAGAGTACCGAATCCTTTTGAACCATGGCACTGAACCCGCATTCTGTGGGACTCTGCTTGATAACAAACTCGAAGGCGTTTACGCGTGCCGTCTTTGTGGCCTGCCGCTTTTCGATTCAAAAAAGAAGTTCAATTCAGGCACAGGTTGGCCTTCGTTCTACGCTCCATTTGATAAAGATCACCTCACCAACATCGAAGACAACACCTCCGGGATGCGCCGAATCGAGATTCGCTGTGCAAGATGCGGAGGCCACCAGGGCCACGTATTCCCCGACGGCCCGCCGCCGACCGGGCAGCGATATTGTTTGAATTCAGCTTCGCTTGAGTTTTTCGAAGACGGTGAGGATATCTCGCAGAAGAGCTAAGGTCCGAGATTGGTTTGGACTTCCCTTCGAAAGCTCGAATGATACGCGGCTCCCCAGATCGGTGTCGTTTGGTAATAGTAAAGCCCGCCGTTCGCGAGATCGAAGATTACCGGCATCTCAAATGCCCCGAAATGACTGATCGGCTGCGACGCCGTCAGAGTGTGGACAAGCGCCGGATCGGCGTTAACGGTGACAGATACGCCAAAACAAAATAAACAGCTAAATAGACCATTCGGCAACGATACGGTCTTGTTCTTATTCGCGAATTCAAAGGCAGCTTTCGAGAACTGCTGCAGTTTTGGCACGTCAAGGCTTGGAATGTCAGCAAATACAAAAGTCCGATCCACCATCCCAAACTTGCTGATCTCCAGGCCGGAACGATTAACAGCAAACCTAAAGCCCAAAGGCTGATACGCTTCGGGTCTCATCGGTTTGTAGCCATTCGACATCAGCCTCTGCGAAACATGCTGAAGCCACGGGCCGCTGTTTATCGAGTTTGCGTCGTCTGACATCTCGTCATCTACTTTCTATCTTTAAAAGCGTCGAACAATTCCGTGTGCCGGCTCGTTAGCGGGATCATTCTGCCGTTGATGAACATATATTTGATGTTCGTTCGCGGGTCGAGAATGTCGCCGTCGGTGACGACCACGTTTGCGACCTTACCGACGTCGAGCGAGCCCATTTTGTCTGCGACTCCGAGGACTTCGGCGGCGTAGAGCGTTACTGATTTGAGAGCGTCTTCTTTCGACAGGCCGTAGGCGGACGCTAGGCCCGCGTGATACGGCAGATCGCGAACTTCGGGGCCGCCGTCGCCGGTCGATATGCTGTATTTGATGCCTGCAGCCTGCATTTTCGCGGGTGCTTCGAAGAGATAGTCGTACGCGTCATCGTCTCTCACAGGCAGGCTGTAGATGTTTGTATAAACGACCGAAATATTGTTCTTCTTCAGGTCATCTGCGACTTTCCAAGCTTCTTGGCCGCCGACGATAATGCCTTTGAGCTTCATTTCTCCGACGAATTTGGCAACGGCGCGAATGTCGCGTTCGCGTTCGGCGGTAAAAATGACCGGCTTTTCGCCGCGAATGTACGCAGCCATAGCATCAAAGCGTTGATCGACCGGAACGTATGGCAGCGTTTTGTCTTTAGCGTAGGCATCTCTCGCTCTGAGGTAGCTTTCGGCGTTTCGAAAAATCTTCTTAAGATCATCGATCGCCGCGTCGCGTCGTTTTACGAGCTCATTAAAATCCAAACCGGCCGCTCCGCCTCCGCCAAAGCCACCTCCGCCAAAACCGCCGCCGACAACACGCGGGAAGTTGATAACGAGTCCAAAATTACCAACAACTGCCATTTCGTCCGGCGTTGCACCGTTCAAGTTGATGATAGAACCTTGCCCGGCGATCGTGCCGCCTGTCGGGTATGACATAACGGTCGTGATGCCGTTGACGCGCGTCACGTTGACGTGGGCAGAATGCGGATGGATGCCCTTGATAGCTCTCGCGTTCGCGTTGTTCGTACCGATCTCGGAAACATCGACCGAAGCGTTTACGCCTTGTCCTATCTCGGTCAAACCCATATTCGTCGCGGCGTCGATCATTCCGGGAAAGACGGTCAGACCCTTGCCATCGATCCTCTCAGCCCCCGAAGGCACGCTTGCACCGGCTCCGACTGCCGTGATCTTGCCGTTCGAGATGACAACAGTTCCGCTCTCGATGGTCGCACCTGAGACGGTGACGATCCTCGCTCCAACAATGGCGAACGTCCCGGCCTTGCCGGTGGCATTCTGCTGCGAACCGTCATTCTGCGCTTTGACCGAAGAAAATTGGCCACAGATAAACACAGATAAAGAAACGATCAGGAACGATTTTAACTTTTGAATTTTTACTGTTGCCTTCATTATTGGTTTCCTCCGTCTTCATCATCCGCATGGTCGCGATCGCCGCGTCGGCGTTCGGTTGGAATTCGCGGAGGCCCGCCGCCGGTGCCCGGAGCTTTGTTAACTTCTAGTTTTTCGAGCGTCTCTCGCTCTTTCGCCATTTCGAGACGCTTGGCCGCGTCGGTCGTGCGGTCAAAATAGGTTACGCCTTCGATGAGCGTCGCCTCGACACGCGAATAAACGCTGAACGGATGTGCGTTCCAGATGGCGATATCGCCGTCTTTTCCGACCTCGATCGAGCCCGTGCGTTTGTCGATGCCGAGCTGTTTGGCCGGATTGATCGTGATCATCTTGAACGCGTCTTCCTCAGGCACGCCGCCGTATTTCATAGCCTTGGCCGCGTCGAGATTGAGCCGCCTCATGCGTTCGTCCGAATCCGGAATTGATCGAAACGTTGACGCCGTTCTTCCACAGAATGTACGCGTTGTACGGTATCGAATCGTAAGCTTCGAGCTTATAGCCCCAACTGTCGGCGAATATCGAAACGCCCGTGGCTCGTTTAGCGATCTCCGGTGCAATCTTGTACGCCTCGAGCCCGTGCTGGAGCGTCGCGACCTTAAAACCCATTTCGTCTGCCAATAGAAGCAGATTTAGGTGCTCGTCAGATCGATAACCGTGAGCGTGAACAAGCCTTTTGCCTTCGAGTACCTCGACGAGCGGCTCGAGTTCGAGGTCTTTTCGCGGCTGTACCTTTGTTCTGCCAGCTTTAAAGTCGGCCCACGCCTGACGATAGTCTTTGGCCCGCATAAATGCGTCGCGCATCGTCTCGACGACGCCCATTCGCGTTCGCGGATAACGCGGCGTCGTCCCCGGAAGAGCGAACGACGTCGAGCGTTTGACGTTCTCGCCCATCGCAAACTTGATTCCCGACGGAGCTCCCTCGATGGGATAATCTTCGACCGGCCGGCCCCATTTGAACTTGACCGTCGTGCTCTGTCCGCCGATCGAATTGGCCGAACCGTGCAGCAGAAGTGCCGAGGTTACGCCGCCCGCGAGCGCCCGATAGATCGCGATGTCGGTCGGATTGAGCATGTCGAGCGTCTGCGTCATCGAGGACACGGAATAGGTACCTTCGTTGATCGCGTCAAGCATCGAATGCGAGTGCGCGTCAATGATTCCGGGCGTTACATACTTGCCGGTCGCATCGATCACGCGAACGCCGGCCGGAGCCGTCAGCCCCTTGCCGATCCTCGTGATCTTGCCGTTCTGAATTAGAACATCGATATTCTGCAGCGTTCCCTTGGCCGCGGTCATAACCGTTCCGTTCTTGATCAGAACGTCGTTCGCTGACTGTCCGAAAACGGTCAACGGAACTGATGCCGCAACCATCAGAAACGAAATTAAACCTGCTGTAAATCTCTTCATAACGTTGGATCTCTAAAGTAAAAAACCTACTGACCGGCAACCCTCTAAGGATTCTTGGTTCCCGAAAACGACATGACGCCCTGAGGTGTGTCCATCGTTCCGCTGATCTTATTGCCGCTAACGTTTCCGCGTACCTTCATCTCGATCGAGGAACCGCCGAATTCAACGGTGCTTCCGAAACTAAAACCGTCTGCGGTAACCTTACCGTCCTTTATCGTCGAAGTGCCGAGATGCGAGACCATCGAACCGCTCAATTCGGCACCTTGCTGCGTTAAGTTGAGCGTCGCCTCCGGCCGTCCCGGTATGGTGATCTTGTACGAACCGCTTATATTGACGGCCAACCCATCGCCGCCACGATTCGGGGTTGATTTCGGCGGCTCTTTCTGCTCAAACACCTTGCCGTCTACAAAAACGTGCGGCACGAACTTGTCTTTGCCCAGCAAGTCGCCTTTTACGACCACGAGATTTGCCATCTTTCCGGCTTCGATCGAACCGGTTCGATCCGAGATGCCGAGAATTTCGGCCGAACCGAGCGTCATCGCACGAACGGCAGCGTCCTTGCTCAAACCGCCTTCGACCGCCTTGCCCACGTTTGTAAAAAAGTCGCCGATCGATGTCGCCCCAGCCGATTGAAACGCGATCTTAACGCCCGCGGCCGCCAATTTACCGGCTCCCGCAGGTGTTTCAGCCCGGAACCGAAGGGTTTCAAGAGGCTCGGGGTCTGCATCCGGCGACGCCGACGTGGTCCGTTTTGGGAAATTTAGCGATAGCAAGACAGGCACATTCTGAGCTTTGAGGCGTTCCGCAAATTTCCACGCTTCCTGCCCGCCCGCGATGATGCCGTTGAGTTTCAGCTCTTTAATTAGATCAAGCGCACGGACGATCTCGACGTTGCGGTTCGCGTTGAACACCACGGGCATCTTGCCGTTTATCGCCGGGTACAGAGCCTCCAGCGATCTGTCCGTGTCGGGACGCCTCGTTCCCTTTGGATTCGCGGCATATTGTTTTTCGATCTCCTGTTGCCTCTGAGCGTCAAGAAAGATCTGCCTAAGCGCCGAAAATGTACCGAGTAGCGAGCCCGGATAGCTTCCAGGCGTCGTCGTAAACGTAACATGAAGCGCATAAGGCGTCTTAACAACCATTCCCGAAACGGTATCGCCCGCCAGATTAAAGATCGTTGATTGTCCCGTGAAGATACCGCTTCGCCCCGTAGTTACAACGGTCGTGAAACCCGCATTCCGGGCCGCCTCAAACTGCGCTTCGCCCGCTCTGAGGTCATTCAAAGCTTCGTCTTCAGGCCTCAAACCCGCCTGATAGTTCGAATTCGATGTCGGAGCCGAAGCCGCCGCTGCTACGGCTGCTGCCCCTGTCTGCCCTCCGCCCGGCCCGCCCGTACGCTGTTGCGCCGCGGGCATTCCGAGGCTCGTCAACGCATCGATAAATCCCGGATAGACCGTAAGTCCCGTTGCGTCAAACACCTGGGCATCCGCCGGCGTCGCGACATTTGCACCGACCGATTCGATCAGCCCGTTGCGAATGACGACGGTCCCTTTGTCGATCGTCGCCCCCGAAACGGTCACGATCTTCGCATTTGTGATCGCATAACTCTGAGCATTCCCTTCACGGGCGAAAAACGCGCCGAGAGCCGCAAATGCAAGCAAAAAGAGCTTTGATTTCATATCTTTCCTGAGTTTGAAAATTGAAAACGAATTGAAATTTCTTTTACGGAGAGAATATAGAAAAAGTTTCAGACTCGCAAAGCACTGCCCTGCGAAAACTGAAACTTTGTTCTGAGCAAGTTCGAACTATGATGCCTTCTCTTCTGCCAGCAGCTTCTCCTTTCGCTCGACTCCCCAACGGTAGCCGCTCAATTTTCCGTCCGAAGCGATCACTCGGTGACACGGATTGACTAACGCAACAGGATTTGTTGCACACGCCCGGGCGACCGCTCGAAACGCCTTGGGATTCCCAAGCGACGCCGCAACCTGGCCGTACGAACGCGTTTCGCCATACGGTATCTTTCGAAGCTCGGACCAAACCCGCATCTGAAACGCACTCGCCCGCAGATCGAGCGGCAGCGTCAAGATCGCCTTTTTCGCCGTCAAGACTCTTTAAGATCGCGTTCACGGCGTCTTTGAGTTTCTCGCCGTCGTTCTCGATCGTCGCCGCAAAGAATTCGCGCTCCAACTCCCTCTTCAACTCGTCCTCGGTATCGCCAAAACTCACTGAACAAATGCCCTTCTCCGTCGCCGCGATCATCAATCTTCCATGCCGCGAATCAACTATCGTGTAATCTATCTTCATATTCTTTCCACCTTTTTTATAAATCGCCGGCGTCATCCCGAGCGTTTCGCCTGCTTTCTCGTACAATGATCTGCTCGAACCAAAACCGCTGTCATATAGCGACGTGGTGACGTCCGTCTCACGAACATTTCGCTTGAAATTCTCGAGCCGAATCATATCCACAACTTCCTTTGGCGACAGACCGAGCATCGTCTTAAATGTTTTCTGCAAATGGCCGCTGCTCACGCCAAGTTGTCGACTGAGTCCGTCAACAGTAGGAACCTCCAATTCGTCTTCCTTCAGGACTTGGAAAGCACGGGCCACCAATTCAGCCGACGGGCCCGGCGAATACTCGTTCTTGGGCTTGCACCGCAGACACGCTCGATAGCCCGCATTCTCAGCCTCCGACGGCGACAGAAAAAACGAGACATTCTGCCGTTTCGCCGTCTTAGACGAGCACGAGGGCCGGCAGAATATGCCTGTCGTCGAAACGCCAAAGTAAAACACGCCGTCGAATTCCGTGTTTTTTTACTAGACGGCATGCCATTGCCAGTCGATCGTCCGTTCAATTAGTGTTCGTTCTTTCATCATGATTCAGAGTTTACATCGCCCATCAATCGCGTTCTATCCGAAATCCGTGGTGTAATTTTTTCTTTCAAAATTATCGCGGCTAACTGGTTGTCACGATTTGCGGTAGAATTTACTTATGAGTTCGATCGTACTTTTTGACGGCGTATGTAATTTTTGCAACGGTGCCGTCAATTTTATTATCAAGCATGATCACGAAAAGCAATTCAAATTCGCGCCGCTGCAATCCGAAATAGGGATCGAACTGCGAAACAAATACGGCTTCGGCGATGATGTAGATTCAATAATACTGATCGAGGGCGATAAGACGTTCACTCACTCGACCGCAGGCCTGAGGGTCGCCAAGACGCTCGGCGGAATCTGGTCGCTCGGTTACGCATTTATCATCGTCCCGGCGTTCATCCGCGATTGGGCTTATCGTGTCTTCGCTCGCAATCGATACAAACTCTTCGGTCGCCAGGACGCTTGCATGCTCCCAACGCCCGAGATTAGAGAGAGATTTTTATAACAAGGGGTATTTATGAAAGCGACATGGAACGGCGAAACCATCGCCGAAAGCAGCGAAACAGTAGTCGTCGAAGGAAACCACTACTTCCCCGCGGTCTGCATTAACAAAGCCCATTTCAAACCGTCCGAAACGCACACGGTCTGCGGCTGGAAGGGTACGGCAAGCTATTACGACATCGTAGTAAACGGCGAAACAAACAAAGACGCCGCGTGGTATTACCCCGAAACGAAGTCCGATGCCAAGAACATCGAGGGATACGTCGCCTTCTGGAAAGGTGTGGAAATCAAGTGAGTTTTTCACTAGAAATATTGGAATTTACCAAGCTTCTCGACCTCGTCGCGGCTCACGCCAGAACGCCGATGGGACGCGACCGCGCCCTTGACCTGCTCCCGTTTGAGAGCCGCCACGAACTCGACCGTTCGCTCGCCGCGATCACCGAAACGATCGCTCTTAATGAAGAGAAGCAGGTAACGTGGTCGTTCAGCGGCCTCGACGATCCATCTAACGCCGTCGCGATCCTAAAGATCAAGAATGCCGCCCTCGAGCCGAACACAATGCTCGAGATCTCACGAGTCTGCACTCAGGCATTGTTTGCACGCTCGTCGATCCAACCTGAGAAAGATCTCGCTCCGGTCCTCTGGCAAACGGTCGAGAATATTCCGCCTTCGCTCCTCGGCGTGATCGATCAGGTGAACAGGAAACTACTTCCCGGCGGCGAGATCGATGATTCTGCTTCGCCCGAACTCGCGAAGATCCGCCGCGAGATCAGCAGCCAAAAATCCCGCCTGACGAAATCGCTCGAATCCGCGATGCGTGCCGCCGGAACGGCCATTCAGGACGAGATCGTCACGGTGCGCAACGACAGGTTCGTCATTCCGGTCAAGACCGATTTTCGAGGCAAGGTTGTAGGCGTCGCCCACGGATTTTCGTCTTCGGGCTCGACCGTCTTCGTCGAACCGCTCGAAGCCATCGAAGCCAATAACGAGATCCAAAACTTGAAAGGCAAAGAAGAACGCGAGGTCGCACGGATCCTCTTCGCCCTCACCGAATCGCTCCGCGAGCAGCTGCCCGCTGTCGAAGCAGCAGTAAATGCCGTCGCCGAGTTGGACCTCATCAAGGCCAAAGTCGAATTCGCCCGGAAATTCCGTGCCGTCGTTCCCGAAATATCCGACGACGAAACCATAGATCTCGTCGACGCCCGACATCCACTCCTCGAAGATACCCTTCGATCGGCGTCACAAAAGGCGGAAAGACGACCGATAGGGAGTGTGTCGTCCACCACGAATGACGAACAACGAACAACGAACGAAATAATCCCAAGCTCATTTACATTAACTGACCAAAACGCCGTCATGATCATCTCCGGTGCCAACGCCGGCGGCAAAACGGTCGTGCTGAAGACCGCCGGCCTGCTTAGCCTGATGGCCATCTCAGGCCTGCCCGTTCCGGCGAAAGAGGCGAAGATACCCTTTTATCGATCGATCCTCGCCGACATCGGCGATCATCAATCACTGAGTGCGAATCTTTCGACATTCTCGTCGCACATGTCGAATATTGCCAGCATGATCCGCGAATGCCTCCCGCCGTCGCTCGTTCTGCTCGACGAAGCCGGAACCGGTACCGACCCTGAAGAAGGTTCGGCTCTTGGAGTCGCGATCGTCGATCATTTCCGCAGAAAAGGCGCGCAGGTCATCGCTTCGACCCATTATCGCGGCCTGAAAATGTACGCCGCCAACGACCCGAGTATCATCAACGCGTCGGTCGAATTTGATGAAAAAACGCTTCAGCCCACGTACAAATTGCTCCTCGGCCTCGCCGGTGCATCAAGCGGCATCGAGATTGCCAGACGATTCGGAATCGATAAAACGGTTATTGATGTAGCTCGCCAGAACCTCGACGTATCAGCACAAGAAGCGGAAAATTACCTAAAGAAGCTCCAAACTGAGACCAAGATCGCCACAGACCTCCGCATCGCCCTCGAAGAAGAACGCGAAGCAGTCGCCATGAAATACGCCGGCCTCGAAGTCGAAGCCGTCAAAAAAGAAAAGGCCCGACAAAAAGAATTCGAAGGCGAACTAGCCAACGCCATCGACGAATTCGACCGCCAATCCAGGGCCTTCATAAAAACCATCGAGGACAAAGCCCTTCGCAACCGCCTCGACAAAGAGCGCATGACCCGCAAGGCCGAACTAAACCGTGCGGTGATGTCTAAAGTCCAAGGTCCTAAATCCAAGATCATCGGTAATTCCGGTTCCCCTCCTTACCAAGGAGGGGTGGCAGCCGCTTCGGCTGACGGGGTGGTTCTCTCCGTCGGCTCAAGAGTAATTACGAGTTTCGGAAACGTCGGCACAATCGAAAAACTCGACAAAGAAGTCGCCGAAGTCCTCGTCGGCAATCTCCGCCTGAGAGAGAAACTCGTCGACCTTCAGTTCGCAGCGGAAGGGCCCAAGGACCAAAAACCAAAGACTAGAGCCCAGATGATCAACATCGACGGCGGCGACGCCCCGGCCGAACTCAACCTCATCGGCAAAACCACCGCCGACGCCGAATACGAGATCGACCGCTTCCTCGACGAGGCGTACATGTCCAGCGTCCCCAGAGTCCGAATCATCCACGGCTTCGGCACTGGAGCACTTAAGAACTACGTTCACCACTTTCTTAAAGGCCATCCGCACGTCGAAAAGTATGGCTTCGCCCCATCCGACCAGGGCGGAAATGGAGCCACGATCGCGGAGTTGAAACTATGAACAATTTCCGTTGGAATTTCCGACAGTATGTGGATATTTATGCAATAGTGTGCTATCCTTGCAACAGTCAGTCTCTGGACGCCGGACAAGGAGCCCGTCTATCAGGTCGAAATTGAGAGGAGTCGTTAGCCGAAATTATATTGTAGATCTTTTTTTGCAAAAGTCGCGTTTCAGGCGGTAAATGTGACTGCAACATCATTATTTACAGTAGTTACGGCGTTCCATCGACTGCGGGACAAAAGCGGGACAAGAGCGGGACAGACGGGACAACAAGAATTGGATATTTCTGGATAACGTCATTGTTTGCATAGGCTTAACGCCCTAAACTAAATGCTATACGACCAATACTTCATTGACGACCTGAAAAACCGTGCAGACATTGTTCGGATAATACAACCGTATGCGCAGGATCTGAAGAAGAAGGGTGCGAATTGGATGGCGTGTTGTCCGTTTCATCAGGAAAAAACGCCCTCGTTTTCGGTGAATCCGTCGAAGGGTTTTTACAAGTGTTTCGGTTGCGGCAAGGGTGGGAGCGTTTACAATTTTGTGATGGAGATCGAGGGATTGAACTTCCCCGAAGCGATCAAACGCGTCGCCGAAATGTCCGGCGTAATGCTGCCCGAACCAGTGGATGACAAAGCCTACGAACAAGGCAAAAAGAAACGCGACGAGAAAAAGCAGCTTGCGGACCAGATAATCGAACTGAACCAGATCGCTCTCGAATTCTGGGAAAACGAACTGCAAGGCAAAGATAAAAAGGCGATCGCGGCGAGAAAGTATCTTGAAGAACGAGGCATTTCCGAAGAGACGCAAAAAGCGTTTCGCATCGGATATTCGCCCGACAGTTGGGACGGTCTACTAAGCGTTCTGCGTGATTTCGGAACCGACGAAAAGGTCATCGAACAGTCCGGCCTTATCTCCGTAAACGAAGAGAAAGAAAGGGTCTTCGACAAATTTCGCGGGCGGATCATGTTCCCCGTTCTCGATGTCAACGGCAAACCGGTCGCGTTCGGTGCGAGGTCGCTAAACCCGGACGACCAGCCAAAATATCTCAATTCACCCGAGACCGCGGCATACACCAAAGGCCAAAATCTCTACGGACTTTTTCAGGCGAAAGAGGATATTCGCAAGAAGAAATTTGCGATCCTCGTTGAGGGCTATCTCGACCTTATCGCCTTATATCAGTTTGGAGTGACTAACGTCGCCGCCAGCCTAGGCACAGCGTTTACGCCTGAGCAATCAAAGCTGTTGAGCAGATTCACAAAGAAAATTGTCATCAATTACGATGGCGATTCGGCGGGCATTAAAGCAGCACGACGAGCGATCGAGCATCTTTTGCCGCAAGATTTTGATGTCAAGGTTCTCGTGCTGCCCGAAGGCAAAGACCCGGACGATTTCATCCGAGAAAACGGGGTCGACGTTTACAACGAGCGCCGCGGAAAGGCCGCTCCGTTCCTTCGTTTTGCCCTCGACGCGTCCGTAAAAGACCGCAATCTTAACAACGCCAAGCAAAAAGCCGAAGCGATCGAGGAGTTTTTGCCGGTGATCTCAGCTATCGGCAACGCCGTTCAACGCCGCGAGAGCTTCGACCAGGCGATGACGTATTTCCAGATCGAGGATGCCGCCCTAAAACGCGAACTCTGGGGCACGCTCAAGAGCGGTGCGTATCACGACACGCAAAATATCACCCAGCGAGTCTCGCGTGCCGCCCGTGCCAAGATAACCATTGCCGAACGCCACTTGCTCGAACTGCTGGTTTTCGACCGCGAGCTTCGCGACCTGATCTTGCCTCAGATCGAGCCGAGCGATTACGAAAACCTTTCGACCGCTGAGATCTTTGCCGCCTTTGTCGGGATACACAATGCCAAAAAAGAGATCGATCAGGAATCGCTCCTCGAGCACATCGGCGACGACGAGAACGCCGTCGACCTCGGCCAGGTCCTGCTCGCCGGCAAACCTCGCCGCGAATGTGAAGACGCTATCGATGCAGTTCTTCACGATGCTGAAAATTGTGTTTTCAGCCTCCGCAACATGGCGATCACGAATCGAATTATTGAGATCAGCCGCGATGCGACCATCGCCGAGCAGTCAAATGACGCGACGAGATTCAATCAGCTCACGTTCGAACAGCTCGAACTTGAAAAAATACGTCGTGATTTGCAGCGTAGGATCAGTGAAATGTGATATACTTTCGTTTTTTAAACCCGCCGGGGAACGCGAAACATTTCCCACGCGATCGGCGTTTATAACTATATAGCGAACAACGATTTACGCACCGCTTTAATCCAAAAGATTTACTGAATATGGCTGATTACGACGAAAAAGAAGACTTGATGGATCGCTTGGTTGCCCTCGGCAAGCGAAAGAAATTTTTGAGCCTCGATGAACTTCATCGACAGATCCCTGAAAACATGATGTCGGCCGACGACCTCGAAGATGTTCTGGAACGCCTCGAGGGTGCCAACATCTCGGTGGCCGAGACCGACGCTCAGCTACTCGAACGAGCCTCGACGATCGTCCTCGACGATGACGAAGAGGAAGAAGCTGTCGAAGAAGACGATATCGATCTCGACCTCTCGGCCGGTGCCTTAGACAAATCGAACGATCCCGTTCGGCTTTATCTCCGCGAAATGGGCATCGTTCCTTTGCTGAACCGCGAAGGCGAGGTCGTCATCGCAAAACGCATTGAGCGCGGACAGATCAAAACGCACAAAGCGATCTCACGTTCGCCAATTGCGGTCGAGCGCCTACTCAAGATCGGTGACGATCTCGCCGCCGGCAAAGCCAGCATTCGTGAGACCGTAGTTTTCTCTGAGCAAGCCGATATTTCGGTCGAGGAAGATAAGGCCGAAGAGTACATGCGTTGGACGCTTGAGGGAATTGGCAATATTCGCCAGAACTTTCAGGTCGCCCTCAAGACATGGGTCAACCTGATCGCTGAGCAAAAAAAGGTCGGTGACAAAAAGACCAAAAAGCTGCTTAATCTGCGTCGCCAGACCGCTCGTCTACGGCTCGACATCGCTCAAGAGATAAAACATCTCAAGCTGACAGAGCGTGCGATGCAAGTGCTGATCTCGTCGATCCGTAAGGTTGTCGAAGATATCCGCAAATATGAGCGGATCATCGCAAGATCGGAAGAAAAGCTTGAAAAGAAACCTGCTACGGCACAGAAGAAAGAACTTCTTGCCACGATCGAGGATGCCCGTTCGATTTTGACCGCGATCGAAGAGAAATACCACTTGCCGATCGTTGAGATCAAACGATCGTTCAAGATCATTAGCGTCGGCGAGTTCGACACAAACAAAGCGAAACGAGAACTTGTCGAAGCCAATCTCCGTCTAGTCGTTTCGATCGCTAAGAAATACACTAACCGCGGGCTTCAGTTCCTTGATCTCATTCAGGAAGGAAACATTGGTTTGATGAAGGCAGTCGATAAATTCGAATGGCGTCGCGGATATAAGTTCTCGACCTACGCAACATGGTGGATCCGTCAGGCCATCACGCGTGCCATCGCTGACCAGGCCCGCACGATCCGAATTCCGGTTCACATGATCGAGACGATCAACAAGCTTATTCGCACTTCGCGTCTGCTGGTACAGGAACTTGGCCGCGAACCAACGAGTGAAGAGATCGCAAAACGCATGGATATTCCGGTCTCAAAGGTACGCAAGGTCCTGAAAATTGCCCAGGAACCGATCTCGCTTGAAACACCTATCGGCGAAGAGGAAGATTCGCATCTCGGCGATTTTATCGAGGACCGCTCGATACTGAATCCGGCTGAGTCCGTGACCTTCTCTAATCTGCGTGAGATCACCGACGAGGTTCTCGCTACACTCACACCGCGTGAGGAAAAGGTCATCAAGATGCGTTTCGGCCTTGGAAATACGGATTCGGAACACACGCTAGAAGAGGTCGGCCAGCACTTTGCGGTCACACGCGAACGAATTCGTCAGATCGAGGCCAAGGCTCTGCGAAAGCTCCGACATCCGTCGCGGTCGCGACGGTTGAAGGCCTTTCTCGAAGGGAAACAGTCATAACCAAATGTAAAAGCGGGCAATTGCCCGCTTTTTTCTATTTTGAATACCTGATTGCCGCATATCTCGTGTAAAATGCACCTCATAATGGCAATCATTGGGACTTCATCTGTTTTCCAGTTCCACAATAAGTTTCAGTTCCTGAAGGTCGGCTTCGTTCTCATGCTCGTGACGCTATTGGTGTCGGTTGCGGCGGCAAAGCGTTTGCCCGTAAAGACGTTCACCTCCGCCGATGGCCTCGGTAGCAGCTTTGTCGATTCGATCTACCGTGATTCGCGGGGGTTTATGTGGTTCGCCACTCGCGATGGGCTATCACGGTTCGATGGTTCGAATTTCGTAAATTATCAGATCGGAGAGCAAGGGACGTCGCCCGGTGTCGAGAATATTTATGAAAGCCGCAACGGCACTTACTGGATTTCTACGACCGGTGGGAGTTTTCGATTCGATCCCAATTCCGTCTCGCGATCTTCAAGCGGCCCCCCAACGCTTAATGCCGAGTTTATCACTTTGGCGCGCGGCCAATTCTTGGAGGATTCAGCCGGAAATTTCTGGCTCGGCTCAGGCAAACTGCTCCGGTATGAGGAAAGTAACGGTGTCTTTGCTTTCAGGGAATTTGACCTCCATTTGCCGCCGAGAGCAAATACCTCTTTCGTGATCGCCGACATGACCGAGGCTTCGGACGGATCACTTTGGATAAACACCAGTTGGGGAGTTGCTCGGCGGCTGCCCGACTCGCGGGTTGTCTTCTATCCTCATGAACGAGGGATAATTAACAGTGGGAATTCGTCGACGCTTGCTGACAAGAGCGGCCGTCTCTGGCTGACGCGTCGAGGGCAGATACTGGTCATTAAACCGGAAGCGATCGAATCGATCACAGAGGCGGGCCCGGTGATCATGAGATCACTAGTTCCCAATGAGGTCGTCGCCATTGAGCCCGAAGAACACGTAATCTTGCCAAAAAAGGCCGGCGATATTTTCGAGCTCGCAAACGAAAAGTATGTAAAAGCATCGAATCAGAAGCGGCTGATGCAGACCACTGACGGGAATATATGGCTTACGTCTGAGGACCAATTGCTCGAATTTGACGACGGCGTTTTGCACCTACACACCGAGGCCGAAGGCCTGACAAATGTAATGGGTCGTATGGAGGAGGATGCTGCCGGCAATCTATGGATCGGAGGACAGACAGGTGCTTCTCGTCTTGACCGGAGCGGTTTGGTTTCATTCGGGATTGAAGACGGTGCCAACTCGTCGCGATTCTACGCAATTAGCGAGGACCGCGACGGATCGATCTATTTCGCCGGACGCGATTCTTATCTAAACCGGTTTGATGGAAATAGGCTTAAAGGGCTTCGGCCGCAGGTCGGCCCAAATGTTCAGACAGTTTGGACGTCGCGGCCGCTATTGATCGCTTCGAACGGTGCTTGGTGGGTACTTACCGGTGAGAAGCTTTTTCGTTTCTCCGGTATAACAGATTTTTCTCAGCTGGCGGATCGGGTACCGACAAAGGTTTACACGACCGACGACGGTCTTAGATCTAACGGAATGTTCCAGATCTATGAGGATTCCGGCGGTGACATCTGGGTTTCGACCCGCGGGCCGACGAGCAGCGCTCACGGGCTCGCCCGACTGGCAAAAGGAGAAGACCGATTTGTAACGATCACGGAGGCTGATGGGATCAGTGAAGGTAGATCTCCGGCATCCTTTGCCGAGGATTCCTACGGAAATCTTTGGGTCGGCTTCTACGAGGGCGGAATTGCCCGATTTGACGGAGAGAGATTTATCGAATTCGGAAAAGCTGACGGTTTGCCTGCCAGCGGATTCATATCGGACATACTCCTTGACAAGAAAGGACGGCTCTGGCTCTCATCGACCAACGCAGGCTTGCTTCGATTGATCGATCCGAGCGCTAAAACCCTGGTCTTCGATTATTTCAATACGACGAACGGACTATCGAGCAACAATATAAGGACGATAACCGAAGACCGATTCGGCCGGATATATACAGGTACCGCGCGAGGAATTGACCGATTTTCGCCCGAAACCGGCCTAGTTAAACACTACTCAGTAAATGACGGTTTGGCGGCGGATTTCGTCGTCGATTCGCATTGCGACAAGAACGGCCACCTGTGGTTCGCGACCAATGACGGAGTCTCCAGGCTGATACCTCAACCCGACGAAAGGGCGGTCGCTCCGCGCGTCTTTCTCGGCGGACTAAAGATCGCTGGTGTTGAACAGGCGATATCAGAGCTTGGAAATACCGCGATCGAAAAGGGCGAACTCGCTCATACTGAGAATAATCTTCAGATCGATTTCTTCGGTCTGGATTTTCGGGCGGGAGAAACGCTTCGGTATCAATACAAACTCGAAGGTGCTGACTCGGAATGGAGTTTACCAACCGAACAGCGCTCCGTTACATTTGCCCGGCTTCAGCCCGGCAATTACCGATTCCTTGTTAGGGCTTTGAACTCAAGCAACGTCGCAAGCGAGTCTCCTGCCGTCGTCACATTTAAGATCTTGCCACCCATCTGGCAGCGTTGGTGGTTTGTCGCATTAATGTTGTTGCTGGCGATCGTCATCGTCGTACTGGTATTTCGGTATCGAACTACCCGGCTTCGGGAGATCAATACTGCGTTGGCGGAGGCAAGAGATGCCGAGGAGCGGGTTCGCCGTTCCAACGAAGAACGCCTCGTCGAACTCGAAACGGTCCGATCCCGAATTGCAACAGACCTGCACGACGACATCGGTGCAAGTCTGACGCAGATTGCGATACTTAGCGAAGTGGCACAAACCCAAGCAAAGCATGGTGACAACGGTGCTCAGACACATCTTGCTCGGATCACGGATGTTTCAAACGAGTTGGTCGGCACAATGAGCGATATAGTCTGGTCGATCAATCCGTCTAAGGATCACCTGAGTGATCTTTCGCAAAGAATGCGACGTTTTGCTGCGGATATATTGGCCGCGAGATCGATGAGGTTTCACTTTCATGGAAATGATGAGGTCGCCGCAACGGTCATCAACTCCAATGTGCGCCGAGAAGTATTCCTGATCTTTAAGGAATCGATAAATAATATCGTGAAGCACTCAAATGCCCAAAATGTATGGGTCGATCTCAATGTCGTTGCCGGCAATATAAAACTGATCATTCGTGACGATGGCGACGGATTTGACGCCCTAAATGAAAATATCGGCGACTCCGGAAATGGCCTGAACAGCATGCGTCGCCGATCGAAAGAGATGGGCGGAGTATTCGACGTCAGATCGCAACCGGGAGCCCCGACGACGGTACTTGTGAGTTTCCCGGTGGACAAGGTCGTGATGTCCAACGACTCGCCCGCCCGAACGGGTGGCTCCTAGCTATGGGTTTGTTCATTAGACTCACTGTAGGTATGGCAGGAACATCAACTATGCAGGCAGCAGCAGAAAAGACAGTTACTATCGCGATCGTCGAAGACATCCGCGACATTCGCGAAGGACTGATGACGCTGATCAACTTTACCGACGGATTTGCCTGCAATGGCAGTTACCGCTCGATGGAGGAGGCTATCCCAAAGATCAAAGGCAACGTTCCCGACGTGCTGTTAAGCGACATCGGCTTGCCGGGCATGAACGGAATAGACGGAATTCGGATCCTCAAGGATCTATATCCGGGCATGACAGTTCTAATGCTCACCGTCTACGACGATGACGAGCGCATATTCGATGCTATCTGCGCCGGAGCCAACGGCTATTTGTTAAAGCGTACGGCCCCGGCAAAGCTGCTCGAGAACATTCGCGAAGCGGTCGATGGCGGTGCACCAATGTCCCCTGAGGTCGCCAGCCGAGTTATCAAACTCTTCCGCGAGACCCGTCCGCCGGAGAGGGTCGATTACGATCTAACTCCGCACGAAACGCGTCTGCTGAAGCTGCTCGTTGACGGCCACAATTACACAACAGCGGCAGAGGAGTTGAACGTCAGCTTTAACACTATCAAATTCCACATGCGTCACGTTTACGAAAAGCTGCAGGTCCACTCCAAGAGCGAAGCCGTCTCACTGGCCCTGAAGAACCGCATAGTTTAGCCGGCAACTCACTACCTTCGATCCGCCATTGACTGAGTAATTTGGATTTGGCTCATCGTTTTGAGTTGTTATTTAAATGATATTTTCATCGCCATCCATACGGGTGGCGATTTCCGTTTGCGTTGTCTGTACATTCTCCTCAAGCACGGAATTGGTGTGCGATCATCATTCATCTCAAGGAGAAAGCAATCATGGCAATGTATAAAGTATCACCCGAAGTAAAACCGAAGTCACAGCCTCTGTCGACGTGCTGCTGGCTCACGTGTCTCGAGATGTTGTTCGCGTGGAAGAAAGATTCGCGCGACATACTCGCTACAATGGACAAATCACCGAACCTATTTCCCTACTATATGAAAGACAACGGCATCGCTCCCGGCGAATGCCGCGAAACTGCGCGTTATCTCGGCCTGAAATGCGGCAGCGGCGATATCGAAGCGACGGTCCTCGCCGACTGTCTTAAGCAGCACGGCCCGATGTGGGTTGCCGGCGATTGGGTGAAGGGCTCTGATCCGAACGCAAAGGGCGATCATTCACACGTTATCGTCGTCACCGCTTGCGATCCGGACGACGGCCGAATCAAATACATCAATCCATACAACAACTTCGACCTTTCCGAAAGCCCCGGTACAGTCAGTTGGCTGACCAAACGCAGTTCCCAATGGAAAAACTGCGACGCCGGCGTAATGTACTGGTAAAAAAATGAAGAGACTACAACCGTAGGGACTCTGTTTTCAGACCGAAACATAGATTCCATATCAACATACCCAGTAACCTTGCGAAAGAAGAGGCGAATACAAAACTCGCGGGCTCTTCTGCACCTGGGCCATGACTACTGGTCGAAATTTCGTATTTACGAGGCTCTTAAATTCATGAACGGTCGCTTATTGCGAACTCGCAGTCGTCAGTTGTTCCGAAGCGATACTATGGTTCAACAATGTAACTCACGAACTTGTATGTGCGGCCGCTCTTTACGAACCCAAGGTGGGCGGCATCTTCTGTATAGACGTAGTAAGTACGGTCTTCACGCCCAAAGCGCGGATTACTTTCGGCAAAGAACTCGCGCGGATTTCCGAATATTAGCTTGAAATTAGTTACAAATTGCGATCGCGTGTACTTGCCCTCGTCACCAGCGTCGTAACCATATGAGAACGGGAACCTCGTCATGCCCGCGACAGCGGTCTTATCGCTCCGCTCGACCGCCCGTTTGAAGTTTGTGTAGAAACTCCGAAAACTCTTAGGTGCCGAACTGAGCCTCTTTTCTTGCGCGATGGCGGCAGCGGATACCACAAGCATCAATGACAAGACGATGATCAGCTTTTTCATAGTGCTGACAATTTAACAGCACGTCACAAGAAAATGCAAGCTACTTCGGAGCGAGACGCCGCTACCCAAACGGGTGGCGATATTGGCGGCCGAAAGGCGTACGGTCATTGTTGGAAATAACTTTTGCAGGAGATCGACGCCACCATGAGACCAAAAATAACACGCAGATCATTCGCCCTTTTATTGCTTCTGACGATCCTGAACATCAATTTGCCAGCTGCCGCAGACCGTATCATCGTCACAACCAACGATAGAGATCCAACTGCGCGGCAGACCGTCGAGTTTGAGCAGAATGTGGGGCAATTTGATCCGCAGGTCAGATACGTCGCACGGTCGGCGGGCTCGATGCTTTTTCTAACAGGTGACAAAGCGATGTATGTGCTGCCCTTTACGGATCTGAACGAGCCGAAAGCTGAAAGCGAGCCCGGTACGGAACGTCCGGCACAACGCTTTCATGCAGTGAGCATGTCGTTCACGAACGCCAATTCTGATATCGCAGCTGCTGCCGATCGCCTCAGTGAACATCGCACTAACTATTTCCTGGGCTCCGATGAGAGCCGCTGGCGAAGTGACGTGCCAAATTTTGGCGAGGTTAGATTTGAGAATGTTTATAACGGCGTTTCGACTGTCTGGTATGGTCTCGAAAATGGTGCCACGCAATACGACCTTGTCGTCGCTCCATTTACCGATGCCGGGCGGATCGAACTCAAGTTTGACGGTGCCGAAAGTATCTCGGTCAACGAAGAGGGATCGTTGCTTATCAATACTCCCGCCGGAACATTGATACAGAATCGACCTTTCACGTACCAAACAGGTGAAGACTCCGCACGCGTCGAGGTGCCGAGTTCATTTGCGGTGGACGGCACGACCGTTCGCTTTGCTCTCGGCGAATACGACCGAAGTCGCGAACTGGTGATCGATCCGACAGTCACTTACAACGCACTCGCATTCTCTACATTTGTCGGGTCGTTTGGCGACGATATCGTCAGCGAGATCGCCGTTGATTCTAATGGCTGTTCGTACATTACTGGCCGCACGACCTCAATTTCCTATCCGACGACGACAGGAACATTTGACACGACGTCGAACGGTAGCGAAGACGTGTTTGTAACAAAGGTGAATTCATCGGGGACCGGACTGGTCTATTCGACATATCTCGGCGGCCCGTTCTTTGACGAAGGCCGTGCGATAACGGTCGACCCGAACGGCAATGTGTACTTGGGCGGAACGGCAAGCATCTCATTTCCGACGACTGTCGGTGCGATAGATACGACGTTCGGTGGTGGTGCCGATGTGTTTATTACCAAGCTCAATGCCGCCGGCAACTCTCTCAACTATTCGACCTTTCTCGGCGAGTCAAGTATCGAATACGCAGATGCAATCGCTACTGACTCGGCCGGAAATGCCTACATAGGGGGACGAGCAGGCGACGCCCCACTCGATTATCCTACGACCGCAGGCGCGTTTGATACGACCCATAACGGAATCGACGACGCATTCCTTACAAAGATAAACGACACCGGAACGGCGATCGTCTATTCGACATTTCTCGGCGGCAGCGATATTGATGGTGCCAGGGCCGTTTGGGTAACGCCGAATGGCGAAGCGATACTGGCCGGCTTCACAACCGACGCAGTCACCGACCTCCCGACGACAGCCGGCAGTTATGACCCGACCCACAACGGCGTGACGGACTTTTTCGTTACGCGTTTTGATCCGACCGGTTCCTCGCTCGTCTATTCGACATTTATTGGCGGACCAGGCATCGATAATCTGAATTCATTGGCTGTCGATGAGGTAGGTTCCGTCTATGTAACGGGCATTGCCGCGACAGGGTTTCCGATCACGGCAGGAGCAATTGACACGACGGCGGTAGGAAGTAATGAAATCGGCATTTCAAAACTAAATGCTGCGGGCACTTCGCTCGTCTATTCGACCTTTTTCGGCGGGACGCAAGCTGAAAGCGCGAACGGAATTGCCGTGGACCGGTTTGGTAACGTTTATATTGCCGGATCGAACACCGCGGGTGATTATCCTACGACAGTCGGTCCGTACGATTCGACATTCAATGGCGCGTCGGACGCGGTCGTCACGATCCTAAATCATAATGCGACCTCCGCACTTGCATCGACATATTTCGGGGGAAGCGGCACGGACTCGGCCAATGATATTGCACTTGATGCAAACGGCAATATTTACATTGCGGGCCAGACAACTAATGCCGCCACACCGTTGCCAACAACACCCGATGCCTATCAGACGTTCACGGGCGGGCTGATCGATGCATTTGTCGGAAAATTTGGCGATTTCACCATCGGCGGACGCGTGATAGACACGTCGGGCAATCCGATGGCTAACGTGATGGTCGCGATGAGCGGACAGGTTTCGGGAAACATACTGACGGGACCAGACGGACAGTTTGGATTCACCGATACCGTTCCTGGCGAACCACATTCAGTCACCGCGACACGATCGGGTTACGTGATGAATCCTGCAATTTTCAATATCGCGGCACTTGCGAACAACCGAGAGCTTATCTTTGTGGCATCTCCAGGTTCACCGAGCGGCGGATCGGGCGGCACGCTGTTGTTCCAGAATCTCTCATACAACAAAGGCGAGAACGGTTCGTCGATTCTACTGACGGTACAACGGACGGGTATCATCTCGAGTCAGGTCACGGTCGATTATCAGACCGCCGGCGGTACGGCACTGCCGATTCAGGACTTCCAGCCGATCAGCGGCACTTTGACGTTTGGCCCGCTGGAAACGAACAAAACAATATCGATACCGATCGTCAACGACCAAATACTTGAGCCTCGCGAGACATTAACGGTAACGCTCGACAATCCGACCAACAATGCGGATATCGAAAACGGAAGACAGACCACAACGATCAGCCTTCTTGACGATGATCTTGGTTCGGGCGACCTGCTGATCAGCGAATTCCGCACTCGCGGACGTCTCGGAGCCAACGATGAATATATAAAAATATTTAATCCGAACGATTTCGACCTAACGATCTTTGCTGCAGATGGCAGTTCCGGCGTCACACTCGCCCACTCCGATACGGGAACGTTGGCAAGCATAGCAACTATTCCAAATCTGGTAACGATCCGCTCACGGGGCCACTACTTATTGACGAACAACAGCCCGTCGGGCGGATTCAGCCTGATCGATTTCCCGACCGGTATCGGGACGATGACCACCGTGGGCGATCAGACATTCTCGGTCAACCTTCCCGACGGCGCGGATATTGTACTGCAGCGAACCTCTGATCCGTTGCAGTTTGGTACTGCGAACAAGGTCGATTCGATCGGATTCGCCGGTTCCGAGTGGGCCGAAGGAAACGGTCTCGCACCGACAGTACCCGCAAACCGGGAGTCCTGTTACGCCCGGCGATTGATCTCCGGCGGCTTCCAGGACACCGACGACAATCGCAGTGATCTGATGCTGGTCGATACTCACGCCGCGATGTTTACCTCGCCTGATCAATCGCGAGTGATCTCAGTTTTGGGTTCTCCCGCTCCGGAGACGTCCGAAAGCCTCAGAATGATGACGCCCGCCGAGGTGACGATCGTCCAGTCGGGCACGGAGGTCTTCGATCCTTCTCCCGTAGAAAATGGTCCAAATGGAACGCTGACGATATTTCGGACGGTTACGAATAACACTTCTTCGCCCATTTCAGCAATGCGGCTTCGGGCGATCGACTTCCCGACCATAGGAAGTCTTAGTCAGCGAAGATACTCGTCCCGTCCGGATTTTCGATTGCTGAACTCCGTCGATGCCAGCGGCACATACGGGCTGACACTTGCCGGCGGACGCCTGCAGCCCAACGGCGGCGGACTGAACAGCACGTTGACCGTCGATTCTGTAACGGCGGCAAATCCGCTCGAGCCGGGCGCGAGCATCGTGATCGCTATTCGCTTCGGCGTGATGCGATGGGGCAAACATCCCTTTACTGCAACGGTCGAGGCGTTGCAGTAGCTTTTTATCGAGGAGAAACCTTATGACAAGAAAGACGATCGACTTTCTGATCCACGAAGCCGGCTCTCTGATATATGTCGCCGACAAGAATTTTGGAGGACATCCCGTAGGTGAATTTCACGAATTTTTCGGCGGTGTTAAAGGACTGCAAACACTGACAGAGAACGGAGCGGTGATTGCCGCGTCGCTGTATCAGGACGACGGCTATAACGTCCGCATCGTTTTTGGCGACCTCACCGAACAGGAATCTGCCGAGTGGACCTCACGTATATCATGGAAACTAAAACTCGACTCCGGTCAGATGGTCGTTTCCGGTGTCTGTGACGAAGACCTCGAAGAGACAATGGAAGAATTTCCCGTTGCCGAGGACGGCGGCGAATATGACCTCGGTACCTTTGTCGATGTTACGCCCTGCGAATATGCAGTTTCGATATACTCCTATCCACCGGGCGATCTCGCCGGAGGCTGGATGAGGCTTGAGAACAAGGGGTTTTTCCGGGAGACATTCGGCCGTGACCCTGAAATACCGTTCGAAAAGCCAATCGACTATTTCAATCGCACGCGGCCGGGCGAAACACCTCGCGAATGGATAAAAGAGGGCTGGGAGGACGCCGATTTTCTCAGCTTCGTCATCCAAATCGTTCCACTCACGGCCGAGCCGACGCGACTCAATTTCGAAGAAGACGGTTTTGCAATGTGGGAATATCGCAAGCCCGCGATTTGCCCGGTCGGCATCGAACTCGCATCACGCGATTAGCTTTTTGGCTTCGGCAATAGCTTCGGCGAGATCGGTGACCTTTCCATCAAGCTGCATTTCGTAAACTGCGTCGAGGATCGGCCGGAACCGCGGCCCTGGATCCTCACCCAATTCGATAAGGTGTCGGCCCAGTAAGATGGGGTCGGGCGCCTTTTTTTCTATCGCGAGATCGCGGACCTTTTCGATAAACCATTCCTGAGCCTTTGAATCAAACCATTTCTCTTCTGGCAGCCAGTCGGGATTGCGTCCCAGGCTGTCAGCCTTAGCGACGCGATAGAGCAGATCAGGTTCGACCTTTCGCGCCAAACGCCGAAATGCTCCGTCGCCAACGGGCGATTTTGATTTGTAATATTCGCCCGGTTTTAGGTGATATCGAACGAGCTCGACGACCTGCTTTCGCACGTCAAAACCGTTCAGCGTAAAGACACCGAGCGTATCAAGAAACGTGGCCGTCGGCCCAACACCCGCCTCATCGTGCCCGCGGGAACGAATGCGTCCGTCAGCAAACTCCGTAGTCGGAGGCTTACCGAAATCGTGCGCCAACGCTCCCAGCATGACAGCAACTTGCCGCGGATAATCAAGCTCATTTACAAGTTTGCGGGCCTCGTCGACCACCATCAGAGTATGGACATCTACATCGCCTTCGGGATGCCATTCCGGTTCCTGCGGAACTCCAACAAGCGACGCCATTTCCGGAAATATCTGATCGACGACACCGAGAACGTACAGCCATTTCAAACCGATCGACGGTCGACGCGGCTTTAGCAACAGCTTTTCAAATTCGCCCCAGATACGTTCCTTCGGCAGATCGGTAACTTTGATCTGCTTGCAGACCTCAACGGTTTCGGGTTCGATATCAAACTCGAACCTCGCAGCAAACTGGCAGGCTCGCATTACGCGCAAACTGTCCTCGGCAAAAGTCTCCCGCGAAACCATCCGCAGTACTTTACGCCCGATATCGCCTTGACCGTCAAACGGATCGACGATCTCGCCAGTCAAAATATCCTTGAGGATCGAATTAACGGTAAAATCGCGCCGCGAACAGGCCTCCTCGAACGACATCTCCGGATCGCCCTCGACGACAAATCCTCGATGCCCGCTCGACACTTTACGCTCACGCCGCGGTATCGAAACGTCCAGATCGTCACCGATCTTATAAACCGCAAACGCTTCGCCAACTACATTCGCCTCACCGATCGAATCAAGTATTTCCCGCAATTTCGCCGGCTTAACGCCATAAACCTCAACATCCCAATCCTTATGGCCGATCCCCATTATCTCGTCGCGCACACATCCGCCGACAAGCATCGCCCTGCCGCCATTCGACCTGACCGATTCAGCTAATTTCGCTACTTTTTCTGGTATTTCGCTCATCGGCAAGAAAATCCATTGTGCAATAGAACAGATTGCGAATCCAAAGTTGATCGATCACTCCTCGTCGCGTCTGTTAATAGGTATTACATGTACTGTGGCATCACGTACCTCAGCCAGAAACCGGTTAATGACCGAACCTCGCCAAAATATATCCCAGCGTGTGCGTGCAGATTGACCGAAAATAACATGCGTGATTCCATTGTGGCGGGCGTACCCAAGCAGAGCGTCGGCGACATTACGAGCCTTTAGGCAGACCACCTTAGCACCGAGAGTTTTGGCGAATTTGATATTTTCCTGCAGTGCCCCGTAGGATTCCGGAGTGATTCTGCCCGGTTCCTCGTCCGGCGTCTCGACATAAACAGCCACCCAATCTTCCGTCGCAAGCCGTCCGGCGATCCGTGCCCCCGTTCGCAAGATCTTTTTCGCACTTCCTCTGGAAGCCATACACACCATTACCTTTTCTGGAATTACGGCGTGTTCGAGGCCTTCCCGCTCGCGGTATTCGGTGTCTTGAATCGATTGCTGCTGGGCGACGTGGCGGAGAGCCAACTCGCGCAATGTCGCAAGGTTTCCCTTTCTAAAAAAATTATTGAGAGCCTGTTCGATCTTTTCGACCGAGTAGATCTTTCCCTGCCTCAACCGCGTCCGCAATGTGTCTATTGAGATATCGACGTCGATCACCTCATCTGCGTTCTTAAAGAAACAGTCCGGCACCGTCTCTCGCACCTGAACGCCCGTGGTCGTTGTAACAACGTCATTCAGCGATTCAATATGCTGGATATTGACCGCTGTGATGACCGAAATGCCATTTTCGAGCAAATCTTTAACATCCTGATACCGCTTTTCATTTTTGGAACCTTCGATGTTGGTGTGTGCCAGCTCGTCAACTATTGCCACGGCAGGTTTTCGAGCAATTACCGTGTCGAGGTCCATTTCATCAAACACGTTGCCGCGATATTCGATCTTTTTCGGCGGAATGATCTCAAGATCTTTGATCTGCTCTTCAGTCTCAACCCGGCCATGTGTCTCCACGACCGCAACTACAACGTCGATTCCCTGCTCTTTCAACTGATGTGCGTCTTCGAGCATCCGATACGTCTTGCCGACTCCCGCCGCCGCACCGATATAAACACGCAGCTTCGCTCGCTCATTCTCGTGCAGCATTTCGAGCAGCGATTCCGGAGACGGCCGGCCGTCGCGGTTCGGCATTTCGGTTATTTCGGTATCGACAAACATACTCGAAAGTAAAAAGTGGAAAAGCGATGGTTGATTCCTCGACTAACTCCTTAACTTTTTCATTATTTCACCTTTTCACTTTTGACCATTAGTGACTACATCCAACTCTAAATTTAACAGAAGAACATTAACACGGGGCTCGCCAAAGAACCCAAAATCCCGATCCTGAGTGAACTTCTTGACCAGATCGCGAACCTGAGACCAAGCCATTCCGCGTTCCTTAGCCACCCGCGCAATCTGAAACGCTGCCGCCGCCGGTGAAATATGCGGATCGAGGCCCGAGGCACTTGTCGTCACAAGGTCGGCCGGAATCTTCGTACCGGGATCCTCCTTCTGCAAAGCTTCTGTGTCGGACGCGATCCGGTCGATCAGTTTTTTACTGGTCGGACCAAGGTTAGAACCACCCGAGGCTCCGGCATCGTAGCCGTTACCAGCCGCCGATGGACGAGAATGAAAATAGCGAGCCGAAGTAAACGTCTGCCCTATCAATTCTGAGCCGACGACCTTGCCGTCTTTCACGATAAGCGAACCATTCGCTTGATGCGGAAACAACGCTTGCCCGACACCCCACACTGCCAACGGATATAGTAGGCCGAGCGCAACGGTAAAAACAACGATCATCAATACTGAAGTTATAAGGTCTTTCATAAATTTAGTCGAGAGTCATGAGTCGAGAGTCATGAGTGGGCATGTTTTCTTGCTCTCGACTCTCCACTCGTTATGCTAATCCAATCGCCGTGATAACAACGTCGATCAATTTAATGCCAACGAATGGAGCGATGATGCCGCCAAGTCCATAGATCAACAGATTTCGCTGAAGCAATTTCGAGGCCGACATCGGGCGATACTTGACGCCTTTCAGAGCCAGCGGTATCAATACTACGATTACCAACGCATTAAAAATGACGGCCGAGAGGATTGCCGATTGAGGCGTCTTGAGGCCCATGATATTCAATGCATTTAGTACCGGAAACGTCGCCGCGAACATCGCCGGAATGATCGCGAAGTACTTAGCAACGTCATTCGCGATCGAAAACGTCGTCAATGCTCCGCGTGTCATCAGTAATTGTTTGCCGATCTCGACTACCTCGATCAGTTTCGTTGGATCGCTATCTAGATCGACCATATTCCCTGCCTCTTTTGCAGCCTGCGTTCCGGTATTCATCGCCACGCCGACATCCGCCTGGGCGAGTGCCGGAGCGTCGTTGGTACCGTCACCTGTCATCGCGACGAGCTTTCCATCGGCCTGTTCGCGCTTGATCAAAGCCATTTTGTCCTCAGGCGTTGCCTCGGCGAGAAAATCGTCGACGCCCGCTTCTTCGGCGATCGACGCTGCCGTGAGCGGATTGTCGCCCGTTATCATCACCGTCTTGATGCCCATCTGACGAAGCTGATTAAACCGCTCACGCATGCCGCCTTTTACAATATCCTTAAGATAAATAACGCCAAGCGGCTTGTGATTATCGGCAACGACGAGTGGCGTTCCGCCCGCACGTGCGATTCGTTCGACAACCTCGCGAAGTTCCGCCGGCGACTGCTGCCCGCCGCTCGCGACGTATTTCTCGATCGCATCGACAGCACCCTTTCGGATCTGCCGTCCGTCGAAATTAACACCCGACATTCGTGTTTGTGCTGTAAACGCAATAAATTCGGCCTGTCCGCCGCCTAGTTCCTTTATCTCACGTCCACGAAGGCCATATTTCTCCTTTGCATAAACAATGATCGAACGCCCTTCAGGCGTCTCGTCTGCAAGCGACGAGAGTTGGGCCGCATCGGCAAACTCTTCGGCATTGACGCCTTTCAGCGGAATAAACTCGCTCGCCTGGCGGTTGCCAAGCGTGATCGTTCCGGTTTTGTCGAGCAGTAGTGTATTCACATCACCCGCCGCCTCGACCGCACGGCCCGACATTGCGAGCACGTTGTGTTGAATGAGCCGATCCATTCCAGCAATACCGATGGCGGAGAGCAATCCGCCAATCGTCGTCGGAATAAGACAAACAAGCAGTGAGATCAAAACAAATATTGTCTGCGGTGCGTTCGAATAGATAGCAAACGGCTGCAGCGTCACAACTGCGAGCAAAAACACGATAGTCAGTCCCGCAAGCAGAATATTCAGAGCGATCTCGTTCGGCGTCTTTTGCCGCGAGGCACCTTCGACAAGCGAGATCATCCGGTCGATGAACGTCTCGCCCGGATTTGATGTGATCTTTACCTTGATCCAGTCCGAAAGTACACGAGTTCCGCCCGTGACGGCCGAACGGTCGCCGCCCCACTCGCGAATGACAGGTGCCGATTCGCCCGTGATCGCCGATTCATCAACCGACGCCACACCCTCGACGATCTCGCCATCTCCCGGTATAAATTCGCCCGCAACAACATATACGATGTCGCCTTTTCTCAGATCAGGTGCCGGGACCGAACGCTGTGTGCCGTCCGCGTCGATCAAGGTCGCTGTCGTTTCGGTCCGTGATTTGCGAAGCGTATCAGCCTGCGCCTTGCCCCGGCCCTCGGCCATCGCCTCGGCAAAATTCGCGAACAACACGGTAAACCACAACCAAAGCGTGATCTGAAGCTCAAAACCCAACGAACTCTCCGCCGCCGGCGTCACTAAGTTCGCGATCATCCGTACCGTCAGAAACGTCGCCCCGGCCTCCACGACAAACATCACCGGATTCTTCAGCATCTTGCGCGGATCGAGCTTTGTAAAAGCCCCCACGCTCGCCTGTCGAATAATATTTTTGTCCCAAATAGAAATTGCGTTTTTCATAAAATCCTTATCAACCGCGAAAAAGGCGAAATTTGCTAAAATAAGGAGCCAGATTCTCAGAATATTTCGTTTTTTTCGCCTGTTTCGCAGTTAATCACCTTGCCTAAAAAGTTTTCCCGTTTACCATCTGGAAATGCTCAAGAATTGGCGACAAACTCAGTGCCGGAAAGAAAGTTAGAGCACCGACAATTATCACAATGCTCACAAGCAATACGCTAAAAAGTACGGTGTTGACGGGAAACGTTCCCAAAGTCGGCGGAATTTGCTTCTTGCCCGCCAAATTGCCTGCGATCGCGAGCAACGGAATGATCATAAAAAATCTCCCGACCAACATTGCGACACCAAGCGTCGAGTTGTACCAGAGCGTATTTGCATTGAGTCCGGCGAATGCCGAGCCGTTATTGCCCGTGCCCGAAGTAAATGCGTAAATGATCTCGGACAGCCCGTGGGCACCTTTGTTATTGAGTGAGGTCAGCCCAAATTCCGTCGCTGCCGACGAGATCGCAGCCAAGCCGAGAATGATCAACGGAAAGATCAGGATATACAGCATTCCCATTTGAATGTCGTAAGCCTCGATCTTTTTGCCGAGATATTCCGGCGTTCGCCCAACCATGAGTCCGGCAATGAATACTGTGAGAATGATCATCACCAAAATGCCGTACATTCCCGCTCCAACACCGCCGAAAATCACCTCTCCGAGCATAATGTTCACCATCGGCACAAGCCCGCCGATCGGCGTAAAGCTATCGTGCATTGAATTTACCGCGCCGCACGAAGCGTCGGTCGTAACGGTCGCAAACAACGCCGAATTTGCCACGCCAAACCGTACTTCCTTTCCTTCAAAATTGCCGCCAACAACTTGCTGATCGACGGTCGTCGGATAAAGCGGATTTCCCTGCGACTCGGCCCAATACAAGGTGCTTAAACCGGCGACAAACAGGATCGCCATAGAACCAAACACAGCCCAGCCGTGTCCCTGCGATCTGACCATTCGGCCAAGTGCGTAGGTAAAGCCCGCCGGGATCAGAAAGATGAGCAGCATCTGTATGAAATTCGAGAGCGGCGTCGGGTTTTCGTATGGATGAGCCGAGTTGGCATTAAAGAATCCACCGCCGTTGGTCCCGAGCATCTTTATCGCAAGCTGCGACGCTAACGGCCCTTGGGCGATCGTTTGCGTATCGACGACCACATCTTCCTGGACATTCTCGTCGTTTTCGTCCTTTACGACGGCTCCGTCAGCGTCCTTTTTATCGACCTGTATGGTCCGAACATCGTTGAGCTTGGCCGTATCGTAGGGTTTGAAATTCTGAACGACGCCTTGCGAAACAAAGAAAACGGCTGCGATAAACGACAGCGGCAACAAAACGTACAGCGTTCCCCGCGTCAGATCGACCCAAAAGTTGCCGAGTTTGTCCGTTTCAAATCGCGCAATTCCGCGAATAAAGACTGCCGCCAGCGCCATACCGACCGCTGCCGACATAAAATTCTGCACCGCGAGGCCCGCCATCTGTGTCAAATAGCTCATCGTCGCCTCGCCGCCATAACCCTGCCAATTTGTATTCGTTATAAACGAAACGGCAGTGTTGAACGATGAATGCTCCGACGGGCCCGCGAACTCCTGCGGATTGAGCGGCAAAAAGAACTGAAACCGCTGCAAGGCGTAGAGGGCAAGGGACGAGACGAGACTGAACAAAAGCATCGCGACGCCGTATTGTTTCCAGTTCATCTCGCTTGTCGGATCGACGCGTGTTATCCAATAGATAAACCGCTCTACGGGCTTTAGCAAAACATCGAGAAACGTCTTCCCGCCGTCAAAGACGCGCACCAGCAACAAGCCCATCGGCTTGGCCAGCAGAGCGATGACTGCGATAAAAGCCAAAATTTGTAATATTCCGTTGAGTGTCATGGCCGTTAAAATTTCTCAGGGCGCAGGAGCGCGTAAACCAAATAGATCATCAGAATGACCGCACACGCGGCCGCAAGTATTGATTCCCAGCTCATTCGCTTTTCGCTCCCTTTCGCAGCCATCCGCAAGCCGCGACATAACCGAGTGCTATCAAAAAGAAACCAACGATTCCCGCCACAAATATCAGATCAACCATGTCGACCACCTCTCAATTAAAGTTGTACCCAAGCTCAAACAGAAAGAAATTGTTTCCCTCCACCGCACGGTCGTTCCCGATCGAATACGAAAAATACGCCGTCACCTTCGGGTGCGGCTTGTAGATCACGCCCGGAGTTAGATACCCCGCCGAATGCCGTCCCGTTATCCAATCCGCAGCGAGCGTGACCTTACTATTGATCGTCTGTTCGACCCCAAAGTGCCCGCCGGCCCGAACGGCCTTCGACGCAAACAGATTCTTGCTCGCCACATAGCCACCCGCCGTCAGACGTGTCTTATTGATCGTTCTACTTACCGCAAGATATGTGTAGGCTCCCACGTTGTAGCTCCGGTTTCGAACCGGAATATAGAAATTGGTCCCGGCGATCAACGCCGTGTCCTTCGTTTTGCTCTCGTAAAATTTCCATTTGACGGTCGGCACGAGCGTTGTCGAATCGGCTCCCGGCTGTACATTTCCCGTCACGTTCAACCCAACCTCGACATTGCCGCCGACACCGACGACGATCCTCGGCACAAAGCTCGAAAACCGTCCGAACTCATCGGTCCTATCCAATTTGAAGGCCGCATCGATCTCCATATAAACCTTGCCGCGGTCGAGAACATCGGTCGTCGGAACATTAAATATCGTCTGTTGAGCGCTGATAAAAACTGCTGACCCAAAAAGGATCGCCTTAAAAATAATTAACCTGTTCATTTTCTTTTCTCGATCTCGTCTAAAAATATCGAACCAACGAGGATCATCGGGATCGCCGAAATCAGCAATATGGTGCCGACACTATCGAACGCTGTGTCGCCGTTTACGAGAGCATGGAGGATCACGCAAATGAGGCCGCTGAATAATGCCGAGATTCCTCCAAATATGCCAAGCGTCGCCAACACCGAACACAATAGTGGGCTCAAGATCGTTCGCCTTATTCGACGTGTTGCGCTATCTCCCTTTACAATAGGATTCTCGATCCGAGCAGTTTCGATTTTGGTATTGGTGTTCATAAAAACCTCCGTCAAGTCCTAATGAGCCTGACAATTCTGAGATTAGCCGGCATCTGGTAAGAATTGAGTAAGTCTTGCATAAAAAGTTCGTAAAGATTTTTCCGCCGATAGTTGCTCCCACCGGGCTGATTCTTTACGGAATCTTTATGCTTTCTTTATGGAATCTTTATGCCTACGGCGATAAGGTAAAGCTGTTCGGGTGAGCTTATTAAGCGGCTGGACAACGGGGCGCGGTCATGTCGGATGGCCGTGCCTTAATTACGTTCTATGAGTTCAATTAACGGCAGTTCAAAGGGTGGATTGAGAGATTGGTTAATGCACGGTGCCCGTCAGCCTGATGCCGCGTTTACGGCAAAGGCCCATCACCCGAAACACGCCTGGTGGCAGGTGATGTGTCTGACCGGCGTCGATTATTTTTCGACCTTGGGCTACCAGCCGGGCATTGCGTTTGCCGCCGCAGGTGTGCTGTCGCCGATCGCAACATTGATACTGGTGATGCTCACATTGTTTGGTGCATTGCCGATCTATAATCGCGTCGCGGCCGAGAGCCCACGCGGCCAGGGTTCGATCTCGATGCTCGAATCATTGCTGTCGCGTTGGAAGAGCAAGCTCTTCGTCCTCGCTCTGCTAGGCTTCGTCGCTACCGACTTTGTCATAACCATTACACTATCCGCCGCGGATGCGTCTGAGCACGTCATTCACAATCCGTTTGTCGAAGCTAATATCCCGGGACTTGATCATCCGATACTTGTTACGTTGTTGATGATCGCGATCCTTGCCGCCGTCTTTTTGAAGGGATTCAAGGAAGCGATCGGCATCGCCGTATTTCTGGTAATCGCGTATCTACTTTTGAATCTCGTGGTGATCGCGACCGGTATTTACCACATCGTCATTGATCCTTCGCTCCTCGCGAATTGGAAAAATGCGGTGTTTACGACCAATACCGGAACGCCGCAAAGTATTTTGATGATCATCGGGCTGTCCTTGCTTGTATTTCCCAAATTAGCTCTCGGCCTGTCCGGATTTGAGACCGGCGTCGCCGTGATGCCGCTGATCGAAAATCCGCATCGCATCGAAAAAACGAAAAAGCTCCTCAGAACCTCGGCATTGATCATGAGCTTTTTTCTCATATGCAGCAGTTTTATCACTAGCGTTCTGATCCCTGCGAAGGAGTTTGAACACGGCGGCAAGGCATCTGGACGTGCTCTGGCATTTCTCGCTCACGAATATCTCGGCGAGATCTTTGGCACCGCATATGACATCAGCACCATCTTGATCTTGTGGTTTGCCGGTGCCTCGGCGATGGCTGGTCTGCTCAATATTGTTCCGAGATATTTGCCGAGATACGGCATGGCTCCAAACTGGGCACGGGCTTCGCGGCCGCTGGTTATCATATTTACGCTGATCTGTTTCGCGATCACGTTCATTTTCGAAGCAAATGTCGAGGCTCAGGGCGGAGCATATGCAACAGGCGTCTTGGTTCTGATGACATCTGCGGCGATAGCTGTAACGATCTCGGCTTGGGTCCGAAAACAGGGCATTAGGCGGATCTATCTTTTCATTCCACTTGTTTTCAGCTACACGACCATCACCAACATAGTCGAACGCCCTGACGGCATCAAGATCGCGTCGTTATTCATCTTGGCGATAGTCGTCGCATCGTTTGTTTCGAGGGCAATGCGAACCACTGAACTGCGGGTCCAAAAGATCGAGTTTGACAGCACCGCACTGCAGTTCATCAACGATCTCGAGGGCGAAGAGATCCGTATTGTAACCAACCGCCGCGAGACCGGCGACATTACCGAATACCGCTTCAAAGAGCACGAAAAACGCGTCGACAACCACATTCCGGCTAGCGACCCGATCCTCTTCTACGAGATCGAGATCGGGGACGCGTCTGAATTTACGGGCAAGCTCTACATTAGCGGCGTTGATGTGGACGGCTATCGTATTTTAAGAACGCATGCTCCCGCGGTCCCGAATGCCATCGCGGCGTTGCTATTGAAATTGAGAGACATGACTGCCAAAACGCCTCACGTCTATTTTGGCTGGAGCGAGGGAAATCCGATCAAGTATATGATCCGTTATATCCTATTCGGCGAAGGCGACACGGCTCCCGTCACGCGCGAGATATTGCGGGTCGCCGAGCCCGACCCCGAACTGAGGCCGAGCGTGCACGTCGGAGGCTAACCGAAAGGATCGAATCGATACCCGACCCACGGCTCGGTCCGCAAATATCGAGGCTGAGATGGGTCTTTTTCCACCTTTTTGCGAAGCTGTCCGACGAATACTCTGAGATACTCGGTCTGTTCCGTAAAATTACCGCCCCAGATCGCTGATAAGATCGCACGATGCGTTATTACCTTATTCCGGTTCTGAAACAGGAATACCAACAGATCAAATTCCTTTGGCGTAAGATGCACTGACTCGCCGTTCACCAAGACCTCGCGCGTCGAAGGGTCGATCGAAAAATCGCCATCCTCAAGCTTTGTTAATGTTTCGATCGGCGTGTCCGGTGTCCTCCGAAGCGCAGCACGAACGCGAGCGAGCAGTTCATCTATTCCGAATGGCTTCAGTACGTAATCATCAGCACCGGCGTCCAAAGCGGCAACCTTTGTCCGTTCTTCGCCTTTTACCGAAAGTACGATTATAGGCAGCTTTGAGTTCTTTCTGATCTCGCGGCAAAGTTCAATGCCGTCCATCTCAGGCATTTGCAGGTCCGTGATTATCAGATCAGGATGCCAATCGCGAAAAGTGTCGAGTGCAGATACACCGTCGGCCGCAGTTCGAACATCGTATCGATGGGCGGTCAGGCTGTGCCGCAAGACCCTCGTGATCTGCGATTCGTCATCGACGACCAATACTTTTTTGGGTTCGCTCATTCGTCTCCGATCGGCAGCGTCAGCGTGACTTTGGTGCCGACGCCGTTCTCGCCCGAACTGATCTCAATACGTCCATTCTGTGCCTCCACGATTCCGCGTGCGATCGCGAGGCCCAGGCCGAGCCCATCTGAATGGCTGCCGTCGAGGCGGACGAACTTCTCAAACACCTTCTCCCGCATTTCTGGCGGAATTCCCATGCCTTCGTCCGCGACCGATACCAGGACGCTGTTGCCATGCTCCACCGCAGTGATCGTGATCGTTGTATCGGTCGGCGAATATTTTGCGGCATTCTCGATCAAATTATAGACCACTTCTGCTATCGCCCGGGCATCGACGCGTATTAGCGGTAGTTCTTTTTGGAGGTTGACTGTCAGATTATGATCGGCAGCGATCTTTTCGGCTCGCTCGAGAGCGATAGTGATGATCTCTTCGATGTTCGAAAGAGACGCAGGCATTCCGGCCGGCCCGGCCTCGACGCGCGCCAATTGGACCATGCTCTCGATAAAGCCATTCAAGCGGTCGGTCTCTTCGTTGATGATATCGAGGAATTCGGCTCTTCCTTCGCTGCTGAGTTCGATCGTCCGATGTCCGCCCTCGCTGTCGAGCAGCGTCGTTACCGAGGCCTTGATCGATGTCAGCGGCGTTCGCAGATCATGCGTCACGGCATCAAGCAATGCCGATTTTAGCTGTTCGCTTTGTTTTAGTGCCGCGGCCTCGGTGGCATCTTGAAACGCCTTTTGCAGCTCTTCGTATAACCTCTCAGCCTCGCGGGCCCGACGCGTCGCATATGCCGAAAGTTCGCCGGCAATGATCGCCGTCAACGTAAATGCCGCCCACGCAAACAGGTTCTGCGATTCGGCGATATGCCAAGTCCCGACCGGCGGAATAAAGAAGAAATTAAAACAAAGCATCGCCACAAACGATGCCAGCAAGGCAGGATTTCGCCCAAAGAAAGTCGCCGACGCCAACACTACAAGCAGCAGCGACATCGAAACCGTGATCAAATTAACCCGGCTCTCGAGGGCTCCCAACCCAACAGTTGCCGCCAAAACCGCCGCTACCGAGATACCGAACCGCAGCAAATTTGATTGAAATATTCCTTCGAGCTTCATCAGTGTTGAATAAAAACTAGTAACCGCGAAAATCACCAAAACGCACGAAACAAAAACATACTATCTTTTTTCGCCACTTTAGTGATTTTCGCGGTTACATTTCTTTGGTCGATCGCACTATTTCAACCGTGTCTGCAAATACTCCCTGAGCCCATCGATACCAACGCGTTCTTGTTCCCAGGTGTCGCGGTCGCGCACAGTGACGGCGTTGTCCTCGAGCGATTCGTGATCGACCGTGACGCAAAAGGGTGTACCTACCTCGTCTTGTCTCGCATAGAGCTTACCAATGCCGCCTGTGTCGTCATAAACAGCGCGCATAGACGGCTGCAGATCGCGTTTTAGCTGTTTCGCAAGCGCCACGATGCCCTCGTTATTTTTGGCGAGCGGCAGCACCGCGACCTTGATCGGGGCGAGTGATGGTTTGAGTTTTAGAATGACGCGGACCTCGCCTTTGTCGTTCGTCCGCTCGGTGTACGCGTCCATCAAAACCGCCAGCAACGTCCGATTCACACCGATCGAAGGCTCGATACAATACGGATAAAACCGCTCGTTCGTCTGCGGGTCAAAATACGATAGATCTTCGGTCGAATCGGGATTTATGCGTTTTCCATCAGCATCCTCGGGCTTTTTCGAATGGACGCGAAGGTCGTAATCCGTACGATTGGCGATTCCAAGCAACTCGTCGAACTGCTTATCCTCATCTTCACGGTCTGGGAAAAAACGATATAGAAAATCGACCGTTCGATCTGAATAATGAGCAAGTTCCTTTTCAGTCTGTTCGTAATGCACGATGTTCTCGCGAGCAATGCCGAGCGAATCCAGCCATTGGCCGTACGCGTCGATCCATTCCTGATGAATACGCGGAGCATCCTCCGGACGGCAAAAATACTCGATCTCCATCTGCTCGAATTCGCGGGTTCGAAAAATGAAATTCCCGGGCGTCACTTCATTGCGAAACGCCTTGCCGATCTGCGCGATGCCGAACGGCAATTTGCGTCGCGAAGTATCGAGTACATTCTTAAAGTTAATAAAGATCCCCTGAGCAGTTTCAGGCCGAAGATACGCAAGAGCGGTCGGGTCGTCGTCCGAAGAAGCGGCGCCGACCGTGGTTCGAAACATCAAATTGAAGTCTTTCGGATCAGTTAGGTTCTTAGAATTGCAGTTTGAGCACATCGGCTTGTCATCTGCCGGGTCGATATCTAACTTGTCGAGCCTGAGTCTCGCATTGCAATCGCGGCAATCTACTAATGGATCGCTGAAAGTGTCTTCGTGTCCGCTATATTTCCAAACATTTCGGTTCTGAATGATCGAAGAATCTACACCTTCGATATCGTCACGTTCGTAAACGATCCAGTTCCACCAGCTTTTCTTGATGTTATTCGCTAATTCAACGCCCAGCGGGCCATAATCCCAGGACGAGCCGAGCCCGCCGTAAATGTCGGATGCAGGATAGACAAACCCTCGGCGTTTTGAAAGCGAGACGATAGTTTCGATGTTTGGTGCAGACATAAGTAAGGTAGTGATTTTACAACGAACGACGAACAACCAACAAAGAAGAAATAAAAAAAGGACGAGCCCGAAAGCTCGTCCTTTGTTGAGTTAGTCAATATCCACCAGCTATTGCACGACCGGCGGCTCGGCACCGGCAGGTACGATCCAGATCTCATATGCTGTTCTGGTTCGATTGCTGCCTCTGACATATTTGATCCGCGACGGATCCATTCCGCGTTTGATCAAATAATCCAGCGACCGTTTCGACACTCGTTCGTATGTGTTACGCGTTCTGCTCATACGATCAGTGCCGGGATAAATAACGACGTACAGCTGTGAATCAGGCGTATTCTGGGCCATGATCATACAGTTGTCTAAGCGTGCCTTGTCGTCATCATTCGAGATCGAATCGAATTGGTCGCACATGATCTTCAAGATCGGTGGCGGCTCTTTGATCGGTTCAACATCGGTCGGGACCGATATTACCTCTCGACAGCGGCTGTCATAAACTGCGTCGTTAACATCTAATTCCGCTTCGATCGTTTTGCCGCCCATTCCTGACGAATCGACGGTGATAACAGGTGTACCCTGACCGCTCGTGATACGGCCGTTCACTACACGCCACACATATCTTAGCGGAATAGGAGCAGTGCCCTTGTTTATCGCCTTAAAGGTCACCGGATCTCCCTCGGTGACGCGCCTCGGACCGTCGAGGACAAATCTGTACGGACAATCTTTCGTGATCGTCTCTTCTACTCCTTTGAGACAGATGCATTCTCGAACGCCCTTGCGGATCTCCACTTCGCGGGTGTAGGTCTTTCCGCCCGGGCCGGTGACTTCGACGGTGTGGAATCCCGGAGCGAGATAGAAGTCAACGCCACTGCCAACACCGCTCATGCCAAGGTATTTGCCATCCACCTTGACCGGATATGCTACCGGCGTGGTCTGAACACTCAAGGCTCCCATTTTCTTGGGAATCTTCGCCTTTTTCTCTTTTCCGCCTGCGATCGCAGCCGAAACACCGAGCGTTAGCATCAGGCCAAGGACAAATAGAAAGTTATGTCTCATTAAACGCATTTTAATTTCCTCTTCCCTATCGCGAAATTATCGCATTTCGCCTTAAAATTCAATATCATCGAACGATAGACGCTCCGCTGCGTTCGGCAGCGGAGTGTCTCGTTCCAATTACTTATTCTTCGTCTTCGCCCTCTTCGCCATCTTTCTTCTTACCAAACCGGCGGCGAGCTGCCAATCCGATCGAGGCGAGGCCCGTACCGAAAAGCAGGATCGTGACCGGTTCGGGAACTGGCTGCGGCGGAGTCGGCGTTACCGGAGGCGTAGGCGTCGGCGTTTTTGGCGTCGGCGTAGGCGTAGGCGTATTTGGAGTCGGCGTCGGTGTCGGAGTAGGCGTCTGTCCCGGGACCGTCGCAGTCGGGGTCGGCGTGTCCTTTTTACGCTTGATCAGGATGAACGCAATCGGGATCGCCGCAAGTCCAAGCAACGCCCATTTCGGGAATCCGCCGGTTGTCGGCTGTTCGCAATCACAATCCTCTTCGACGACAATGTCGCTCCTGGTCTCGGTGATAACACGTCCATCCTGAGACGGAGATTTCTTCTTATCCTTCTCGTCATCATCATCCGCGACAATAATGCCGTCGTAATAATTTGCAACGCTAAGTCTAGCAAAGCTGCTTGTCTCGGCTTTGCCCGGTTTCGCGTTCATTATCTGGACGACCTGCTCGAAACGGACCGGGCCGGCCTCCACCTTTACAAAGGCTGCCATGATGGACGCCAGGCAAACCGCCGACATTACAATTCGTAAATTGATATTTTTCATTTCTGTACCCTGAGCTGACTAAACGTAGTTCTCCTTGAAAGAAATACACTTTCACAGTTCGTTGGCACTCTGTTGTGAATTGAATTTTTGGGGCAGTTTCGAAAATATAGCAGAATGTGCTGGCAAATGCACGCTATTTCTGCAATTTTTTTGTCGCCGAAGTCCAAAAAAACAATATTTCTTTCAGTTCTACAGGAAAATATGCTCAATTGAAGCACTTTTCCAGAAATTTCAGCTACTTTTCCGATTTATTTTTATCGGCACATAAATAAAAACCGGCTACCACTTAATAGTGGTAACCGGCGTCCATTTCCCAAAAAATAGGGGATCAATTGAATGAGACCGAACCTAGCCCTCGTTCGATGCGTCTCTTGCCTTCTCCTCAGCAATGATCGCTTTGCGTGAAAGCTTGATCTTGTTTCCTTCTTTACCAATGCATTTGACCATGATCTGCTGGCCTTCTTTTAGTTCATCACGTACATCGCGAACACGTTGATCAGAGATCTCGGAAATATGCAGCAAACCATCGAGGCCCGGCATGATCTCAACAAATGCTCCAAAATCCACGATCCGCGAAACAGTACCCATATATGTTTCACCGATCTCAGCTTCGGCAGTGAGTGCCTTGATACGGGCGATCGCGAGCTGAGCAGCTTCGCCATCGGCGGTCGCAATGAGGATCGTGCCATCGTCTGAAATGTCGATCTTCGCTCCGGTCTCTTCCGTGATCGAACGGATGACGCTGCCGCCTTTGCCGATAACGTCGCGGATCTTGTCCGGCGAGATCATTATGGTGATGATACGAGGAGCAAATTCGGACAACTGTTCACGTGGCTCTGCAAGCGACTTGGTCATGACATCCAGAATATGGAGGCGGCCCTTTCGTGCCTGTTCCAATGCTTCCTGCAAGATCATGGCGTTGATGCCCCCGACCTTGATATCCATTTGGAGAGCAGTGATGCCATCTGCCGTTCCGGTGACCTTGAAATCCATATCGCCGTAATGATCTTCGGCTCCGGCAATGTCCGACAGGATCGCATAACGATTGCCTTCCATTACAAGTCCCATCGCAACGCCAGCGACCGGTTTCTTGATCGGCACGCCTGCATCCATGAGGCTCAGAATGCCGCCGCAGACCGAAGCCATCGACGATGAGCCGTTCGACTCGGTAATGTCCGAGACGATTCGGATCGTGTACGGAAAATCAGCGTCATCAGGCAGTACCGACTGGATCGCTCGGCGCGCAAGGTTTCCGTGGCCGGTCTCACGTCGCGACGTCGATCCAAATCGACCCGTTTCGCCGACCGAGTAAGGCGGGAAGTTGTAGTGCAGCATGAAACGGCGATCGATCGTACCTTTCTCGAGATCGTCCATAAACTGGCCGTCCATCTTGGTTCCCAGCGTCGTTGTAACGATCGCCTGAGTTTCGCCTCGAGTAAAAAGTGCTGAACCATGAACCCGAGGGAGCCAGCCGACCTCGCATGTGATCGGGCGGATCTCTGAGAACTTACGGCCGTCCGGACGGCGCTTGTTCAGGAGCATGTCTTCGCGGAAGATCTTTTCCTTGAGCTTGCCAAAAGCTTTACCAGCAGTGGCACGTGCTCCCGGATCGTCTTCCGGGTAACTCTCGACAACTTCTTTTTTGAGAGCGTCGAGTCCCGCGTAGACCTCGATCTTTTCGCGTCCGGTCGAATCGAGAGCGGTGCGAAGTTTGTCACTCCATGTCTTCTCAACGTCAGCAACGATATGTTCGTCGAGAGCCGGGACCACAAATTGACGCTTGGTAATATTGAGAGCCTTACCAAGTTCTTTCTGCCACAGGCAGAGCCGTTTGATCTCGCGGTGTGCAAGCATCAATGCCTCGACCATGATCGTCTCGGCGACTTCGTTTGCTTCGCATTCGACCATACAGATAGCTTCTTCTGTGCCGGCAACGATCAGATTTAGCTCAGATTCGCGACGTTCATCGTAGGTCGGATTGATCACATATTTACCTTCGATCAGGCCAATGCGGACACCTGCGAGCGGATTTTCGAACGGGATGTCCGAAAGATACAACGCGCACGAGGCACCGGTGATCGCGATAACGTCAGGATCATTGTCCATGTCTGCCGAGATCACCGACGCGACGATCTGTGTTTCAAAGCGGTAACCGTCCGCAAACAGCGGGCGGACCGGACGGTCGATCATGCGGCAGGTCAAAATCTCCTTTTCGCTCGGACGGCCCTCGCGGCGGAAATAGTTTCCGGGAATACGGCCTGCGGCGAATGAGTTTTCACGATATTCGACCGTGAGTGGGAAAAAATCCATCCCTTCACGCGCCGTTCGGGCAGACACTGCCGCAACGAGCAGCATCGTATCGCCATAACGTATCACGACCGAACCATCGGCCTGTTTTGCAACCTTTCCGGTCTCAACGATCAAGTCTTGTGTTCCGAGCTTGATCGATTCATTTAAATATTTTTTTGACATTTATTTTCCTTCACAAAAACAAAAGACGAAAGGGTATGCCGTGAAGCCCTTTCGTCTTTTGAAATCTACCGATTTTGACGATGATCACCTTTTGTCCGAAAGCGTAGTTTGCTGTCACGTTCAGCTGCCGCCGGCAAATTCTTCGTTGGTGACCTCTATGTTCCTAACGGCCCGAAGCGGCCTCAATTCAGTTTTGAGTCCTAATGACCCTAAACCCGAAACTTAACGGCGCAAGCCGAGTTTCTTAATGATCTCGTGATATTCGTTTATATCACCGCGCTTTAAATAATCAAGCAGTTTTCTACGTTTCGAGACCAGAATGAGCAAGCCGCGACGCGAATTGTTATCCTTCTTGTGAACCTTAAAATGCTCGGTCAATTCGGTAATACGCTGCGTTAGCAACGCGATCTGCACCTGTGACGAACCTGTGTCCGAGTCGTGAGTTTTGTAATCTGAAACTATCTGTTCTTTTAATTCTTTAACTGTAGCCATACTAACTTGCTTAAACCAGCCTCTCCTATTGCTCGCAGTAACTCCGTTCATAAAAACGGTAACCACGAAGTTTTAACTTCTAAGATCTGAACAACTATCGCTAATTGTTCCTATAAATCTAACATATCCAGGCACTAAGGGCAATTTAGACCTCGTACTTGAACTCTTCCATAAACTTGGTCGAAAACTCGCCTGCCTGAAATTTTGGGTCCGCCATGATCTTCTGATGAAGCGGAATCGTCGTCTTGATCCCCTCGACGACCATCATATCGAGAGCTCTCTGCATACGTGCGATCGCGAGCGGCCGCGTACGGGCATGGACAATGAGTTTTGCGATCATTGAATCATAATACGGCGGAACCACGTAACCTGGGTAAACGGCGGTGTCGACCCGGACGCCGGGCCCTCCAGGAATGTTGAAAGCTGTGATCTTGCCCGGGCTCGGAGTGAACTTGACCGGGTCCTCTGCATTGATCCGGCATTCGATAGAGTGGCCCGCGATCTGCACTTCTTCCTGACGATAGTCCAGGTTCTCGCCCGTTGCGATCATGATCTGATTGCGGACGATATCGGCAAGTGTGACCATCTCTGTTACCGGATGTTCTACTTGGATACGGGTGTTCATTTCCATGAAATAGAAACTACCGTCCTCATCAAGTAAGAACTCAAATGTTCCGGCACTCGAATAACCGATCTCCTGACAAGCCTTAACAGCAACAGCACCCATCTTGTCTCGCAACTCGCGGGAAATGACCGGTGACGGTGCTTCCTCAAGCAATTTCTGGTGTCGGCGCTGGATCGTACACTCACGTTCGCCGAGATGGAATAACATTACCGTGCTCGTCAGCCAGAACCTGTATCTCGATATGCCGCGGACGTTCTATATATCGTTCGATGTACACGGAACCGTTCTTGAACGCGTTGAGAGCCTCGGTCTGAGCGAGTTCGAGGCTTCCGTGCAATTCGCTTTCTTCGCGAACGATACGCATTCCGCGCCCGCCGCCGCCTGCTGCGGCTTTGATGATGAGCGGATAACCGATCTGCTTTGCGAGCTCAAGTGCCTCAGCCGTCGATTCGATCGGCTCAGGACTGCCCGGTAAAATAGGGACACCTGCTGCTGTCATCGTCCGCCGGGCTTCAACCTTATCGCCCATCAGTCCAATGACCTTCGGGCTCGGGCCTATGAATTTGATATTGCAGTCCTCACAAACCTTTGCGAACGTCTCCGATTCAGCTAAAAAGCCGTAACCCGGATGGATCGCATCTACATTTGTGATCTCAGCTGCGCTAATGATCGCAGGGATATTGAGATAACTTTCAGCAGAAGATGCCGGTCCGATGCACAGAGCCTCGTCTGCATACCGAACATGTAGAGCGTCGCGGTCGGCTTCGGAGTGGACGGCAACGGTCTTGATGCCCATTTCCTTGCACGTCCAAATGATCCGGATCGCGATCTCGCCACGGTTGGCGATCAAAATTTTCTTTATCTCACGCATAAACAGAAAAGATTTAGCCACGAATTACACAAATGTCACGAATAAGAAGACTCCTAATAATTCGTGGTATTCGTGTAATTCGTGGCTAAATATCTTATTTCCTAATACCGAACAACGGTTGGCCAAATTCGACAGGCTGGCCGTTTTCGACGTAGATCTTCACTACTTCGCCCGAAACTTCGGCCTGGATCTCATTCATCAGTTTCATCGCCTCGACAATGCAGACTGTCGTTCCCGGCGATACCTTGCTGCCTTCGCTGACGTATGATTCCTTATCCGGGCCCGGCGAGCGATAAAACGTGCCGACGATCGGAGATGTGATCTTGTGCAATCCGGCGTCTTCATCTACGGCCGGGACAGCTTCCATAGGGACAGCCGCCATTGCAGGAAGGGAACCGGCCGGATGGGCCGCAGTAACCGGGGCAGCCTGATAAACGGGGGCAGCTGTCGCCTTGCTCAATCGGACACGAATATTCTCGTTTTCAAACTCAAAATCCGTAAATCCATGCTCATTGACTAATGCAGCCAAAGCCTGCAGTTCGTCCATATTGAACGAGGGCTCTTCACCGTGCTTTTTGTCGTGTTTCTTCTCGTTCACTTGTTCTTCGTCTTTTGCTTTTGCTGAAGCCGGGTTATCACTCATGATCTAAAGCCTCCGCCACGATCAGTTTTTTGCGGCAAGTTCGTGAACGTTATCAACCAACTCGATGACGGCCATTTCAGCATTGTCACCTTTGCGGCGTCCGAGCTTAATGATACGCGTATAACCACCGTTACGGTCTTTATAGCGCGCTCCGAGTTCATTGAAAAGCCGCTGGACGGCTTTTACGCCGGCCGTTCTCTCGATCGGCTCTTTCGTTTCGCCCTTTTTACCGCGAAAACGGCTCTGCTGGGCCTTATACGTGCTATTGCCGGCATGAAAGAAGGCAGCCGCCTGACGGCGAAGATGAACTCCGCGAAGCACGGCGTCATCACCTTCGAGGACCTGAGCTTTGCGTGCCAGTGTAATGACCCTTTCCACGAATGGGCGAAGCTCTTTTGCTTTGGGCACGGTCGTCACGATGTGATCTTTCGGCGAATTGATAAGCGAAGTCGCCATGTTCCTGAGCATCGACATGCGGTGCTCGGTCGTGCGTCCCAATTTACGATGTGCTTTTAAGTGTCTCATTTCTTTAAGTCTTGAAAGTCCCGGAAGTTTTGGAAGTTCGGAAACGTTCTTCGCCTCCTATACTTTCCAGACTTCCTCGACCCAACTAGTCTAGATCGCGTCCGCCCGATCCCGGGATCGGATTTCCCTGTTCGTCAAAATCCATTCCAAAATCGAGTCCCATGCCGTGAAGCATATCCTTGATCTCAGTGAGTGATTTTTTGCCGAAATTCTTGGTGCCCAGCATATCTTTCTCGCTTCGGCGGATAAGGTCGCGGATCGAACGTATGTCTGCATTCTTAAGGCAGTTATACGAACGGACCGACAGTTCCATTTCATCCACAGATTTGTCGAGCAGATCATTCCGCATAAGTGGCGGACGGGCGATGTCCTCATATTTATATTCTTCTTCCTCTTCTTCGAAATTGATAAAGATCGTCATGTGATCTTTGACCAATTTCGCCGCGAGGCCGATCGAATCTTCCGGAGCGACGCTGCCGTCCGTCCAAACCTCGATCGTCAATTTATCAAACTCTGTGTTCGAACCCTGACGCGTCTGTTCGACGTTGTAGTTGACCTTTTTGATCGGCGTGTGGACCGAATCGATGGGAATATATCCAACTGAAAGATCCTCGTCATTGTTCAGCTCGGCCGAAACATATCCGCGACCCGATTTGAGACGCATCTCGATGTTAAGTGAGCCGCCGGCACTGACCGTGCCGATATGAATTGTCGAATCCAGTACCTCAACGTCACCATCAGCTTCGATATCGGCACTTGTAACTTCACCGGCGCCTTTTTTTGTGATCGTCAGGGTCTTCGGGCCCGTACCGTGGAGCGTAAACGGAACCTGCTTAAGATTTAGAATGACGTCGGTCGCATCTTCGACAACGCCTTTGATCGATGAGAATTCGTGTTCGACGCCTTCGATCTTGACGGCTGTGATAGCCGCACCTTCGATCGACGACAATAGTGCACGACGGATCGAGTTACCGATCGTCGTACCAAATCCGCGTTCGAATGGAGACGCATAGAACTTGCCGTAACGATCCGTTAACGACTCGGTCTCCACATTCAGGCGGCTCGGCATTTGGAAATCTGTCCAATTATTGCTCTGTGTCATATTTTTGTTCTTTTAAAAGTCTCATAAGTTGGCTTTGTCCCCTGACCGTCCCCAGAAAGAACAAACTCTTCGGGCCAGGCTACTTCAGCCAACTCGTTAAAAAACTACTTACTGTAAAGCTCAACGATCAACTGCTCGTTGATGTTCGCGTCGATATCCTGCCGCGTCGGCAATGCCGAGATCGCAACGCTAAAATCAACCGCTCCGGCATTGATCCACGACGGACGGCCTCGGCCGACCGCAGTCTGCCATGCACCCTCGACGTGAACGTTCTTGTGCGTTCTGTCTTTGACCGAAACGGTATCGCCGGCCTTCACCTGGAACGAAGGAATATCTACCTTGCGGCCGTTGACGTGAATGTGTCCGTGGTTTACCAGTTGGCGTGCCTGTCGGCGCGATGTGGAAAAACCTGATCGGTATACGACATTATCAAGACGTCTTTCGAGCATCGAGAGTAAGATCTCGCCCGTAACGCCTTTCTGCTGACGTGCCTTTTCAAAGTAGTTGCGAAACTGCTTTTCGAGGACGAAGTAGATACGCTTTACCTTCTGCTTTTCGCGTAGCTGTTCACCGTAACCGGCGAGCATCTTGCGGCGGGCTGCACCGTGCTGCCCCGGGGGGTTGGTGCCGCGTTTTTCGATAGCACATGAGGGCTTGTAGCAACGATCGCCCTTGAGGAATAATTTTGCACCTTCGCGGCGGCACAAACGGCACACCGCATCTCTATATCTAGCCATAATTTATTTTCTGCCTCCGTAGTTTTACGGAAAAGTTTACGAGCCGTCTCGGCCCTTCATCCTTTCGATAAAATCAAAAATCAAAAATTCGAAATATCAAACGCGTCGGCGCTTCGGCGGACGGCATCCGTTGTGCGGGATCGGTGTGGTGTCGCGGATCGCAGTCACGCGAATGCCTGCCTGATTGATCGCACGGATCGCCGATTCGCGGCCGCCACCCGGGCCTTTGACCCGAACTTCGACCTCACGCATACCGGCCTCGACCGCCTTGCGTGCGACCTCTGATGCTGCCTGCTGTGCGGCAAACGGCGTTCCCTTACGCGAACCGCGGAATCCGCGTGCACCCGATGACGACTGAGCCACCAAGTTGCCGTTCGCATCCGTGATCGAGATCAGCGTGTTGTTGAACGACGCCGAAATATGAACGATCCCAACCGGGATATTCTTTTTCTCTTTCTTCTTAAAAGTCTTCTTTGCTGGTGCTTTAGCCATAATCAGTTATCACTTGTAGGTCGCCGGTTGTCGGGTAGAACAATCGCCAGATAACGCTGACAACTGACAACCGACAACTGACAACTATTTCTTGCCCGGTGCCTTCTTCTTGGCGACTGCCGCCTTCCTCGGTCCTTTTCGTGTGCGTGCGTTGGTGCTGGTGCGTTGTCCGCGAACCGGCAGGCTGCGGCGATGACGCAGGCCGCGGTAGCAGCCGATATCCATCAAACGCTTGATGTCCATCTGAACGCGCTTTCTCAGATCACCCTCGATGTCACCTTCGGTGTCGAGAATGGTGCGGATCTTGTTCAGATCGTCTTCGCTGATATCCTTGATACGCGTATTGATATCGATACCGGCGAGGCCGAGAACCTCGGTCGCACGCGATTTGCCTATACCATAGATATAGGTCATCCCGATCTGTGCCCTCTTGTTGGGCGGTAAATCAACTCCTGCTACACGAGCCATAAAATCTCCTAAAAATTATCCTTGACGCTGTTTGTGCTTCGGGTTTTCGCAGATCACTCGAACGATGCCCTTTCGATGGATCACCTTGCACTTATCGCACATTTTCTTTACTGACGGTCGTACTTTCATCTCTTTTCACCTGTCCTACTTATAGCGGTATGTGATCCGCCCGCGTTTGAGATCATAGGGCGATAGTTCGACCAGAACCTTATCGCCGGGCAGAATACGGATAAAATTCTTCCGCATCTTTCCTGAAATGTGAGCCAAAACTTCGTGCTGGTTATCATCCACCGCGATCTTGAACATCGCGTTTGGAAGGGTCTCCAAAACGGTCGCTGTGACCTCTATCGCTTCTTCTTTAGACATACTTTCTAAAGCCAAATTTCCCACAAGTGGGGCAAACCGTTAATATTATCCTTTCTTGACGCTGATTTCAAGTCATGCCGCAGCAGTTTCGCTCGCACCGTGATTCAACGACTTCTTTTGCTCTTTCGTGAGCGTCAAGATCTCGGGCCCGTCAGCGGTAACCGCGAGCGTATGCTCAGCATGTGCCGACGGTTTGCCGTCTTTCGTAACGACTGTCCACTTATCACTGAGCGTCAGCGTTTCATGCGTTCCCAGGTTGAGCATCGGCTCGATCGCAAAACAATACCCGACGCGGATCTTTTCTTTGGTTCCCGCACGACCGTGGTTAGGTATTTGCGGAGCTTCGTGCATCTGACGCCCGATCCCGTGTCCTGTATAATCGCGGACAATACCATAACCATACTTCTCCGCATGCTGTTGGACCGCCCAACTGATGTCACCGACACGGCCGCCCGGCCGAGCTGCTTCGATCCCCAGAGCAAGACATTCTTCGGTAACGCGGATCAACTGCTTCAATTCCTCTGTTATTTCGCCAACCGGAAGCGTCATCGCCGTATCGCCGACAAATCCGTCATAGGTCGCCGCCATGTCGAGCGAAACAATATCGCCCTCGTTGAGCGGCGTAGTTTTCGAAAACCCGTGAACGATCTCATCGTTGACCGAGGCACAGATCGCATACGGAAAACCGTGATATCCAATAAAGGTCGGGATCGCCCCGGCGTCCCTTATCATCTTCTCCGCAGCGTTGTTGAGGTCCATTGTCGAGATGCCGGGCTTGACCATCGCACGCAGGGACTCTCGCACCTCGGCGATGAGTTCGCCTACGGCTCGCATTTTATCTAGGTCCTTTGCTGATTTCGCAATGATCATTCTTTTGCCAAACAACGCGGCGATCGAACTAAATAAGCTCATCGATCTCGCGGTAGATATCCTCTATTTCGCCTGAACCATCGATCTTCGACAAACGGCCCGAGCGTTCATAATAATCGAGCAGCGGTTTCGTTAGTTCGTCGTAGGTCTCAAGCCGGACCTTCACTTTCTCTTCCCAATCGTCCTGCCGATGATCAAGCGACCTTTCCGGATGCTCATCGCAGACGCCCTCGACTCTAGGCGGTTTCGAATAGATATTATATATCTCCCCGCAAACCGGACAGCTTCTGCGGCCCGTCAGGCGTTTCATCAACTCACCGCGTTCAACGTCGACCTCGATCGCCTGGATCTCTTTGCTCTGCTCCTTCGCAAGCTCCTCGAGCTGCTCGGCCTGGATCGCCGTCCGCGGATAACCGTCGAGGACATACGTGCCGGCAGTGTCCGGTTTTAAGGTTCGTTCACGAACGATCCGGTATGTGATGTCGTCCGAGATCAATTTACCGGACGCCATGATCTGCTGAACCTCTTTCGCAAGCGGAGTGTCTGCGTTCTTCATCTCGCGGAACATGTCGCCCGTCGATATCTGCGGTATCGAACGCCGCTCTTGCAAGAGCCTTGCCTGTGTCCCTTTCCCCGCTCCGGGTGCACCTATCAATACAATGATCTTACTCATACGATTTCACCGCAGAGACGCCAAGACGCAGAGGAAAGAAATATCACACAGCGACGGATCGCTTCCGAAATTTCTCCGCGTCTCTGCGTCTCTGCGGTTCAAATTAACTAGCTTCGCCGTCCGCGAAGACGCGAGCCCGCACCGAGAAAGCCTTCGTAATTACGCATTACGAGCTGAGCTTCGATCTGGGAAACGGTATCCATCGCAACGCCCACGAGGATCAGTAGTGAAGTACCGCCAAAATAAAATTGATATCCCAAACCGGTCGGGATCCAGCTAAGCCCGGGCGTCGCCGTCAAAAAGTTATCGACCGCAGTTCCGACAAACGGCAATCGAGCAACCTTGAACCCGCTGAGCAGGATCTGCGGAATGAACGCGATCAACGCCAGGTAGATCGCTCCGACGGTCGTCAAACGTGTCAGTATACCGTTCAGATAATCCGCAGTCGGAGCACCCGGACGAATACCTGCGATAAAACCGCCATGTTTTCGCAGGTTGTCAGCGACCTCGTCGGTATTAAAGATGATCGTTATATAAAAGAACGTGAACAGAACGATCAACGATAAAAAGACGAGTTCGTAATAGGGGTCACCGCCGTGAAACTGCTGGAAGAACGTAAAGATCTGCGACCATGTCGAAGTCGGTTCATTCGGATCCGCCGGAAACGCCGAGAACAAGGTCTGCGGCATCGCCAGCACGGACGAAGCAAAGATCACCGGAATAACGCCGCCCATGTTGATCTTCAACGGAAGGCTCGTCTCCTGACCGCGAAACGTCTGAGTGCCGACTCGTCGGCTGGCATATGTTATAGCGATGTTTCGCCGGGCTGATTCAACGTAAACGATCACCGCGATGAGCAGGACCATCACTACGATAAGGAACACAACGCCGAGCGTCTGGGTCGCATCACCGGTTCCGACACGTTCTGAGATCTGAACGATTCCTTGCGGCAATCCAATGACGATACCTGCAAAAATTAGGAGTGAGATACCGTTACCGACGCCGCGTTCGGTGATCTGTTCGCCGAGCCACATAACGAATATCGTTCCCGTCGTCAACGTGATAACGATCATCGCTGTCGCCCACCAAGTGTCGCCGATGATCTGGTTGCGGTGCAGCCAGGTCGCGACGAAAAATGTTTGAATGGCGCACAAGACGACGGTCATATACCGCGTCCATTGGTTCATTTTCTGACGTCCAACTTCACCCTCTTCCTGAATCTTTTTCATCGCAGGCGAAAGGACAGGCATCAGCTGCATGATGATCGATGCAGTAATATACGGCGTCACACCAAGAGCAAACACCGAGATCGTGCGAAAGTTACCGCCTGAGAACAGATCGAGTACGCCAAGCAGGGTTCCGGCGACTTCGCCCCAAACCTGTTCGAGACGGACCTTATTGATCCCCGGAGCCTGAACGTGAGCACCAAAACGGTACACCGCCAAGAGCCCGAGCGTAAAGAGGATACGTGTCCTCAGCTCAGGGATCTTGAACATGTTTTGTACGGCGCCAAAAAACTTCTCCATAATTCTCCTGGAAAATCAAGCTTTTCCTATTCGGCCGAAGCCGCAGCCTTCGTCTTCACGATAATTTCTGCCGTACCGCCGGCCTTTTCGATCTTGTCCTTAGCGGTTTTTGTAAACCGGTGCGACGAGATCGTGAGTGATTTTGTGACTTCGCCAGTTCCAAGTATGACTAGGTCGTGCTTCGCTTTCTTGATCAAACCGCGTTCGTGTAGTATTTCAGGAGTTACGACATCACCGGCATTAAAGTTCTCTTCGATCTTGCCGAGGCTGATCTCGACCCACTCTTTCTTAAAAATGTTAGTGAATCCACGCTTCGGAAGACGGCGTTGGAGCGGCATCTGGCCGCCTTCGAATCCGCGCTTGCTGCTGTAGCCGGAACGCGACTTCTGGCCCTTGTGCCCTTTACCTGCAGTTTTGCCGGTACCCGAGCCGGGACCGCGTCCGATGCGCTTTTTCTTATGCGTCGAACCCTCCGCAGGGTGTAAATTATTCAATGATAAAGCCATTTTATTTGTCCTTGTAGATAGTGAATTGCAAATCGTAAATAGAAAGAATAATTCCGATCCTTACCTACTTTCGATCCACTGATTACGATTTACTATTCCACGATTCTCAAAAGATGCGGGATCTTGGCGACGACGCCGCGCGTCGAAGGCGTATCGATCCGCTCGACCGTCTGGTTGAGCTTGGTGATACCCAGGCTCTTAACGATCGTCTTCTGTTTTTTCGAATAGCCGATCATGCTCCGGTAATACTGGATCTTGATCTTGCCGCTTCCTTCTGTTTCTACTTTCTTTGCCATGATATTGTTCAGAGTTACGCCTTTAGGCGTGAGCTCCTTAAACTAGATCTTCTACCTGTTTTCCGCGGAGCCTTGCAACTTCGACCGGATCCTTCATTCTAAGCAGGCCGTTAAAGGTTGCACGTATTACATTGTGTGCATTGTTCGACCCGAGGATCTTGGTACGCACATTGTGCACTCCAAGGCTCTGCAGGATAGCACGCACAGCTCCGCCGGCAATAACGCCCGTACCTTCGGCAGCAGGCTTGAGCAAGACGCGTCCTGCACCGTACTCGCCGATCATCTCGTGCGGCAAAGTACCGTCGATGAGCGGAACACGGATCAGATTGTTCTTTGCCGCTTCGACCGCTTTTTTGATAGCGTTCGGCACTTCCTTCGCTTTGCCTGTTCCAAATCCCACGTGTCCGGCTTCGTCACCAACGACAACAAGAGCCGCGAACGACATATTCTTACCACCCTTAACGACCTTCGTTACACGATTGATCGAAATGAGCTGGTCCTTAAGGATCAGGTTACCTGCGGATACTTTCTGTTTCGTATTAATCATTGCTTTCCTGTGTACTTTCCGTTTCGGCCGCCGCTTCATGCTTGTTTAGGCCGCCTTCGCGAGTCGCGTCGATCAATGCCTTGACCCGCCCGTGATAAACATATCCGCCGCGGTCGTAGACCACCGTCGAAATTCCCGCCTTCTGAGCTCGCTCGGCGATCGCCTTGCCGACAGTGACAGCTGCTTCGATATTGCCGCCGGACTTGACCGCAAGTGCCTTTTCGGTGGTCGATGCCGTTGCCAGCGTCGTGCCGGTCTTGTCATCGATGACCTGAGCGTAAATGTGGTTCAAGCTGCGAAAGACCGCCAAACGCGGACGCGCTGCCGTGCCGCTGACTTTCTTACGAATGCGGCTGTGCACACCATTCCGAATAATTGCTCTGCTTTTCTGTGCCATAATCTTAGTGGACAATGAACAGTGAATAGCGAACAGTTGTTCACCATTAGTTGTTCACTGTTAGTTATTTCCCTGTCTTACCCGGCTTCAATCTATACAATCTGTCCGCATATCGGACACCTTTGCCTTTGTATGCATCGGGCTTGCGCAGCCGGTTTAGTTCCGCCGCGACCTGTCCGAGCAGTTGCTTGTCGATACCACTCAATGTGATCGTCGTCTGATACTGCGTAATCGACGTTTTCGCACCGACGCGTTCTGCTTTCGCTTCGATCCCTTTCGGGAGATCGTAAACGATCGGGTGTGAATATCCGAGAGCGAAGTTTATCTTCGATCCCTGAACGTCTGCCTTATAACCAACGCCTACGATATCCATCTCACGCGTAAACCCTTCGGTCACGCCGACAACGGCGTTGTTCGCGAGGGCACGAGCCAATCCGTGAAACGCGGCAACATCATCGCCCGCACGCTCTGCTGTCAGTGTCCCGTCCTCTTGTTTGAACGTAACTCCGCCCGGGATCGGTGTCGTCAACGTTCCCTTGGGCCCTTTGACCTCGAGTTGCTGGTCGTTGATCGTCACCGTCACACCTGACGGTATCGAAATCGGTTTTTTTCCTACTCTAGACATAATCTTCCTGATATTGGATTAAGGATTTTCGATTTTGGATTATTCAAGAAAGCGTCTGCAATCTAAAATCCAAAATCTAAAATCCAAAATCGACTAATAGATCTCGGCCAATATTTCGCCGCCGACATGTTCGGCACGGGCACGTTTGCCGCTCATCAAACCTTTTGACGTTGAAACGATGTTCACGCCGTATCCGCCCAAAACACGCGGGATATCGGACGAACCAACATATACGCGGCGTCCCGGCGTCGAAACGCGGGAAAGGTGCGTGATCGAAGAGGTTCCTTTCGCATCATAGCGAAGAAACACCCGAATAACGTATTTCGGGCCTTCCCCTTTGGTCGAAAAGCTATTGATGTAGCCTTCTTCCTTAAGGATGCGGGCAACTTCCATTTTCAGCTTTGAGCCGGGAATATCAACACGTGTGTGCTTTGCAGCGATCGCGTTTCGTATCCGCGTCAGCATATCGGCTATTGGATCTGTCATTACTCTTTTACTCCGTAAACTCAGTTTGGAGTCCCTGCTTCAGCAGGCCCCCACTTAAGTATTATGCCGCCTAAAGGCGGAACTCCTAACTTACTACCAACTCGACTTAACAACTCCCGGGATCTGCCCGGCAAGTGCGAGCTCGCGTAACGCGATTCGCGAAACGCCAAACTTTCTCAAATATCCACGCGAACGGCCCGTCTGCGAACAACGGTTACGCACTCTCGACGCACTGGCGTCACGCGGCATCTTCTGCAATTTAATAACCGCTGCATCGACTTCTTCAACCGTCGATTTCGGGTTATTGATAATTGCTTTCGCAGCGGCACGGCGCTCTGCATAGAGCTTTACCATGTCCTTGCGGTCGTTGTTCTTTACGATCTTGCTTATCTTTGCCATGTTTTTATTGTCTGAACGGCATTCCCAACGCTTTCAGCAGCGAACGTGCCTGGTCGTCATTTACTGCCGTCGTAACGATCGAGATATTCATCCCGCGTGTCTTATCAACCTTATTAAAATCGATCTCCGGGAAGATCAGCTGCTCGCGAATACCGAGCGTATAATTTCCGCGTCCGTCAAAGGCCTTGCCCGAGATGCCGCGAAAATCGCGTACACGAGGCAGAGCGACCGAGATCAGGCGATCGAGGAACTCATACATGCGGTCCCCGCGAAGCGTGACCATAGTGCCGATCGACATTCCCTGACGCAGTTTGAACGCAGCGATCGATTTCTTTGCCTTAGTGACCACCGGCTTTTGTCCGGTCACCACTTTTAATTCCTCGGTCGCAACATCTAGGATCTTCGCGTTGGATGACGCCTCCCCGAGGCCCATGTTGACGACGATCTTCTCGATCTTGGGGATAGCCATCGGATTTTTGATCTCAAATTCTTTAGCTAACGCCGGAGCGATCTCGCTTTTGTATTTTTCTTTTAATCTAGCCATTTTATTTTCTTCTTGCTCAGGTTCCGGAGTTTCGAATATTCAAATTGCTCCGTTTCCAAGCTACGTAAACTATTTCGCCGCTTCCTCGGTCGCATCAGCAGCCTCATCGGCTTTCTTCGGCTCTTTCCTGTATGAACCGGTTTCGGCGATAACCTTGCCGCTCATTGCGACACGAACCTTCTTACCGTCGCGGACCTCATATTTAACGCGGGTCGGCTTTCCGGTTTCCGGATCGATCAAGGCAACATTCGAAGCCGAGACCCATGCTTCCTGTTCGAATATGCCGCCCTCGCGGTTCATCTGAGGAACCGGCTTACGGTGACGTTTGACGATCATAGCGCCTTCGACCTTGACCTTACCGCTGCGTGCATCGACCGCGATGACCTTTCCGCGAAACGGAGCCCGTTTGCCGGTGCTGTCGTAGCGGTTATATTCTTTGCCTGCAATGAATACGACCTGATCGCCGCGTTTGATCTTGCTTCTGACTGTTCCAACTTTTACCAGTTTTCATCTTTCTTTAGCCTCCACAAGAGGGGGCCGCCGGCTGACGGGGCTCTCCCCTAGTTAGATCACCTCTGGAGCGAGGCTCACGATCTTCATAAAATTCCGTTCACGCAACTCGCGGGCTACGGGCCCGAATACACGGGTTCCAATAGGTGTGCCGTCATCTTTGATCAACACCGCGGCGTTCTCATCAAATCGGATATAGGTTCCGTCTTTACGACGGATCTCTTTATGCGTCCGAACAATGACTGCGTTATAGACCTTACCTTTTCTTGGCTGTGCCGTCGGGCGAAGCCTCTTTCACCGTTACTTTGATCGTATCGCCGAGTTTCGCATGCTTGCTGGTTGAACCGCCGACCGGCATGATCATTACCACGCGTTTTGCTCCCGAATTGTCTGCGACCGTCAACGAGGTCTGCATCTGAATCATAATTTTTCTCCAGTGTCAGTGATCAGAAGCTCTGATACTGCCTACCGCTCCTGCCAACTGCCTACTTTATTACCTTGCTGCTTTATGCAGGATCTCGACCACACGCCAACGCTTTCTTGCTGACAGCGGACGCGTTTCGATAATTCTCACCTTGTCGCCGATCTTGGCACCTGTCTCATCGTGGGCCATGAATTTCTTGCGTTTCTTGACGTATTTACGGTAAACAGGATGTTTGACCAGACGGTCAACACGAACCGTGACCGTTTTCGTCATCTTGTCCGAAGAAACGATACCGACCTTCTCAGCACGCTTACCGCCGGTGTTGGCGGCCGGCTCGACCGGAGGGGCAGTTTCTTTCTTAGCTTTGGCCTTCGGTGCAGCCGCTTTCGCAGCTTTCTTTGGCTTTTCTTCAATCGGCGAAGCAACTACTTCTTCAGCAGGTGCAGCTTCGACTGCCGGTTCGGCAACCTCAGCGGCTTCTTCTGCCGGTGCAGCTTCAACTTCAGCTTCCACAGCCTCAACTTCGGCGCCTTCTTCGACCGGTGCAGCTTCTTCAGCAGCGGCTTCGACCGCAGCTTCGTCCGCAACAGTTTCTTCTGCTACCGCGACTGTCTCTTCGACTTCTTCTGTCTTCTTCTTTGGCATTTTCTTATTTTACCTGGGCACCTACGCCTTTTTCGATTCGGTACCTTTCTGATTGAGCAGCGTATGAACGCGTGCTAATGTCTTCTTCTCGCGGCGGATATCATTAACCACTTCGCCAACGCCGAGCGTCTTACGAAACTTCAAGCGGAATAACGATTCCTTCAATGCATCTGCCTGTTCTGTAAGCTCTGTCGCATTCATTTCGCGAAGCTGTACGAGCTGATCTTTACGTTTCATGTTTCTTAAACAACGCCTCCTTCGAGGTCTGCACGGGTCACAAATTTGACCTTGATCGGCAGTTTCTGTGCCGCTAGCGCCATCGCCTCGCGTGCCAATCCTTCTTCAACGCCCTGGATCTCATAGAGAACGCGGCCCGGCTTCACGACCGCGACCCAGTGATCAGGAGCTCCCTTACCCGATCCCATACGCGTTTCAGCCGGTTTCTTGGTGATCGGCTTGTCCGGGAAAATGCGGATCCAGATCTTACCGCCACGTTTTACGTGACGCGTCATGGCGATACGGGCCGCTTCGATCTGGCGGTCAGTGATCCACGCCGCTTCTAATGTTTTGAGACCAAAATCACCAAAGCTCAGCTTTTCGCCGCGTGTCGCTTTGCCGCGCATACGGCCTTTCATTACTCTCCGGTGCTTGACCTTTTTTGGCTGTAACATAACTCTCTAAACCTCGTTCAATCTCTGCTTACTGCTTTCTGCCAACTGCCTACCGGCGGTCGTCTCTGCGTGGTCCGCGATCATTGCGTCGTGCACCGCGTTCGACCTTGACCTCATTCATCGGGTCGGTCGTTGTTCCGCGTGCCATCGAGGCGTTAGGATCGAGGATCTCACCGCGATAGATCCAAACTTTGATACCGATGATGCCGAATGTCGTCAATGCTTCGGCAAATCCGTAGTCGATATCCGCACGCAGCGTGTGCAGCGGCAGGCGGCCCTGCAGGTTCCATTCGGTACGTGCAATTTCGGCTCCGTTCAGGCGGCCGGCGATCATCACCTTGATGCCCTGTGCTCCGAATCGCTGTGATTCTTCGATCGTCTTTTTCATCGCACGGCGAAACATGATGCGTTTCTCGAGCTGTTGAGCGATCTTCTCTGCCTGAAGCTGAGCGTTCAGCTCAGGGTGGCGAATTTCCTGGATCGAGATCAAAACCTCGCGCCCGGTCTTTCGCGAATAATCCTCGCGGAGCTTTTCGATCTCTGCACCCTTGCGGCCGATGATGATGCCCGGACGCGAGGTATATATGATGATCTTGAGCCTAGCCGCTGCTCGCTCGATATCGATATGCGAGACGCCGCCGCCGCCGAATTTCCGCTTGAGTTCGCGCTTAAGCTTGAGGTCCTCTGCAAGAAATTCAGCAAACTGATGTTTCGCAAACCAGTGCGAGTGCCAATCTTTGTTGTATCCGACCCTAAAGCCGTATGGATGAACTTTCTGTCCCATATTAAAAACCTATTTATTGTCGCTCTAGATCCTCGTTCGTTTTCTCCATCACTTCGTCCGCAGGCTTATGAGCATTTTCTTCAGCCGTTGTGTGGGTCGATGTTTCGTGAGCCGCCGCTTGTTCAGCGTCGACCTTGGCGGCCGCTTCTTCGACGATCTCGGCAGGAGTTTCGTCGACAATGGCCTCACCGTTGTTTTCTTCGACCGGAGCCGCTTCAACCGTCTCGACCGGAGCCTCGACCGTTTCCGCCGCCGTCTCAACAATCGGAGTCTCGACTTCCTCGACCTCCGGTGCTGCGACCTTCGTATATACCTTTGCCGCTTTAGCCTTTTCGTTGGCTTCTTTCTTCGCGGCGATACGTGCGGCACGTGCTTCGTCGAGTCGGAACATATCTTCGCTCTTGGCACGCTCTTCGCTGGTCACCTCAATGGTGATGTGGCAATAGTGACGCTGTTCGCGATATGCACGGCCCTGCGGAGCAGGACGCATACGGCTGCGATGTTTGTGCGGCCCCATATCGACGAAGATCGTCTTGACCCACAGATCGTCCGGGTCGATAGCGATATTCTGCTGCTCGGCCTTGAACGTTGCGTTGGCGATCGCGGAATTCAAACACTTCGCGATCGGCTCGGCGGCCCGCTTGTCGGTAAATTTCAGGATCGAAAGTGCCCGTGAAACGTTCACGCCGCGGATCATATCGACCACGAGCCGTGCCTTACGAGGGCTGCCTTTCAGATATTTTGTTTTTGCTACAGCTTCCATAACAGTTGTCTGTGGTCGGTGGCCAGTGGTCAGACAGCGGTCTTACTGACCACTGCCCACTGTCCACTGTCCACTATTTCCTCTTAGCCATCTTCTCCGCTTTCGTTCCCGGGTGGCCCTTAAACATTCTCGTCGGCGAAAACTCTCCCAACTTGTGGCCGACCATGTTCTCGGTAACAAATACCGGAATGTGGCGTTTGCCATTGTGGACGCCAAAGGTCAAACCGACCATTTCAGGCGTGATCGTCGAGCGGCGCGACCATGTTTTGATCGCAGGCGGTTTCATCGCTCCGTCAGCGATGCGGCGAAGCATCTTCTGAACGCTTAGATCGATAAACGGTCCTTTTTTTAATGAACGTGGCATATCTTTTTCGTTTGGAGTCCCGCCTTTAGGCGGCCTCTATTCCGCGTCTGAGCCGCCTAAGGGCGGTACTCCAAACGCTATTTCCTTCTTCTATCCTTCACGATCATATTCGTCGTGCGTTTGTTGCGTCGCGTTTTGTATCCGCGAGTCGGCTGTCCCCACGGGGTTACCGGATTACGTCCGCCCGAGGTCTTACCTTCACCACCGCCGTGCGGGTGATCGACCGGGTTCATGGCGACGCCGCGAACCTTAGGACGTCTGCCCATCCAGCGTGAACGTCCGGCCTTACCAAGCGAGACGTTCTCATGCTCGGTGTTGCCGACCTGTCCAACGGTTGCCATACAGACGACAGGAACTTTGCGAACTTCACCTGAGGGCATTCTGAGCTGTGCATAATCGCCTTCTTTAGCGACGATCTGTGCAAAACCACCGGCCGAGCGGACCATCTGGCCGCCTTTTCCCGGACGGAGCTCAATGTTGTGAACCTGTGTACCGAGCGGTATATTCTTGATCGGCAGCGCATTTCCCGGCAAAATATCGGCCTCTTCGCCGCTCAGGATCATCGTTCCAACCGTCAATCCGACAGGTGCGATAATGTAACGCTTTTCGCCGTCGAGATAATTGATCAGCGCGATATGGGCCGAGCGGTTCGGATCGTATTCGAGCTGAGCGACCTTTCCGGGAATTCCCGATTTATCGCGTTTGAAGTCGATAATACGGTAATGACGCTTGTGGCCTCCGCCGCGGCGGCGGATCGTGATCCGGCCGTCGTTATTGTGGCCTGAAATTCTCTTTTTCGGCTCGAGCAGTGATTTCTCGGGTACTGCCCCTTTCGTGAGCTCATCCCGCGTCAAATACGTTTGGTAACGTCTCGCCGGTGATGTCGGTTTTAATCTCTTGATTCCCATAATCTTAGTGGTCGGTGATCAGTGTTCGGTGGTCGGCTGTTCGATTCTTCTGAACACTGACCACTGACAACTGACCACTGCTATATTGCTTCTGCGTAATCAACCATCGGCTCGCCCTTTCGGAGGGTAACGTAAGCCTTCTTCCAGCTCGGACGGCGGCCTTCCTGGCGGCCACGCCGTTTAGTTTTGCCTTCGTACTGGACCGTGCGGACCGCTGCGACCTTTACACTAAAGATCTCTTCGATCGCGGCCTTTATCGCCGGCTTGGTCGCTTTTTTGTCGACCTTGAATGTCAAAACCTGTCCCGCCTTGCGGTCGCTGTTCTCGTCGGTCGAATCTTCCTTAAGAATTACGCTCTTTTCGGTAACGACCGGCGATTTCAAAATATCCCAAACGCCTAAATTACTCATTGGTGGTCGCCTCCTCGCTTGTTTCTACGGCCGGAGCTTCGTCAACTGCCGGAGTTTCCTCTACAGGAGCCGCTTCTGCCTTCGGAGCTTTCTCCGCTTTCGGCTTGGCTTCCTTCTTGGCTTTAGGCTTGTCTTCGCCTGCTTCTGCAGGTGCAGCTTCTTTCTTAGCTTTCGCTTTCGGTGCCGGTGCAGCCGTTGCTGCCGTCTCGACCAGATCGCCTGCGCTCATCTTTTCACGTTTCGGGTCTAGCAAAGTGTTAAGCTCCGCCACCGCTGCCTTTGAGATCAAAAGCTTTTCGTGATAGATGATGTCGTAGATATTCAGCCCGAAGCTATTGGTCACCTTGGTCTTCTGAACGTTCCGCGACGAAAGGATCAGATTTGCGTTATCCAACGAATCAATGATCAGCGTTTTCGCACGCTTTTTGTTCTCGACCAGGCCAAGCGTATCCATTACACCCAAAAACTCACTGGTCTTCGGATTCGAGATACCAAATTCGTCGATGATGATCAGGTTGCCTTCACGCAAACGCTCTGACAAAGCCGAACGCAATGCACCGCGGCGCATTTTCTTGGGCATCTCATATGACCAGTCGCGCGGCTGAGGTCCGTGAACGTTACCGCCGCCTTTCCACAGCGGGGAACGAAGCGACGCGATACGCGCACGGCCTGTTCCCTTCTGCTTCCAGAGCTTGCGGCCCGAACCCGAGACGTTACCGCGAGTTTTGGTCGCTGACGTTCCCTGTCGGCCGTTGGCCTGATAATTCATCACAGCCGAGTGGATCAAAGCTTCGTTCAATTCGACACCAAAAACGGCATCCGAAAGCTCTACATCCCCGACCTCTTTATTCTTCAAATTGCGAACCTTTACGGTAGGCATAATATTCTCACTCCGTTTTAGTCTAGGAAGTCGAGTCAGTCTCGAAAGTCTAGGAAGATCCCACCCCTCAAACTTACCCAGACTTCCAATACTTCCTAGACCTTCTAGACTTTCTCGACTCCTAGGCTTTCTTGACTATAATAAGTCCGCCATTCGGTCCCGGAACCGCGCCGCGAACCATCAGCAGATTGTTCTCGACATCGACCTTGACGACCGTCAAATTCTGTACCGTCACGCGGGCGTCGCCCATGTGGCCTGACGAACGCGTTCCTTTGATAACACGCGAAGGATAGGCCGACTGGCCGATCGATCCCGGTTCACGAACGTTCATCGAACCGTGCGACTCAGGGCCGCGGGCAAATTTATGCCGCTTGATCGTACCGGCAAAACCGCGTCCTTTCGACTTTCCAACGACATCAATGATGTCGCCGTCAGCAAATACGTCGACCTTGACCTGATCACCGATCGATGCTTCCGGCTCATCCGTCAGACGGATCTCCTTAAGCACTCGGGTCGGAGGCACGCCGCCGCCAGTCTTTTCAAAGTGTCCGCGAAGAGGCTTTGTCACATTCTTAATGCGAATAGGCTTGTCTTCGACGAGGCCCAACTGAACGGCATTGTAACCGTCGCGGCCTGCCGCACTTTTGGTTTGGATGACGACACATGGCCCCGCTTTGATGACCGTAACCGGTGTTACCGTGCCATCTTCCGCAAAAAGCTGCGTCATTCCCATTTTTCTACCAATGATTCCGCTAATCATAATCTTTCGTGAGTCTGGTCAGTCTGGTCTGTCTTGGAAGTCTTGGTAGTCTTGGACGCTTTCTTGCTTCCAAGACTTTCTTGACTTTCTCCACTTTCTTGACTTCCTCGACTAGTTTTTCCCGAACGCCTTGATCTCGACATCAACACCGGCCGGCAGATCCAATTTCATCAATGCATCGACCGTTTCGGCGGTCGGATCAAGAATGTCCATCAAACGCTTGTGCGTTCTGATCTCAAACTGCTCACGCGATTTCTTATCGACGTGGGGCGAGCGGAGAACCGTCCATTTGTTCTTGATGGTAGGAAGGGGGATCGGCCCTGCGATCCTTGCTCCCGTTCTCTTTGCCGTATCTACGATCTCAGCGGTGGACTGGTCCAAAACGCGGTGATCGTAAGCTTTCAACTTGATGCGAATCTTTTCGTTTAACATATTTCTATTCCACCACTTCCGAAACGGTTCCGGCTCCGACCGTGCGGCCGCCTTCGCGGATAGCGAAGCGGAGGCCCTTTTCCATTGCGATGGGGGCGATCAGTTCGATCTCCATCTGGATGTTGTCGCCGGGCATCACCATCTCGACTCCTGCCGGAAGGTGTGCAACGCCCGTCACGTCCGTTGTTCTGAAGTAGAACTGCGGGCGGTATCCCGTAAAGAACGGGGTGTGGCGTCCGCCTTCTTCTTTGGTGAGGACATATGCCTCAGCCTTGAACTTGGTGTGCGGTGTGATCGAGCCCGGTTTGGCGATGACCTGTCCGCGTTCAATTTCCTTACGCTCAACTCCGCGGAGCAGCAGTCCGACGTTGTCGCCTGCCATTCCCGAATCAAGAAGCTTCTTGAACATTTCGACGCCGGTGACGACCGAGTTTCTCGTGTCTTTGATACCGACGATCTCGACAGGTTCGTTGACGTTGATCACTCCACGCTCGATTCGTCCCGTCGCAACTGTTCCGCGGCCCTGGATGGTGAAGATATCTTCGACCGGCATCAGGAACGGCTTGTCCGTCTCACGTGCAGGCGTCGGGATGAAATCATCCACCGTCTGCATCAGCTCGTCGATCTTCGATTCCCATGCCGGGTCGCCTTCGAGAGCTTTCAGTGCCGACCCTTGCGTGATCGGTGTATCGTCGCCGGGGAATTCGTACGAACTGAGAAGTTCACGGATCTCCATATCGACGAGTTCGAGCAATTCAGGATCGTCAACTGCGTCGACCTTATTCATGAACACGACCATCGAAGGCACACCGACCTGACGTGCAAGCAGGATGTGCTCGCGGGTCTGAGGCATCGGGCCGTCCGTCGCAGCTACTACAAGAATAGCTCCGTCCATCTGTGCCGCTCCAGTGATCATGTTCTTGACATAGTCAGCGTGGCCCGGGCAGTCGACGTGTGCGTAGTGGCGGTTTGCCGTCTCATACTCAACGTGAGCCGTCGCAATTGTGATACCGCGTGCTTTCTCTTCAGGCGCGTTGTCGATCGAATCGAATGCACGTACTACCATCTTGGCGTTGTGCTTCGACATCACCTTTGTGATCGCTGCCGTCAATGTCGTCTTGCCGTGATCAACGTGTCCGATAGTTCCAATGTTCACGTGCGGCTTACTGCGGTCGAATTTCTCTTTGCTCATAGCTTCTCCTAAATTTCAGATCTCAAATCTCAAATTTCAAACTTCTTTAGGTGCTTGCACCCGTTCCCTTGATCTTTGCAATAACTTCCTCGGCAACGTTTCGCGGCGCCTCGGCATATCGCTCAAAATGCATACTCGAAGTCGCACGTCCCTGTGTCGAACTTCTCAGATCGGTCGTGTATCCAAACATTTCCGACAGCGGCACAAATGCCGTCACGACCGAAACATTGCCCGGACGCGGCTCCATCTTGTCGATCTGGCCGCGGCGTCGGTTAAGATCGCCGTTGACCGCACCCATATATTCTTCAGGCGTAACGACCTCGATACGCATGATGGGCTCGAGCAGGACCGGTTTTGCCTTTTTCACAGCGTCTTGGAACGCATACGAACCGGCCAGTTTGAATGAAATTTCGTCCGAGTCGACTTCGTGATACGAACCGAACAGAAGTCTGACCTTGATGTCGACCAGTTCGTAGCCGGCGAGGTAACCGCGAAGCATCGCATCGCGAACGCCTTCCATGGTCGGCTTGATGAACTGACGCGGGATCGATCCACCGGTGATCTTGTCCTCGAAGACAAAACCTTCGCCCGGAGCCGGCTCGATCTCGAGCTCGACGTGGCCAAATTTTCCACGGCCGCCCGACTGTTTCTTGTAGATCTCTTTGCCCGGTGCTCCCTGAGTGATCGTTTCGCGGTAAGCAACTTGCGGTTTGCCGACATTCGCTTCGACGCCGAACTCACGCTTCATGCGATCAACGATGATCTCAAGGTGAAGTTCGCCCATTCCGGCGATGATCGTCTGGCCCGTTTCATGGTCGGTCGTGACCTGGAACGAAGGGTCTTCCTGAGCAAGACGGTTGAGAGCGATGCCCATTTTGTCTTGGTCCTGACGGGTTTTAGGTTCGACCGCGACACGCACGACCGGTTCCGGAAAGTCCATCGACTCAAGAATGATCGGTTTCGACTCGTCCGAGACAGTGTCGCCGGTCGTGGTATTTTTCATACCGCCGATGGCAACGATCTCGCCTGCCGATGCCGTTTCGACGTCTTCACGCTTGTTAGCGTGCATGAGCATCAAACGCCCGACACGTTCTTTTGAATCTTTGATCGTGTTCGTCACATACGAACCCGAAGTGACCGTTCCCGAATAGATACGCACGAATGCGAGCTGTCCGAGGTGCTTGTCGGCCATGAGCTTGAAAACAAGGCCCGAGAACGGAGCTTTTGCATCCGGCGGACGAGTTTCAACTTCTTGCGTTTTCGGATTTTCGCCTTCGATCGCAGGAATATCGAGCGGGCTCGGAAGAAAATCGACAACTGCATCAAGCAGCGTCTGTACACCTTTATTCTTAAATGCCGAACCGGTGAAAACCGGAACGATCTTCATTGCCAGCGTTCCCTTTCTCAAAGCGACGCGAATTTCCTGTTCCGAGATCTCCTCGCCTTCGAGGTATTTCATCATCAAGTCGTCGTCGATCGCCGAAACTGCTTCGACGAGTTTCTCGCGTTGAGCTTTCGAAACCTCAACAAGGTCGGCAGGAATATCGACGATGTCGTAATTCGCTCCCTTTGCCTCGTTGCTCCAAACGAACGCCTTCATCGTGATCAGATCGACAACGCCCTGAAAGTGCTCTTCGATACCGATAGGAACCTGCATTGCAACGGCATTGGCACCGAGGCGATCGAGGATCGACTGGAAGCTCCGGTCGAACGACGCACCTGCACGATCCAATTTGTTGATAAAGCAGATACGCGGCACGCCGTATTTGTCGGCCTGCCGCCAAACTGTTTCCGACTGGGGCTCAACACCTGCAACGCCGTCAAAAACACAGACCGCACCATCCAAAACACGAAGAGACCGCTCAACTTCCATCGTGAAGTCAACGTGTCCCGGTGTATCGATAATGTTAATGCGGTGCTCGGTATTATTGCGTGTCCAGAAACAGGTCGTCGCAGCCGAGGTAATTGTAATACCGCGTTCCTGCTCCTGCTCCATCCAGTCCATCGTCGCCGTTCCTTCGTGAACTTCGCCGATCTTGTGCGAAACACCGGTGTAATACAAAATGCGCTCCGTCGCCGTGGTCTTACCCGCGTCGATATGGGCCATGATGCCGATGTTTCTAAATTTGTCTAAGCTAATGTTTGCCATAATCAGTTGTCGGTGGTCGGTGGTCGGTGGTCAGTTGAATCTGACCACCGACCACTGACTGGCCACTTAAAATCTGTAATGCGCGAACGCCTTGTTCGCTTCTGCCATGCGGTGGACGTCGTCCTTTTTCTTCATCGCTCCGCCGCGGCCGTTCACTGAATCGAGAAGTTCGCCGACTAGGCGGTCTTCCATCGTTTTCTCGCTGCGGTTGCGTGCATTCAGCACGATCCAGCGGATCGCCAGCGTATTGCGGCGGTCGCGGCTGACTTCGAGCGGGACCTGATAGGTCGCACCGCCGATACGCCGCGATTTGACCTCGAGGGTCGGTGCGACGCCGTCAAGCGCTTTCTTACATACTTTCAATGCTTCTTCGCCGGTCTTTTCTTCAAGCTTTGTCATCGCGGCATAAAAGATCTGCTCAGCGACGGTTTTCTTGCCTTCCCACATCAGACCGTTGATAAACTTGGTCACGGCGATGCTGTTATAGATCGGATCCGGTAAAACTTCTCTTTTTCCTGCAACTCTACGTCTTGGCATAACTAATTATTTCGCTCCCTTCGGACGTTTTGCACCGTACTTCGAACGCGACTGGTTGCGGTTCGCGACGCCCGAGGCATCCAGCGTTCCGCGGATAACGTGATAACGAACACCCGGAAGATCCTTGACACGGCCGCCGCGGATCAACACGATCGAGTGTTCCTGCAAGTTATGCCCGATTCCCGGGATGTATGTAGTAACTTCGATCTGGTTGGTCAAACGCACACGGGCGACCTTACGAAGAGCCGAGTTAGGCTTTTTCGGGGTCGATGTGTAAACACGCGTGCAAACGCCGCGTTTCTGCGGATTGGCCTGCAGAGCAGGACTGGCCGTCTTATACTTAACGCGTTGGCGTCCCTTTCGTACTAATTGGTTGATTGTCGGCATATCTTCTAAACCTGGCCTGTGGCCAAAAAACCGTTTTGACGGCAAAACTACCGTCTTACCTGACTCTTGCCGAATTAGATCCGGCAGTTAGCTCAAGCAGCTCTCGCTGAATGAATTACTTAAAATGTACTAACAACTCAGAGAAAAGAAACTTTGCTGTAGCGTGGCATATTAGATATGTTAAATTCGCCGCTGCCCTGTGATGGACACTTTTACGCAACAATCCGTGTTTCAATTCTCAAACATCAGCCCCGTGAATCCGTATTCGAACCACAAGGAAACCCAGACAGTAAAGTCCGAAACTTTAGATATTATGAATTTGAGTGCCCTCTGTCAAGCTGCTTTGGTCACCTTTTGCACAAATCACGAAAAATTTGTAAACTTTCTCTTTTCGTCAGCGGAGCAACATCCGCACCTATATAATCAGTAATTATACGTATGACCAACTTAGAAACTTATTTAGCAAAATTCACGGGAACCGAGTGGCTTGCTGCGGTCGAAGAGATGCTGCCGTGCATTCATGAGGTTGACCGCAATGCGGTTCAGATCTGGTTCCGCTTTTATCCGGTCGATCTGCATCGGTTTGTCGAAGCCGCCGAAGACCGCGACGCGACGCTGCACGGATTTGCGATGCAGGGACAGTTCGAACTGAAAGATCAGATCGACACTTCGCATCATTTCTTATACGGCCACCGCTATTGGAAAACGGTAAAAGCCGCGATCGAGGCTGAGACCGTCGTTTTCAAAGACGAACCCGCAACGCTCGTCGAAGAGATCAAGGCGATCGCCATCGTCGTTGCCGAAAAGCTCGCGGTCGAACGCCAAATGATCAACGCCATGGTCGCCATCGGCCTCGCGACGCTCAACCAAGTCGGCATTGAAGCCTTCAAAGCCGCCGCCGGCGAGGTCGAAAAACCAAAGGCATCATGTCCAAATCGCCCAACGCCGTCATCGCCGAACGCAAAAAGACGCCTCGCAGGGCATCCTCGGTTTTCTCAAAACCGTCAACAAAAAATTCGCCATCCATTACGACAACGGCCGCGTCCAAGGCGAATTTGACATCATGAACGAGCAGGAGATCGCCGGTGCTTCGGCTCTCGATCGTTCGAAGGACTGGCACGCACAGGACGAACGCTGCTGGGAAGGCGTCGTTCCGGTTGAATGCACATCGGCGGCGTGCGGCACGTGCTGGGTCGGCGTCATTGGCGGCGAAGAAAAGCTCTCGCCCGTCACGCCCCGCGAACAGCGTGCGATGAAGGTCTTCGGCTACAACCAGCCGGAGGGCGACAAACCGTTCATCCGTCTCGCCTGCCAGGCAAAAGCTACCGGCGACGCGACGATCGTCATTCCGCCCTGGAACGCCGTTTTCGGCAAAAAGGTCTACGGCAACGTCGAAGACGTCGAACTAGAACCAAACACAACCTCAGCCAAACGCCTCCGCGAGGTCATCAAATCCGCCACAACCGGCGAATAGGAATTTTTTGCCACGAATTACACGAATATCACGAATTGATCTATTCTTGTTTATTAGTGTTCTTCGTGTAATTCGTGGCTAAACCTCTTAAGAATCCCGTCTACTACGTCCTCTTCGCCGTCCTGCTCTGGAGCACCGGCGGGATGTTCATCAAGCTCGCGACAAACCTCGACGCCTATCAGGTCACATTCTTTCGTTCGCTGCTGGCCGCGATCACGGTTCTCGTCATCACCCGTAAAAATGGCCTGCGGATCAACGCATTCGGGATAATGTGCAGCGTGATCTACGCAGTGCTGCTGTTCCTGTTCGTCTGGGCGACCAAACACACCACTGCCGCCAACGCCATCTTTCTCCAATACACTGCGCCGGTTTATATCCTTATTCTCGCGCCGTTCGTCATCGGCGAAAAATTTCACCTCCGCGATCTCGCGACGGTGATCTTCTGCATCGCCGGCATGAGCCTCTTCTTCGTCGGCGACCTCTCGATCGGCGATTACCAAGGCAACATCGCCGCCCTCGGCTCCGGCATCTTCCTCGGCCTCTATATAATGCTCCTGAAGCATCCCAAAGCCGTCGGTACGCAGGCTGCCAGCCTGCCAGACTCCGGCTCCCCTCCTTACCAAGGAGGGGTGGCAGCCGCTTCGGCTGACGGGGTGGTTCTCTCCTCCGAATCGGAAACCGCTGCTAGTACCGCTGCTTCTGCCGCTGCTTCGCCCCTCAATCCCGTAATAACGGTCATCTACGGCAACCTCATCCTCGCCGTCCTGACGCTGCCGAGCGGCATCGCGTCCGCCGCGACGATCACATGGCTCGATTTTGCCGCCGTCGCCTTCCTCGGCATATTCCAGATCGGCATCTCGTACATCCTGTTCATAAAAGGCGTCCGCGGCGGCACAAGACCGCTGGACGCCAGCATAATCGGCTTCATCGAACCGCTCCTAAATCCCGTCTGGGTCTTCCTCTTCGTCGGCGAACGCCCCTCACAATGGGCACTCCTCGGCGGCACAATAATCATCGCCACCGTCGTCGCCCACACGTTCGTCCAATATCGACGCCCCGCTGCTCGATCGTAGACTCCCGCTGACGACCGACTACTGACCGGTACTAAAAATCAAACAGATCCTTCAAAAACCCCTCTTTCTTTTTCTTCTTCTCATACTTATACCGGTCATCCGAAGAGTAACGCTCATCCGGCCTATACCGGTCATCCGACTTATAACGCTCGTCCGGCCGATACCGTTCCTCAACCCTCGGACGCTCCTCCGGCCTGCTCCCCATCTCCCTTTCTCCCATTCTCCCTGTCTCCTCGGCTCCTGGTCTCCCTGTCTCTCCCCTGCCGCCCTCGATCAACTTATCCAACTCGCCCCTATCCAACCAAACCCCACGGCAAGTAGGACAATAATCGATCTCGATCCCCTGCCTCTCCATCATCAATAAAGTAGCCTGATCCACCGGACACAACATAAAATCCCATTCCTCCTTGATCTAAAATCCAACAATATCTTACCACTTTTCCGGCTCCCCTCCTTACCAAGGAGGGGTGGCGCCGCCTCGGCTGACGGGGTGGTTCTCTCTCACGGGCCAAGCCACCTCATTTGCCCGTGTGTCTCCCCTTCTCTCCTTGCTCCCAAACACAAAATAGACGTATCATCAGCCAGTCCGTTCACAACAGGAGCACGCTAATGCCATTTTTGATCGCCTTATTGGTTCTCGGAGTAGTCGTCGGAGCCGGAATGAATTCGCTCATGAACAACCGCGGCAACGCCCTCGGCTTCCCCCTGAGCGTCGGCCTCGGAGTCGCGACAAGCGTAATAGCCGGTTGGCTGCTCTTAAACTACGGCAACCAAATCGTCGGCGAAGGCCCCGAGTCCATCCTGGCCATGATCGCCGCCCCCATCGCCGCCATCATCGCGATCCTCCTAGTCCGAGCCATCAAAAAATAGCACGTCGCGTCAACTTGCTCTTCATTGTGCTCCCAGTGAATGGACGTTGAGCCGTCATTCTTCGCCGGCAGGCCGAGAGCTCCATAAAAATTGATGTTCCCTATCTGAATTTCCTTAGAGGCGGCTTCAGCCGTCTTTCCGCGTTTCGCGGCAAATAGCCACGTTGCTCTAGCACGTGGTTCGATTAGAATGGCCTTCAAAACGTCTCGAAGATGGGCTCAAGATGGAATGTCCATTTCTTCGAGTACGGGGCTTTTTGCTATTGTGGCTGGCTGCTTTTTTATTGTGACCAAGGCCCGTTTTGACTGTAGCCAAGGCGTTTTTCGCTGCAACCGGCGGCCAAAGAACTGTCGCCCGAATTTTACGCTCCAAAAACTGATCCCAAAGTCCAAAGCCCAAAAACCTCCCTTCACTCGCCCGATTCCCTTATGCTGTGATAAGCTATGCGAATATTGCGATGAGCGAGGCTTATACCTCGCGTACTTCTGATTTACTGAGCAAAAGATCAAAATTATAGCTTTGGAGCGAAAACTATTATGACTGAACTTAACATCCCGTCGAACGTTACGAACGAAGAACTGATCCGTTGGGTGACCGACGCGGTCGAGCTGTGCAAACCGGAGAATGTACACTGGTGCGACGGCTCGGATTGGGAATACGACACATTGTGTTCGGAGATGGTCGCCGCCGGTACATTTATCAAGCTGAACGAAGCGAAACGGCCTAATTCATTCCTCGCCCGCTCGCACCCGAGCGACGTTGCCCGCGTCGAGGACCGCACATACATCTGCTCGCTCGCCAAGGGCGACGCCGGCCCGACCAACAATTGGATGGCACCGACCGAAATGAAGGCCATTCTCAAGAAAAAATTCAACGGCTGTATGCAGGGCCGGACCATGTATGTGGTGCCATTTTGCATGGGGCCGATCGGTTCGCCGATCTCGCAGTTTGGTATCGAGATCACCGATTCGCCCTATGTCGCGGTCAATATGAAGATCATGACCCGCATGGGTACCAAGGCCATCGATGCTCTCGGCAACGGCGAATTTACACGCTGTCTGCATTCCGTTGGCATGCCACTCGCCGCCGGCCAAGCCGATGTCGCGTGGCCTTGCTCGCCGGACCCGAAAGACAAATACATCGTTCACTTTCCCGAGGAAAATTCGATCGTCTCGTACGGCTCAGGCTACGGCGGCAACGCACTGCTCGGCAAGAAATGCCTTGCCCTGCGCATCGCTTCGAACCTCGGCAGAGCTCAGGGTTGGCTCGCCGAACACATGCTGATCGTCGGCGTTAAATCGCCCGACGGCCGCAAAGATTACGTCTGTGCTGCGTTCCCGTCGGCGTGCGGCAAGACCAATTTCGCGATGCTCATTCCGCCTAAGGAATTCGTCGAAGAAGGCTGGGAGATTACCACGGTCGGCGACGATATCGCCTGGATCAAACCCAACGAAAACGGAAAACTCCACGCCATTAACCCGGAGAACGGCTTCTTCGGCGTTGCTCCGGGCACGAATTACTCGACCAACCCTAACGCGATGGAGTCGATCAAGGAAAACACGATCTTCACCAACGTCGCGTTGACCGACGACGGCGACGTCTGGTGGGAAGGCATGGACGGCGAACCGCCTGCACACGCCATCGATTGGCAAGGCAACGATTGGACGCCTGCAAGCGACGGCAAGGCCGCACACGCAAATTCGCGATTCACCGCACCGATCGACCAATGCCCTGTTGCCGACGAGAACTTCAACGATCCAAACGGAGTGCCGGTCTCAGCATTCATCTTCGGCGGAAGGCGCAACAGTGTCGTTCCGCTTATCCAACAGTCCTTTAATTGGGCCTTTGGGGTATATCAGGCCGCGACCATGGGATCAGAGCAGACGGCTGCCGCCTTCGGAAATATTGGCGAGGTCCGCCGCGACCCGTTCGCCATGCTGCCGTTTGCCGGTTATCACATGGGTGATTATTTCTCACATTGGCTTAATTTCGGACGACAGATCCCTGATCCTCCGCGGATCTTTTCGGTCAATTGGTTCCTCAAGGATGAGGATGGTAAATTCGCATGGCCTGGCTACGGCGAAAACATGCGTGTCCTCAAGTGGATCGTCGAACGTTCGCGAGGGCTGTCAAAAGGCACTGAAACACCGCTGGGATGGATGCCTCGTTACGAAGATATGGACTGGCGCGGACTCGATTTCAGCCGCGAACAGTTTGACAAGGTCATGACTATCGATCGCGATTTGTGGCTCAAGGAGATCGCGATGCACGACGACCTCTTCTTCCAGTTATACGACCGGTTACCTAAGGAAATGACCTTTATGCGTGAGTTGCTTGTCTCAAACCTCTGGCGTTCGCCCGAGCTCGGCCTCGCCGCACCACGTGTCGAAGCCGAGGAATCGGTCAAGGCAGTGAGCCAGTAGATCTTCATCGATCCATCATTACGATAAAGGCGGCTTTGTTAAGGCCGCCTTTTCGTTTTAACATTACATACCAATGAGCAACGCCAATAAATATAGCCGCTTTCGATTTGCCCGTGGCCCTTTGGCGTCTGTTTACGAGAATGAAGAGACACGTAGACCTGACTTTCCGCTTCACGAAGAGATGTCAAAGCGGCGGTTTCCCGTTCGAATTCTCAGATATTGGTGGCTAAACCTCGTGATACATGAAGAGGCAAAAAAGCTGGGGCGTCCGCTGACGATCGTCGATGTAGGCAGCGACCGCGGCACCATCAAACGGCTTATTTCACCGATCGACGGTGCAAAATGGATCGGGCTTGATATAGACATATCCCGCGAAGGGATCGAACTCGCTAAGTATGACGAATTGGTAAAATGCGACTTTGACGCAGGCTTGGCTTTGCCGGACGGAGTCGCCGACATCGTTATTTGTTCCCACGTTCTCGAACATTTGCCGCGGCCTGAATTTACCATGGCCGAGATCAATCGAATAATGAAGCCCGGCGGCATGCTGCTTGTCGGTGTGCCGGTAAAGCTGAAGTTATTCGCAAAGATCCGCGAATATCAATTTGGAAAACAGCTCAAGGCCGGAACCCGCACCAAATGGCAGCACGTACGTGTTTACTGGAAAAAACGGCTGGAAAGCCTGGCTCGAAGTTCGGGCTTTGAGGTTGAGTTCTCGAGCGGTACTGCCATCATCAGGAAAAAGGGCAGCAGGCTCGAAGACCATGCGGGATGGATCAGGATCAATCAGGTCTTTGCTGCTCTTTTTCCGGCAATGGGACAAGAGATCTGCATGCAGCTTCGAAAGCCTGAATAGCCCGTCGACAATTTCATATCCCGGCATTAAGCATAAAAAAGAGGCCCCGTCTGCAAAACGGGGCCTCGGTCCATTGTATATCGATCGCTGACGAGCGTTTAATTAGCGCTTCGTTTTGATCGTTTGATCAATAAGGTTCGTAGGGCCGCGATCGATATTTGCGATATAGATTCCGCCCCATCCATTTTCCGCGTCTGCCATGCTTGCGGTGATCGCAAGTTTGTTTCCGCGGAAACCATCTCGCTCGATTCCTACCCCGACGATCGGTAACACACCTCCGGGGATCGACGGGTCAAGAACATCGCTGTTCATTCCGGTCTCAACCAAAACGGTGATCGGCATCTGCGATATTCCATCTCTCATGTAGATGCCGTCGATCGGATTAATATATTCCCCATCTTCGTTCTGGGCGCCGGTTCGGGCCTTAAACACTACGACTCCATCTGATTCAGCGATAAATGCAGTGGAACGCCATCTTGGAGGTTCTTCTTCACCACCTTCTTCCTCGGTGCCGACTCCCGGAGGTCGTCCTGAATAACCCCAAAACGTAAAGTCATTGAAATCGCTGTTCGTATCCGAAACGAGATAACCGTGATTGGTATAAGTGTCATAAACAAATATGCCTTGATTCAGCATCACTTGCTTGTCCTGATACCAGCGGTTTGTTTCCGGATCGAATATGCTGTTTGGGTCCACACCCTCACAGTAAGCAATAATATCCGCGTTTCCATCTGCCGGGCAGAAAAGCCGTACTGTCTTGGTCTCATAACCCCATGCTCCCCAGAATGCAACATACCGACCGTCAAACGCTAAGCCTTCGCCTATACGTGTCAGGCCCGGCATCTTGACTCCGGACACTGGTTCACCGATGCCGACCAGAGTTCGAAGTTTTGGGGCTTGAGCAAGCGGAGCCATGTAGATACCGCCGTAATTCGGATTGTCCTCATTATCGAGTCCCGTGAAAACAACTTCATTTCCATAGATCGACGGTGGTGCTGTCGAGCCAAATGTCATTGCCCTAAAGCTCGGCGGGGCATTTGGAATGTCCGTGTCGGAACTCGCGATCATCACGACCGACTCTTTTCCGCCTCCGGGCGTGTTTAGGAGGTCTCGATAGAATATTCCCGTTTTGCCAACATTATTGATCGTGAAATTGCCCTTAAATGCAATATTCCCGTTGTCTGAAATGGCTGGGGAACCGGGATAAACATCAAATGCCACTGCGGGATCCGTTCCCGGCACCGCATGCATGCCAAAACCTGGAGCCATACCGATCTTTGCCGTTCCGGTGAACAGGAGTCCGCCGTTGTATTGGACATAAATACCGGTCGTGCCGACCCGGGTCTCACTTCCGTCGGGAAGTAGATATGTATACATCGGCTTATGGTTGCCTCGAGTAGCGATGTAGTCTGTGTTTGCTGCGATCCTAGGTATCGCCGAAAATTCCTGGAACTGCGTTTCCAGATTATTTGGATACGGGACAAATGTGCTCAGATCCGCAACTTCGAAGATCTTACCTTTCGGATATTGTCTGTAATATATCCCTGTCTGTCGCTGTCCACTGCCTGTGCTGCGGGCTCGAAACACGATGGTGCCGTTCGAATTGATCGACGGCTGGCCATAACTGCTAAAGATCCTGTCGCTGTTTGGCATCGTGTAGCTATTGTTAACGATCGTACTCCACTGGATCGGAGCAAGAGCGAAACGATCTGACGTATATCTCACCGCCGTCACGCCGTTTTGTGGCGGAGTGTACACTGAAGTCCGGCGGTCATTGGCCGCGGACATTGGGACGAAATAGAATATTGAGATTCCGACCGCTAAAACAAGAGCGGAAATTAAAATTGTTTTGACTTTCATGATTCACCTCCTCGATCATGCTTGCGCCGGTGAATAGTCGTGATCGATTGATTGACTGATCGCCGTCAGGGCCAGAAGGTCACATTCCATATAAAGCCCGGTCGGCTTGTGAACGGCAATGTTGCCGAAATAGAGTTCAATAAGCAAAAAATACAAAATAGTAATTCAAATAACTCCGCTCTTACCTAGTGCAAATAATGTGCCGCTCTCATTGTGAATTTGATTTGATCTTTATGCAATTCGGAGCATTTTGGGGATACTTTTCGCGAACCCGGATCGGTTCGAACTATTAGTTCTGATAGATCGTGAATTTTTTCACAGTCGACTGTGGAACTTTCATCGCCTACGACCGATTGCCTCCGACAATTGATCCACGGTTCTACCGACTTGACCACCGGAGATCGGTCATTTCAACACTCGTTTTCGATTCCGCATGGGCATCAAACTTGCGTCATCAATTGTGGCAACGAACAAGCCGGCTCGATCGTATGGAAATGTCTCCGCACGATCATGGCTGTTCGACCGAATGAATGAAAAGGAGGTCCTATAATGAGACTTAATAGATTCACAACGATAGCCGCGATCCTCGCCATGATATTTGGCATAGCCATATCTGGTTACGGGCAAGGAAAAGGGAAACCAGCGGCCGGCAAGGGTGACGTAACCCAGCAACAGGACCGTGACAAAACGCAGGACAGAGATCAAACACCGGACAGAGACCGGGACCGCGATCAGGATCGTGACCGGGACCGGGACTATGTCCAGTTAAGCGACGTTCAGCGCGATCAACTACGGCAGCGTACCGAAGCTACAGAGCAGATCCATCAGAAATTGCGGACAATGACCCGGGAATACAACAACGCCAATTTTGGCTTGACCGAGGGCAAGCAGAATTACGAGAGAGTCCGTGAGCAGATCCGAAATATGGAACAGGAACATGAGCGATTTCGACTTGCTCTTAACGAAGATCAAAGACGTGGATTCGAGCATCGTTTCAACCATATGAATGAGTATCGCGAGCGCGTTAACAATCGCCTCCAACTCATGGAACAGGAAATGGATCAAGGAAAATTCGATCGAATTCACCAACGCAATTGGGTACGCGAAATTGAAAAGGTCACTAATAAGTGGCAGGAGCAGTATCGAAAGATGGAACAATCCGTACGTGTCACGTAGTCATTTAATAGATGACGGAGAGGTCATTCGGGCCGGAACAAATTTCCGTACAATCATGGCATCTCCGTTATATCAGATCGGAGCTTTTCGACCACCGAAAAGCTCCGACAATCGCAACCGGCTGCAGCCACAACCCTCTACAAAGTAAGGATTAATGAAATGAACACTCATACTGTTCAGATTCGTCGATGGGCCGGCACGTTATTTTGATCGGTGTATTCTTGTTGTTGCTTGATCACGCGACTTTCAGTCACGACACATCCTAGAATCCAAACATGCCGTTGTCTATGTTGTTGACGGCAGTTCCGACAATTGGGCGTACCCGTGGCAAAGGCAACCATCAGATAGATTGATTTTCTAAGGGTCGTCGCTACTCCGCAACTATTCGACATTATTGGTCCTATCCAATTTGCCTACGACACAATATTTACTACGGCCACAACGTTTAGTTAGTCGATCGGTGCGGATCACTTCGGATTTTTCTGTACCATCAGCCAACGATCGACAAAATTGGTCTATCCGACTGGACGCCGTGCCCAATGTTTACTTTAAGCCGTTTGTCATTTGGTTTAACCCGTTGATCTTCGGGATGTGCAAATCAAGAAGTCATCCGAGCCAATGCGCTATACTGTTCAAGATCAACTAACCATAGGAGCTAACTGAATGGATGGATTTCTCAACCGGTACGCAAGCTACGTGTACGCAATTTTAAGGATAGTTACCGGATTTTTGTTCATGCTGCACGGAACTCAAAAGTTGTTCGGATATCCGCCGTCAGCGTCGGGCGGCGGCGAATTCACAAATCTCATGGCGGTTGGCGGTGCGATCGAGTTGATCGGCGGCCTTTTGATAATGATCGGCCTGTTCACTGGGATCGCAGCATTCATTTCGAGCGGGACGATGGCTGTCGCGTATTTTATGTTTCATTCAAGCCTGCAAGCGCTCCTTCCGATCGTGAACAAAGGAGAACTTGCGGTCGTCTATTGTTTTCTATTTCTTTACATTGCTGCACGCGGTTCCGGCGTTTGGAGCGTCGATTCGATATTCCGAGGCTCCGGTAGTTCGAGCGGCGTCTGATTTCAGCCAACTAAACACAACACATTACATCTAATTGACTGAGGTAAATATGGAAGATTTTACTAGTACTTACGGAAATTCAGTTGCAGAAGCCGCCCCGGCGGATCGAGCTGCATTTATTCGCAAGACATATATGCTCTTGGCAGCGGCGATTCTCGCATTTATTGCTGTCGAGGGATTTCTCTTTGCCAGCGGTGCCGCTGTGGTTATCGCCAGTGTTCTCTTTAGCGGGGGAGCGATCGGATGGCTGGTCGTACTTGGTTTGTTCATGGGTGTTTCGTTCCTCGCTAACCGATGGGCGACTTCCGAAACGTCGACCACCGTCCAATATGCCGGTCTTGGTATTTTTATCATCGCCGAAGCGATCATTTTCGTACCGCTGATCCTGATCGCCACGAGCGTTTCGGGCGACGCTTCTGTGCTGTTGAAGGCCGGTATCGTTACGCTCGGACTGTTCCTCGGTATCACGATGACGGTTTTCATCACTCGGACAGATTTTTCCTTCCTCCGCCCGATCTTGGCGATCGGCGGTTTCGCGGCGTTAGGATTTATCGTTGCGAGTGCGATCTTCGGATTTTCGCTCGGAACGGTGTTCGCGTTCGTCATGGTGGCGTTTGCGGGAACTGCAATTCTGTACGAGACATCGAACGTACTTCACCGTTTCAACACTAAACAGCACGTTGCGGCATCGCTCACATTGTTTGCCAGCGTCGCCTTGCTGTTCTGGTACATCTTGAGCATATTTAGCTCACGAGATTAAAACTGATCAAATAACAACACCGCCGTTTGGTTTCTGCGACCAACGGCGGTATTTTTGTGTCTGAGGTAATTGAAATGAAACGATATCTTGTTATCGCGGCCCTGGTAGCCGCATTTGTACTTTCGGCCTTTAGCCAGGGTACGCCGACTGCAACCCCTTCTAAACTAAAGGTCGGCGATATGGCCCCTGACTTTACTCTGACCGATACGGCCGGAACAAAGGTAAAGCTCAGCGATTTTCGCGGTAAGAACAATGTAGTGCTTGCCTTCTACGTTTTTGCATTCACAGGCGGCTGAACGAAGGAACTCCAGGCTTACCAGGCTGGTATAGCCAACTTCGAGGCGGTCGCAACCAAGGTTTTCGGGATCAGTATGGACTCCCGTTTTTCAAACAAAGCATTTGCCGAAAAGATCGGCGTTACGTCGTTTCAATTACTGAGCGATTGGGACCGAACGGTGACAAAACAATACGGGCTTTACAACGAAGAGAAAGGTTTCGGCAGCAGGGGAACCTTTGTCGTGGACAAGGAAGGCAAGATCAGACAGATCGTCCTTGATAACCTGGCCATCGATCCGACCGGCACGCTCGAGGCCTGCAGCCTTTTGGAAAAGAAACTCGTCGTTGAACCGCCAAAGCCTTAAGGGATCGAGGATCGTTTTGACGCGGTCCTCTTTTTTATCCAATTACTCTTCACGCAAACTCGACGGTTCTATCTCGTTCGCGGTCAGATTGCCGTCCGAATCCTGCATCAGTATCTCAATACGCCGTTCGGCATTGCTCAAACGGGCCCGGCAATCGCGTGAAAGCGCGATTCCACGCTCAAATAACGCAAGGCTTTCCTCGAGCGGCATATCGCCGTCCTCGAGCTTTCCGACGATCTCCTCTAACTCAACGAGTGATTGTTCAAAAGTCTTTTCCATAGTCTCCTAAGCTCCCTTCCTTACGAAGGAGGGGTGGCCGCCGCTCTGGGCGGACGGGGTGGTTCTCTCCTAAAAAGCTCGAACTATTTAACCAATTCCTCAGCCTGCTTGAGCAGGTCGGCGATGTTGCCGACACCGAGGGTTTTACCTGCTTTCGTGACGCCGCCCATCGCGATCGCGATCATTTCCTGGCCGACCTTTCGGGCGATCTCGGTTGCAAGTTTGTCGTCTTTCAGCCCGACGACCTGCCATCGGTCACCCTTTCTTTTCATCTTGACATCGAACGGCCGGTCCGCGAGTTTGCTGGTGACGATTGCGGTGTCGCCGGTCACCTTGATGTCCAGATACTGGCTCGCCCCGAGCACCATCGCAAAGAACGGCACATTTCCAAATCGCTCGGTCCGATCGCGAACGACACGCGGCAACTCGGCTCTCGCACGGTCTTTTACTGCCGGCAAGATCGGCAAAGCGACACGCGTCATTTTCTCAATGATCGCCGGCGGCACTCCTTTGCCGTACAATTCGACAGCCTTTGCCGTGATCTGCGGGACGAAGTCATCAACAACCGCGTCGATATCGATCTGTTGGTCCATCGCGGCCTTGTCATCGCGTTTGGCTGCGTCTACGAGCAAAGCGAGGGAATACTGCGGCGTGCCCTTCATGCTCTGCCAGTAGATAAATCCGCCGGCAAATACCACGAATATCAACGCCAGCACGATGCCGCCGGCAATGATGAACGGCCGCTTCGAACGCCGTCTCGGCTCACGGCTCGCCGCGAACATCGGTTCAGCTGCTCTCGGTTCGTTCGGCGGATCGTCTTCAATATTGACTCTAAAACTTGACATCAATTATGCTTCTACTTTCCTGCGGGGAGCGCATATGCAAACTCGTAAAAGTGCTTATCCCCGTCGATAATGATCTTACACGTGCCTGAAATGCCGGTCAGTTCGCCTGTCCCCGAATCTGGGACGACCATAATATCAAGATCGAACTTGCCGCCCTGCATTGTCCCGATGTGCTGCAATGTAAAACTCCCCTTCTTGCCGCCGAGCGTTCCCGTGAATCGTTCCATCGCGACATAACCGCCCGAACCGGCGACCGCCTCTGACTGGCTGCCGAGCATTTGTCCTTTGCTGGTTCCGGCGAGATCGCCGCTGAACGTTTTGGCAAGCGACAGCCGTCCGATCGTCGCGTCACCGACATTTTCCTCAGCCGCGAGCGGCGTCACCTTAACGTCAAACGTTCCTTTTGCAATGCGTTTCATAACTTTCACGGTCGGTGCTGTCTTCGAGTCCGGCCTTTTGGTCTGTGAACTCGCAGTCGTCACGAATACCAAAACGCAAAGAGCGATCGATACTGAAGACACTATCGTATGGGTGTTCATTGCTTATTAATTGCTCTCCGCCGACAAAACTTCAGCGTTCAGTTTCCCATTTGCCAGGCGGATCTTCAAATTATCGCCGGCTTTGGCCTGGGCCGCGTCGCGAAGAATGGTGCCGTCAGCCAATTGCGTTACAGAGAATCCGCGATTGAGCACGTTAAGCGGTGAGAGTGCGTGAAGTTTGGCCATCTGACGCTCGACGTATTCGTTCTTCGCGGTCAGGAATTGCCGCTCCGCAGTTATTTGCCGCTGAACGATCGCCGAGAGCTTTGTCTCGCCCGAAGCGACCTTTGCCGTCAACGTCGCCGGCGTGAGCCGCGAATTCACGTTGGCGAAACGCCTCGCCGCCATCGCGTATGTTTCGGAGAAACCGGCGTGCAAACGCTGTTGCAGGTCACGGACCCCGCCTTTCGCTTCGAGCAAGTGATGTCGGGTTCGTGCCCGACGGCGGAGATCACAGGGATGTCGCTCGCTCGCAGGGCCCGAGCGAGATTCTCGTCATTGAACGCCCACAAATCTTCCGCGGCACCGCCGCCGCGGCCGACGACGAGCACATCCATCCGTTCTGCCAAAGGCAGCGTGAGATTAAAGGTATTGGCGGTCTCGATGGCGTTGCGGATCTCGTCGGCAGAGCCTTCGCCCTGCACGCGTGTCGGGATCAAAAGGCTGCTGATCGATGCGGCTCGCCGTGAGAGGACGTGGATAATGTCGTGATAGGCGGCGCCGTTCGGGCTGGTGATGATGCCGATCTTTCGTGGGAAGAAAGGGATCGGCCGCTTTAAGCTGACATCGAATAGGCCCTCGCGTTCGAGCTTTGACCTGATCTGCTCGAACGCTATAGCGAGAGCTCCCGCACCCGAAGGTTCCATCGAGGTCACCGTCAACTGCGTCTCGCCCGATGGAGCGTAGTGCGTCACCTTGCCCCGCACCCGCACGCTCATGCCGGTCTGCGGGCGAAACTGCATCCTCGCCGCCGTCGATTTCCAGCACACGGTCTTGAGCTTGGCGTCGCCGTCCGACAGCGTCATGTACCAATGCCCCGACGCGGCGGCCGTAAACCCGATCAGCTCGCCCTCGACCCAAACCGCCGCAAACCGCCGCTCAAGCTCCGACTTGATCCCCGCCGACAGCTCCGACACCGACATCGGCTGCCGCTCTTCCTCATCGAACAATATTTGTAGTAAAGGTGGTTCCAGATCAGTAATTACGCTCGGGATGCCTCGCCGTCTGGACACGTTCAAATGCAGCAGTCGTCATAAAACATATCTTAAATCAATCCCGCGAGATGCAGAAGCCCGCACGGTAGTAAGGGCGTATCGGGAACGCAAGAGGAAGGCAGAAACGCGAGTGTGAACGAGCGTGCGTGTCGCGAGCCGATTATCGTCCGTCACGAAAGATCTTGCCGTCGTCACCGCCCATCCAGACTCTTTCCCAAGGGAATGGGAACCTAAGCTGAAAATCCCATCTCTTTCCGTCCATTTTAAGAGCGGCCCTTTTCCGTCTTGCCTTCCAATAGGCTTGTGCATAGGGCTTCTCCATCGATTCAGAAATGAAGATTGAGTAGAATTCTTCGTCACCGTCCTTGAACGAGACTTTGTATATATCCTCGATTTTCGGCCAAGTTACGTTCTTATTTGAATCGCCTTCATATTTCCAAAAAACGAACTCGGCGAAATCGGATTGCCAATTGGTCGCCTTAGGATTATCGTACTTCCACAAGAAGTTAAATGCATTTCTTAAGGAATCGGGCATATTGAGCACACGGTAGTCAGGGTTTCCGCGTTCACCTAATGTCCCATATGTTTTGATGGTCTTATAGCTACCGTCCTTTCGGCGTAGCATCACAAAAGGAGAAGGTAGATCCGTAATCGCAAGCCGGTCGGTGTGCGTGTACAGAGCACGGTACGATTCGAACTTCGCCGACTGAATAGACTCTAATAGAGTGACAACTTCCTCCGGAGTCAGTTTGACCGTGAAATATTGGTACGAACCTGGTTCCTTTGCTCCGTCATAAATCACAGTACCGTCTTCGTAAAGCACAAAAGCCGGCATGTCCCCGGAAACCTTCGACCAGACACTAAATTCATAAAGAACAAGTAGCGGAGGAGCAGGGTGTTTGGCATTTATCTCGGACTCTATCGAACGATATGCGACTTGGGAAACGCAAACAAGACTACACAAGAGAAAAACGATGAGTAGGGAGCCAATACGATGCATATGCCTTTTGATGCTGGATATCACCTATTAGATGTTCTCGCCAGCCGCGCTTACGCGGCTTTTGCGGAAAGCGGATGGGGGCGGCGGGTTGCGGGGCGGGCGGTGGTCGAGCGGCGGGGCGTGATTGGGTCACGGCAGCCGTGTCAGTAGCCCGCACGTGAGTAAGGGCTCAAGTTTCGGATTCTTCAACTCAATCGACGAGATAATTCGCTCCGACCGACGTTTATACCTCACCACGTTGAGCCCTTACTTACGTGCGGGCTACGGACACGATCCGCGTCCGCGTTTACGCGGCTCTTGCGGAGGGCGAATGGGGGCGGCGGGTTGCAGGGCGGGCGGCGGTGGAGCGGCAGGGCGTGGTTGGGCTTTTTTTCCTTCGGCTTTGCCGCGAATGCAGTGCGGCGACGGCTTGCCTCGCCGTTTGGTCGGCCCACACCATTTCGGAGCCCGCGGTAGCGGGCGACAGAGCGTTTGTCGGCGGCACAGCCGCCTCCGGAGATCTTTTTTTAGCACGCCACGGCGAGGCAAGCCGTCGCCGCCGTGCGATCAGGGCAAAGCCCGAAGAGATGCCGACCGTCTCCGTAGCCCGCACGATAGTAAGGGCGTTTCGCGAACTCACGCTAACGAGAATACGCCGCATCGATCAAGCTCCGCCATAGCCTAAACTTGGACGTTACGCCCTTACTAACGTGCGGCTTGTGCATCGGCCGCGTTTACGCGGCTTTTGCGGAGGGCGGATGGCCACGCCGCCTCGCGGACCGGCCAGTGCTAAAGCCCCGGGCATGGTTGGGTTTGTCGGGTCTGCGGTTTTTATGAATTGCCACTAGCTTTAGCTAGTGGATTGCTTGCAACAAATTCTTGGCTTTAGCCGAACATTGGGCTAAAGCCCAAAGCTTCTATTTAACTTTTCCACTAGCTAAAGCTAGTGGCAGTTCATTGGCCAGCCACACTGTGATAAGGGCAAAGCCCAAAGAGTTGCCGTCCGCACCTCAAACCGAAGTGTCCCATTTTCCACATACTCGGCGCGCGCACCTTAAATTTTCAAATATCGTGTTGCATAATTGCAACATTGTGTTACACTATACCATCCACCAGCTACGGCTTTAGCACTGGCCGATCCGTGAGGCCAGAACCTAGTGGCAACTCATAAAGCCCGGTGCGTGGCTTCGGCGAGATGGCGACGCGGCCGGCGCCGTCGTCCCGCACTTATTGCGCGGCTTCGACGGAATTTACATTTGTATAGACGTTAGGGCGTTTGGCTTTGATCTTTAGGCGGGGCGAGACGCCGTCGCCGGGGGTTGCGGCGAGTTCCGAGCGGAAGGTGATGACGTAGGCGGTGCGGAGCTGGACGGCGATGTCGCGGTAGGCTTGCTGGATCTGTTCGATGCGTGTGATCGGGTAATATACGCCGCCCGAGATCTTCGCGAGGCGTTCGCCTTCGCCCGCGGATTTGGCGCTTAGAGACATATATTTCTTGCGCATCGGATCGATGTCGGCATTCACACCCTGAGCAGCCATCGCGATCAAACCGGAAGGCACATAAAGCGGATAGATCAGTGCTCCGCTCTCTTGTATCGATCCAGCAAGCGAATCGAATGCGAGGAACGAACGGTTGTCGTCGCCGTCCGTCAGGATAACGATCGCGGTACGTTCGCCCTTTAGCGGACGCAGCGTATCGGCGATCGTAAATGCAAGTGCGTCGTAATACGCAGTTCCGCCCCCTGCGTCGAAGGTGTCGAGGCTCTCGCTCAGCTTGCCTTTGTCGGTCGTGAACCTCGAGAGGACCTTGACGTCGTCGTTAAAGATGACGAGCGAAACCTTGTCCTTGGCATCCACAGTATCGACGAAACTGCGCGCGGCCTTGCGGATAAAGGTGACGTAATTCTCAACGCTCCCCGAAACGTCGAGCAGCAGCACGAGGTTAAAAGGTGCTGTCGATTGCTCGACCGAAACGATCTCGCGGCCGGCTCCGCTTTCGCTGATCTCAAAATCCTCCGCCCTGAGTCCGGCAATCGCACGGTTTTCAAGATCGGTGACGCGAACCGTCGCACGTTTCAGCGTCGCCGTCGGCAGATCGGCCGGCGTAGTTTTTGCCGAGAAACGCGGCTCGAGCTTGATCGGCGGCAGCGAACGCATATAGTCGCCGTAATACTTCGGCGCCGCCCGGCGGATCGCTTCCATCAGCAGCGAGTCGCCGCTGCGGACGATCGCTTTCGCTGCATTGGTCAGCGGGCGTTCACGCAGATCGCTCCCGACCTCGCTCGGCGGCACATTCAGCAGGATAATTCCGCGAGCTGTGGTGAAATTGAGTGTGACGGGCCTTGGGGCGTCGGTCTTTGCGCTTTGTACTTCGGAAGGAACCGTTTGCTCGCCTTCCTTTATTACCTTCTCCTTGTCTCCCTTTCTCCTTTTCTCCCCTTCTCCCCATCTTCCTCTGATATCGAAGCGTCCTCCTGACTTCTCTTTGACCTCGGCGATGTCGAAATCGGCGAGGTAACGCGGTCGAGATTCGGTCCAATGGAAATTGTAGGTGATGTCGTCATCCGGAACATCGGTCGCGATAGTGCCTGTGTCGGTGAACACCTCGACCTTTTCCAGATCGCCCATCACGTCAACAGCACCGCCGGTCGTCTCGATCTTCACGGACGATCGATTCGGCAGCGTCAATTCGATATCGACGCGCTTCTTGGGGTCATTCGGCGTGACGACTATGAGCATGCCGCCTTTGCCGGCCGTAAATTTTATCTCGTTGTCCGTAAGGCCCTTTGGTGAGACGGCCGTGAGTTTACCGCCAAAGATCTCGCCTTCTTTTGCCGGCGGCATCGCTTTCACCGTGACGCGGCCGAAATGATTGACGACCTCAACATGCCCTCCGGCCGACAATTTCAGATCGCGCACTACATCCTGTCCTGATGCCGACAGGCACAGGATAAATGCGGTGCAGATCAAATTGGATAATTGCCGAAGTTTACGCTGCATGTCCTAAGACTTGCTCGGGATGCGGCCGGATTGGATGAGACGCTGACGAACGCGTTCCTGCCACTTTTTGCGGGGACCGTCGTCACTCTCAAACCGCTCGATGAGTTCATTCATCGATTCGCCGCCGGCGAGCCGTGTTTTCAAATAGAGCAACGCGATTATGATAGCAGAAAATGACAGAACGAATATCTGCAGTGGCAGCCAGATCACCTGAACGAGAGATTCGAGTATCGTCTTTTTGACACGGCTGCGCATATCCATTTCGTCATCATCGACCCTGATCGTTCGGTTGGGGCCGATGTTGATGTTGAGTCCTCCGTCCTCCGTCTTCGCGGGTTCGGGGGGCACAGCACTTGTATTTGGATCCGTTGTGCTCACGACCGGCGAGCCGTCAGTTCTTGCCTGTTCGGTAACAGCTGCCGGCGTTTGCGGTTTAGGATCGATCGCCCTTGCAGTGATGTTTACGACAAACGAAACCGTTCCTGAAAAGATCGCCGGGATCAGGAACAGCATAAATACCGCTCCGATCGCCGTCCCGACCGAGCGTTTTACAAGATCTTTGGAACGCCTCAATGCCGCCTTTCCGCTTCGGTTCTCCATCATTACGACCGGAGATACCAGCGTCCAAAGTACATTTGTGACGAGAAATCCGATTCCGCACGTCGGGATCCCGATAGCGAACATCAAAAACGTACTCAAAATACCTGTACCGGCAAACGCCTTCCATCGCTTACGAGCCTCGACCAGTGCGGGCCTTAATCTGACAGGCCTCAGCGGTACCGCGAGATACTGCGTGACGATCCAGGTAATGGTACCGATATTAAGATAAGTGCTGAATGCGCTGGCGAGCCCCAGCAAAAGGACCACGACGCCGATGGCAACATTCGCACTGGTCCCGGAGATGATCTCGCTGACCTTTAAGAATGAAAGCGCAACAAGGGTTAGCGTTAGAATAATGCTGGGAAGCGAGAAAAACGTCGTCAGCATCAGGAACTTAGGCAAATGCTCGCTATAGATCACCAGTGCCCTGCGAAGCAGCCCAAACAATCCTTCGGACCTCGAACGCATGACGCTCGCAAATGCTTCGGCCGTTTGCGGACGATTGCCCGGATCTTTGTCAAGAGCCGAAAGGATCGCTTTCTGCATCTTGCGACGCACCTTTTTTGCAGCAAGCGGCGGCGGGGCGACCGTCTTATGCGATTCCATTACATCCTTGAAATCGCCCTCGAACGGCGTCCGTCCGGACAACATCTGATATGCGATCACACCCAGACTATAAATGTCCGAACGCGGATCGAGATGTTCGCCGCGACATTGCTCAGGCGACATATAAAGCGGCGTACCGAGCACGGCACCGACTCGGGTCAGGCCCGCGGTGGTTGGAGAATCGATCAGTGATTTACCGGTCGTCCGCTGCCGGCCGGTCCGGTCGGTTTCGACATCGATCTCGTCTGAGATCATTCGTGTGCCGACGCTGTCTTGATCATCGGAGCGGTCATCGTAGATCGCGGTTTGATTCTCATCTGCCAAGGGTTCGAGCGAGATAGTGCCGCCTTCGTTGACCATTGTCCCCAGGTCCGCCGTCTGCACGATCGTCGAGGCTTCGGCCCCAATCGTCGAAATGTTGCCGCCGATCGTCGTCTTTGCATCGCCCGCCAGCGTATGTGTCGATCTGACGAATTCGATCGGAATGTCGCCGTTTGAAATTTCGTGTTCTTCGAGTTTGGCGATCCCAAAATCGAGGACCTTGACCGTGTAACCGCCGCGTTGATTTGGTTCGAGCCAGATGTTGTCAGGCTTGAGGTCCCGGTGGATGATGCCCTGTTCATGAGCCTCTTGTACCGCCGAGCAAACCTGCTCGAGGATGTCGAGCGTCCAGCCGACGGGCAAATTCCTTTCCTCGTCGAGTATCTCACCCAGTGTGCAGCCGTCAAGATACTCCATGACGAGATATGCGACCTGGCCTCCGCGAGTATCAGCAAACCCGAAATCCGTGACATCGACCACATTCGGATGCCGTAAACGCCCTGCCGCTCTCGCCTCGCGTCGAAATCGCTCGACAAATTCCGCACGCTGCATAAATTGCGGAGCGATGATCTTGACTGCGACGGGCCGCTCGGTACCAAGATGCGTCGCCAGATAGACCGTTCCCATACCGCCGCGTCCCAATTCGCGTTCGATATGGTATTTTCCGTCCAGCGTTTGGCCCGCGAAGTCCAAGTATTTCATAAGGGGTAAGTGGAAACTCTAACGGTTTTCCTCTTGTATTTGCAAGTAACTACGACCTCGATCGCAATTAAGTTTTGTAATCTGAGTAACGATTTGTAAAGACACGTTTCAGAGGAACCATCCAACCTTTAACGCCCGATCCTCTAATATCCGGCCCAAAGGTAAAAATGCTCCGGCGGTGTCAATAATTTTCATTGAATTTTCTCTGATTCTGTCCTAAACTATCTGAAATTTTATCGACCCGACGGCTCTTCGCTCACTTTTTTCACTTTTTGAAGGAAAAAGCGTGTTTTATGTGTGCAACGTCGTATCGCATGTGTTAGCCTAGTTTCCGTGGAGAAAAACTTAGTAGTTTTTACTGATAAAAATACCGGACGGGAGAAATTTAATTATGAGTTTGGACAAAGGTAAAGCGATCGAGTCGGCATTGCTGCAGATCGAGAAAAAATTTGGCAAGGGTTCCATCATGCGTTTGGGTGAAAGGCCGCACGAAGACATCGGTGCGATCTCGACCACGTGTCTAAGCCTCGACGCGGCGATCGGCGTCGGCGGATTCCCACGCGGGCGGATCATCGAGGTGTACGGCCCTGAAAGCTCAGGAAAGACGACTCTCGCTCTGACCGTTGTCGCCTCGGCACAAAAGACCGGCGGTGTTTGTGCATACATCGACGCCGAACATGCGATGGACCCCGAATATGCGACCAAGCTCGGCGTAAACATTGACGACATGCTCATCTCGCAGCCCGATTCCGGAGAACAAGCTCTCGAGATCGCTGAAACACTGATCCGTTCGAACAGTGTTGATGTGATCGTCATCGATTCGGTCGCCGCTCTGGTGCCGCGTGCGGAACTCGACGGCGAAATGGGCGATTCTCTGCCTGGATTGCAGGCTCGTCTAATGTCGCAGGCTTTGAGAAAGATCACGGCGATCGTATCGAGTTCGAACACGTGCTTTATCTTTATCAATCAGCTTCGCGAAAAGATCGGCGTGTTTTTTGGTTCACCCGAAACAACGACCGGCGGCAAGGCTCTCAAATTCTACGCCAGCCTCCGACTCGACATCCGCCGCATCGGTGCGATCAAGGACGGAGACAAGGTCGTCGGCAACCGCACCCGCGTGAAAGTGGTCAAGAACAAATGTGCACCGCCATTTCGCGAGTCCGAATTCGACATCATGTATGGCGAAGGCATCTCGAAAGAGGGCGATCTGCTTGATCTGGCCGTAAATAACAATATTGTCGAGAAGAGTGGTGCGTGGTTCTCGTTCAAAGGCGAGCGTCTCGGCCAGGGCCGCGACAACGTCAAGAATATGCTCAAGGAAAACACCGAACTTCTCGAACGCATTGAAAATGACGTGAAAGAAGTCCTCGGCTTTACCAAGGTGGAAGCCGCCTCAGCATAGATACACCCTCGAATAAAAGCGAAAGGGCACAACGAATCATTAAGTTCGTTGTGCCCATTTCATTTATTGCCAAACAAATTACTGAGGTTTCCTCGGCAATTTGTTGGTATTTTTCTTCATCATCGGGATGTCGGTCGATGTTCCGGGAGGAGGCGTGCCGACCTTAGGCTGCATACCCATTTGTCGTCGGAGTTCCTCGGGCGAGGGTATTCCCGGAGTCGGAGTCACGCCCGGCTTCATTGGTTTCTTAAGCTCTGCCGGGCTCGGTATTCCTGGTGTCGGAGTCGCACCCTTTGGAACGGTCATCGGGCTCGCGGGAATTCCAGGCGTCGGCGTGCCGGTTATCGGCACCGGACTTGTCGAAAGCCCCGGAGGAAGGTTGTTATTGTCCAGAGTAACCGAGCGATTTGAGTTACTGTTAGCGTTATTTGAAGGAGTAGAACCACAAGCCGTAAACAAAACGGAGGCAGTGATCAACAATGAAAGAAGAGCAACAATTCTATACATAATAAGTGCGTCACCAATAATAAATAAAGTCATGCCGGTTCAGAAGCTTCGTCCCCGGAGGGCAGCGACGACGTCCAAACCGGCACCGGAAGTTAACAAACTCAACCGCGACCGAACATGGCAAAAACAGCCGCTAAATTGTGATTATAAGAATCGGCACGCCGTTGTCAATACGGTTTTAACCCAAACTTTTGTTGATTTTAATCGGTAATCGGGTATTTGACATCCGATTACTGCTTATTTACACTTACAAATTCGCTCCGCTTTATGCAGGGTGTTGGCCAGATAGCTCAGTTGGTAGAGCAGCGGACTGAAAATCCGCGTGTCGGCGGTTCGACCCCGTCTCTGGCCACCATTATTTTCAACAACTTAGGGCTGCCAAACCGGCAGCCCTTTCGATTTTGTGCAACAACTTACAATCAGATGACTAATGCCGAACCACAAATCCGCGGGCTCTATTATCAGAACACCGCTTCACAAATTACTCTTTTCTCATAGCTATTCCGCTCACGCGAAAGCTACCAATAGATCAACGGGTCGTCAATATTCGTCAGTCGAAGTATTTATTACAAACCTCGGATCATTTACGATTTCGGGGCATTAAAATTATCACCGTTCATTGATCACTCACGACAAAGGCTAGGAGAGCAGCAAACAGAATCAAAAGGGCTGATTGTTTTACGATTGTCATTGGCCAGGATTCACGAAAGACTCTGCGGGCAAAGTAGATACCATAAGCGGTCGTGACCAGAAGATCCGCCAGTACAAACGCTGAATAAGCAAACTGGGTATACTCCCGGAAGACTGCAACAAAAACTAACAATGTAACGGTAAAGATATCCGTTTGCGCTTCGAAATAGATCGCACACAGCAAATTCGACCCAGTTCAATTCTGTTCCACGGTAGAACAATTTCCATAAAACGCCCCAAAAAACAGTGGCGAGCAGCCCGAATATTTGAAAGGCGGTGTTGCCGGTCAGCGGAGAGGCAAATATTGGATCGGCAGTCGCAATTTGCAGCATCTCGCGAATCAAAGCATTTGCGATCATTGCATAAAAATAAAATTTTACGGGATTTATATAACCGACGCGCTGTCCTGCCAGGTATGCATGTACAAATTCACCCGGCCGGCGAGCAAGCTCGATCGATGTCGCGAATGTTTTTGATATATCGATCTTCCTGGCATTGTTATAAATCTCAAAGAATAAGTTCTTCGGAGTATAACGCTCAACAACTGACGGCTGACCACAGACATAGCAATACTCGCCGATCAATGGCTCATCGCAGTTGCAACAAATCCGTGACGACACTTCGGGTTGCAGCTCACTTGTTGGGGCCCTATTTTTGTTGATCGTTTCGTTCAATGACTCTGGCGAGTGGATCCGGACGAATACTCGATCTGGTCGACACGAGTGTCGCCCGCGGCCTTTATTGGGAAAATAACCCGACGACCGCCTTAAGGTCGTCGGGTTGGACCTATTTGACCTATTTCGCGTGTCGCGTCAACGCTCTATGAAACCCAACCGTCGCAGGAGGGATCGAATCGAACGCGATCTTATTTTCTCCGGTTAACATTTCCTTGGCCTCCAGTGAATACAAAAGCTGATTTGTATCGTTGTCCGGGCTGATAACCGCACCCGAGATCGCAACTCCGGCGAATAAGCCCTTGCTTCGCGAGTAGGAAAGGATCTCGGCCTGTAGCTGGGCGTCAGTTGTCGCCCGAATTGTGCGTCCGATAGGGCCGGCGGCGGCGGCGGCCTCACCGCCGATCTCGAATTTATCCTCGAGCAGGTTCTTCAGACTGTCGTCCGTCATGAAAAGCATCACGACATCTGTCGAAGATCCGCCGATCTGGAACCCGACGCTCCCGCCGCCGATCTTGAACATCGCGGGGGCACTCCAACCGCCTTTAACACGACGCGAGATCAATCCCTTTCCACCTCGTCCGCCGATGATAAACGCAGCTTTGATCACACCAGGAAAGACGGCGATCGCCTTCGCCTTTTTCAAGAGGCTTTGCGGTATCGACTTGGCGGGTATCCTCATCAACTCATTTAGCGCCTTGGTCGCATCACCGGAGGTTGTTGCAGCCTCAGCTCGGTTTTTCGCATCTTTTTTCTGTGCGGTCGCATTGGTACCCAAGGCGCACAGCGCTACTACAATGATCAAGGTCCACCCCAGGAATGGTTTTACGATTTTCATTTCTACGTTCTCCCTTATTTATATTGTTTCTATTTTGACCGATCCTGCGAACATGTCAGCAAGATCGGAATAGAACATCCTCCGTTTCGCATCTTCCACGAAATCCGACGAGAAAGCTCGATTGCCAGTTACCTTAGGGCAACGTGTCGCCGCGCTTCAGACCTGAGTACTTATTTCCGGGCAGCCAGGTTGGAGCAGTAGAGGATTGCGCGATGCGATAGCCAAGGATGCCCATCATGTCGGCAACGGTCTTGGCTCCGGGCCAGTGCCAATCCTTGTAAACGTCATCTGTCGGTTGGTGATATTTCGTTTCTTCAAACTCGTTGAATCGGCGAACAAAACCCTCTTTAGTTGATTCCGGCGAGCCAACCAGCATCAACGCGGGCACGCCGCGAGTGACGAACGGATAGTGGTCCGATCGCCCAAAAACTCCCTGTTCGGGTATGGGGTCCTCCATCGGAGTGATGTTATAGGAGCGGGCGACTTCATTGAAAATAGCTCCCAGCGACGAGTATTCGGCTCCGAACCCGACCATATTCTTGATCGGTCCCATGATCTCCGTGCCAATGCCGTCGAGGTTCAGATTAGCAGCGATCTTGGTAATATCCCACTTTGGATTCTGCGCAAAGAAATAGCCGCCCTGCAAGCCATACTCTTCAGCGGTCGTCGAGATGAAGACCAAGGACCGCTTAGGTTTTACCTTCATCTTTGAAAAGGCCTCTGCCACAGCGAGCATCTCACCATTGCCGATCGCGTTGTCGGCCGCAGCATTGTAGATCTTGCCATCCAGCTTTCCGAACCCGTCATAGTGAGCTGTAAACACCACTGCTTCGTTCTTTAGGATCGGGTCGGATCCTCGATGTAACCGACGACATTATGTGAGTTTGCCTGGGTCTGTTTTGATTTCAGATCAAATTTAATGGTCGGCTTCAGAACCATCGGCCGAAATTCGAGATCAGAAGCGTCATCCATCGCCTCTGCAATCGTCATCCCCGATCCGGCGAAGAGCTTTGCTCCGGCCTTGTCCCCCAGAAACATTAACGGCACCGGAGCCCTTTCCTTAGCTTTCGCGACTGTTGCGATGTTGCGTCGAGCTGTCTGATCAACAATGAAATCGTGCTTGTAGAGTTCGCGGCCGTTGCCGACGAGCAGCACGCCCACTGCTCCACGCTGGAACAGAAGCGGAATCGCCGAGGTCTTATCAGTGATCTCCTTCCATTTTTCAGCCGTGTATTTTAGCGGCGGCCCATCGATCAATACAGCGATCTTACCGGTTAGGTCGGCGTCCTTCAGGTCATTTCTGCCAATTTCGTCGGACACCATGCCGTGCCCTACGAAGATCAATTTGCGCTCAGAGCTCATGTCCGCGAGCAGAAGTCCGGCACTCCAATCCTTTCCGTAGATCAGCTTCTCACCGTTGAGGGTAACCGAGGTCTCGTCCGTAAAAACGGTCTCGACAAACGGCATCGATTGCAAAAATGTTCCATTGTCGCCAAGCGGCTTCAGATCCATGTTCTTCATCTGCTCAGCAATCCAGCCCGCCGCCATATCGCCGCCGCGCTGGAGCGTTCCACGCCCTTCAAAACGATCTGAGGAAAGTTCAGAAGTTAGCCGTTTTATCGTCTTTTCCTTTATGTTTTTTGTGAGATCGATCTCAGTCTTACTTAGGTTTGCCTGGGCTAAAAAGCTAACTGAGACTAGAACGATCACAGCAAACGCGGATAGCGTTCTGATTCCGGTTCTAACTTTTACATTCTTGATTTTCATAGTGACTCCGATCGAGCGACTTCATCGGGTAGAAGCTCGAGTTCCTGTACATACTTGTGTTGAATATAAACCCCGACAACTTCGTCCTCGCAAGACCGGCCAAGGCCATCGATTCCCCAAATGGCCCGGCCGGTTCGGGAACAACTTCCCCGGAATTATCTGCACTTCGGATGACTGCCGATATCGTTGATGTGCAAATACTGGTCATCGACAACCGTAACCTGTACACATTGGTTGCTCTGACGACGCCACCAGATCTTGTAGGTCGAGTTGCCGGTGCGAAATGTATCTACATTGCGAAACCCGCGGTTGCGCGTAACCGAGTCTCCCGCCGCAGTTCTGTATCCGATCAGGTCATTTAACGACGCGGGCGTTGAATCGGTATTGCCACCACCGCCCCAGCTGCTCTTTGAATAGTCGATCCTTTGTCCGTCACTTGTACTGACGGTAGCAATGCCTCCACCATTTCGTACCACCGATGAAGTGGACCCGCCAATCGTGATGTAATTTCCGCGTGTGAACGAACCGTAGCTCATGCCTCCGTTAACGTTCGCCGTCACGCTGCCATTGTTGCCTATCGTCAATGTGATCTGTTCGCCACCGGGACCACGTCCATAAAAGGTTCCGCGAGCCCATGACGGGGGCGAGATCTGCCCGCCGGCGTTATTGTTGTTATTGTTGTTGTTAATATTGCCCCAACTGTTCTTTGAGTAGTCGATCCTTTGTCCGTCACTCGTGCTGATCGTGGCAATGCCCCCGCCGTTTCGCACAACCGAGGAAGTAGATCCGCCAATCGTGATGTAATTTCCGCGTGTGAACGAACCGTAGCTCATGCCGCCGTTAACGTTCGCCGTCACGCTGCCATTGTTGCTGATCGTCAATGTGATCTGTTCACCGCGTGGGCCGGTCGCATAAAATGTCCCTTTCGCCCAACTTGGAGGATTCACTTGTCCGCCGTTGTTATTGCCGCCCCAGTTCCCGCCTGAACTTTGATTGCAATCGGCGGCTCCGACCGAAACGATCGACTCATACCTTCCGTCATACGTTACGACGGACAGGCAGGTCTGGGTATTCGATCGCCACCAATTTGCATACGAGCGATCACCGCCCTTTTCTCTTTTAACGAACCGATATCCGCGGTTACGGAGCGCAGATTCGCCGCTCGATGCTCGTGCACCAATAAGGTCTGCAACATCACCCGGTGCGTTCTGAGACATTACTGAAACCCCTGTGAGTAGTGCAATTGCCCACATAGAAAGTAATTTTTTGAACATAACTAAACTCCTTTGATCTAATGAAATTTAAGGAAACCAAAGCCGTCGAGAACTTTGTTCTAGGCCATGATTTCCTCGTTTGATTTATTTCCGATTCCCCGCAACAGCCAGAGGGCGTACAGGAAATTCGGCATTACGAACAATATCGGCGCAAGTACGGACATGACAGTCGGATCGGCCGGAGCTGGAGCAGCATGATGCCCGCCGCGAGAGCCTAGCGCAAAGATCCCAAAGTCCCATAGCCAGTGAATGATCATAGCGGGAATGATCGAGCCTGTCCGTATTAGGATGGCAATGAACAGAAGCCCGGACATTGCCGCCGCAACAGCTTGAACGGCAGCCGAGCCCCAGTCGCCGGTTGTGAATCCATTAAAAACGTGTACCGCTCCAAAGATGACGGATGTGAGCGTGATCGCTCCTATCGGCCGAAGAGCCGACCTGGCACCACTAAACAAGATGCCTCTAAATGCAAGTTCTTCAGAGATCCCAACAAGCAGGGTGTTGATCCCAACGAAAAGGATCGCCTGAGCCGGCGGGAATCCGAGCAATACGGACAATATAAAGAAGACCAGAATGAACAGCACGGGCAGCCAAAGGATCAAAAGGCTTTTTGTACTTCGGATGGGTGTAAGCCCCGAATCGCTAGACCAACCAAAGAACCTAACGACGCCGATCAAGAAGATGAGACCCAGGATCAAACTTATTGAGATCTGTCGGCTGACCATCTCGGCCTGTCTCATGGTTCCATCGCCGACCTCCAACTTTGCGCCGACCAATATGATGACCAGGTAAATGACCACGACGACGAAAGAGATAACGAACCTTTTATTCATATGGGCCTCTTCATTAAGAATTTGAGGTTCGGGCCAGAGCAGCTTGTTCTGACCCGCGCTCAATATCACTTACAGTTTTTTATGTTGCTGCGCAGAATCGAACCCACTTTGCCGTTTCTGACAGCAAACTGAACGCACTGGCCGGTCTCTTCATTCTTCCAGTATGTATAGCTCGTCGATCCGACCTTCCGACCTTTAACATTGCGGAAGCCTCGAGATTCCATTTCAGTCTCAGCACCCGGGGCCCTCGAACCGACTAGATCGCGAAGGTCAACTTGCGATGAGGTACCCGCCGAAGGACCGGCGCCCGAAGTGCAGTCCGCCTCGGGCCCTTTCACGATCGAATCATATCGGCCTTCTACGGTAGCAACGGTCAAACAGACCTTGCTCGAAGCCTTCCACCAATTTGAGTAGGCTCGGCCGTCCTGTTTCACTGTCTTAATGAATTTGAATCCACGATTCTTGAGTTCAGATTCACCGCCCGAAGCACGAGCTCCGACCAAGTCCTCGAATTGGTCCGATCCGATTCCGGCCGTCGAACCTGAACCGTTACCTTGGTCGCAATCCAACGCAGGAGCAATAACGATAGAATCGTACCGGCCCTCTACTGTGGCCACAGTGATGCAGGTTTTAGACGAGGACTTCCACCAGTTCGACCATTTCCGGTCTTCACCTTCGGTTGTCTTCACAAATTTGTAGCCCAAACGCTGAAGCGTGGTCTCTCCGCTCGACGCTCGAGCTCCGACAACGCTTCGCAGTTCGCTCGGAGTGTCTTGGGCCTGTACATTACCGATCCCCAAGAGTACGGCGGTAAACAAAAGTAAATATCGTAATTTCATATTCTTCTCTCAAAAATTAAAACTTCTTTGGCGAAATCGTTTTGTTAGCGAACCACTACCCAATATTGAAAAGCTAAAAATGACGGCTATCGCAAATCACTGGTCGGCGATAGCCATCCATGGATCTTAGCGGCAATACGGCGAAGATCCGATGTCCCTGACGTTCTCATAGCGACCGTCAGAAACGATTACTTGAACACATTGACGCGAGTTGCCGTTGAACCAAATCTGATAACTTGCGTCGCCCACCTTGTATGTATTTCGGTTCTGAAATCCGCGCGAATTCATCGCATTCTCGGCACCCGAAGCCCGGTCGCCTTGAAGGTCTTTCACGTTTACGTGCGGACGATACCCGCCCCAACCCGAATGGTATGAGGTATTGTTGTTCCTTTCCCTGACTCCGGACGCGTAGCCCGAACTGTAATCTCGTGAATTGTTCCAATTGTGATAACTTGTGTTGTAAAGCCCGTCTCGGTGACCACGCTCATACTCCGACTCTCTGTTACCATCTTCCCAATGCCTGTCATCGTCGTGATCGTGTGCCTTGTGGACGATTGCAGCAGTACCGCCGATCGCCGCGGCCGCGGCGATCGCGATCGCAACCTTGCTGGTGGTACTTAGACCGCTTTTCTTTCCGCAGTCTTCCTTCTCGGCGTCGTCTATCTTGCTGTATTTCCCGTCCGTCGTGAGCACCATGACACATTTCTTTTTGCTTGAGTTCCACCAATAGCTCCAGCTGCCATTCTCGTCCTTTGAAGTATGGTGGTGCTCATACCCACGCGTCTCGAGTTCGGTCTCGCCGCCCGCAGCCTTCGTATCCACAAGATCCGTGAGTTTGTCAGCCTGGGCAAACCCGGTTACCGCAAAGATCGCAGTCAGCAGAAGAACACCCAAAACTTTTCCGTTAATTGACATCATATTTTCTCCCAATTTATTTACCTTGATCGCAGGCGATCACTTTGGCCACTTATTGTCGGCCGGGTTCGCGTCCATGAAGATTCCACCGTTTAGTACCAATGACCTGACGGCTTTTGGTTGACTTAGCCTGACTAGGGTCTCTTTCATGTTCAATCTCCAGACATCCGGCCCTTGGCGGATCGTTTCTGTCGAACCATCGTTGAAAGTCACGACCAGATCTGCCGGGGCAGGATAGCCGCCGATGTTTTGAATCGTCACAAGAGTGCTGCCGCTCTCAGTTTTAACGTCAGTGATCGCGTGGTCTATGTAGCCGTTCGAAAAGAACCATGCGTTCCAGAACCAATTGAGTTCTTTGCCTGTGTGAGTATTGAACGAATAGAACATATCCCACGGGATCGGGTGCTTTCCGTTCCAGTCGTTCATGAAACCGTGCAGGCCCTTTCGGAAATCTGAATCGCCGAGGAGTTCCTTGAGTGCAAGATATCCCAAAGCCGCCTTACCATACTTGTTATCGCCATACACTGGAAAGAGTCCTGAAACGGCCTGCTCCGGCGTCATGATCGGCAGATCGGTCGAGGAGTCGGTTCCGTTGATCCATCCATTGACGCGATACTTAACAAACAATGGGTCAGTAAACTCCTTGCCAAATCGTTTGGTATTGAACATGTGTTCGAACGCGGTCGTCCATCCCTCTTCCATAAACGAATAGCGGCGCTCGTTGATGCCCATGTAAAACGGAAAATATGTGTGCAATATCTCGTGAGCAGCTATGAAATGCTGCATCTGCGGATCTTCTTGCGAGCTGTCGTTGGCCATCATCGGCGCTTCCATATCCGCACTTCCTCTGAAAATGGTCATCTTCGGATATGGATAGGGAATACCCGGCCAGTCATTTGAAGCAAAATCGAGCGCAGACTTGATATACGTCACCATGTTGGCGAAATTCTTCGACGGGTCGTCATACGCCGCCTGAGTCGCAACTCGACGGCCGGTCTTTCTATCGACAATTAGGCTGCTCGCGTCCCAATTGTAATGGTCACTGAGGCCGTATACTATGTCGGGAACGAAGTCAGATCTCCACTTCCATGTGACCGTCGGCGTTTGAGCGGTGACCGTCCCGGCCTTGATCTCCGCAGCCGACGCGACCCTGATCACCTCATCACTCGTGAGTGATCGTCTAAGGCGTTCGGCGTGTTTTGGTTGCAGGACCTCCTCGATATTCGTCAAATTCCCGGTACCCCAAACGATGAAGTTCTTTGGCACCGTCACCTCAACGTTGTAGTCGTTAAATTCCGCATAAAATTCGTGGCCGCCGAGCAAATGCTGGTCAGTATCCCACCCGTTTACGTTGTCCAGGACCGCGACACGCGGATAGAAGTACGCAATGTAAAAGGTCGTCTCGTCGATCGCTCCGTCGCGATCAGATTTTTCTGCCAGATCGTAGTGCCACCTAAAACTAACGGTAGTTGAGCCACCCGGCGGGATCGGTTTCTCAAGATCGACCGCGTTCAAGGTTAGCCCCTTTGTGTCGATAAGCGGCTTCCAGGGTCGGGCCTTCCCATTCTCAGAAAATTCATCGATCACTGCATCAGCGGTCAACTGCCGAGCATCGACGTTTTTTTCACGAGCCGCTTCAGGTGCGTGAGCGTTCATCTCGAGACGTAGAATGAGTCGGCCAAGGGGCTGAGGGCTATTGTTCGTGAAAACTATATCTTGTGAGCCATTTACTCTCCGGCTAGGTGGGGTAACTGATATCTTGATGTTGTGAGTTGATTTGTTTTGGAAGTACTTCGGACTTGGCTTGCCGTCCATCGAACGCAAACCGGCCTTGTAAGCAGCCTTCACATTTCGCGGCATGTATAGTCCCTGTGAATATGTGTTGATCGACCACAAAAGGATCAACAGGACTGCTAAATATTTGACTTTCATGATTCTCCTAAACAGAAAATGCAAAATACCTTCTTGGGTACAAACGCGATCTGGATTCGTACGAAGAAATTTCCAATAAGATTGCAAGGATATAGAAGTATTGAATGCGTTTTGGAGGGGTGCCTCGAACTGACCGAGAGCGGTTGCATTCAATTTCCGTTTCAATATCGAGCCCAGGTCAGGATAAGATCCCGTTCCATCGCTAAAATTAAGTGAGGTGGATAGACACGACACTCGCCCGAACAGTTCCTTAAAAAAGATAGTCTAGACGAACGTAAATTGAAGTGAAATACGAATCACTACTGAAAAATCCTACGTGTTTCTACGTATTTTCAGGCAAGGCGGTTGATCTCTTGCTTATGATGGATAGCAAACTTAAAGAGGGCGTTCGGGCCATTCAGACCAAGCTTGGTGCAGATATTGTATCGATGAGTTTCTACTGTCCTGACGGTGACGAAAAGAGCTTCGGCGATCTCTCGGCTCGTCATAGATTCCGTTACAAGTTTCAGTACATTGCGTTCTGCTTGTGAAAGGGTACTTAAAAATGGAGCTATTTCTGTTCGTTTTGGAGTTTCGGCGTTCTCGAGGATCAGATCGTTCAATGCCGGGCTTAGATAGATGTTTCCTTCCGCTACACGCTTGATGCAGTTGCCGATCTCGTTCAAGGCCGAATCTTTCAATACGTAACCAATTACACCTAGCGATCTAAGTGAACGCAGAATAGAATTATCTTTGTGCATCGTCAGAAAGACGATCTTGACCGGGAGTCCAAGTGCTTTTAACTCACGGGCGGTCTCGATGCCGTCCTTTACCGGCATATCGACGTCCAATATCAATACGTCCGGCCGAAGATCCCGGGTAAGCTCGATCGCTGTCTCGCCGTTGTCTGCTTCGCCAATTACCTTGAGATTCTTATTTTTTTCGATGGTAACCGATAAGCCTTGCCGAAATATCGGGTGGTCGTCGACGATCACTACGTTTATTGACTTCGACATATTACTTCTTAAGCCTAATGTGTATACGCGTTCCATCAGAGTCTCGCGATTCGATATTTATCTCGCCGCCCAGCAACTTTACCCGCTGCAAAACGCTCTGCACGCCGAACCCTCGGGTCGAGCCGTTTGACTCAAAATATTGGTTTGTCGCAAAACCCTTGCCATAGTCGGCGATCAAAATAGAAACGGTATCGCCCATTCGAAGGATCGATACTCTGCCCCTCGGACTTTCGGAATGCTTAATAATATTGTTTAGACATTCTTGGACGACCCGATATATGCTCAGCTCGGCCTCCTCCGGGAAAAGACCGTCAATATTATCGAGTTTTAGTTCAAAAATTACGCCGGTGGCACTTTCGATCTGCTCGGTGATGTTTCTGATCGCGTCGGTCAATCCAAATCGTCTAAGATTCTGAGGCGATAGATTTCTAACGATCGCTCTGGTTTCGTGGAGAGCTTGAGCCGCCGTTTCCGAGATCTGCTGCAATCGTTCTTGCACTTCAGCCGGATCTTCGGAGGCGTCAAGTCCAAGATGAGCCCAATTCCTGATGATTAGCAGATTTTGGCCAAGTCCGTCGTGAAGTTCGGTTGCAATGCGTCCGCGTTCACTCTCTTGTGCATTCAGCAACTGCTTTGAAAACTCGACTTGCTTCAGACGGCGAGATTCAAGCTGACCCATTCGTATCCTATAACCCACGATCGCGACAATCGACAGAGCGAATAGTCCGAAAAGAGCAAACCATGAAGTCTGCCAAAAATACTTGTCCACAACGATCGAAAGGACCGCCGTATTCTCGCTCATAACCCCGTTAGCGTTCACGGCTCGAACCTGAAATGTGTAGTCGCCTCCGGGCAGATATGGATAGAACGCTGTCCGTCGGGTACCCGCATCGGTCCAGTCACCGTCAAGTCCATCCAGCTTGTAAAAAAAGCGGATACTCTCAGGCTTAGAAAAGCTCAGGCCGGTAAATCGGATTTCCAAATCTCGTTGCCCTATCGGGATCGACATGGAATTTGTTTTGCTGATCTCTACCGGGGCGGATTGTGATCGGCCGTCGTCGGGCCTGGTAGACGCCCCCTCGATGATAACCTTGGGTGCCGTTCGGATGGTCAAAGTCGGATCGATGATAACAACGTCTTTGATCGTCGGAAACCAGAGTCGACCGTCACGTGTTTTGATTCCGGCATATTGATGTCCACCACTTGCTTCGCTGCTTTTCATGCCATCGGCAACTCCATAAACCGAGCCGATGATCGAGCTCTTATCGTGATCAGCAACAGAATTCAACTCGTCGCGGCCAACCGAAAATATTCCGAGATTTCCCAAAACCCAAAATCTGCCCGCATCGTCTACGAGGATTCTGGAAACAAAATTGTCATGGAGGCCCTGAGCGGTCGTAATCGCCTCCAACTTACCTTCACGGAGCCGATTTATCCCGCCGCCATAGGTTCCTAGCCACATTGTCCCGTCGTCGTCCTCCACCACCTCGCCAACCTAATTCCCCGATAGTCCATTTTCAGGAGTGATATTTTCAAATTTGCCGTCTTTGAATTTGCTGACGCCGCCAATTGCACCGATCCATATAGTATTGTCTCTTGTTTGAGTAATGAAGTGCACACTATTGCCGACCAGTCCTTCATGGGTCGTGAAATGGGTATACTCATTATCCGCGAATTTCCAAAGTCCATTTGGGGTTCCGATCCACAACCCTGAATTCCGATCGAAATATAACGAATTGATCTGCCCGAGCCTTACCTGTGGCGGGATCGAGATCCTTCCGTTATTTACGGTGTATAATCCCGAACGCCCCCCGACCCAAAGCACATTGTTGCGGTCAAAAGCTAAGGCCGAGAGCAGCTCGGGACCGCCGGAGGGGCTCGAAATATCTATCTTTTCGACCTTGCGGCCTTTTACTTTTAATAAATCATGCCCGGCTAACCATACCGTGCCCTCCGAGTCCTCAGAAACTGAATACCGAGCCCACACATCCATGTCAGTAAAGTCTCCGACCATGGCGATCTTCCTTCGGGTTAACCGGACCAGTCCGTCGGATTCTGTAGCGAGCCAGATGTTGTCCTCCTTATCGAAAAATAATGCACGTGAACCTCCGGTCACATAGTCCCTAATATCATGGGTGACCATTTCGCCGTCGCTAAACTCGTGTAAGAGATTCCCTCCCTGACACCATAGATCGTTGGATTCGAAGGCCGGAGTACACCCCCCAAGAGTGACATCGCTATTCTTTGGCAGGATCGGGGAGTACTTTCCATCTTCGAACCAGCCAAGCGACGAGATCGTCTCAACGATCATCCTGCCATCGTCAGCAAATTCGATATTGAGGATGTTAATGGGAAGGGGCAGACCCAACGAGTCTGCCCTAACCACATGATCACCTTGAATAAGGAAAGCCCTTCCGTTCGAGGTCCAAACATTGTTACCAGGGCCTTTCGCCAACCCAAATGCTCGCTCTCTGGATATTATTTTTACAGAGTCAGCTATCACTGAGCCATCCTCGTTAAAGGCGAACCGCTCGATGCCCGAATCGGATGCAATATAAAGCCTGCCTTCGTCGTCCTCCACGAACTGCCAGACTGTTACTCGTCTGAAATCAGGAGCCGATATAAATTCACTGAATTTTCCGTCAACAAGCGTATATACCTGGCCCGATTCAGTTCCGATCCAGAGGTTCTTCCTCCGGTCTTCGTAAAGCGATAATACACGACTGCTGGCGAGACCTGGTGAATTGGTTGAATCGAAAATAGTGAACTTAATGCCATCGAATCTTGCCAATCCACCGAACGTACCAAGCCATATATACCCGTCACTTGTTTGAAGTATCGAGGTGACCGTGTTTTGCGGCAATCCGTCTTCAGTTGTCCACTTCTTGATCAACAGATCATTCGTTTTCGCCCCGATAAATTTGCTCGCCGCCCACACATCCTGAGTCGCCACCAGAATTAATGCTGACAGAAAGACAAGAAATCGAAGCTGTGAGGTCATAGATGTGCTTGATTTCCATCATATACAAATGTTGATCAAATTGTTATCAGCAAATCGGCATTCAAATAGTGGTTTCGTCAATTCGCAATAGATCGACTCATATATCCAAGCGATATTTGCCGGCAATCGGTACCATACGATACAGCTACAATATCGAACGAAGTTCTGAGTTTGTTACTCGACAGCCAGCCACTTACACCGCGGACATCTTTTGATTCATTTCGTAGCTGGTTTGAAAGTAACGATTCCGATTCAGACGGGCCAATTTGCATGATATTCAGGACGATTGAAAACAAATTTGCTGGTTACGAATGGCCACGGAGATCGAAACACTGACACAACTTGCTTCCGAACGGATCTGCTCTAAGAATCCGATTACATTGAAGGTATAATGGCCAGAACCCGAAAGAATGTCCGTTTCTTACCGACATTCGACCTCAACGAATTGGAATCGCCGCCAAAATGGTCAAATTCGGATGCAATTCTCGCCCAACGACTTCTCCAACCATGAAAGTGCAACAAACCCTCCAAACAACAATGAGAGGGGCTTAACCATCCAATGAGAAATGATCTTAAACCGTTACGTATAAATGGTTTTATGACCTAATCCAAATTCAGGGAATCTGAATTTGAAGACTGAAAATCCGCGTGTCGGCGGTTCGACCCCGTCTCTGGCCACCAATATTTCTAAGAAGGCTGCGTCCGCCGACGCGGCTTTTTTATTGTGTTGATGTCGCTCGCGGGCTTGCCAAAGAGGTAGAATCGCGCGATATTTCGGTAATAACAACTGTTTGGCCAACTAACAGGAGATACGATGTCAAAATCACGTCAACTTATACTTGTACTCACAATAATTTTGCTGAATTCGGCGGTCTTGTTCGCACAGAACGGTGAACGCGAGATATTTGTTGGTCTGAAGGCCGGTTTTTCGCTGCCAAATCTGGTCGGCGGCAGCGATCAGGAGATCACTCGCGATTACAAATCGCGGTTTGCCGCAAATTTCGGCGGTTTTGTCGATGTGCAGCTGCACAAGAACACATCGCTGCAGTTTGAGATCGATTATGCACCGCAGGGCGGCAAGCGTAACGGCATCCAGCCCGTGACGCAGCCGATCCCGGGACTTCCGGTTCTGCCGGCGGGCAATTATTACTTCGCAAATTTCAACAATACTGCGAAGCTCGACTACATTGAGTTCCCTGTTTTGCTGAAATACCGTGTCGCAAAGCAGAAGAAAGTCGGTTTTTACTTGAACGGCGGGCCGTATTTTGGATATCTGATGAAGGCGACGCAGGTGACGAGCGGGACGAGCTCGTTGTTTCTCGACAATCGCGGCACGGTCCCCGTCCTGATCGGCCCGAACACACCGTTTCCGTCGATACCTTTCAATGCTGAGACCGATGTGACCGATAGTTTGAACAGATTCAACTTCGGCGTCACGGGCGGCGGCGGCATCACGTTCAAACAGAAAAAGAATTACTTCTTCGTCGACGGCCGCGTCGCATATGGTTTGACGACATTACAAAAAGACACCATCAACGACGGCAAAAGCCGCACCGGAAACCTCGTGATCTCATTCGGATATGCATTTAGCGTGAAGTAGTCTGCGTTCAGAGTTACGCCTTTAGGAGTGATGTTTTGGAAGAATCACGCCCAAAGGCGTAACTCTTAGCGCTGGTCTATAATCAATGCAATACGATGGAACCTCTCGCTAATCAGATCAGGCCGGTGAGCTTGGACGAATATGTCGGGCAGCAGCACCTTGTCGGGGCGGGCAAGCCGCTGCGGCTGGCGATCGAGCAAGGGCATGTGTTCTCGTTCGTGCTGTGGGGCACGCCGGGGACGGGCAAGACGACGCTCGCTCGCATTTATGCCAACGCGATAAACGCTGAGTTTCACGAACTCTCGGCTGTGTCGGCCGGCAAAGATGATATACGGAAGATCGTCGCCGCCGAAGTGGGGGAGAAAGGGCGAAAGGGAGTTGGGGAGCTGTTTGACGGCGACGACGAGAGAACCACCCCGTCCGCCCAAAGCGGCGGCCGCCCCTCCTTGGTAAGGAGGGGAGCTGAAGATCAAAGACCGAAGGTACTCTTTTTAGACGAGATCCATCGGTTTAATAAGGCTCAGCAGGATTTTTTGCTGCCTTTTGTCGAGAGCGGGCGGCTCGTATTGATCGGTGCGACGACCGAGAATCCGAGCTTTGAGGTGATACCGGCGTTGCTGTCGCGGCTGCGTGTTTTTGTGCTTGAGGAGTTCTCCGACGCCGACATGGCCGCGATCATCGCCCGCACCGGTTTCGAACTCGACGACACTGCCAAACAGTGGCTCATCGAAATGGCTAACGGCGACGCCCGCCAGGCGATAACGATGATCGAGAACACTTCGCGGCTGTACGACACGATCACGCTCGAAACCCTCAAAGAAACGCTGCAGAGCAAGTTTCTCCGTTATGACAAAAAGGGCGAGGAACATTACAACGTCATCTCGGCATTCATCAAATCGATGCGGGCGAGCCGGGCGGACGCCGCGATGTACTACCTCGCACGCATGATCGAATCGGGCGAGGACCCCAAGTTCATCGCTCGCCGCATGGTCATCTTCGCGTCTGAGGACATCGGCATCGCACAGCCCACCGCACTCGTCGTCGCAAATGCCGTATTTCAAGCAGTAACAACGATCGGTATGCCCGAATGTGCTCTGAATCTCGCCCACGGCGTCGCTTATCTCGCAAACGCCGCCAAAGACCGCAGTGCCACGAACGCCATCGGTGCGGCTATTGAAGACGCCAAAAAACTCGGTAATCTGCCCGTGCCGATGAAGATCCGAAACGCCCCGACCAAGCTCATGAAAGATCTGGGCTACGGTAAGGACGAAGGCAACGATCCCGAGGACGACCTGATGCCGGACAAGCTTCGCGGACGAAAGTACTTTGACTGATCGGCATTGATCTAAAATAGTTCTTTACATTCGCATCAAAGCAATATTATACTGACCGAAATACGATTCCGGTCAGTGTTCGATCTATGAGAGACACATTTCCCGCAAAAACAACTCGCGAAGCCATCCTCGATGCCACCGACCGCCTATTGGCTCGGAACGGATACAAGAAAATGACGATAGACGAACTCGCCCGCGAGGTCGGCATCGGCAAAGGCAGTATTTATCTGCATTTCAAAAGCAAAGACGAGATCGCACTCGCCCATATTGACCGCATGGTCGAACATATCAAAGAGCGTTTGCACTTCGTCGCCGAGGGCGGCGGAGCACCGGACAAGCGGCTTCGCGAGATGCTGATCCTGCGGGTAATGATCAGGTTTGACAGCGTGCAGCACTATACTAAGAGCCTCAACGAAATACTTGGCTCTCTCAGGGCTCAGCTGCTCGAACGCCGAAAACGTTACTTTAACGAAGAGGCCCGCATAATCGATGCCGTTGTTATCGAGGGCCAGAACGCGGGAATGTTTATCGCCGGCGATTCATTTGACCTTTCGCATACGTTGATCACAGGTTCAAACTCGCTATTGCCCTACAGCCTGAGCGCCATCGAACTTGGAGCTCGCGAGGAGGTCGTCGAGCGTGCGAATAAGCTCGCGAACCTTTTGATCGATGGCTTGCGGGTGCGTTAGGCCGTTCAGAGACGTGTTTAGTAGGAGATCATTTATATGAAAACTATCGTATGGATAGCACGGATCATTGCCGTATTTATTTTGGCGCTGTTTCTGCTTAGAAACATCGCGTCTGTATAAGTACAAGCAGCAATCCCGGTCGTTATCGTTTCCAATAATTTTTGATCTTTAGGTCCAACATCGGGAATGCGCAGTATTCCACATTTCGGCCGGTCTCACGGAGCTTCTCGACCATCTTAATTGCAGCGTCGGCATTTCTTGTGTGGACAATTATCGTCGCGGCACGCTGCATTTCCGGATTCTCATGCAGCCATAGCGCGACCGCATAACCCGTTTGGTGAAAATCATCGTGATCGTTCGATTCGTAATGATGCGGCAACAGGTCGTGATCAAGAAAGATCGCATCATAACTGTCGCCCTTGAGTAATTCCTTTGCTTCCTCGACCGTTTCCGCTATCGCGAGATCATCCCCGTTGAAACGCTTTGTAAACCATCTGTGTCGGCGGTGATCATCATCAAGCAGCATTACGCTGATCGGTGCCCTTTCGGCACTCAGATCTGCAATGCCAAGTCTGATCAAAATACTTCGTAAGAGGCCCATATTCTTGTATTAATCCTACAATATATAATACGCATAAGAGCGACTCCGGACGCAACTTGAATTCGATTTTGCGAATGTTATAATCCATCTGACCAGTTTGGTCAGCAAACCAAAATGCCTCAGCAAAAAGCAAAAGATCACAATCTAAAGGCCGTCCCGCCTCGCTGTTACGCCCGATGTCAGTGATCTTGCCTTGGACAGCAATGTTTGCCGGATCTGCGGCGGTACCGGAATGGAAGTGATCCCCGGGAAAGGCGCACGCAAATGCGAATGCCGAAATACGGTTAACGGCACGGACCCGCTAAAGGCTTCGCGTATTCCCGCCAAGTATCAAAACGCAAGTTTCGAGAGTTTTCTTCTTCTCGACCCACACAAGGAACGGGCACTAAAAAAGGCTTTTGATTTTACAAAACAATACCCAAAAGTCACGCAGGGATTGCTCCTAATGGGTCCGGTCGGCGTTGGCAAGACCCATCTTGCGATCTCGATCCTCAAAGAGTTGATTGAGACCAAGAACTGCCGTTGTTTGTTTTACGAGTTCAATGCTCTATTGAAGGAAATTCAAGGTTCCTACAATCCCGCTACGCAGGCTTCCGAGATGGAGATCTTGTCGCCGATAATGAACGTCGACCTGCTCGTTCTAGACGAACTCGGTGCATCAAAGCCGACCGATTGGGTTCGCGACACGCTCGGACACATCATAAATTCCCGTTATAACAACAACAAATTCACTATCTTCACTACCAATTACCTCGACGAACGTCCAAACGACCGCGACGAAACGCTCGAAGACAGGATCGGCATCCGCACACGCTCACGCCTTTATGAAATGTGCCAGACGGTCGTCATCAAAGGCGATGATTTCCGCCGCACTTTCAACCGCACGGCCGCCGCAAACCGTTAACGCCGCTCATTTCTCAGCGGACCTATCTCACCAGTCCTGCGTGCCGACGCTCGACACCCGAGCCCGATCGAACGCGCAAAAAGGCTTCCTTGAGCAAATAGTTTATGATACACTATTTCATGGATGCAACGTTCGCTGTAAGACAATTTCGTACATTTTTTTGAAAACCGGCGAAAATAACCACGGCAAATACTGTAAATATTGAAAATACACGAATTATCTGTCCCGCCAGGCAGCGGGACAAGAGCGGGACAGCAAGGGACACGTTCTTTCGACCAAATGCAGTAACTATCTGTATAGCAATGATTTACCGAATTGAGAGCGGTTGCTCTGTCCCGGCTGTTTTTTGAAGGCTGGGTCCAACCGTGTTCTGATAGGAGGCCCAAAATGCCAGCAGCCGTTGTGAAAAACTATTGTTTGTCAACGAGAGTGTTTGTTATACTTGTTTTAACGTTTCGCTGGTCGCAATTGACAATGCTATGCTTTCTACCAACACCATTCTCCGTCAGGGCCGTTACCGCATCATCGACCGGTTCGCCTCGAACGCTCCATTCAATCTATATGATGCCTATGACAATCTGCTTGGCAACAAGGTCGTCATCCATGAAACTCTGATCGCTCACGGCAAGGTCGTCACGTCGGCGGAGAGAAATGCCGGGAACGCCGCGTTCGCAACCCGCATCCAGAATCTAAAGGATATCCGCCACGATGGAATTGTCCGCGTTCGCGACGGTTTTGCTGAGATCGACCGGCAATACCTTGTTACCGAGCCGGTCGAGGCCCGTCCATCGCGGCAAGAATTCCTCGATCAGCCGGTTGAGACGATCTCTCGGCTCCTTCTGGCACTGGAACACACGAACACATTGTGCAGCGGCCGCCGGTTGACCGACCTCACACCTTTACATATCAGACGGACATCCGACGGCAATAATCGGCTGTTGTATTTTGGTCCCGCGGACCAAAGACGATCCCGAAGTACCGGCGATCGCGAAGACCTGCCGTACAAACCTCTCGAATCGTTCTGGAGCGGGCTTGATCACGCTTCGCAAAATGTGATCTCAAAGGGATACGACGACTTGTCGCTTGAAACGCTCGGGTCGGCTCCGGACATTCGATCGTCGATCTACGGCCTCGGAGCTTCGATCTACTACATCCTGACCCGATCGGTACCGGTGGACGCATTGGAGCGATCGATCGAGATTATTGATGGAAAACAGGACCCGATCGTCGCCCCGGCACAGGCCGATCCGTCGATCCCAAAGGAACTGTCGGACTTCTTGATCACCTGTCTTCAATTAAAGCGTGAGGATCGATTTCAAACCATCGCCGAAGCTCGAATCGCCTTGGTGGTGATCCCAAAGACCGCGCCAAAAACGTTCGATTCCCCGCTGAAGTCTCAACCTGGTGAACTCGACCTCCTCGAAGTTCCCTCAACAGTCGTCGACACGAAGTTCAAAACTTCGGTCAGCGATGAGGTTTTCACGTCGATCGCCGATACATCGAGGGATGAGGACTTTCTGATCAGTGAACCGGCAGAGATCATCATTCCGGAACGGATCACGAAGTATCACCAGCTGGCTTCGACGCTATTTTCTGAAACAGCCGCACCGTCAATTGGAAGCTCGAATCTGTTTCGAAACGTGTCATTTGCCGTTGCCGGGATCGCTCTCGTGGCAGGGATCGCGTGGGGCGTATTCACATTCGGCCCAAATGAAAGCAAGGCGGCCGAGGCTGAGATAGATACTTCACCCGCAACTGTAAGCGCTGAGCCCGTAGCCCCGGCACCGTCCGTGGAACCGACGGACGTTCCAACCGTTGAACTCCAGAAAATGGCATTCACACCGGACGTACCGGCAAATGAACCCGATATCGGCCCGAATTCCAGGATGAATGGAAAGGCCAGGCCCGTTGTCGCCGAAAACAAGCGGCCGAAACTCTCGGACCCCGCGGCTCCGCAAAAACCGACCGCAAAACCGAAAAAGAGCCTGACGGTCGATGACCTCATTAACGATAACTAATATCGGACACAATGTTTAGGAGTATTCAAATGTCCCTGATCTTCACTCACCGCCGCAGTCGACTTACGCTGATTACGTTGACTTTCTTCATCCTTACGATCCTTTCGTCCGGTTCGTTGTTCGAAACCGTCGGACAGTCGAAGCAACTCAGCCTCGCTGACATCATAATTGCCCTTCGATCAAAAAAAGCTGAGGCCCCGGAAAAGAACAAGATACTTTCGGAGGCGGTCAAGGCTCGCGGAATCACTTTCTCCCTCACGCCCGAGATCGAGAAAGAACTGAGCGGCACCGGTGCATACCCCGAACTGCTTTCCGCTATCAGGGAAAAGGCTCCCGTGATCAAGGAACCGGTCGAGAAAAAGCCGGATGCCGAACAGGTCGCCGCCGTCATGCCCAAACCATCACCGGCTCCACCGAATTTTGACTTTTATTGGGGGCGTGCAAGTTCGGCGATCAAAATGGGTGACATTGACGCAGCGTTACCTGATCTACATCGGGCGATCGAGCTTCGGCCGGGCGATGCACCATCCAGGCTAGCCCGCGGCAATGCCCTTCTCAAACAAGAGAAATACGAAGCTGCAATAATAGATCTTGATAGTTCGATAAAGATCGAACCGAATGCCCCGGCATACCTTGGACGTGCCATGGCAAATGAAAAGCTCGGTCGGGTAGATGCCGCGATCGCTGATTATCAAAACGCGGCAGAACTCGATCCCCAAAACGAAGCAGCGAAGTCGTCGTTCAGCCGGCTCGTTGCGGAAAAGGAAAAGGCGTTGGTGAAACCTTCCGTCGAACCCGAAAAGACAACGCCCGTCACACAACAGGATACCGGCCCGGTCCAGATCGGAGCATTGAATGTATTTGCTTCTCGTCTTGCAACTCCGGTGTATTCAGAGTCTGACCGCCGGCTTGGTTTTCAAGGGAAAGTGACCGTTCAAATATTGCTCGATGAGACCGGAAAGGTGATCTCGGCCGAAGCCAAGACCGGGCCGAAGAATCTTCGCGGCCTGGCCGAGGATGCTGTCAAACGATCGAGATTCAATCCGATTTTGGTCGAAGGCAGGCCGGTCAAGGCCGAGGGATCGATCACTTACAATTTTATCGCTAAGTAGGTTGGGAGATTTTAGTAGGAACTCGCACTAGCCTCAGTCTTTATGCCGCTGGCTTCCTGAGCGATCTTGACACCGACCGACGCACCGATGCGAGTCGCACCGGCCTCGAACATTGCTCGTGCGTCTTCGATTCCTTTGACGCCGCCGGATGCCTTTACGCCAAGAGCCGAACCGACCGTGTGGCGCATCAGCGAAACGTCATTGGCAGTCGCACCGCCTTTTGCAAAACCGGTCGAGGTCTTGACGAAGTCAGCTCCGGCATTCTTCGCGGCCAAACAAGCACGGACCTTTTCTTCGTCGGTAAGCAATGCGGTTTCGATGATCACCTTACAGAGAATTGCATTCTCGTGAGCCGACTCGACCACCGCTCGAATGTCATCTTCGACAAGGCAATCGTCACCCGATTTGAGAGCCCCGATATTTATAACCATGTCAACCTCGCGTGCACCGTTGAAGATGGAGCGTCGAGCTTCATATGCTTTCACATCCGGCAGCGTCGCACCAAGCGGAAATCCGATCACCGTGCAAACCGGCACTCCGCTTCCTTTGAGGAATCCCGCGGCTTTCTTGACCCAGCTTGGATTTACACACACTGACGCGAATCCGAATTCGATGGCTTCGGCGCATAGCTTCTTTATATCCGCTTCTGACGCCTCCGGCTTAAGCAGCGTATGGTCGATCAGACTCGCCCAATCGTGGGCCGTCGCGGTCTCACCGAGCACAATGCCGATCCTTTCGGCACCTGCGTCAACGATCCGTTGAACATCCGCATGACAAAATGTCGCACAATCGTCGTCAGTGCCTAGTTTTGCCAGCACCAGATCCGTGATCTGATCGATCAACTGTTGATAATTACCGTTCTGCTGCATTTAGTTCACCTTCGATATTGCTTTTCGATATTATCGATCTTCCCAACCCGTTTCTTGTGCCTTTCTTCTGATATCTCTGTGGAAACAAATGCATCGACGATCTGCTTGATCTCGTCAAAAGTATTCTGTCCGGAACCAAGGGTCAGAACATTTGCCCCGTTGTGTTCGCGCGAATTCTTGGCGAGTGCGATCGAATAGCATGCGGCCGCTCGAACGTTCGGGACCTTGTTCGCAGTCATCGCGCTGCCGATCCCTGCTCCGTCGATAATGATGCCGATATCGACCTGTTTACCACTAACCGAACGTGCGACGGCATGAGCGAAATCTGGATAATCGACCGCGTCTTCGTTATCCGTTCCAAAATCACGGACATTGATCCCGAGTTCAGTAAGATATCCTTTGAGCTGTTCCTTCATTCTAAATCCGCCATGATCGCCGCCGATCGCTGCGGATCTGACCTTGGACGTATTAAGACGCGAGGTCTTGCGAATGAGTTCGATATTCCTCTCTTTGACGAGATCTTCAGCAAGTGAGGTAAATCGTGCGTTCTCAGAAACTCGGAGCCGCGAGCCGGATTCAAGGCCGCGAAGGTCGTCCTCAGTGATCAACGTCTTTGAAGACTCGTCCCGGTCAAATGCCTTGCCAACCTTGTTCTGAAGTGAATTAACGACCACGTGCTCGATATTGCCTGAGGGTACGACCGTCTGCTCGGATTGAGGCTCGGTGGGGACAGTAGCAAGCACCTGCTCCACCAATGCCCGAATTCGGTCGCGCTTTTCTGTGTTGGAATCGGCCATATCGCGGAAGCCCGGACGTAAAATGGGCTTTATACTCATTCGGAGGGAATTCAACACCCTCACCTTGAAAATCTAACTACGTTTGATAGTATTTCTAAATACAAATTCAATCAACTTACGAGAAAAACATGGCCGCAGAATCAACCCAAATGGCAGCTACCGAATTTACCAATCCAAACCTCGAAGTTCTCTATTCGCAAGATGCGATAAGCACTAGAATATCCGAATTAGGTGCTGCGATTACCTCCGAATATGCAGGTAAAGACTTGGTTCTTGTGGGTGTTCTCAAGGGATCGTGCGTTTTTCTCGCCGACCTGATGCGTGCCATAGACCTTAGTTTGACGATCGATTTTATGTCGGTTTCGAGCTACAAGGACGGAACTCAATCTTCGGGCGACGTCGAGATATTAAAAGATCTAAGCAACTCTATCCGTGATAAGCACGTCCTGATAGTCGAGGATATTGTCGATACTGGATTAACTCTGACTAGACTCGTCGAAATTCTTGGCTCACGGGGATCAGCGTCGATCAAGATCGCCACATTCCTTGACAAACCGGAACCGCGTATTAAAAAAGAGTTGGTAGTCGATTTCACCGGATTCGTGATCCCAAATAAATTTGTCGTTGGCTACGGCCTCGACGCCGCGGGCCGTTATCGAAATTTGCCATTCATTGCGGTGGTAAAGGATCCGTCCGCAGCCTAAATAATTCTATGGGTCGACTTCCAATTCGCAGGACTTTAGCACTTATGGCCCTCCCACAACCTTAGTCCTGAACTTCGAAACTCGAAACACTTCTTCTCCCATTGACCTTCAACTAACTTTTCCGTATAATTTGAGTTTTTCGACTTGTGCAAATAATTGCACGGTCAAACGGGAGCTAACACAATAATGAGTTACGCAATTATCAAAACAGGCGGGAAGCAGTTTGCGGTTGAGAGCGGTATGACACTTCGCGTGCCGACCATCAGCGCTGATGCGGGAAAGAAGGTCGAGATCGACACTCTTCTTGCTGCAGGTGCGGTTGGGGCCGGAACGATCAAGGCTACGGTCGTAAAGCACGGCAAAGGCGACAAGATCATCGTGTTCAAAAAGAAGCGCCGTAAGCAGTACAAACGCAAACAGGGCCACAGACAAGGTTTTACAGAAATTACAATAGATTAGCCGAGGGTTAAGGGAAAAGGGACAAGGGCTATGTTTAGCCTAGGCCCTTATCTCTTGTCACTCGCCACTCAAACAAAATGGCACATAAGAAAGGTGTAGGTTCATCCAGAAACGGCCGCGACTCAAATGCACAGCGGCTTGGTCTCAAGAAATTTGGCGGCGAGCACGTTCTCGGCGGCAACATCATTGCACGTCAACGCGGCACCAAATGGAAGCCCGGCAACAACGTCGGCCGCGGTAAGGACGACACGCTGTTCTCGCTGATCGAGGGCTTTATCAAGTTCGAAGACAAAGGCCGCAAAGGCAAATTCATTAGCGTCTACGCTGCCGGAGCAGCCGAGCTCGCTCCAAAGGTCGCCGCTGACGCAGCTGCGTAATAAACTTTAACTATTAACTTAGAAAGCACACGTCATCAGGCGTGTGCTTTTTCGTTGCGAAATCAGCTATTAGCAAGGGGGCGTCGAATTCGCGAACTGACGACGAAAGATCTCTGTCTATTTCGGCTTCGGAACGACGCTGGGACGATTTGTCTTTTTTTGTTTAGGCGTACTGTTGCCGGATAGACGTTGGCCGCTCCGTTTTCGGGTCGAGTTAACCGAGCCAGTGGTTCCGGAGATATTGGTTCTACTCTCGTTGTGATCTACCGTTTCGGTTCTGGTCTTCTTCGGCGTCGAACGATTGGCTGTTGAGTTGTTGATCGTACGTACTCGTCTGGTTCTGTCGTGGCCCACCCAGTGGGTCTCATCATTCTCAACCTCGATGTCTTGGTTCCGTGGCCTTCGATTTACGCTGGCCGGAGTGCTTTGCGTCGCCGCTGTGCTTGAGCCGGCACTCGCCGGACGAATGCTCGAACCTTCATCTGTTCCGCCGATAAAGGTCTTCACTTTCTTCGGTGTTAGCGGTGTTGTAGGCCTCGGCTTAGCACCTTTCCTGGGCGTAGCCGATGGCGAGATCAGCGTGGCCGCACTCATTTGGTCCGTACCCAACGCATATTCAGTCACAAGGATCGCGGCGATCATAAATGTGAAAACCAAAATTCTTCCCTTCATACAAATCTCCTTATCTATCTTACCGCTTCGTCCGTTCGCCTTTTGACGATCGTACACGGAAATTAGACGGAAAATATACGTTATTTTGCCAAAAGACCGAGTGGATGCGGCGGTATTTAACATTTTATTTCGAAAATAATTTTTTTTCATCTTTCTTTTTCCAAAAAAATCGGCGGGCCCAGAGCAAGCTGTGGAAATCCTCCATTTTCATAACTATTGACCACAAAATACTTGCCACATTTTCCACAATTTTTTCCACAATCCCGCTTAAAAAATATCCACAGATTTTCCACAGAATGCCCGTAAACAAAGGGCAATAGTTAAAGTATTTTCTACTTGACATCAAAAAGAACGGGTGTAAACTGGTTTCACAGTCGAGATTGCTTACGGGTAACTTGACCGGCACCGGGAGGTGGAACGGAGGTGGTGACACACCGTTCGAGGACAGAAGGAGCGGAAAGCCGCTGTCCATGACGCCCGGAGCCGAAGCCGAAAGGCTTGGCTGAGGTCGAACGAAAGGCCGACCAAGTTGTCCGGATAAAAACGGACGACGCCCGAGGGAAATGATCATCCCGAAAGGTGCCCAGTCGCTCACGTTGAAAGACGCGGGCCTCGTTGCCGGGAACGTAACCGGCGGTGGAGGAAAAGCCACCTCAACAAAGACCTAACGGCATCACGGCTTCGAAAGAAGCCACGAAAAGCGAAAGCGGATCGGGTGCTGACCGGAACCGGCTCTCCGCAGAGCGGATTCGGGATACAAAATCGGCGGTTCGAACGTGTACATGCGAGAACTGCCACCCTTACGGCAAGCTTCGGCGGACCGAAAGGGCATAAAAAATAAGGGCGTCGCGATGAGCAATCATCACGACGCCTTTGTTTTTATTTGAGCTCAATTCAGCTGTTTACCAAACGATCTCACCCGTGCTCGTGTCGATCAGATTACGGGTTCGCCCGTTTCCGCGCGTATTTCGCGGTGTCGATGTGCCCGGTACAGCCCAAACGATCTCACCGGTGCTCGTGTCGATCAAGTTGCTCGAACGACCTGCCGTAGACGGTTTGCGGGTAGAACGAACCTCATCAGCCCAGACGACCTCGCCGGTGCTGGTATCGATCAATGAGGACGTTGCACGCGGTGCCTGGACCCATGCGATCAGAGCTCCAAGCTCCTCATCACTGCCCGTAAACGATCTTTCGCCTGACCCGCTCGACGATCGTTGACCGCGATTTGACATCTGCCCTGTCGCGACATCACGCGGCGATTTGATCGACGGCGAACCCTTCCACACAACGATCTCTTTCTGCCCATATGCATCCTGAGAAAAAACGACGCCAAAAACTATGATTGCGATTGCCATGAAATATTTATTTAACATTGCTCTATCTCCTGTATATTTATTTATCTATCAGGCCCGATTGCTTCGAAAAGCCTGTGCGAATAGAGGACGGTGCTAGCCGCTACTTTTGCACAATTATTATTCGATCTCGTTCGCGGCCGCGTCTACGATCAAAAGCCGGTTTGCTTCATTCACCCCGCCAACCTACAATTAAGGGTTACTTATGTTTCTAGACCGCGTAAAAATAAGGATCAAGGCCGGCGACGGCGGCAATGGTGTGACTGCGTTTCGGCGCGAAAAGTTCATTCCTCGAGGCGGGCCATCGGGCGGTGACGGCGGAGTGGGCGGCAGCGTTTGGATGGAAGCGACTGAAGGATTGAACACTCTTCTCCATTTGCGTTACAACCCCGAACACAAGGCGGAACGCGGCCACCACGGCGAAGGCTCGAACCGGTATGGCAAGGACGGAGCAGACCATGTCGTGCGAGTACCGGTCGGTACGCAGGTTTTCGATGCCGAGACCAACGAGTTGCTCTTTGATTTTACCGAGGCCGGACAACGCTATCTCGCGGCGAAAGGCGGCAAAGGCGGCTGGGGCAACTCTCATTTTGCGACACCGACGCGCAGAGCACCAAAATTCCATTACATGGGCCGCCCTGGAAAAGAACGCGAACTTCAGCTCGAATTAAAGCTGATCGCAGATGTTGGCCTCGTCGGTTTTCCGAACGTTGGTAAATCGACATTGATCTCCGTCATTTCGGCGGCAAAACCAAAGATCGCGGATTATCCTTTCACGACACTTGAGCCAAATCTTGGAGTGGTCGACATGGGTGATTTTCGCACTTTTGTCGTTGCCGATATTCCCGGCTTGATCGAGGGAGCATCGGACGGTGCTGGCCTCGGCGACCGTTTTTTGCGGCATGTCGAACGAACCAAGTTGATTCTGCACCTCGTTGACGTTTCCTCACTTTCGGGTCGCGATCCCGTTAAGGACTACGAGATCATCAATCGCGAGTTGACAAATTACGACGCAGAACTTGGCGCTCGGCCGCAGATCGTTGTCGCTACAAAGATCGACGCCCTTGACGACCCAAAGCGCCTCGAGAAGCTCAAGAAGCGTGCTAAAAAGGATGGCAAGGCGTTTTTCGAGATCTCTTCGGTAACGAACGTCGGCGTCAAAGCACTTGTGAATGCCGTTTCAGTATCACTCGACGAATTTAATCGTGACGAAGCTGAGGCAAAGGCGAAAGCTGAGAAGGAACGGCTCGGTGAAATAGCGACCAATGTTGTCGTCTAACAGGAATGGTCAACGAGAACGCACCCACATTAGAGATCGAAGATCGCCGCGTAGCATTTTACGGCGGAAGCTTTGATCCCGTGCATAATGGGCACGTTGCGATCGCTCACGCTCTGATCACTCAATTCAATCTTGACGAATTCGTTTTTATCCCGGCATTTCATGCCCCGCACAAAAAGCGAAAAAAACCTACAAGCTCGTACGACCGCTACGCGATGTTGTGTATTGTAACGGTAAACGATCCAAATATTTCGGTTTCAAAGATAGAGATCGAATTGCCTGAACGGCCTTACTCGGTCGAAACATTGCCCCGGCTCAATTCGCTCTATCCAAGTGACGAGATCTTTTTCGTCATGGGTGCAGACTCATGGATGGACATCACTTCGTGGCGAGAATGGGAAACGGTTTTAAGTCTGACGAATCAGATCGTGGTCACGCGACCGGGTCATCCTATTTCAACCGACCACGTTACCGACGAGATCCGCTCACGAATTGTCGACCTAAGATCAGAAGGGCTACCGTTGAGGAGTGTGTTTTCGCACATTGAACAACGAACGACGAACAACCAACATCGAACGATCTACCTTACCGACTCGGTCAACCTCGACATTTCAGCCACAGAGATACGACAGAAGATCCGCGATCTGGACGGTTCATGGCGGAGCGATGTGCCTGTCGAAGTTGCAAATTATATCGAAAAATATCAGATTTATAACTAATGGAAGAAATTCAAGAAAAATCGCTTCAGCGTGAAGCCGTCAAAATAGAAATCGCCGTTCCGCCGACTCCGTTCGTTGACCTCGACCCCGAAGTTAGACTCGCCATCCAATGTGCCAGTGAAAAAAAGGCGTTCGACTTGGTCGCTCTCGATCTTCGTGACATCGCCAGTTTCACGGAGTTTTTCATAATCGCCAGTGGTGCAAATCAGCGTCAGGTCCAGGCGATCGCAGATGAGATCAATGAACAGCTTAAGAAGCAGTTGAATTCGAATGCCGTCCGGATCGAAGGATATAGTTCCGCCGAATGGGTCTTACTCGATTACGGTGATTTTGTCGTTCATATTTTTGACAAAGACGCCCGGGAATTCTACGATCTGACCCGTCTATGGCACGACGCCAAGAGGGTCTCGTTACCGGCTAACATCTGAGGGATGGATGGATATCAGGAAGACTCTTTTTCTCGTATCGACCCTTGCCCTTTTTTCGTTTGGGGTTTTCGCACAGTCGGCCCGGAGCCTATCAGGACTTGTCAAAGACCCGGCCGATGCGGCGATCAGCGGCGTTGCCGTTTCCCTTTTAAATGCTCAGCAAGTAGTACTGCAAGTCGCAGTTACTGATGCTGACGGAAGATTTAGTTACGAAAATATTCCTCCCGGCACCTACGTCATCCGAGCTGACAGATCCGGCTTCAGCACACAAACCAAATCAGTCAAGATTGATTCACTATCGACAAATATTGATCTGATCTTGGAGATAAGTTCTCCGACAGCGAATGTTACCGTCACTGCGGAAGCAAATACGGCTGAGGACAGGATCAACATACCGGCCGAGATAAATATAATCAACGAAGATACGATATCGAAGCGAACTACGGCTGTTCTCGCTCAGGTTGCAAATGAAGAGCAAGGGGTCTCGCTCCAACGGACAAGCCCGACGATCGGATCCGTATTGGTACGCGGACTGACGGAGGTTGGTGTTTATGTGGACGGCGTACGTTATACAAACTCTACACAGCGTGGCGGCATAAACACTTTTTTTAATTTAAATGAGCCCACAGCGATCCGTTCTGTAGAAATTCAACGAAGTCCGAATACCGCACAGTTCGGCTCCGACGGTCTCGGCGGCAACGTTCAGTTGATTTCGCGACAGCCCGTCTTTGGAATGGGAAAACCCGCCTGGAACGGCGAATATAACAGCTCGTTCAACACTTCCGACCGATCGTTTGGCGGAAACCTCCTTGCAAGCTATGGCTTGAAGCGATTTGGGATTTTGGGCAACATTGTCGCCAGACGCATTAACGATTTGCGGCCAGGAGAGGGGATCGATGGACATTCTGCCGTCACTCGATTTCTGGGGCTACCCTCTGACACGATAGGCAGCACACGCCTGCCCGACACTTCATTTACACAGTATGGAGGCACTCTCCAACTAAGCTTTTCGCCGTCCGACGATCAACATTTTAGTGCCCGATATCAGCGTTCACAGCAGGACGGCGGCAAACGTTACGATCAGCTTCTTGGCGGCGATGGAAATTTGATCGCTGACTTGCGAAACCTAATGCTTGATTTCGGGTACCTGCGTTATTACAAGCAACAGCTAGGCTTCTTTGACAATTTCTCTGGAACATTTTCCTTTAATAGCCAACGCGAAGAACGAATTAACCAAGGCGGCCAAGGCAATCCATTGGCGGCAATTACAAATGACAAGGAACGCACAACGACTTGGGGTGGCAGCTTTTTCCTGGATAAGCAGTTTGCTCGGAACAATTTTCTTTTCGGCGGAGATATTTACCGCGACATTGTCAGTGCCTCTTCGTTTACAACCGAGCCATCTTTGTATGGCCAAGTGACCATCACTCGACCGCGGGTCCCGAACGGTGCAAAATATGACCTTTTCGGACTGTTCGTACAGCATGCGTTTGAGGCAATTCCAAATCGTTTGCGGGTCAGCGGGGCTTTGCGGTACAACGTCGGAGTTTACCGATCGCGCGCCGGAGAAGCTCCCACAGTCAACGGTCAACCGCTGTTCCCTGACGATTCGGGACGATTCGCCGACTTTTCCGGCCGCATCGGCGCGGTTATTACTTTCGTCAAGGGACTCAATGCCACTTTTAATTATTCACGCGGATTTCGTGCTCCAAACACAACCAGTCTTGGGTCACTGGGGCTTGTCGGCGTCGGTTTTCAGGTTTCAGCCTCATCGATCGCACATTTAGGTGCAACGATCGGCACCACCGCTGATGCCACGGCCATTTCGACCGGTATAGCAGTTTCACCGTTGCGGTCTGAGATCAGCAGCAATTACGAAGGCAGCCTGCGTTTTCGGAACATGCGTTTTGAATCAAGCATCACCGGTTTCCTGACCAATTACGAAGACATGATCGTTCGACAGGCGTTGATCTTGCCTCCAGGGGCAGTCGGCACTCAACTCGGTAGTCAGACGATCACGAGTCAGAATGCAAATGGCGCTGTATTTGTCCCGTTGTCCACGTCGCCAGTCTTGGTACAAAGCAATCTTAATAGTTCGCGTCTTTATGGTGCTGAGATCACGGCTGAGTTTAAGATCACATCCGAATGGAAAGTTGGCGGCAATTTCTCATATCTTTATGCCGAAGACAGGGCGACAAAGCTTCCGCCAAATCTTGGCGGTGGCGGAATGCCTCCTGCGATGGGATTTTTTCACGTTCGTTATGATCCCGTTAGTAAGCCGTTTTGGATCGAGGCTTCGACCAATTTCGCCGGAAAGCAGGATCGTCTCTCCTCGCTGGATCTAGCCGACCGGCGAACCGGCGGGGCTCGTTCGCGGGCCCAGGTCCAAAATTTCTTTCGTCGCGGCGCGTGCGTCCGAGGTTTAACGACTCCGGGTTCGAACGGCCAATGCGGGTCGGCCGGCGGAACATTGATCGCATCAGGCGAAACCCTTGCTCAAGTTCAAGACCGCCTACTGCCGATCGGTTCTGTGGTAAACGGAGTACTGATAGTGGACGACAGCACATCCGTTCCGCTTTTTACGTCGATTCCTCAATATACATTGTTCAATCTCCGCGGCGGATATCGTATCAACGAACGTCATCGGATCTCTGTCGATCTTGAAAATATCTCTGACCGGAGAAATCGGCTCCCCGGATGGGGCATCGACGGCCCGGGTCGAAGTCTTCGGGTATCATATCGTTATCAGTTTTCAAGGTAGCCGCAATGAAATTTCGCGTTATCTGGGTAGGTAAAACACGTGACAAGAATTACAAGGCACTGCAAGATGAATATCTGCGGCGTCTTTCACATTTTGTTAATTGCGAGGTAGTTGAGGTCAAGGACGGCGGCGGCAAGGCTGAAGAAGGACAACGCATTCTGCAGAAATTGAATCAGAGTTCATTCGTCTGTTTGCTAGATGTCGAAGGCCATAGTTTCTCGTCACACCAACTTGCTGACGAGGTCGATAAATGGCAGAATCGCGGCTTCAGGGAAATTGCATTCGTAATAGGCGGAGCGGAAGGGGCTTCGGCTGAAGTTGCGGCATGTGCCGATCTTAGGTTATCCTTATCGTTTCTGACTTTTACTCACGAAATGGCACGTGTTGTAATGTTGGAACAACTATACCGAGCCTACACAATAATTAAGGGTTTTCCGTACCAAAAATGAGTAAATTGAACTTAAAAGAAATCAAAGAAAAGCTGTTGATCGAACGCGAATTATTGATCGCAAAACTAAAAGGCAACGACCTTTCTGTAGATGATTCAGAGACGCCTGATCCGGTCGATCTGGCTGTTCGTAACTACTCGAAGAACGTTATGCTTGCCGTCTCCGAAAACGAGAGCAAGCAGCTAGCCCTTATTGACGAGGCTTTGGTCCGGATCGAAGACGACGAATACGGCACTTGTCAAAATTGCGAAAAAGAGATCAATCCAAAGCGGCTCGCAGCTATTCCGTGGGGGCGTTATTGCCTCGATTGCCAAGAGCTTTTGGAAAAGGGCCTGCTGGACGACGAATAGTTTGCATAGAGCCGTTGTACTATGCTGAACGCTCTACAAAACTCACTGATTTCTCTCATCTATCCGCAGTACTGCCATGTTTGCGACTCCTGTGTCGAAAGTATAGATAACGGCGTTGCCTGTTCCGCTTGCTGGACAGGGACCCTCCTTTTCAGCGGCAGCGAAATGCTATGTAGGAAATGTGGAGCGTTCTTCAATGAGTCAGGCGTCACGACCGAGCTTTATTGCCACCAGTGCGAAGATCATTTTTTCGATACCGCTCGGGCCGCAGGCATATACGAAAAGGCACTTGCCGTTTCTGCAGTTCATCTCAAAAGTCAGCCGTTTGTTCCGGTGTATTTGAAAAAGGCTCTGCTCGCCGCGTTTGATCGAAGTCAATTTTCGTCGACCACCCTGATCATTCCGGTACCGCTTTCGCGAAAGCGACAGAGTGAGCGTGGATTCAATCAAGCTGAAGTTCTTGCTTCCATAATATCCAAACACACTTCGATCAAACTCGATGTAGCCAGTCTAGCCCGCGTGAGGCACACGCCAATGCACCGCGTTGCGATGGACAAAAAAGCTCGCGAATTAACGGTTGTAAATGCGTTTGAAGTGCCTCGCCCGAAATTGATCGCCGGACAAAAAGTTTTACTTGTCGATGATATATTTACATCTGGAGCGACAGCGTCGGCGTGTGCCAAGGTGCTAAAGAAACACGGCGCACTCGAGGTCAATGTGTTGACTCTCGCTCGCGCCGTGTTGAAATAGACTCCTAACTACGGTACGTCGTATGCAGGTATTGCTAAGTCTCCATTCAAGCCGAATTGACGGATCAATATCCCATTTGTGCTTTGCGATGCATACCAAACACCGGTCGATGGTCTGAAGATAGCGATATCTTCGCGTCCGTCGCCGTCATAGTCACCGACCGTCGGCACATCGCCATTGAGCCCCCAATTGGTCGCAAAGAAGCCGCTTGAGCTCTGCAGGAGGTACCAAATTCCCGATGTTGGGCGGAACACCGCCTGATCGGTCTTGCCATCGCCGTCGAAATCACCCTGTGTCGGAACGTCGCCCGAAAGTCCAAATGCGACGGCATTAAAAGTTCCGTTGATACTATTTAACCGATACCAAACGCCATCTGTGGCACGCCAAACGGCGATGTCATATTTGCCGTCACCGTCATAATCTCCGGGTGTCGGCTTGTCGGCGGCGAGGCCAAACTGCACGGCTTGGAAATTATTCGGATTGGTTGTGCGACGGATCCACCACGTCCCGGTCGACGGCCGAAAGACCGCGAGATCCGCCTTCGCATCGCCGTCGTAATCACCCTGGGCAGGAATGTCGCCGCTCGACCCAAACCCTGTCACATCAACGGTGTTGTCACTGGAACGATAGACATACCAGACGTTTGTCGAAGGTCGAAATACGCCAACATCCGAAATGTTGTCGCCATCAAAATCCTCGCTCGTCGGTACGTCTCCATTCAAACCAAATTGCTGGATTCGAACTGAGTTGTTCGAGCTGTTGTACGAATACCAAACACCCGTCGACGGCCGAAATACAGCCGTGTCGGTCTTAAAATCACCATCAAAATCAGCTGATGCCCGAGCCCGGACAATTTTTTCGACTGTCCCGCTAAGACCGACAGCATAAATTTCACCATCGTCATCTTCGCCAAACGAAGAAATAAGTCGCGGCGTGTCGAGCAATGGCGGACTATGCTGACCGTTGATAAAGATCTCGCCGGAACAGTAGTCTGCATAAATATACGTTCCTGGGACCAAGGTATTTTGAGTTCCGCGATAGACATAACCGCCGGTAACAGCACAACGCGATCCGGCATTTGCATACTGATATATTGGCATCGTGTAGCTTGTCGGCGTACAAAGCGTCGGATCGAGTCCGGTGCAGGTAGAGCCCTCATAAACACGCCAACCGTAATTTCCGCCAAGTGTCACAATGTCAACTTCTTCGACAGCATCTTGACCGACATCGCCTGCATAAAGTTGGTTAGTGCCGCTGCGGTCAAACGACCAACGCCATGGATTTCGCATTCCAATTGCATAGATCTCGTCGGCTCCGGGGGTCGATCCGGCGTACGGATTTGTCGGCGGGATCGTATACGCGGGGCTTGGGGCTGGCTCCGCGGTGCTTGGCGTAATGCGCAGCATTTTCCCTAGAAGTTCATTGATATTTTGAGCCCGATTGCCCGGATCGTTCCCCGAACCGCCGTCGCCCATTCCGATGTAGAGATTTCCATCCGGACCGAAAGCGATCATCCCGCCGTTATGATTTGAAAATGGTTGCGCGATCGTCATTAGAATTACTTCGCTGGCGACATCGCCCTGAGTATTTCCGTTGATCGCTTTGTACCGAGCTACAATGGTCGCTCCGTCGGACTGCCGGGTGTAATTGACGAAGAAAAAACTGTTTGTCGCAAACTGCGGATGGAAGGCAATTCCCAAAAGGCCGCGTTCACTTCCCGAAGAACTTACCTTCGAAGTTATGTCCATGAAAGTCGTTGCGGTGTTTGAACCGGGCTGCACAACACGAACAAGGCCTCGCTGTTGGATGACGAACAGCCTCTTGGTGCCGTCTTTTGAGCTGGTAATATGCACAGGCGAGCTCAACCCTGACAAAAAGGGCTGCAACCGAATGGTCAGTGGTGATGCAGAGCCTTGTCCGAAAATACTCGTCGCAAGAGCCGCCAAGCTAATAGCCAAAACAAATAAAATAGATGATCTTTTCATTTAGTTCCCCATTTCTGAATTCTTAAATCTGATACTGAGTCGAATGTATTCCAATAATAACCGAAAAGAAGTTTGAAATGAATCTGATGAGCAAATGATGCTCCGGCGGAGAGGATCGAAAAACTTTTAGGTCTATTTGAATTGTATCGATTTAGCGATGCATATTGCAATGAACTTAAAGCCGGTACCTTACGTTGCGACCGCGGAGAGAATCATCGTCATTATCAATGTTTTGCAGCCTCATTGTAACGTCCGCCGTCATTTGCAGACCGGCCTGTTCGCCTTTGTTCAAATGATAATGACCTGCTGCGGCGATCATTGCGGCGTTATCCGTTGATAGATGTTTGGATGGGAAATAGACCGGTAGATCGAGACGCCGAGCTGCGGCTTCCGCAGCCTCTTTCAAGGCCAGGTTACACGCGACGCCCCCGCCGACGATCATTGTTTTCGGCCGAAGTTCGATGGCCAGATTCTCCATCGTTCCAATGAGCGCCTTAACAACAGCTGCCTGAAAGCTTGCTGCGAGGTCTCTGATAGCCTCTGACGGCTCTTCACCGTCATTTAGTGGAATGATACGATTCTCACGGATATGCCGTGCGACAGCTGTCTTGAGGCCGCTAAAGCTGAGATCCGGACGGCGGTCCGAGATCTTCGCCTGGACAAATTTCACGGCTTTTGGATCGCCGTGGAGTGCGATCTTTTCAATTATCGGGCCGCCGGGATATCCGAGCCCAAGCATTTTAGAAACTTTGTCAAAAGCCTCGCCCGCCGCGTCATCGCGTGTTCGCGAAACAACTTTGTATTCGCCTTCCGCCCGCACGTGAAAAATATTCGTGTGCCCGCCGGAAACGATCAATGCCAAAGCAGGATACCGTACCTCCGGATTTTCGAACGCAACGCTGAAGACATGTCCCTCGATATGATTGACGCCGACGAACGGAATGTCTCGTGCCCATGCCAGCGATTTGGCATAACATACCCCAACGAGCAGTGATCCGATCAGTCCGGGCCCTTGTGTCACTGCGATCGCATCGATATCGTCGAGAGTGATCGAAGCCCGTTCCAACGCTTCCACAATTATCGGCTCGATCTTCTCTAAATGTTCGCGTGATGCAAGTTCAGGCACTACGCCGCCCCAAGGGGCATGCATTGCAATTTGCGACGAGATGACCGAAGACAATATCTCCCGCCCGTCCTTCACGACGGCCGCTGCGGTCTCGTCGCACGAGCTTTCTATTCCTAAAACTAACACTGGTTTAGATTAACAAATCGCGGCCCGTTAAGGCTCCGGGAAAAGAGCGATGATCTCGAGTTCATTACGCGAAAATTCGATACCTGATGGAAAATGGGCGGCCATGTCGGCCCGCAGTCGTCCGGCATGGTTTGCAAAATATGCCTCGAGATCCTCACGCGAATCGCAATGATATCCGATCCGGTACATATTTCCGTTCTTCGCAAAAAATGCTGCCGCAAAATAGTTCGTTGCCAGCAGATCGGGAATATGCTGCTCACGCATATATTTTTCGTATTCGTCAGCGATCGATTCATCAACAACGGCAGTCACTTCGTAGATCAGCATTTCAATCAACCCCCGTAAACACCGTACTTTCGTCAACAAAGCATAAACCGTTGCCAAATGGGTCGCGAGCATAAAATGAACGCTCACCCCACGGCCGCCTAACGATCTCGCCGAGCGGACCTCCGTGCATATCGATTTTCTCGAGGCAATCGAGTTCTTTCGCTCGTGTGTACCACGTTTCGAGATTGGCTACCGAAAAATAGACGTGATCGCCGATCGGTGTACCGTCATTCTCGATGACGGCCATGATCACCGAACCACAATCAAAATACTGCCGTCCAGCGTGTATCTGACGGCCCTCGGCGGCGAAGAGCGTTTGATAGAATATCAACGCCTTATCAAAATCCGTCACCGGAATAAATATTCTGAAGATCGAAGCTCCACTCGCCATTCCCGCATCCTCCAAATGATTTATTTCTACGATAAGCGTAAACTACGTCAAACACAATGAAAGACCGTCTCACCAAAACCGCTTATTTGAAGTATCTAACGTGTCCCAACGAATTCTGGCTTTCGTTCCAGCCGTCGAGGCCTGAAAAGCAGCCGGACACGCTCGAGCACGAACATCTCCGCCAGCAAGGTTACGAAGTTGAACGGTACGTAAAAATGCTGTCCAGATTTCAGGGCGACGAGACAAAGGCGGTGGATTTCCAACGCGTTTTCCAAACGGCCGATCTTTATGCCCGAAGTGACGCCGTTGTGACCGATCGAACGAGCGGCATCGCTGAGATCTATGAAATAAAGTCATCGGCGTCCGTAAAGAAAGAGCATCTCGATGACGTCGCGTTTCAGAAAATCGTGTCCGAACGCAGCGGCACCAAGGTCGGACGTTGTTATGTAGTTACTATGAACGGCGAATATATCAGAAACGGAGATATCGACCCCGAACAGCTCTTCGTGATAAATGACGTGACCGATCAGGTCGCGGAGATCATCTCATTCACAGAAGAGCAGATCGAGGCCGCAAAGGCCTATACTGATTCAGATCCTGCTCCATCACTTGCCGACCACTGCGCGGAAAAGCTGAATTGCGAGTTTCTTAAGCTCCACTTTCCCGATCTTCCTGACTATACGGTTTTCAACATCTCGCGGATCAATAAGGCGAAGTTGAAGGAACTGCTCGACGCGGAAATTATCGACATCAGAGATGTCCCTGACGATTTCAAACTGTCAGACAAGCAGAGGATCCATGTGGCAGCGGCCAAGACGGGTCAAACATATATCGACCGCGACAAGATCGCCGAGAAGATCGGATCTTGGGAATATCCGCTGCATTTTCTTGATTACGAGACATTCTCGTACGCTATCCCTCAGTTTGACGGCGTAAGGCCGTTTCAGCAGATGTGTTTTCAATATTCGCTGCACACGATCCGCGATGAAGGCGGCGATATCGAGCACAACTATTTTCTTGCGACAAGCGAAAATGATCCGCCCCGTGCCCTCGCCGCGAGTCTGTATGAACATCTCGCTGGCGATCTGGGTACAGTTTTTGTCTGGTATGAGCCGTTTGAAAAAACGCGAAATGACGAAATGGCGGCTATGTTTCCTGAATATGCCGAGTTCTTTGCAAACGTCAACGCTCACACATACGACTTGATGAAGATCTTCGCTGACAATCTTTACGTACACCCGGAATTCAAGGGAAGCAGCTCGATCAAAAAGGTCCTGCCGGTCATTGTTCCCGAACTTTCGTATAAGGAACTCGGTATCGGGGACGGAATGACGGCATCGATCAGTTGGTATCGGGCGGCAACTTGGACCACACTCGACGAAGACGAAAAGGCTCGGATATTTAGTGACCTCGAGGCCTATTGCCATTTGGACACAAAGGCAATGGTCGAGATATATTCCAGGCTAAAGAACTTAGGTGAGGATGTTTCGGTCGGATAAACTCAGCCCGCTGATTCGGTTTCTGCGGCATCTGCCGTGGTTTCGCCGCCGAGGGCTTCGAGTGCGGCAGCAGCTTTCTTCGAGCTGCGGCTTACGGCCGGCGTCGGAACTTTGCGGCCCGTCAGGACGATCAAGTTAAGTTTGATCCGCCTGTCGCGAGACTGTGCGGCATCGGGATCGGTGTAGTCGTAATCGAACGAATAGATATAATGGCCGGTGGCAAGTTTCTTGCAAACATCTTCCGGCAGGTGAAAACAGTATGCATCAGCATAATGTCCGAGTCCCTGTGTCATTCCTTGATTGTACCACGCTTGCCCGGTTTTACTCCTGAAAATAAAAAATGCCCGCAGAGCTTTCACTCGCGGGCATTTATTTAAGATCTATTAGATCTTTTGCAAACTACCAACGGCCGCCGCCGCCGCCGCCGTATCCACCGCCGCCGCCGCCGCCGTAGCCGCCGCCGCCGCGATTACCACCGCGACCGCCACCGCCACCGCCGCCTGAGCGGTTTTCCTGCGGTTTAGCTTCGTTGACCTTGAGTTCACGGCCATCGACTTCTTTGCCGTTGAGCTGTGCGATAGCGTTTTCGCCATCAGCCTGCGAAGCCATTTCGACGAAAGCGAATCCGCGTGAGCGGCCCGTTTCGCGGTCTTCGATGATGTTTGTCGATTCGACAGTTCCGATCGCACCAAAAAGGTCGTTCAGATCCTGGTTGCTTGTGTTGAAGGAAAGATTTCCTACATATAATTTCATTGACATTTTTTTATTTACCTTTTCCCTTCTCGGGAATTCTTAAGAAGCGTCGAATCGAACAAGTGGCTTTGTTAAAGGCAGATGGACGGATTTCGGATACTCAAAAAACTAACAGAGCGTACTTCTAATTAACTATACAGGGCCCGCTCTCAAACTTATCCAAAATCGCTAAAGACGAAGCGCGTACCGTTTTCGTACGCGAGAGTAGGATTAACAGTTACTATGATGCACGTATTGTAGATTAATAGCAAATTGTTTTTAATGTCCGCATCAAGTTAGAATATTGGCATCCCGATGAACACACACGGCGTTACAGATCTTCTCATCAAATTGTCAGACGGCAAACGCGATGTCGTGGACGAACTCTTGCCGATGATCTACGACGAACTCAAGCGCATTGCCGCTAGCTACCTCCGACGCGAACGCAGCGATCATACGCTCCAGCCGACAGCCCTTGTAAACGAAGCCTATATGAAGATGGTCGACATTACGCAGGTCTCGTGGCAGAACAAAGCCCATTTCGTCGGGGTCGCGGCCAACCAAATGCGGCGGATCCTCGTCGATCACGCCCGCAAACACAACGCCGAAAAACGCGGCGGCGAATTTCAAATAATGACCCTCAACGAAGAGATCGACGCCTCGGACGAACAGTCCGCCGACCTCATCGCCCTCGATGACGCCCTCACCGAGCTTGCCAAAATGGACCCGACCAAAGCAAAGATCGTCGAACTCCGATATTTCGGCGGCCTCACCACGGACGAAACCGCCGAGGTCCTCGGCGTCTCATCCATCACCGTCAAACGCCACTGGAAAATGACCAAGGCGTGGTTGTACGGGCAACTCTCGAAATGACTGGAGGATCAAGCATCCTTGCTTGCCTGCGTAAATATTCGAAAATTAGTGCTTTCACAAAACTAAAACGACCCAGATAAAGGGCAAGCGGGGATGCTTGCAACTCCAGTCGTGATACTTTTTTCAATCCAGTTTCGCCTTAACAATCGACGGACGCTATTCGTTCGAAATTCATACTTAGGAGAAACTGCAATGATCAACCATATTTCTTTCGGAGTTAAAAACCCTGAACACGTCGCCAATATTCTCGCCGAGCTTTGGGGCGGCTACGCATTTCCGTTCCCGCCGAGCCCCGGCGGTTATGTGGCGTTTGCTGACGATGGTAAAGGAACGCTTGTCGAGCTCGTACCTATCGACGTCAATCTCGTGCCCGGGATCGGATTGCCCGATGAGGCGACATTTAGCAAAGAGACCAGAACCGACGATTTCGAAGGCACGTTCCTTCCGGGAAACGAACCGTCGCTCTTCGGCTCTGTTCACCTCAATATAAATTCGCCTCTCGACGAAGAATCGATCAAGGCGATCGCCAAGCGCGAAGGCTGGCGCTGTTTTACCGCAAACCGCGGCCGCGGACTGTTTCAATTGATCGAATTCTGGATCGAAGACCGCTTTATGCTCGAGGTAAATACACCCGAAATGACCGAGGCCTATCAGAACATGGCAACGCCGGAAAATTGGGCAAATTTCCTCCAGTCACCTATGCCGCCAAAGTATGCTGACAACTATGCAGGCTTGGTCGGTTAACCAGAAAAATGTATGAGCAACGGCCTCGGTCACGTCAGAAATAACTGGCCGAGGCCGATCTCTCCATTGCAACCAATATTCTATTTTCCGCCGGTCGTGCTTCCTGACGCTTTTTTCACAGGAGCTTTTGCCTTAGCGAGAGCCGCACTGATCGGAGCCGAATCATAAGAAAACGTCATATCGCCGCCTAGCTGAGTTCCCTGCTGCGTCGAGATCGAATTGCCGACCTCGAGATCGATCGCCACCGTTCCATTCGCGGCTTTGGTCCATGCAGCGGGCAGCACGACGATCGAGTTCCTTGCCTTGTCATAATACGCCTCGGCCATATCGCCCGGACCCGAGCTGACGATCACCATCTGGTTGTTCAATTCCAAATTCAGAACTGCAGTATCCGGCGGCGTACCGGTCAATGGAACTGCGACCGGCGTCGTGCCGTTGACCGCGAGCTTTGCCGGGGTCAAACCGATCCTCGTTAGATCGATCTTATTCGTATACGTCTTCGAGTTTCGATCCGTGAACGCAAAGACGCCTTCGACTGTCTTATTCGAGACCGTGGTGGTGTAGTAGGTTCCCGATGTCGTATTAAGATTCTCCTTCATCGGCTGGCCGTTGAACGTTACGCTGCTCGGCGGGCTTAATGCGAGTGTCGTCCCGGTCTTGCCGCCAATTCTGAAATAAGCTGTCACGTCATAATTCTGCCCGTTCTGTGCGATCGAATAACTCTGATAGATCTCGGTCTGCTCGACCTTATTCGATGGCGTTGTGTCATTCGACGGGCAAGCTCCGCCGGTGAAAAATATTATTCCGATAAAGAAAAGTGCGGTCTTCAAAACTACTTTCATTTGTTGCTCGTTCCTCTCAATACTCATTCAGCATATGGAACTTAGCACTTCGCCGTTTCCATGGCAAGAGAATATTTGCTAGCCGCTGATACTTTTTTTCAGCCACTCTCGCCTTACCTGTTGACGGCGGCATTCGCCGACTTTAATTCATAAAAGAGGATAGGAGAGCAATCATGAAAAACACGATCTTATACATAATGTCGGCGATCTTAATGGTCTCGGGCTCCGCTCTGGCGGACACCAAGGTCAAGATCAAACAGACCATGAGCGGCCAGACGATGGAAAATACGACCTACATCAAAGGGAAACGCCAACGCACCGAAATGATGGGCGGAACGATGATCTCGCTTACACAGTGTGACCTCGGTCGCGATCTGCAGATGAATCCCGGTACAAAGACCTACACGGTAACCTATTACGACGACGGAACAAGCACCCCCGGAGCGGTCAAAACCGGACAGTCGGGCCCAGTTACCAAAGGCGGCACGATGACCGTCACAACGACGATCAAGGACACCGGCGAACGCAAACAGATGTTCGGCTTCACAGCACGACATATCATCCAGACGATCGAGACCGATTCATCGGCGGACGCTTGTCTCCCGTCCAAAACGAAAATGGAAATGGACATGTGGGTGATCGACGCCGAATTCGGCATCGCCTGCACACAGACGCGTCAATACAACGGAAATAACGGCGGCAAGTCCGCCGGGTGTCAAGACAAGATCGTGCAGAAAACGCTCGGTACAGGCAAATCGGGATATCCACTGTGGCAGAAGATGACCTCGTTCGATGCGAGCGGCAAAGAGAGCTTCTCGATGACACAGGAAGTCGTCGAACTCTCGAAAGCAACCCTCGACCAGGCCCTTTTCGAAGCACCGGCCGATTATCGCGAAGTTAAGTCGGCATCGGAAATGTACACGGCATCAAGCACATCCGGCGTTTCGTACAATGGACCAATCAACGGCTCCGGCAGCAGCAGCTCATCGTCTTCGGGGATGAGTTCGAGTATTCGAAACGCCGCAGATCTTCGCAACGACGCACCAACCTCGGTCGGTGCAAAGAAAGAAGGCACGGTCCGTATCGGACTCGCCGGAGTCAAGACCGGAGCGGTCGGCGAGGGCATCACGGCCGCCGATCTTAGTGCCGCTATCCAAAATTCGCTCGGTTCTTATCTCAAAGGCACCAAGGTAGAGATCGTGCCGCTCGAAGCAAAACTCGCCTCAGCTCAGGCTGACGAAGCAAAGCAGAAAGAGTGCGACTACATTTTGACCGCAACTGCTTCACACAAGAAAGGCGGCGGCGGAGGGTTTGGAGGCTTTGGCAAAATGCTCGGCTCTGTCGTGAGCCAGACCGGCATCGGAGCGACGGGCAGCACGGTCGGGAACATTGCCGGACAAATGGCAACAACTGCGATCGTCTCAGCAACGTCGCTTTCGGGAAACGTCAAGTCAAAGGACGAACTGACCCTCGACCTCGCCATCATTTCGACCGCGAACAACAGCTCGGTACTCGCCAAGCAGTTCAAAGCAAAGGCCAAATCGAACGGCGACGATATTATCTCGACGGTCGTCGAACAAGCGGCCCAAGCTATCGTCGACACAGTTGGTAAATAAACGCATGGGTGGCCGGTTTGATGTCGATCACGCCGGCCACATTGACCAAATTGGCTTTTTGGTCAATTTTTGCAAACTTCCCGCAATTATCTGCGTAAAAACATTGAGGACAATTTCGTCGCTCGATCGGGTCTCGTACCTGATCTTTCATTAAGATTGGTCTCGAACCCGCCATTTCGGCAGTCGAAGGCCTGTTCGGCCTTCCTATACATACTTAGTGAGGTAAATCATATGTTTCGAACAATCCGTAATTATCTACCGATCATCTCTCTTTCCCTGGTCATTTCAACTACTTCCCTTCTCGCGGCTCCCGTGACGCTCGAAGGTGCAAAAACAAGAACGATCCACGTCGATGCCGCCGATGACCATAGCTTCTACAACGAAGTCCTGGCCAACGGAGGCAAAGATACCTACACGCTCAGCGTGGGCACAAACAAGGAAACACGGGTCGTCATCCGCTCGGAAAAAGCGATCTCGCTCAAGGTTCAGGCTCCCGACGGCAGTTTCCGGAGCTATGCTCCGGAGAAATACTTCAGTCTTGATCTCAAGGCCGACGGCGAATACACGCTCGATCTCGAGGCGATAACGGTGTCGCTATACACGCTTGAGGTTACCCAGTGACCTTATTGTCAACTGTACTTACCTATGCGGGCCTCACGGTCCGCATTTTTTTGATACCAACGCCTGTTCCTTCTCGCCTTACATTTCAAAGAGCAGCGAACTCTCTCGCGGTTCCTAAAATTCGAAGGTGAGCAAAATGAAACGCACAATATTCAAACAGATCCTGATCTCGCTATTGCTACTCAACTTCTTGACCGGGAGTGCGGTCATCGGACAAACGACCCGGACGGTAAGAGGCAGTTCCGGTAAATGGGGAACGCCGAAAAACGGCTGTCAGGGCGGATGGAGCGGCGTTGTTAACTTTTCAAAGACGCTGAAAGATTCGCTCGAGTCCGATGAGCCCGGCATCCGCAAGGCGATGGACCGCATCAAGCACAAGACCTCGCGAAACTACGATTATGCGGCACGAACGGTCGTTGACGGCACCGCACCGCAAAACCCGGTCGTCAATTCAAAGGTCGCATTCTCCGATACGGATCTGAGTTGGGGCCAGGAAAAGGTCTTTGACACGTGCAATTCGCGAGAGAACGGGCACTGGTTCATCATCGAGGGCACCGACGACCGGCAGACTCAAGCTCAGGCCGAAGGGCCGGCTAGGTCGTTCAATCTGAGTGTCGATGAGCTCAACGGCAGCTACAGTTTTAACCTTGCCCTACCGGACGCGAAAGGCACGTTCAAACGTGAGGAACACACAACGCGCTCAGGCCATTGCCAGGCGAAGAACAATCTTCCGTACGACCGATCGACGAACGAAGCGTTCTCGATCAAAGGCGAGACTTTCTCGATCGCCGGCGAAAAGCTCAACCCGCAAAACCCCGACCACATTTCCGGAACTAAGATCTGGGGCGACGACGGAAAAGGACAGGTTCGTTCGTTCATTTATCAAGTCACCTGGCGGTTCACACGCTGCCCGCAAAAGCTGCTGATCACCGAGCTGAAATTCGAGCATCCGCAATTTCCCAACTTCGAGGACTGGAAAGCGATCGAAATGCCGCACGGCACGATCGACGGCAACAGGATCAAGGTAAAAGCAAAGGTCCTGAATATGTCAGCCGAAGATAAATACGCCGATCTCAAGATCGTGGAAACCTACAAGGGTGACAAATACAACTACTCACGCCCCGACGAACCGCTGCCTGAGCCCCAAATCTCGTTCAAGATCGACGCGGGCGAGGAACGTGAATTCGAATTCATTTGGGACAGCGATGGCCAGGCTTGGTTCGACGACGGACGTCCGCACCTTTTTCACCGCATCAAGGCCGAACTCGCCGAGGCCGGCAAGAAGAAGGACGAAAAGGAAGAGATGCTTCATATCGCACCCAAACCGGTCGTTCTCGCTCACGGAATGTACTCCGATCACAATATTTGGGATCCGCTCTATCAAAATTTGATGGGAGATCGTCACAGTTATCAGTGGAAGGCCTATCTTGTCGGCGGCAAACCGCAGCACGGGGCGATGCGGATGGGCAAGTGGAACGGGACCGACGCGAGTTTTTACTCCGTCTACGAGAATGCCGAGCAGCTCGCAAAATACGTGAAACACGCCCAGTTGGAATCGAACGCCTGGCACGTCGATATCGTGGCCCACTCGACGGGCGGACTGGTCGCCCGGCTCTATTTGCAGAAACATATGCCGGTCTTGCCGGATGCACGCCCCCTCGTCAAACATCTCATCATGCTCGGCACGCCGAATGGCGGCGTGCCCTGTATCGATGTAATGGTCGCAAAGCTCGGCATGTTCAAACATGACCAGCGTCCGCTGAAAGAACTGACCAATGACGAGATGCTTGATTTTAACAAGTACGTCGTCAACAACGGCGGTACAAAGCTCTCTGCCCTGGCCGGTAATCCTGTGCCGATCGTCTGCGGCGGGCTCGAGTGGAATGATGGCTTTGTCACCGTCAAATCGGCGACATATGGTGTCGCGGAAAACGGCGAGGCCAATGACTTCAACTATCAACTCGTCAACGCCAAGAACTTTGGCAATTTCGTCATGCCGCACCTGGTCACGGGGCCAAAGCGAACATATCCGCTTCCGGTGAGGAATGACCCGACCGACTGGCGGCGTTGGCAGGTCAACAACGGCAATTTCGGCGCAAATAGCGGTTCACGCTCAAACGGCGGCAGCGATCTGTTGACGAACGCATATTCACCTGACAATGCTTACGCCGGATTATTTGGCGACAGCGTGACGAGCCGCATTTCCGGCCCGAATGCAGCCGCTATCGAATCGCCGTTCACGGTTGTCGAGCAGACGTTTGCAAAACAGCTCAAGATCGGACCGCGTCAAACTGTCGAGATCGATATGCCTGTCGAAGCGGCACCAAATCTCGGCGTCACCTTGATCGCCGATCCCGGCGTTTCAGTTTCGCTCTTAGACCCGAACGGAACACTTGTCAGCCGTAGCCTGGCCTCGTCGCCGCTTGCGTCACAACTATTGCGAATGCTGTTTACCCTGAAACCGGTTTCGAAGTCCGTATGGAAACTTAAGATCGAAAATACGACGGACCTCGAACAGTCCTTTGCCGGATTTTCGTGGTCGCTGGAGGAACTTCCCAAATAAATAACTACGGCCTCAAGGGCCAAACCTTAATAAAGGAGAAACACAATGAAAATACGCTATCTATTCCAACTATTGATACTTACAGCCGCGGCAGCGATGTCAGGTTATGCTCAAACTGACATTAACGGCACTTGGGCGACGGGCGGAATGTCGATGATCGGCGACCGCAATACGGTCACAGGTTCGGTCACGCCGAGCAACGGCAACACGCAGAAATACCAGTTCGGGGGTGATGGGCGATTTAGCTTTGTCGGTTATCTGCAATCGACCCAATACGGCTGCACGACCGCTTTGTTCAACGACAAGCAAGGTAAATATTCCATCGAGGGCTCAACCCTTACGCTCACTCCGTCCAAAAACTTTTGGCGTCAGACCTTCAGCTGCAGCCCCGCGTCGAACAAAGAGCGCAACTACACCCTAGAACGCGAGACCTACGACATCACCACCAAGACCGACGAATACGGCAAACTATTCATCTGCCTCGCCAACGAAAAAGGCGAAACATGTTATCGAAAGGAAAAGTAAGTCAGAACCACCGGCGGCTTGCGGGGTGGGCAGTGGCGGGCGGCGGGGCGTGGTTGGGTCGTGGGATCTATGAATTGCCACTAGCTTTAGCTAGTGGTTTGCTTCCAACAGGTTCTTGGCTTTAGCCGAACATTGGGCTAAAGCCCAAGACTTCCATCTACCGTTCCACTAGCTACGGCTTTAGCACTGGCCGATCCGTGAGGCCAGAACCTAGTGGCAATTCATAGAAAAGTCCGCAGTCCGTGTAGCGGATGGCAGCATGTAGCCCCGTGGCGTGAGCCCCGGGGAAACGCGAACACATTCCACAGAGCCCGCGTTGGCACGCTCCTTAACAGTCGCGTTTCCCAGTCCACGATCCCCGGCGGCAAAGTGCCGGTCAGACGTTTGATCACTCTCGCCTGTAAGGTCGCGAATTCCCGCCAAATGCATGCTGAAATTGCGTCAGAGACCATTATCGTCACGATCTCTCTGATCAAATTCATCGCATTCGTCGGGATAATAGACACTTTCCCGCGGGGGGGCGTACATTCAATGCCTCGGCGGCAATGTGATCGCGGTAATATGTCTTTTCAAGATGTTCAACTTTATCGAGATCATCGAAATCACACTTTTCGGCCTCGGTCACTATCTTTCACAAACAGCAATATTTCAGGGGTCGAAAAGTGCCTAATGAACCGCCGAGTTCGACACCCATTCCGACACCCTAAAACACGTTTTTTGAATTGCGCAAAAATGGCGATTTTATGGCCACCGATCGTCGAGTGTGTAGTACGCACCACAATTCGAAACCGAGGTGAAAAAACACACATTTTTTATCACCCCAAAACGCGCCGCTTTAGAGCAGCAGCCGATTTTTGTATCTGGCGAGATCTCTAAAACCCGATCCGCTTTAACAGATCGTCAAACCGCGGTTCGCTGTGAAGGCCCTTCATACGGCGGCCCAATTTTGAGCGTGGGCTCGATACGGGAACTAACGGAACGGGTGAGACCCCATTTCATTCTGGGTCATACTGACTGTGAAATGGTCTAAGTAACTCAGAGCTTTGTGTATTACCGATCGAGAAAGGGCGCGATACTCGCGTTCTCGAAAACGACTGCCAGCCAAAGTTCGAAATCACGCATCTCGACCGGCATGCCGCCGCTGCAAAGACTTGAACATTTCGACTAACGCGATCGGAAGGATCACGCATCCGAGCGTGGCGATCAGATCTTTCCAGTTGGGCTCGACGAGTCCAAGCAGTTGAGCAAGTGCCGGAACATATATCGCCGACAGCTGGAGCAAGATCACTATTGCGATCGCTCCAAACAAGTATGGGTTCCCAAAGAAACCTCTGAATGCCGAATGCGTTCGCGAACGGCAGTTGAATGTATGTCCGATCTGGACACCGACGAGTCCGAGCATCGCCACCGTTCTTGCATGAGAGCCCGGACCGTATTCGTTTAGCGCCCACAAATATGCGCTCAGCGTAATGGCTGCGAGCATTACTCCCTGCCAGCCGATAAGCAGGAGAAAGCTCCCCGAAAGAAGGTTCTCGTCTGATGAACGTGGAGATCGCTTCATCGTTGACGGCGACGCCGGTTCGACCGCCAACGCAAGTGCCGGGAAAATGTCCGTTACGATGTTTATCCAAAGTATCTGCAGCGGCAGCAGAGGCAGCGGCAGACCGGTTATGATCGCGACAAAGATGACCAGGACCTCGCCCAGATTGTGCGAAAACATCATATGCACGAACTTGGTGATATTCGCGTAGATCATCCGTCCGCCTTCGATAGCGTTGATGATCGTCGAGAAATTGTCGTCCGTCAGCACGATATCGGCCGCTTCTTTGGCGACCTCGGTTCCGCGCATTCCCATTGCGACGCCGATGTCCGCTCTTTTCAGTGCCGGAGCGTCATTTATACCGTCCCCGGTGACCGCGACGATCTGTCCGGCGTTCTGCAGCAGTTCGACTATCCGCAGCTTGTCCTCCGGCGATACCCGTGAAAATACATGCACCCGTCGGGCTGCCTCAGTTAGGCTGGCGTCATCGGCATCCCGAACCTCGCTGGCGTGCATCGAGAATATCTCATCGTCGCCGGCAAGCCTTAGCTCCCTGGCGATCGCCCGGGCGGTCATCGCCTGATCACCGGTGAGCATTACGATCCGAATACCTGCCAAGCGTGCAGCTTCGATCGCCTCGCCTACCCCGGCACGCGGTGGATCGCTCATACCGGCTACGCCGAGAAACGTGTATCCCACGTCGATATCTCCGCTTTCGTCCGCCATCGCTTTTTCTGCGATCGCGAGCACCCGCAGGCCGCGTCCCGCCATCTCTTCGTTGACAGCCAGAAACCGCTGTCGCCCCGCATCGTCGAGTGCCTCGGCAGATTTCCTGCCCGACGCGTATTCCGAGCACATCTCAAGGATGACCCTCGGGGCACCCTTCGCCATGGCGGTCAGCGTACCGGCGGCTTGATCTCTAAAGACGGTGATCATCCGCATCGATGCCGAGTCGAACGGCAACTCACGGATCTTTTCAAAACTCCCTCGCACGGCAGCCATATCCGGAAGCAGATCCCGAGCCGCAACCAGCAGAGCGATCTCGGTCGGGTCGCCTACCGTCTCCTTTCCCGAGGCATCGCTATCGAATGCCGCATCATTGCATAGCACACTGACCAGCATCAGACGTTTCAGAATATCGTTAGAGGTTTCGCCTTCTCCGGGTTCGACCACGTTTCCGTCTGCGAGCCCATACTCCGTCACGGTCATCCGGTTCTCGGTCAGCGTTCCGGTCTTATCAGTACAGATGACGGTCGTGCTGCCGAGAGCCTCGACGGCTGAGAGCTTTCGCACGATCGCACGCCTTTGGGCCATCCGCAGGACGCCCAAGGCGAGGATCAGCGTGGTTATCGCCGGCAGACCCTCGGGTATTGCCGCCACCGCGAGGCTGATCGATACCTCCAACATCATCGCCGGGTCATCGCCGCGGAGAAGACCCGCCAGCATCACAATTACCGCGATCGCGAGGACTATATAGACGAGGATCTTGCCGAGCCACGCCAGACGTCTTTCGAGTGGCGTGTGTTCATCTTCGGTCTCTGCCAACAACCGGCCGACATGTCCAAGCTCTGTCTGCGGGCCGGTCGCAGTTACGATCGCCAATGCACGTCCGGACGTCACCATCGTTCCGAGATGGAGCATCGAAAGGCGTTCGGTGAGGATCGACGAAAACGAGACCGACTCGATAGATTTGGAAACGGGAAAGCTCTCACCGGTCAGGGCGGATTCGTCGGCCTGTAGATTCACGGCTTCGAGCAAGCGGGCATCCGCAGGAACCCGGTCGCCGGCCGCCAGAATGACGATGTCCCCGACGACGAGGTTAACGGCGTCGACAACACTTTCCAATCCTCCACGCCGAACCCGTGCGGCTATGCGGGTCTGATCTTTCAGGGCATCGATGGCCTTTCCGGCACGCCATTCGATCACAAAGCCGACAACGGCATTGATGATCAACACCGTAAATATGGCGACGGCCTCAGGGATGCCGTTGGTAAACCACGCGACGACGCTTGCGGCAAGCAAAAGCCAGACAACAATATTGGCGAACTGCCTTAGAAAAACCCGCAACAACCCCGGGCCTGATATTTTTGCAAGAACGTTTGGACCGTCTCGTTTTAGACGTTTGTCCGCTTCTTTAAAAGAGAGGCCGGCGGCGATATCCACGCCGAGTTCATCAGCGATGATGAGGCCGTCGACGCTATGTGAATTCCCGTAAGCACAACTCAAGCCGCCACCGGGCCGCTGAGTGTCGCAAACAGGATCAGTTGATGTTTTTGCCATTAAGCTGTTTGCTTACTCTCGTCGGCACAGTATTGCCTGTCACCCAAATTCGGTACCGCGATCTAGTCGCGATGCCAGTTTACCCTCGCCACCTTGTTCTCATGCGAGAAATCGTATTTGACCTCGCCGGAATACGCCTTGTTAAGAGCATGACCCAAACGCTGGGCAAGATGCTCGGTCGTAGTTTCGATTATGGTCTTGTCGCCGGAGTCGCTGAGCTGCATGACCCGCGACAGAGGATTGTCCTCGGCCGCCCGGTTTGCTTCGTTCTCAATGAGATTGATGATCTCATCGTGGTGTTTCGCAATAAACCCGCCGCTCATCGTCACATAACCGCCGACAATATGGTTCTCGATCTGCTTACACGCGGGACAAATTACCTCGGTCGCAGGCCGCCAATGTTCGTGCTTGGCAGTTTCTCGGGCGATGGTCGGACTGAACCAATGCCCGTCACTGTAGAGCGACTCGCACCGCGGGCAAAATGCCGGCTCACTGAGTTTCATGGCCGCCCGCCGGGCACCGCCCTCATGATCGACGCGCTTAGTAAAGGTCTGATCTGTATAACGTTTTGTGCTGTTCATATCATCACCTCAGAAATATAAAACGCAAGCGCCGTGCCCGACTTGCCGCATTGCGAAGACCAGTAAACGAGCCGTTTTCACGCCTCGGGTTATGGCGTTTAGGACGGATCAGCGGCCAAACCCGAACGGGGCGCGAGTTTTTACATACCCGCCTGCGAGAACTCGCCTCGTCAAGCCAACTGAACCAGCAAATATGGGGCTCTTGAACGAATTATCATTCGGCACGTGACTTGCGCGCCTTATTATCGAGGGAACAAATATCAGGCCGTTTTAGCAACACGGCAAGGAGGATAAAATGTTAGCTCAAGCAAACGAAATAATAGATAAGAAGAACGGTGTTTTGAAAAATGCTGTTGACTTGGCCGAGCGGATCGTGCCGGCGGCATTGAACGTCGATCGTCTGAAAGAACGGGCAACGCTCGCTATCGAAGACGGCATGGTTGACGCCAAGCGAATGGTCAAACGTGGAGTTTATGCTGCCGAAGATCTGGTCGAGGACACGGCTCATCGAATTAAAAAGGACCCGTTCGCATCGGTCGGGATCACCTTTGGCGTAGGCATGGGACTCGGCATTTTTGTCGGCTGGCTTATCGCCCGCAAGACCAAAGCCTGAGCCTAAAGTTTAGCCTCGGCGCGAAGTGAAAAGTAGTTGAGTGGTTCGGTCGCACCGCCGCCGATACTCTCGCACCCGATGGGTGCGAAGTTGGGCGGCGATGGGAAGTTGTAGACCGCGCTTTTGAATGACAAGGTTGGGCGGCGATGGGTGTTTGGTTTAATTTGACCGCAGCGGCGGCAGGTGACAGTTTTTTATACCCGTTTTACGATTGTCGCTGGGGGTCTTTTTATTGTCGCTGACCCCGTTTTTTACTGTCGCAAGCCCCCTAAAACATTGTCGCTGGCCCCCTTAAAAACTGTCGCAGAACGCATTTTTACGGCATTTTTCGCAATTTTGTTGATGAAATTGTGGTACGTACCACAATTCGAACGCGGGGGTGAAAAATACACGTTTGGTCGTTCCCCGAAAACGAGTCTCAAGCCTGATCGACCCGCGCATATTTCCCGGACAGAAATACGAATACAAGGTCCGTGCCGTCGCCGCGACAAACATCTTACACTACTTAAACTCGGCGGACATTTAGGCGCTCCATAAGCATCATAAGGCTCCGGCTCGATGCCCTGAGAGGGAGGCTGTCTGTAAGAGCGGCCAGCGGGAAATAGTATTTCTTGGTTCTTTAAAATCCGATCCGCTTCAACAGATCGTCAAATCTTGGGTCGCTGTGAAGGCTCTTCATACGGCGGCCCACTTTTATAAGGGTCAGCCAGTTCGAACGCTCCTGAAAGGCACGCTCGAGCCAGTAAAATGCCTTGTCTTTTTCATTTAAGCCGGCATAAACGACCGCGGGCAAAAACGGCGAGACCTGCTTCTGAAGCACTTTCTGCTCCAGATCGACAGCTACTTTCACAGCTTCATTCCGTCGTCCCGCAACTGCATAGGCATGGCCAAGGGCCATATCCGCCAGCGGATCTTTCGACAGTTCTTTTGCTTTCTGCAGAGCGGCGATCGCATCATCGTATTTGCCCTGTTCCTGCAATATTTCGCCGAGGTTCATATACGCCCGCGAAAACGACGGATCGCGCGCGAGTACCTGCCTGATCTGCGTCAGAGCCTCATCATTTCGACCTGCGATATACAGGGCCCAACCGATGTTTGTCGGGATATTAAGCGACAACGGATCGATCTGCTGAGCGATTCGCAGTTCATTAAGAGCCTCGTCGGTCCGGCCCATTGCAACGAGGAAATTGCCGTACGAATTATGAGCCTCCGGATTATTGGGACCGAGCTGGATCGCCTGTTTATACTCGCGTTCGGCACCTTCGAAATCCCAATCGTACGTCGCCTTTACGGATGCCAGCGAAACATGAGCGGCGTTCAGCGTCGGGTCGATCGCCAATGCCTTTTGCGCTGCTTCCTTTGCACGTGAATATGCTTCCTGCGGCGTCATTGATCCGTACGCAGGTGCCGATCGATACGCCAGAGCAAGGCCTTGATACGCAAGCGCGTAGTTAGGATCCAAGCTGAGTGCGTTCTTGTAAAACTCGATGCTTTCGGTCGTACCCGCCGGCGTTCCCTTCTGTCGGCTGAATTCGCCCTTCAAATAAAGCGAAAAGGCTTCGTTATTTTCGGTGTAGCTTTTCTTTGCGATCGCGGTCCGGCCGTCGGCCTTAAGCTCAAGCTTTTCGATCGTAAGCGATATCATTTCGCCTTCGAGCGAAAGTATCTTGTCGGCCTTGTCCGCAAAATACATTGAAAAAAGCCGCTTGCCGTCTGCAACATTTATAAGCTGTGTATTAAGCACAAACTCATCGTCCTTTTTGGTCAACGTGCCAACAAGCACGCTGTCCGCGGCCAGTTCCCTGCCGATCTCCTGCGGGTCCATTTGATTAGCTTTGTAACGAAACGCCGACGCACGCGTAACTGTTCGGATCTCAGGAAATGTACTGAGCCTGTTATTAAGTGCGTCGCTCATACCGTCCGAAATATAGTCATTTGCCGCGTCACCGGTCGCGTTCTCGAACGGCAGTACCGCGATCGCCCGCGGAGATGTCGAGATCGGCCGAAGCACCATCTGATTGCCGCGACTTACCGAAAACGATATGAATCCCGTGAAATATCCGATCGACAATAGAACTGCTAATATCCCGGCGACCGCAAATTTCACTCGATGCCGTCGGCCAAAGCTTGCCGGCAAGCTGCCGGTCTGCATTTCCGGCACCGGAATTGTCGGAGCTTCGTAAATAGCACGAGTTCCGCCCGTGGTCCTTCCCCGCAATGGTTCATCGGTCATTTGACCTTCGTCGACCCTTGTCCGTGCAACAAGTTCCGCATATCGGAGGTCGGATCGGATCGGATCAAGCTTTTTCTCCGTCGTGAGCCATACCATCCACGGGTCATGTTCATCGACGGCGATATTCAGGTACTCGAAGGCAGCATCCAATTGTCCGGTCGCGACCCGTGAGAGGCCAAGGAACATTGGTTTCACATAACCGGCCGACGCTGAGGCCTCCATCTCGTCGGCAAGCTTTATTGCATCATCACGGCGGCCGGCGGCCGAGAGGGCAAAACACAGATAGTATTGCGCCATCGCTGAGCCGGGCATCAACTCCATTGCCCGCTCGATCTCATTGACAGCCTCACCGGCTCGTCCCAATTCGATCAACGCGTATCCACGCTGCAAATGGCCCTGCGGATAATTGTCGTCGAGGCTGATGATCTCTTCGGCCTTCTCAAGTGCAGTATGAAAATCGCCGGTCTGATAGATCGTCCAGGCGACGAGTGTTTTGGTTCGCAACGACATCGGATCCAGATCCTCGGCCTTTCGAACGGCACTGATCCCTTCGTCCGGCCGGCCGGTCGTTACAAGAAGGGCACTGTACCACTCATACGCGTGCGGATAATGCGGAACGAGATCAAGTGCCTTGAGCATTAGCCGTTCGGATTCAAGAGGCCGAAAGTTGTTATTTGTGATCAGTGACAGCGAAGCGTAAGCCTCGCCCAATTGATCGTCAATTGCCAATGCCCGCTCAAGCGCAGAGATCGCATTGTGATGGTATTCGCTCGCCGGGATCAGGCCATATATGTTGGCCCAAATATAAAAATCCGCGATCCCGACGTGGGCAAGTGCGTATTCCGGATCGATCATCGCCGCTTCCTTAAAGGCTTCGATCGCTTTGCCAAATGACGCTATAGTGAATTGATTCCAATAGAAACGCCCGCGCAAATAGGCCTCGTATGCCTTGGGATCGTTGGTCCCGCGTTTTGCTAGCTTTTGCTTCTCTTCACCGGTAAGCTGTGGGATCAGAGCCGCGGCGACCTGTTCAGCGATCGCGTCTTCGAGTTCCAGAACATCGATCAAATTCTCATCGAACTGTCCTGCCCATATCGCCGTCACATTTTTGACATCGAGTAGCTGAAGCGATATCCGCAAGCGATCGCCAAACCTTCGGATTCGACCGTCAAGGACAAATTCGACTCCCAATTCCATGCCGGCACGAAATGGATTGATCTGATGTTCGTTGTAACGCGTGATCGAACTCGTCGGCCGCACGGTCAATTTCCGCACGCTTGTAAGGCGCGTGATTATCGCATCCGCAAGCCCGACGGTGAGGTACGCTTCGTCCGTATTCTCGCCGCTCGACGGGCTCAGGATGCTAAGCGGCAAAACAGCGACCAATTTCCCTCCCTCAACGGGATCTGCGGTCGAAGCTTGCGGTTTGGGTAACGAAAGCTGAACCGCGACAGCTTCGCCTTTCAGATGGCGTTCAATATCATTTCGCATTTCCGCGACCGACCCGTATCGACCGGCGGCGTCCTTTTGCAGAGCTTTCAGAATGATATTGTCGAGGTTTCCGCGGAGCTGTTCAGCTAAATGCTCGGCTATTGGGGGCCGCTGTGATGCTATTCCGGCAAGCGTCGCGGCCGACGGGTTCACCTTGACCGAGTCAAGGTCCGGATCCCCACTGTCTGCGGCGACGCTCGGCTTGACGGGCTCGTCGTCGCAGATCGCACGGGCAACATCATGCGTCGAACGGCTCTTTAGCTTATATGGCCGACGACCTGTTAATAATTCAAAGAGGATCACGGCCAGGCTGTATACATCGGTCGCGTATGTTACCTTTTCGCCGCGAACCTGCTCGGGGCTGGCGTAATCCACCGTCATCATTCTCAGCGCCGTCGCCGTCGGTTGCAGCGTGTCCGATGCCATCTCAGGATCGAGCAGTTTCGCGATACCAAAATCGAGCAACCTCGGCTGGCCGTCATTCGTAACGAAGATGTTCGACGGTTTAAGATCACGATGAATGATCTGTTTCTCGTGGGCATATTCGACCGCCTCACAAACGCGGCAAAAAAGCTCGAGCCGCTCCTTCACGGTCAGCCGCCGCTTGTCGCAGTAGCGATAGAGAGCTTGGCCGTCGATAAACTCCATCACAAAATACGGCCGCCCATCCGGCGTGGTGCCGCCATCGATCAGACGCGTGATAAACGGATGATCGAGAGCCGCGAGGATCTGGCGTTCGTTGCGAAAACGCCGCAGCACGAAATCAGTATCGATACCCCGCTTTACGACTTTCAGAGCGACGCGCAAACGGAATTCGCCGTCGGCACGGTACGCCTCATAGACCGCTCCCATTCCGCCGCGGCCCACCTCGCGTTCGATGCGGTAATTGCCGAGCACGGTTCCTACCATCGGATCTTCGTCGACGTCATCGAGCAACGCCGACAGCACATTACTCTTGGCGCTGTCGTACAGCGGCTGCTCGATAAAGCTGCTTGCCTCGTCAAATTGCGACAATAGCTTTTCGACCTCGGCCCTTAACTCGCTGTCGTCGCCTGCTTTTTTTGGATATGAATTGTGAGCGCTCGGCCGCGTCGAGTTCCAGTGCCTCGTGAAAGATCTCCTCGATCTGCTGCCAGCGTTCGGGTGTCATCGAAATCAATAATCAGCGCTCAATTATACTCGGACGGACTCCGATATTTTATTATTTTTCATCCTCCTTGCCTATTTACGTCAAATGCTGCCGTGTTGGTTCAGCATTTTGCTTGACTTCAATTGCCATTTGGGTTTACAAAGAGAGCATCCGGTAAAAAGAGACCAGCAGAAGGAGTTCCAAAATGGGTAGAAAGATCCTTTCCGTCGTCGTTGCATTGGTCGTCGCATTTGCGGTGATGATGATCATCGAAATGCTTAATTCGCTCCAACTCACACGTCCCTCAGCCGAAGTTATGGCTGACCGTGCAAAGCTTGCGGAATATATGGCAAATGGTCCGGCGAGAGCCTATGTTGTCGTATTGATCGGCTATTTTCTGGCATCATTTGCCGGCGGGTTCATCGTTACCAAAATGAGTCATCAGGTAACGCAGTCAATGACGCTTCCTATCGTGATCGGAGCTTTCCTGACGTTGGGAATGGTCGCGAATCTATTTATGCTGCCCGGCCAGCCGTTATGGTTTGCAGTTTTGGGCCTTTTGATCTTTATCCCGACCTCGCTCCTCGGCCACCGAGTCGCGAAATAGGAGTTTGCCCACAAAACACACGAAGCAAGGACAGATTCCCGGATCTTGTCGCTTTCCTGCATTTCGCGGGCCATGTTTCTTACGGTTTCATCCCCTCGTTCCAGACTGGTTTGAAGTCTGAATTGACCAGCCACTTTACAGGCTCGACCATAGAATTGATCGAGCGCGTCATGTGGGAAAAGTCGATCGTCTTCACCTCGTCGGTTACTTTGTGATAATCCGTGTGAAGCCCAAAGCTGGAGACGGTTTGAGCGATCACGCCCGCCCTTGCAAGCTGATAATTATCCGAACGCATAAAAAAGTTCTCCGTCGGGTGCGGGTCCTGAACGAGCTTTGCTCCGCGTTTCGCGAGTTCCGGCCCGAGGTTTGAACGCTCGTAGCCTGTCAGCCAAAGCTCCTCCGCCTTTACTTTCGCGTCCGGCCGGCCGATCATCTCGAACTCAAGATTCGCGACCAGCTTGTCCTTTGCAAAAGGCATATTCTCGATGAAATGCCGTGCTCCGTGGCCGCCTGCTTCCTCACTGCCGAAACATACAAAATAGACCGTCCGCTTTGGCTTGGCTCCGCTGCCGAGAACTCGAGCGAGTTCAAGCACCGCGACCGAACCCGAAGCATCGTCGTCCGCACCATTGAAGATCTTGTCGTCGCCCGGCGTATTTTCCCGAACTCCCAAATGATCGAGATGCGATGACAGTAGGATCACCTCCGCGGCAAGCGTCTTGTCTGTTCCGGTGATCTTGCCCATCGCATTCCACGTGAACGTCGCCGGTGCACCTGCTGTGAGCGCGGTCATCTCGATCTGAGAACCGTCCGCGACCGTCGAAAGTGCCGCCGCTGAATCCTTTGACAGGGCGAGCAGATTTGGTCCCCGGCGTGAAATATTCACTTTACGGCCGGCGACCGAACTCCAATTCGCACGGATCTCCGAAGTCTCCGCCATCAAAATAGCACCGGCGCCGTCCTGCTGCAGCTTTCCGATCATCGCCTGGTCAAATTTGTCGTCGGGACCGAGCATCAACAGAACGATCGAGCCCTTTGTTGCCGCTGTTCCGGGCCTTAACTTTTGCAGCGGGCCGGAGATCTGCTTCGAGTTCATCGCGAAAACGATCACATCGGTGCCAAACACCGGTGGTTTCGCGAACGCATTGACAAACTTTACATCGGTTACCGCTTCGCGGCCAGGAACCGTGACGGTTTGAACGAATGTCTGCTTCCCGTCAGGCCCTATCTCGCCGGCAGGTTCAAGGCCGAACTGCATGAACTGCGTCCCAATGTACTCGGCCGCTATCCGCTCGAATATCGTGCCGCTTCCGCGTCCCTGCAGGGCGTCGCCTGCGAGAAACTGCATTTGCGCTCTTACGTCGCGTTCGTTCACGGCCGCCGAAGAGGCCTTTTGACCGAAGCCGAATGACGACGCGGCGAACAGAATAATAACTAGTTGTAGATGTCGAAATACTTGTCTTCTCATGTTAATAGCCGAATCTTGATTACGAACCAATCACAATAAAGTTTCGGAAAGCACTTATCCGGCGAGCAATTGAATTCCGCGGATGTAAATTCGTTTATTGCGATAGCCATAAGTCACCTTTTTCAGATAAAGCTGATTGTGCAGGATTCCGCCATCGCGAAAGAACGTACAAACGCCCTTTCGACAACCGACCAGCGGCCAGGCGACTTTATTCGGCAGGCCGTCGAACTCCTGTTTTTTGATCCAGCGTCCCATGGCGGCAAATGAACCGAAGCTGTAATACTCAAATTCCGGATCGCCGATAGAATTCTCGATCGTCAATTTGACCTTTCCCCTGAGCAGATCTTTGACATCAAGCTTTCGCAATTGCCCCCGCTCAAATGCCTTTGCGATCTCTGCACCGGTCTTCTTCGCCTGTTTGTCCTGCGTTTGTGCCTGAGCCGCACCACACAACATGATGATCGAAGCGACCATTACCGCACCGATCACCGTTAGTTTCAAAATTAGATTTTTCATGATTTACCTTTTGTGGACCTCGGCCCCACTTCGTGTTTTGGTCAAATTTCGGGGCCTTTTTTTTTAGTTGAGCTTGTAATAACGCCAATTCGGCGTGAAATCGAGAGTCAGTTTCTGCTTGGTCAGAATGGCACGGACCATCTCGACCGGTATTGGACCTTCCTTGAGGATCGCATCGTGAAAATCACGGTCGGTCATCTTTTTTGTATCGACCAGATCTCGATGCAGCTGATGGAACTGCAGCCCGCCCATCATATACGCCATTTGATAAAGCGGCCCGTAGTCGCCTGAGAATGAGCGCCTTACTTCTGCCAAAGCGTTGTCACGTTCGTGGCCCACCTTGTTTACCAACAGATCGACGCACTGCTCGGGCGTCCAATTGCCAAGGTGGAAATTCAAACTAAAAATGATCCTTGCCGCGCGGTGAGAACGCCAGAACAACGCGCCGATCTTATCCTCCGGCGTTTTGTTAAATCCGCGGTCCCACAGCAGGAACTCCCAATAAAGCGCCCAACCCTCAGTATTGAAAGGCGTCCGAAAATCGCCGCGATACTCGCGATATCGCCGTGACATATAGCCTTGTAGATGATGGCCCGGAATTAGCTCGTGATGCGTCACGGCACGGGCAAAATGCGGGTTGTTGCCGCGCATCGACATCAGTTTTTGTTCGTGGGTCATGCCGTCGGTCGGATAGCTGACAAGGATCGTCTCGCCGCCGAGAAAGAAAGGAGCGACGAGCTGCCGCTCGGGCGTCATCATTTCCATTCGCCAGCCGTCGCGTGCGATCTTTGGCACTGTCACCAGATCGTTCTTTTCGACGTATTCGATAGCCTCGTAGGCAAGTTTTTTGATCAGCTCGGGTTGCTTGCCCGGCTCGACGTATTTCTGCTTGACGGCCTCGATGGCCTTCATATAATCGTCGCCGTAGCCCATCTCACGTGACGCCTTTTTAAACTCGGCGATGCACCAATCAAATTCCTTATTCGCGATCTGAACCAGTTCCTCGGGCGTGTATGGGATCATCTCGAACTTCAACTCATCGATCAGAGCTTCTCGCCCGATCGGATCGCCGATGATCGTTACCTTGTCGTCAGGCTTGATGCCGACCAGCTTTTCAGCGATGAAGTTTTGATACTTGCCGAGCGATTCGTCCGCTGCTTTGAACGGGGATTCGCACCACCACGTGAATGTCGGATCGTACGCGTTATAGAATGTGTACCAACGCCGCAGCGTACTCCGCAGTTCGCCGACGGTGCGTGCGGCTCGGTTCGCGACCGTGCGTGGTGTTCGGCCGCTCGTGTCCGCTTGCGCACTTTTCAGCGTAGCGTCGATCGTCTTGGCAAGTTCGTTCAACAACGCTGCGGACTTCGCCGGATCGGCAAACTCCAGCTTGCGTCGTGTGTCTTCGAGATCGCTGATCGTCTTGGCAAAAGGTATCAGTCCCGCCGTTTCGGCAAGCTGTCGGTCCACGCGCAAAAGCTCCTTTCGCTCATGTTCAAGTAAGTTCTTAAATAGCAGGTAATCTATTTGTTCGCTGTGATTTAGCATATCAAAGCTGAGGCCGTTTAATAGCTGAAATTGATCGTCGTACAGCTGTTTGAAGCGAGTTGATCTATTACTTGAGGTTGGTGCTGAATAGTACCGATTGAGTATCCCGCGGTCCTCATCAAATTTCTCGATAACACCCCGTAATTGCGATGGCGAATCATTATACGCCGACAACGTATCGTTCGTAGCCTGCGCAGCAACAGACTGAAGCAAGATCGAGAACACGACGAATAAATAAATGACCTGACGCAATGGTGATCTCATATATTTCTAAATGACCTAGATTAGTAGAATTCTAAACCAACCGGCTGAAAAAACGTAAAGATAAATCCTATTAAGATAAAGAGGCCGAACCTGACACGGGTCCTGCCTCTTTGGAGCTAACGACGATCGATCCAACCTATTATGGTTTGAGGATCGGTCTTTTGATCTCGTTTGGTTTTGGTTTGATCAACGGCTCGATCTTTCGGATCGGCGTATTGATCTGGGGTTTGTACCATTCCTTTTTCGCGGCCATGACCCATGCGGCGTAATCGCCGATGCTGTCTGCTTTGTATTTGATCCAGGCGTAGCCTCTTTCCGTACCGAAACCGGCCTTCTCACCCCATCCGGTTCCCCACGAGTTCTTGATCAGCCACGCACCTTTTGAATCGTCCCAACCAACAAGCAGGACGATATGATTGGCGGCATAAACGGTCTGGCCTTCATACGGGCCCATCAGCGAACCGTCGGACTGGACGGTCAAGCCATCTACGACGGCACCGGGAGCCCGCCATTCCTCGAAGACACCTCCGGTATAGGCCTGAAAATCATCCGTCACCCAGAGCCCTACGGCGATCGGCCCATATTGGACAAGCGCGTTCTTGAGTTCCGCGACCGTTGGCATACGCATCGCGGTTGTTCCGGGAATCGCTTCGTCTGTCACATTTCCCCAAGCGGCAACCTGAAAATTCGAAGCGTAGCCGGGTGCGAGGCCGCAATTTGGATTGGTTGCAGCGATATACGGCGAATAATTTGACTCAAGCAGTGTTCCTTTCGGGATCATATAATCGAAAACACTTGTATGCCATCCGCCATCACAGCTGCCGACCTTGGCACAATCGAGTATTTCCTGTTCTGAAAGGTCCCACTTTTCGCCGTTACGCTTTTGATAGCTGGATTCGTACGCGGCAAGAGCTCCAAAATCCCAACAGCTGCCGCAACCTCCCTGATTCTGCACGCGCGTGACTATGCCGAACTTGCGCCAGTCAAATACCGTGAGGTACGGCGACGCAGAGAGAATGAAATCGTGTGCCCGCACCCCCGCACGCTTTTCGTAATCGAGCCGGAGCACCTCATCGGCGTTCAGCATCTGCTTTGCTCTGGTGTTTTGTTGAATGACGAGAGAACGTAGATTTTTCGGGATCTTTAATCCGGTGAGCTGCTTTATCGGAAGATCGAGAGCCGTGGTGTAACCGATCGTGTAATTGAGTTTCCGCTGTTGGATCTTAGTCCGAAGATCGGTGAGTTTCTGTTTGACCTGCGGCGGGGCGCTTAATTCACGTTTTGCATAATCAATCTCCTGAGCGGTGATCGTGCCCGAAACGGCCAGAACGAGCAATAAAAGAAATGAAAATAGATCTAAGCGACTTAGAAATTTGTTCTTGACGCACATGACTACCTCCTGTGGAAAGTGCGGAGAAATGCGCCGTTTAGTAAAGATCCTTAATTATCAAATTTGCCGGAATTATCGTGAGATCCGTTTCAATAGACTCACACCGTCTGCTATCGTCAGACCAAAATTCTCCGCAACTGTCTGACCTATGTCGAAGGTTGATTGACGTATGCCGTTATCCGCCTCCGATAGCGCCATCTTACCATAAACCGGCACCGTAGCGTACTCATGGATTTCGTCGGAGCCGCCGGGGGCCTTGTCGTTTCGGTGGTTGGTGGTCAACGCATAAGACAAGTGCAGACACCGCGATAGGCACGCGATCTTTACGTATTCGCTTGCGGTACAATCTACGGCCTTAGGAGAATCGGATTTGTTGCATAGATAATGTTATTTACTATGTGTGCATTCCATGATAAGATCGAAGAAGGTCCGAATACGGCAAGCCGTGGATATTTGATAATTTTGTATTAACGCAACTATCGTGACCCTGCTGTAAGACAATTTCTTACGTTTTTTTTGAAAACAGCGGGACAGAGGCAAAAAACGAACATAACCACTGTAAATACATATAGTTGCCTGTCCCGCTCGCATGCGGGACAAGTGCGGGACAGATTGGGACAGAATTGAGGACGAATCCTGCCAACTCTAGGCAGGGCAACGAGTTAGCCGATTTGAGCAGAAATGCGTGTCCCGAATGGCCATCACGGGGCGGCGGTCAGATCTCGGTCAAGAAACTAACACCGTCTTCGATCTCGACGCCGAAGTTTTCGGCGATCGTTTGGCCGATGTCGGAGAGCGATTGACGCGTGCCGAGGGCGACGTTTTGTTTTGCACCTTTGCCGTAGACGAGCAGCGGGACGTATTCGCGGGTGTGGTCCGAGCCGGGATAGCTCGGGTCGTTGCCGTGGTCGGCGGTCATTATGAGCAGGTCGTCGTCGTTCATCGCGTCAAAGATCTCGGGCAGGCGGGCATCAAAATGCTCAAACGCCTTTGCATAGCCCTCGGTATCGCGTCGATGGCCGTAGAGCATATCAAACTCGACGAGATTGCTGAAAATTATGCCGTGCGAATCGGCGTTTAACGCCTCGATGGTGACGTCAATGATCTGATCGTTGTTCTTAGCGGTCAGGTCCTCGGTCACGCCCATGTTGTCGTAGATCGACGCGATCTTGCCAATGCAGACGACGTCAAGGCCGGCGTCCTTGAGCTTCGGCAGCAGATTGCCGCCCGGCGGCGGAACGGCGTAATCGTGACGATTCTCAGTACGTTTGAAACTTTCGGCGGTCGCACCCAAGAAAGGCCTCGCGATCACGCGGGCGACCTCGTCTTCGCCATGCAGCAGTTCGCGGGCGATCTCGCACATTTCATACAGACGATCTACGTGAACGACCTCTTCGTGAGCCGCGATCTGAAAGACCGAATCGGCAGAAGTGTAGACGATCGGCTTGCCGGTGCGAATATGCTCTTCGCCTAGATCTTTGATAATTTCAGTTCCGCTCGCGGGGATATTGCCGAGTACGCCCGGCACGTTCGCCTGACGGACAAATTCATCAATGATCCGCGGCGGGAAGCCATCGGGAAACTTCGGAAAACCTTGTTTCAGGATGATCCCGGCCATTTCCCAATGTCCGGTCGTCGTGTCTTTGCCGTCCGATTTGAGCGTGCATTTGCCGAACGCACCGGTTGGCGATTCGACAGGAGCGAGGCCTCTAAGCGGAGTGATATTGCCGAGGCCGAGCCGCTGAAGGTTAGGTATGTTGACGGTTCGTGATTCGAGAATATGCCCTAGCGTGTTCGAACCGGCATCGCCCCAGTCGGCCGCGTCCGGCATTTCGCCGATACCGGCACTATCGAGGACCACTAAACAAACGCGATTGAATTTCGAAGTCATAAGTAGATTTTGCCACGAATGGCACGAATAACACGAATAACACGGCCTTTGGTATGTGCAATTTGTGTGATCTGCGGCCTAAGATCTTAATTTGACGGTGCGGTGTAGCCCTCGCGGGCACGAAGTTGGGTGCCGACGGGCAGGCCTTTGAGTTCGACCTTGATCTTGCGGTATGTGCCGTCGCGTTTGTCGTTCGAAGGATAATAGCCGAGTGTGTATTGCGTACCGATCGCCTCCGCAACGCTCTTGAATGCCGCTCTAGCTTCGTTCAGATCGGCAGCCGGGAATACTTTTCCGCCCGATGCCTTGGCAAGCTCGCTCATCTCGGCATCGGCGATCTCATAGAGCCGTTTGCTGACGGCAAGGCGCTCAAAATCGCCAAGGCCGCAGAACGTAGTAGCTTTTTCAGTGTTCTTTCCGGCCTTGATGCTCTTGTAATACCGGCGGATCTGAGCCGTCGAGAATCGCGTCGCAGATTGACAGTCGCCCAGTAGGCCTTCTTCAAAAAAGTCGCGGGTGTCGACCTTAATGAAAAAACAGATGATACCTCGCTTCTGAAGGGCATCTTTGATCTCGGCAAACTCGGCAAGGCTTGTGGAATCTACACCGTCCGTCAAAGCGACCAACGCCCGACGGCCGCGAAACTGTTCCTGCGGCTGGTCGCGGAACAGGCTTTCCGCCGCCGCCAGCATCGAATCATAGTAAGGAGTACCAAAGCTCATACGGACATTTTGGATCGCCGTTTTGAGCCTAACACGATCGTCGGTCAGGCCGTTCATCACCTGTGAGACCGCGATGGTCTGGCCGTCGCGCTGATCTGACTTGAAACCGACCAGGCCAACGCGATCGCCGGGCCGAAGCGAGTTGATAAAATATAATGCTGAGCTTTGGATCAACTGCAGATCGCCGCGGGTTGATCCCGAAGTGTCGAGCAGCAGGGCAACCTCAAACGGAGCTGAAGTAGCAGAGAAATCAACGACCTCCTGCTTTTTCCCGTCTTCGTAGACGATGAAATTTGATGCTTTTACGCCGGCGAGCGGCGTCCCATTGGCCGAGTTGATCGCGACCGGAACATCAACCAGCTGCGTATCGACGCGGATGACATCATCGCCGGCCTTCGTCACCTGTCCGCTCGCAAATTGAACATTTACGAGAAAACATGCCGCCGCAAAAAACAGAACGCATTTATATACCACCGAATGAGACCCCACGATGCCTATGATTGTAACAAAGAATTGAGTTTCGACGCGATATCAAATGCCGCTTAAAGCTCGCAATATTGTGGATTTGTGCTATGATTTGGAAAAGTTACTTAGAAAGTAAATTCTGTTTTGGGCATAGGAAAGAATGCGATCACCAACTTTCGCGATCCTGTGCCGACTATAGTCCGATTAATTGAGGTGTAATAGATGAAAATGATACGTGTTCCCTTTTTTGCGGCAACTGTGATGCTTGCTGCGATCTTCTTGTTTACAGCGACCATGTTCGGTCAGAACCGCGCGACAACAAACGGCGCCCGTCAGCCCTCACGTGTAGCGGCACCTTCGTCGCTTGTGGTTGAAAATTTTGACTATCCTGCCGCGACGGCACTTACAAGCGCTGGCTGGACCGCACACAGTGCCGGCGGTACCAATCCGTTAACCGTTACGGAGCCGGGATTGACATACTCCGGCTGGCCATCGGCGGGAAATGCTGTCTCGATGACCACATCGGGCGAAGATGCCCACCGCACCTTCCCTGTCCAGACCTCGGGATCTGTGTATGCCGGCATCCTGGTTAACTTATCCGAGGCATCGCTGGACGCTACCGGGGGTTACTTTTTTCATTTGGGGCCGAATCCGATAGGCACAACATTTCGAGGCCGAATTTTTGTTAGGAAAGACGCAATGAACAATGTTTCATTCGGATTTACCAAGGCAAGCACCTCGACCCCGGCCGACATTGTTTACACGCCCTTCACCTACGCTCTCAATACTACTTATTTGATGATCGTTAAATACACGATCGTTGATGGCGCAACCAACGACACCGCATCATTGTTCATTAATCCGGCACTCGGCGGTGCCGAGCCTGCCGCGACGCTTGTTGCCACCGATATCGGCGCAAGTGATATAAATCCAGGAGCCTTTGCTCTTCGACAAGGATCAGTTGCTACCAGTCCAACTGCTCGGGTAGACGGGATCAGGATCGCAAAGTCATGGGCGGATCTTTTAACTGCGGCCCCAGCGGCTGCGGTTGATTTCAATGGTGATGGCAGAACGGACTTCAGCGTAGTTCGCAATACCGGCGGCGGCCCTACCGGGCAGATCACCTGGTTCACGAGCCTTAATGGTTCGGGCACCACATCGGGTACTGCGTGGGGCATTGCCAGTGATTTCTTTGTGCCGGTCGATTATGACGGCGACGGCAAGACCGATATTGCAATTTGGCGTGCCGGAGCACCGACAGTTGCAGCATTTTATATTCTCGAGAGCCAGTCAAACACCGTCCGAATCGATCCATTTGGACAAACCGGCGACGAACCTCGTGTAGTTGGCGATTATGACGGCGATGGAAAGGCCGATCCGAGCGTATACCGTGGAGGAGCAAATTCCGGCGATCCAAGCACTTGGTTCTACCGCGGATCTCTAACACCAAGCTCCGTCAATTACGTTCTTTGGGGACAGAACGGTGACTTCCCTGCACCCGGCGACTACGACGGTGACGGAAAGCGAGATTTTGTAATTCAGCGAAATGATGGCGGCGGTCAGGCACGTTTTTGGATGAACCAAACAACAGCCGGTCAAACCTCGATCGTATTTGGTACACCGACTGACGTGATCGTCCCTGGCGACTATGACGGCGATGGCAAGACCGATCTCGCGGTGGTCCGAGGCTCAGGTGGAAACTATAATTGGTTCGTAAGGCCAAGTTCGACCGGTGCTATCAGTGCCGTGCCCTTTGCGGTGTTTGGCAATTCTGCAACGGATTTTCAAACTCATGGTGATTACGACGGTGACGGGAAGACTGACGTCGCGGTTTGGCGGCCAAATGCTGACCCCGCGGCAACTTTCTTCTATTTCCAAGGCTCAACCAGTGGCTTCGGAGCTGCTGAATGGGGGCAAAACGGTGATTATCCGGTTGCTAATTTCAATCGCTTTTAAGGCGGTGCATGCTTAATGCAGATAGGCTGGTGTTCATTCGAACACCAGCCTTTCTCAGTTGCAACCATCAATTAAACGTATTTATTGATCACTTTCGCGATAGCTTCCCGCGTCACGGCACCGACGATGCGTTCTTGTTCCTGGCCGCCCTTGAACAATATCAATGTTGGAATACCTCGAATGCCGAATTTGTTTGGCACGTTCTGGTTTTCATCGACGTTCATCTTGAAAACGCCGGCCTTTCCGTTAAATTCCTCAGCAATTGCTTCGACCGACGGAGCGATCATCCGGCAGGGGCCGCACCATTCGGCCCAAAAATCGACCAATACGGGCTTGTCCGAACCCAAAACGTCCGTGTCGAAACCTGAATCTGTTACTGTTTTTGCAAAATTTCCCATCTTCTCTCCTTAATATTACCTTTGCGGTCATTGCCGCCTAGATTTTTTTATCTTATCTTTTCATTAACCCTTTGCCAAATTCATCGTAATTCTGAATGGATCAAGTACCGAGCCATTTCATTGGAACTGTTCAACTCTCAGGCAGATGCAGCTTGAGACATGGTCGGATAGTCATTATATCCGGCTTCGCCGGGAGTGTAATATGTCGACGGATCCGGAGCGTTCAGGTCTAAATCCATTTCAAATCTCTCCGGCAGATCAGGATTTGCGAGGAACTTCGCCCCAAATACTATCGCGTCTGCCTTGCGGGCAGCAAGATACTCGTCGGCCCGTTCCCGGTCAAAATTAGCACCGGCAAAATATACGCCGTCGTAAAGCGGCCGCAGCTTTTCATGCCAACCGGCATTTGCATGGTCACCGACATGTATGTACGCCAACCCCTTCCCGTTCAGTTTTTGAACGATGTAAGAATACATCTGGTCAGCATCTGGCTCCTGAATGTCGTTGAAGGGCATAGCAGGAGAAAATTTGACACCGACCCGATCGCTGCCTATCGCTCTAGACATCGCATCCAGGACCTCAAACAGGAATCTGGCACGATTCTCGATCGTTCCGCCATAATCGTCCGTTCTAAGATTTACAGGCTTCATCAAAAACTGCTGGACCAGATAACCACTCGCACTATGAAGTTCAACACCGTCAAATCCCGCTTCGATCGCATTTCTTGCGGCATCGGCAAAATCGTGTATCGTGGCCTTTACTTCTTTCGCCGTGAGAGGCCGAGGCTCTACGAAATCCTTCATTCCCGAGTCCGTATAATTCTGCCCCTTCGCCTTAACGTCACTGGCCGATACCGGCTGTGCGTTGTCCGGAAGCAGGTCAGGCAGTGCAATGCGGCCAGTGTGAAACAACTGCATGAAGATCTTGCCGCCCTTTGAATGGACTGCCCTCGTCACCGGCTTCCATGATTCAATCTGATCCTGCGTGAAAATTCCGGGCGTGCGAACATAACCCTTAGCCATAGGTGAAACATTCGTTGCTTCGCTGATCAAAAGCCCGCCCGACGCCCGATCCGCATAGTACTTCGCGACAAATGCCGGCTGAACTCCTTCGTCATTAGCCCTACTTCTGGTCATAGGAGCCATCACGATACGGTTCCTTAGTTCCAGTTCACCTATTTTCAATCCATCAAATAACCCTGTCATCTATTTCCCCCTTGATCTCAAATGCCCGACTAAGCCTTTCCTAGGCGTTTGACACATGTTCAGTGGCCGATCTCTGCCTTGACCGCTGCCATGACCCTTGGGTCATCGGCGGTCACATCCGGAGCGATACGAGCGGCGATACTTCCATCTTTGGCGATCAGGAATTTTTCGAAATTCCACAACAGGTCTCTCGAATTCTCACGTTTCTGGCCAAACCCGGCGAGCTTTTCTTCAAATTCCGAGCCGTTGGAAATATCAACTTCACCTCTTTCTGCGGTCAGTAGGCCGTAAAGCGGATGCTGATCGTCCCCCTTGACCGAGATCTTGTCAAAAAGCGGGAAGGTCACGTCATAATTTGTCTTGCAAAACTCCTGGATCTCTTCATTTGTTCCGGGTTCCTGAGCCAGAAAGTTGTTCGCCGGGAATCCGAGAACCTCAAAGCCCTGATCCTTGAATTCTCTGTAAAGCTTTTCAAGCCCTTCATATTGCGGCGTCAGTCCGCATTTTGATGCGACATTGACAAGCAAAAGCGTCTTTCCGTTAAACTCCGAAAGTGTGGTTTCGGTTCCATCTATCCGGCGGACCGGAATCTCATAGATCTTGTTCGACATGTGAAATCATTCTCCTGTTTTTATTACGATCTTTCCAAAATGTGAGCCGCTTTCCATATAGTGGAGAGCTTCACTCGCTTCATTAAAATCAAATACTCTATCGATCACCGGTCGCATTTTCGTTGCAGAGATCATCATATTCAAATCCTCAAACATTGCTCGCGAACCGATAAAAATTCCTTGTATCCGGATTCCTTTCATAAAAACGGGAATTGGGTTGAATTCGCCCGCCATATCAAGAGCCCCGACCAGCGCGATGTGCCCCCCGACCCGAACGGCCTTAACTGACTTAGCAAGCGTTCCGGTACCGCCAACCTCGACAACGTGATCGACGCCCAGGCCGCCCGTTAATTCGACTACTACCTTGTCCCAATCGTCACGCGTTCGATAGTTGATAGTCTCGTCCGCACCGAGCTGTTTTGCCCGTTCAAGCTTTTCGTCACTGCTCGAAGTAGATATCACACGTGCCCCGAAGTGTTTTGCGATCTGCAAAGCGAATATCGAAACACCGCCGGTTCCGAGCGTCAAGACAGTATCCCCCGCCTTGATTTTTCCCGATACAACCAAAGCGTTCCACGCCGTAACGGCGGCACATGGCAATGTCGAGGCCTCCTCGAAAGAGAGATACTCTGGCACGCGCACAAGCCCCCCCTCGCCGAACGTGCCGTAATCGCGAAGTACTCCTTCAAATAAACCGGCACCTATCGCCGCTCTCGATTTTTCTGCCGAGGGCTCTCCGTCGACCCAGCCTTGAATGACAATTGGGGAAACTCGGTCACCGACCTTCCATTTTGTGGTACCGTCACCGACGCTGACGACCTCACCGGCTCCGTCAGAAAACGGCACTGCCGGCAATTTCATTCTAGGATTATATGATCCGGACACAACCATTACGTCTCGGTAGTTGAGTGAAACTGCATGAAATTTGACCAACACCTCACCGGCAGAAGGAGCGGGTATCTCCCGCTCCGCTAGGGTAAGTTTATCAATGCCGAATTCGGTTATCTCGTAAGCTCTCATTTTGTCCGCGTCGGATTAAGTTCCATTCTGATCAAAACGTCATCGCGGATCAGGTCGTCCGCTTTCCCCGCATAAACAATGCCGAAATCCTTTCGGTTGATCGAGAACTCGGCCAGTACCATGATCTTGTCAGCCAAGACGCGGATCGTCGCTGGGAACGTGATCGATTTTTTGACACCGCGAATCTCAAAATCGCCGGTCACATTAAATGGTCCGGCCTGCCCGGCAGGAGGAACGATCTTGGTCGAAACGAATGACGCCTTGGGAAATTTTTCGACCTCGAAGAAATCTGCCGTCATGAGGTGTTTGGTCAAACCGTCTGTATCGGTAAAAAGCGAATTCATTTCAATATCGACTTTTACGGTGCTGGCCTCAGCCTTTTCGCCGACCATATCTATAGTACCAGTGAACTGTTTGAAACCACCGTCATGCTTTCCGGTGACCTTTGATCCAGTAAACTCGATTTTCGAATTTTCCGGCGTGATCGCTATCGCGGTCCCTTTTGTTTCGGATAGAGCAGTAGAGGATTGCTTTGTTGTTGCCTGGTTGGCAGTACTTGGGGCGGTGGTCGACGCCTTCGGCTTGTTTGCCGTCGGATCAGCACAAGCTGATATCATCAGCCCTGAAAAAACTATGGTTAAGTAAAGTGTCTTCATCAATTTCTCCTAAATATATTCAGTATTTATCTAGCGGCAGCAGCCGTCCGTCCTTTGCTCCAGTTATCCTCAATCGTTCAAATTCCACCTGTATCGACATTGATCTGTCCGCGCTGCACCAACGCTGCAACTGCTCCAGGATCGTATCCTTATCAATGCCGTTCGCTTTCACATCTTCGCAAGCGACCCGTGCCGCCTTTGGCATCGAACCCCAGGTCCCGAGAACCTTGCCCGACGAAGTATCGATCGCTATCAGTTTCGGGATCGACCTTGCTCCGTTGGTCAGCCACCTGTCCATGAGATCCAGATTCTCATCACGTAAACGATATCTTGCTTCAATATTATCGCTTTCCGTAGCATTTTTCTCGACCACGGGAACGTTTGGGGCGGAATCGCCGCACCAGGCTTCGGCGATGATCAGCCACGTCATCTTGCGCGTCAGTCCCGTGGCTGCCGCTTTTATTCCCTCTCCAAGTGCGATCGTATTTTCGAGCCGGTTTATCCGGTGCCGTTTCAGCTTTGTGAATTCAACATTCGCCTCGGTCTGGATCGGGCCGGTCGTCTTCCCTTCGGCAAGGAGTCTGTCGATCAGATCTATATACTCGGGAAATGTCATCGCCCGGTGTAAATGTTCTTTTATGGCGGTCGCCTCCCGTCAAATTCCCCAGAATCGTGCGACTAGCCGCATCAGATCGACGATCCGCGGGGTCCAAGTAATAAATAATGCGTTCATATACTCCCATCTTGTAATATCTGTAACAGTATTTGATACAGATAGGGTTAAAAAAATTTTATGCGTGTGCCGTCTCTACCATTTCGATAACACTCGCCAATGTGAACTGCCTCAACTTTTCGCCAACTGTCTGCTCGATCTCTTTCTGCAGATTGCAGAGCACTGCTTCTATATTCTTACCGATGGGGCAATCCTGATTCGGCGATTTTGCATGAAGAGCAAACACTTCACCGCATGATACTGCCTTATAGATCTCGCAAAGGCTGATGTCTTTTGGCGCTTTGGCTAACCGAGTTCCGCCGGAAGCTCCGGTCTGCGACATTACCAAATTTGCATGGTTCAATTGACCCAGCAGTCGGCGTATAACGACGGCGTTGGTATTTACGCTCGCGGCTATGCACTCGGATTTGACATTATCGTCACCCGATTTTGCCAACATCGCCAGCACATGCACCGCCATTGAAAATTGACTGTTAGCCGCCATATCTGTAACAAGTATAGTTACAATGAAAAGGGATGTCAAGCGATTCGATCATCGGCGCAAAAAAGCCGGTGTCAAATCAACCCCGGCGTCTTTTAGTATATTTCAAAGTTACTATTTCGTCGGTATTCTGATCTCGCGGCCGGCACCCAAGACTGAGTTTGTCAAGAGACCATTGTACTTCGCTAATTCAGTCGCGTCGACCTTCTCCCTGGCCGCAACTTTCGCGACCGTATCACCGGATCTTGCTTTAACAATTCTTATATTGCTAATTGACAGAGACGCCGGCTGATTAGTCGGACGAGAATACGAAATCGCAGCAACATTATTGCCTTTGACAGGAACGAAGACCTTTCCTTGCGGTTTGGCCATACCAGGATTTGCCGCGATCAAGTCAGCCACAGGTACGCCCGTCCGGTTCGAAATAGTTTGCCACGTCTCACCGGATGTCGAGTTCGCGAGATTAGTGTTGTTGATCTTGGATGCGGGAATGCGTCGGAACAAGGCAACGACTTCGTCAGCTTTCCCGGAGGGCACATTGACGACATACGGCATTGGAGGTGTAACATTGCCGCGAAGGTGTGGATTGAGATATCTCAGATATTGGACACTTGTATCCGCCGCCTGTGCCAGCAATCCCAAATTTGTGGAACCGGGAATTCTAATACGGTCATAAACCAAACTTGGAGCAGGACGTACGTGGCCGAAGCCGTATTGACCTGGATTATTCGCGATCAGGATCGTTGCCAGGATATTAGGAACATAATTCCTTGTTTCCTGCGGCAGATACGGATACGCGAGCCAAAAATTGGTCGCTCCCGCACGACGAATGGCACGGTCAGTGTTACCTTCCCCACAATTGTATGCCGCCATCGCAAGTTCCCAATTGCCGCCGTAGCGGTTCGCAAGGAATTTCAAATATCGTGCCGATGCACGGGTGGCCTCGTCAAAACTATTTCTTTCGTCCACATACGCGTTTCGCTGAAGACCAAATCTTGATCCGGTTCCAGGGATAAATTGCCACAATCCGGACGCCGCCATATGGGACATCGCACTTGGCTTCCAGGCACTCTCGACCTGCCCCAACCATGCGACATTTTCCGGCACGCCTTCTTCCTTAAATATTCGGCGAGCCATGCGCATGAACATACCCGAGCGGTAGAGGCCGATCTCCATTGTTGACTTACCGCGTCCGCGGTAATAGTTGATGTATTGCTGGATCATCGGATGGACTTGGAACGAAAATCCAAGTGATTTATTCGCTACCGCCGTCTGAATATACTGATATTGCTGCTGCGCAACAGGATTGTTATCAACCTGAAGCTCGTCGCTTGTGAGCACAAGCTTCGAAAGTTCATCAAGCGGTGAAGGTTCAAACTCTTGATTGTTAAATCCAACCTTTGGTCCGCCGGCATTAGATCCGGCAACTGCAGCTGTGATCATCGAGGAATCAGCAGCGGATCTGTTTTGCGATGGACGTGTAATACGGGCGACCGTGTCTGACAACGATGTTTCAATATTCCAAGTGCACGTTGCGGCCAGTTCCCGCACCTTCGGCATCTGATTGTCTGCAGGAAATTCGATGCGGTAGATCGTTTCGATCAGTTGATTATAGCAACCCTGCAGTTTCGCATCTTTTTGGATATTGAGAGTCGAATATAGGAAGACCTCGATTGACTTATTGAATTTCTCGCCTGCCATCTGCCGATTGTCATCGACATATGCAAGAAGGCCTTCCCGAAACGCTGTACCGGATTCGAGCAAGACATTGTTGACTGAATCCTGTGCCCTCGCAACTTGAGGTGTCATTGTGCCATTGTTTGAGGTAGTACTTGTCACTTGAGCGCTCGAAACCGCCGCAAATGCCAGAATAAGGAATGTTGTAAAGCTTAGGATCCTATTAATGCTAGTTTTCATCAAATCTCGTAATTTTTAATCCGTATGGAAAATCCCCGATGTCTTATTATAAATAAATGCTAAATATGTCTAACGCTTCAATATTTGAAAAGTTCCAAACCCGCGGTCGACGCAGATTTCGGCTACCTATTGTTTCTAATTTACCACTTCGCCGACTACTCTGTCAAAACCGAAACTCCCCGTAAAATAAGGACATACGTTGATCTAACCCGCCTTCACAGCCTTCCCTTTTGGTTTCGCCGAGGGTAATACGGTCGGCTTAAGTGCGGCTTCAAATACTTGCCGCACATTATCAACAAATATAAATGTCAAATCATCTCGAACTTCCTGCGGAAGATCCTCAAGGTCCCGTTCATTGGGAGCCGGCATAATAACGGTCTTGATCTTTGCCCTGCGTGCCGCAAGAAGCTTTTCTTTGACGCCTCCGATCGGCAGTACGTTGCCGCGCAATGTTATTTCGCCGGTCATCGCAACATCCTTGCGGACAGGCCGCTGGGCGAGGACCGACACCAACGCCGTCGCCATCGTAATTCCTGCCGACGGCCCGTCTTTTGGGATCGCACCTTCCGGCAAATGGATGTGAATGTCGAAGTTCTCAAAAGCATCGTCGGGAATGCCGAGCTCGCCGGCACGTGCCTTTGCATACGAGAAGGCCGCCTGAGCAGATTCCTGCATGACCTCGCCGAGTTGACCGGTAAGCAACAGTTTACCCTTGCCCTTGGTCTTTAATGCCTCGATAAACAGAATGTCCCCGCCGACTGCGGTCCACGCAAGCCCCGTCACAGTACCGATCTCGTCCTTCTTGAGTGCCCCTTCGATATGGATCTTCGGCACTCGCAGATAATCCTTGAGATTCTCAGCATTAATGACAATTGGTATAAATTCCGCTTCAAGCTCAGCTTTTCGTCTTGCTACTTTCCGACATACTTTACCCAACTCGCGCTCTAACTGGCGAAGTCCTGCTTCCTGAGTGTATTCGCTTATGGTTCGAACTATCGCCTTTCGTTCAAATTTTATGTCCTTTTTCTTTAGGCCGTTCTCCTCGATCTGTTTCGGTATCAAATGCCGTTTTGCGATCTCGACCTTTTCCTCCTCGGTGTAGCCCGAGAGCGAAATTATCTCCATGCGATCCCGCAGAGCAGGCTGGATCGTATCCAGCACATTCGCGGTCGTCATAAACATCACATTCGACAAATCAAATGTCACACCCAGATAATTATCGCGAAATGCAAAGTTTTGCTCTGGATCGAGCACTTCGAGCAATGCCGACGAAGGATCGCCGCGAAAATCCGCTCCGACCTTGTCGATCTCGTCGAGCATGATCAGCGGATTGTTCGTCTCGGCTTGTTGGATCGCCTGCAAGATGCGACCCGGCATGGCACCGACGTATGTCCTCCGATGACCGCGGATCTCCGCCTCATCATGCAAACCGCCAAGCGAAAGCCGTACGAATTTACGGTTCAATGCCCTCGCGACCGAACGTCCGAGCGAGGTCTTACCAACTCCCGGAGGACCAACGAGACACAATATCGACCCCTTTGGCTTCTCTCGCAATTTGCGAACTGCCAATGACTCGACAATCCGTTCCTTAACTCGTTCAAGGCCGTAATGATCATCGTCGAGGATCTTCTCTGCCTTCACGAGATTCAAATTGTCTTTCGATGCGGCCGACCAAGGCAGATCGGTCATAATGTCGAGCCAATTGCGCAAGGTCGCGGTCTCGGCGGTATCGGGATGCATCCGTTCGAGCTTCTTGAGTTGCCGAAGCGCTTCCTCTTCGGCCGACTCGGGCATTTTTGATTTCAAGATCTTGTCGAGATATTGCTCTATCTCCTCGTATAGTTCATTCCCCTCACCAAGTTCTGCCTGGATAGCCTTGAGCTGTTGCCGGAGGAAATATTCGCGCTGGGATCGGTCGATATCTGCCCGAGCCTGCGTATTTATCTCGGCCTGAACGGTCAGCACATCGATCTCTTTGCTAAGCAATTCGTTGACCCGCCGAAGTCGCGGTATCGGATCGTGAATATCAAGAACACTCTGCGCGTCGTCAACCTTGAGTTCAAGATTCGACGCTGAAAGGTCAGCCAAACGTCCTGCGTCATCAAGATTTGCGATTATTGCCAGAACCTCCGGCGAGATATTCTTTCCCAACGAGGCTGCACGCTCGATCGAACCCCGCACATTACGAACAAGAGCCTCGACCTCGAGCGAATTATCTGGTGCCAGCGGCTCGGATATCGGCGTCACCTTCGCCTTTACATACTCGCCCTTGCCCGAAACCGAATCGATCTGGCAGCGCGAGAGTCCCTGGATGAGTATGCGAATGCCCATCAGGCAGTTTGAGCATCCTCATGATTATCGCAACAGTACCGACCTCAAACAGGTCCGCTTGTTCCGGCTCTTCCTTATTGACATCGCGTTGCGATACAAGCATGATCATTCGGTTTTCTTTGAGAGCTTCCTCCACCGCACGGATCGATCGATCACGCGATACAAATAGCGGCACGATCATGAACGGGTAAATCACAATATCGCGCAGCGGCAGAACCGGCAATTCTGACGGTATCTGCATCATTGGCTCAGTGATCTCGCCCTCTCCAAGCGAAACGGGAAATTCTTCGATCTCGACCATAAGTCTATGTTAGGGAAATTGACCAAAAAGGGCAAAGCATGAAAAATTCGCGGGACATCGTTGCAGATCGGAAAGGACATCGATCAATCGAACTACAAATTTACGTCCGACATGGTCGAATCGATGTTATATCCCCTATTTTCGATGGCTACTTTTTCTTTTTCTTTTTCGCGGCGACTGTGGATGCCGCCCTGCTTCGTGAACCGACGAGGACCTTTAGTTCGGACATGAATTCTGAAACGTCGGCAAATTCCAGATAAACCGAGGCGAAGCGAACGTAAGCGACTTTGTCGAGTGCCTTTAGTCGACGCATGATGATCTTCCCGATCTCGCTCGTGCCTAGTTCGCGGTCAAGCGAATCCTGTACGTTTTTTTCGACCTCATCGACAACTTTTTCGAGCTGAACGGTCGAAACAGGACGTTTCTCAGCGGCACGGAAGAGGCCGGCGAGCACCTTGTTTCGATCAAATTGCTCACGCTTGCCGTCTTTTTTGACGACCATATAAGGAATTTCGTCGATGCGTTCATAAGATGTGAACCGCCGGCCGCACCCCAAACACTCGCGGCGGCGGCGAATCGAATCACCGTCCTTCGCCTCACGCGAATCGACGACCTTGTCCTCAATATGTGCACAAAATGGACAGCGCATAGGCAGTTGTCAGTTGTCAGTTGTCGGTTTATCAATCGCAACTTGTCGTTTATCATCCACTGTTACGCGGAACGTCGGTATTTGTTTGCCGACTACTGACAGCTAACTACCGGCTACTGGTTTCGAATCCTGGCGAATCTGATTCGATCTCGCGCTCGGCGTTCTCGACCGAAAGTAATCTGCGGAAACGTTCGATGCTGATATCACCGTGAATAAAATAATATATACCAAAAAAGATCGCCGGTGCGAAATACACGAGATGCATTGCTATCGAAACGGCCGCTGCGTCCTCCGTTTGGATATCATTTTTCAAGAACAACAGGCTAGCTGCTGTTGCAGTATGAAAGGCCCCTGCCGCTCCGCCCGGTGTCGGCACAACCGAGCTTACCGCCGCAAATCCCATGATAAACAAAGCGTCGCTGAACGATATCGGCATGTCAAATGCCAACAACACCAACCAAGTAGGAATAGCGATCGAAAGCCACAGCAGAAACGTCCAGAAGGTTACATTTAAGAGCTCTTTCCAATCGCGAAGAATCGCCAGAGCCGCTGAGAGCTGCTTCAATATACTGACAAAGATTGCGTGAAGTCGAGCAGGGATCCATCTTCGGGTCGTAAATCTGTCGAACCATTCGATAAACCGCTCGGACCTACGCTGGTAGATCGCCAACGCCACAAAACCGACAACAACAGCTGTGAGCATCAGCCAGCCCACTATCTCGACGTATTCGAACTCAGTCTCTCGGCCCACGGGCGCCGAGAAAAGCAACAGGTTAAATGCAAAAAAGCATGTTAACGCAGCCATGTCAAAAATCCGTTCGAGCCCGAGCGTGACTAACGCCGCAGATGGCCTGACACGTTTGTCCCGCATCGGCAGCCACATCGGTCGCACGATCTCACCCATTCGCCCGATCAAGAATATGGCCGCAAAGCCGACGGTCGTCGTCGCAAACAACTCTCGCAGGCTGCTTTCAGTCACGGGTGCCAGTAGAACCTTCCATCGCACGGCCCGCAAAAAGTAGCCTATACAAATGATAAATACAGATCCCGCCAAATAGACCGGGTCTGCTCGCCGAAGACTAGACGATACCAACTGCCAATCCAAATTCCGGCCAAAAAACCACAGAATCAAGACAGCAACAAGTAGTAAAATTATGAACTTGAGGTATTTACGCAATTCCGTTGTTTCGAACCCGGATGACCGTTCGCTTCTGCTTGCAATTAAGATCTCCAATTTTGACATCATTTGCACAGTGACACTGCACAATCGATAAAGACAAAAGAGTACCGCATTTGAGATCTAAATTCTAAACAAAGTAGGTCAATAGCTGTAATTCGGCATCAGATATTGCTGCTTCCCCAATTTCGCACGCTAAGTTCAGGCCTACAGGACATTATCATTAAATCTTTTTCGAATTGAGCCTGCCCCACCGAAAAGGTGAGAAGGCAGAAACATATGTTCTCGTTCCTCGGAGAAACTTCTGAATTATCAAAGAATGCAGGTTCATCCGATCGATCCGAGTGATTTGACACAGCTCCAGGCCCACAAAGCAGATCTAAAATGTCACAACATTCAAAAGCCAAGTTTCGTCAGCATCGCAGGATCCATTTGAACATTTAGGATCGGATAAGAAATATAAACCAAATTTTTTCAATCCAGGAAAATAAAGAACCCCAAAAAACGGAGTTGCCCAACGTGGCTTCTTGCCATTCTGTTGCGTGTTGTTTACATTCAAGATTAGCCAACAATTTGACCGGTTTCGGGTTTCGTTCTTCGTGTTCCGAATTCGTACCCGCAACCTCCAAACTTGGACATCGTAACTCGAAACTTCAAGAAAAGGAGATCTTGCCGAAAATGAAAGCTTTTACAACTGAGAACATCAGGAATTTGGCTGTCATTGGACACGGCGACGCGGGTAAAACCCAACTCGTAAGTTCAATGATGCACGCCGCGGGAATGCCGGGCCGCTGGGGAAAGGTAGACGAAGGAACGACCGTTACCGATTACGATGAAGACTCGATAGAACGGAAAGTCTCGCTCAACAATAATTTCGCCCACCTCGAGTACAACGACACCAAGATTAACTTGATCGACACGCCCGGCTACGCCGCGTTCGTCTCGCACGCACGGCCCGCACTTCGCGTGGCCGACTGTGCTTTGGTCGTGGTTGACGGCGTTCACGGGATCGAAGTACAGACCGAGAAAACATGGCAGTACGCAAACGAGTTTATGCTGCCGCGGTTCATGGTTATCAACAAGATCGATAAAGAACATGCGGATTTCACACACGCACTCGATACTGCCGCTGATTCGTTTGCCCGGTCGATCGTGCCGTTCACACTTCCGATCGGCCGCGAAGGCAGCTTCCGCGGTGTGATCGACGTCGTTCATCAAAAAGCGTACGAATTTGACGCGGCTGGCAAAGCAAAACCGATCGGCATTCCGGGAGAAGAAAAGGCCCTACTCGATTCGACCCGCGAACGTCTTATCGAAATCGTCGCCGAATCCGACGATGCCCTGATGGAGAAATATTTTGAAAGCGGCACACTCCCTGAGGAAGACATCATCCCGAATCTCGCCCGTGCGATCGCCTCGAGCAAACTCTGTCCGGTCTACGCTGTGTCGGCAACAAACCTGGTTGGAGTACAGATATTGCTCGATCATCTCGTCGAGTTTGCACCAAACCCGGCAACACATGAGATGGAGTACGGTTTCAAAGACAACGAAATGACGGGTGAGCGTATCAACCGCAAATACAACAACAACGAACCGTTCTCAGCATACGTTTTTCGCACGATCGCCGATCCATTCGCGGGCCGCATCAATGTGATGAAGGTCGTCAGCGGTCGTGTAACGTCCGATGCAACTGTGCAAAACACCACACGCGATACGCCCGAACGGCTCGGGGCATTGCACGTCATCTCGGGCAAAACGCTCGACAAAGTTCCCGAAGCTGCGACCGGCGACATTATAGCCGTAGTTAAACTAAAGGATACGCAAACCGGCGACACGCTCGCAGACAAGGCAAAACCGATCGTCTATCCGAAGGTCGAATATCCCGAAGCCGCGATCGCATTTGCCATCGAGCCGAAATCGCGTGCCGACGAAGACAAGATCTCGTCCGCATTGCACAAGATATTAGAAGAAGACCCAAGCCTGCATTTCGATCGAGACCCGCAGACAAAGGAGTTTATCCTATCGGGCAGTGGGCAGCTTCATATTGAGACGGTCGTCAAGAAACTCGAACAGCGGTACCACGTCGAAGTCACGCTCCATCCGCCGAAGGTTCCGTATAAAGAGACCATCACGGCACAGGTCGAAGTTCAGGGCCGACATAAGAAACAGTCGGGCGGACGCGGACAGTTTGGCGATTGCAAATGCATATTTGAGCCGCTCGAACGCGGTGCCGGTTTCGAATGGGTCGACAAGATCTTCGGCGGTTCGGTTCCGCAGAATTTTCGCCCCGCCATCGAAAAAGGCATCATCGAAGCCGCTGCCGGTGGTGCCGTCGCCGGTTATCCGCTGATCGATTTTAAGGTGACTCTGATCGACGGCAGCTATCACGCAGTTGACAGTGACGAACACAGTTTCCGTGCAGCGGGCCGCAAAGCGTTTCGTGCGGCGATTGAAAAAGCGAAACCGACGCTGCTCGAACCGATCATGGATGTCGAGGTATTCACGCCGCAAGAAGTCTCCGGCGACATTATGGGCGACCTCAACTCACGGCGCGGCCGCGTTGGCGGAATGGAAGTACGCGGAAAACAACAGGTGATCAAAGCCAAGGTCCCACTCTCGGAAATGCTCGATTATCAGTCGAAACTCAATTCCGTGACGCAGGCCCGCGGATCGTATCACATGCAGTTCTCACATTACGATCCGCTTCCCGGCAACCTTGTTAAAAAGGTGGTCGACGAAGCGGTCGCGTCGGGCCGAGTAAGGGCCCACGAAGACGACGATTAATACAAGAAAGTGCCCGGACACTACGTGTTCGGGCACTATTATATTCGTGAGCCTTGGTCGCTAATTAGAAACCAAAAAAGCCGCCGTTGTTATTGTTTCCGCGGCGTTTGTTCCGAACGCGGTTCAATCCTTCCCGGTAGCCGCGTTGATAACCATCTTGATAGGCCTGCTGGTTGTTACCGTTATTTCCCTGCCCAAAGATCGTCCCGAAAATGCCCCCGTTATTTCCGTAACCCTGGTCATTGCCATAGCGGCCGTTACCGTTGGAATTTCCGCGTTGGCGATTCCGTGCGTCACGCATTCCCTGCCGTAGGCCATCGTTGTAGCCCTTTTGCATTGCGTAACGATAGCTCTGATTTCCACGACGGTCACGACCGTTATAGCGGTCGTCCTGATCGTAATTGCCATTTCGATCCTGATCTTCGTATCGGTCATTTCGATCATTACGGTCGCCGCGACGGTTCTGAGCATTAGCCCCAACAACCGAAAACGCCACAAATGCTAGTACCATGGCCGAAGCCAAACCGACGCTCTTTAATAGTTGATTTAATTTTGTTGTATTCATTACTTGCAATACCTCCGCGTCGGTTAGTGCGAACGCCGTGCCAGACTGACATTTGCACGTAAATACGGACTGATCGATTGTAAAAAGCTCACACGCATCACCAATTGGTATGCGATCACACTCGTTTCGGTCGCCCCGGCCGGCATAGTCTGAAACTAGAAAACAGACACGAACCTAAGGTATAATCTAGAGCAATACGATTTTTAAATATTCAGGGGGATCTTGATCATGCTAAATTCGCGTTCTATTTCTATTGTTGTACTTTGTTTCGTCATGTTCACCGGCGGCGTCCAATTGTCGTCCGGTCAAGCCCGTCCGCCTCTTCCACGTCCAAGCCAGAAGGCGGGTGTGATGCAGGTCGTTGGCACTACCGACATTTCTGTTTCGTACAGCCGCCCGGCGGTAAAGGGCCGCAAAGTCTTCGGCGATTGGCCGACGCCTGTTGCGGGTGAAGCAACGCTTGACGACGGCCGCATCCGGCCCGAGGGCGCGCCTCTCGTTCCGAACGATCACATCTGGCGTGCGGGAGCTAATGAGGCTACATTGTTTACAGTCGCCGACGATGTTTTGATCAACGGCCAGCACCTAGCTGCCGGCAAATACAGCATGCATATGATCCCTGGGAAAGCCGATTGGACAATAATCTTTAATAAGGATGACGGTCAATGGGGCAGCTTTACATATAATAAACAGAAAGATGCTCTCCGTGTAAAAGCTAAAGCCGAATGGGTCGCTGACAATAAGGAGCTTCTCACATTCGGATTCGAAAATGTCGGTGAGAAAACGGCTACTCTGTATCTTCGTTGGGAAAAGGTAAAGGTGCCTTTCACAATTGAGGTAAAGGACGTTGTTGGCTCGACAATGACGCGGCTAAAAGCTTACGTTGCCGCGGCCAAGTCCGATGATCCCGGACCGCGGATCAACGCCGGCAATTACGCCAAAGCTAACAAGCAGATCGAGCAGGCCAATGCTTGGTTCGAAGAGGCTCTCAGGATCAACGAGACGATGGTCGGCATAAAGGAGACTTTCCAAAACCTGCAGCGTAAGGCAACGATCCTGCTCAATCTTGGTCGTAGCGCTGACGCACTAGCGGCCGCAGAGCGTGCTGTCGTTGTTGGAAAGGCTGATCCGACGATCAACGCCACAGATATCGCCACGCTCGAGAAACGGATCGCGGATATTAAAGCCGGCAAGAACTAACCACTAAAAATCAAGAAAAGACACGAACGGAATGAAAGATCCTTTCGTGTCTTTTTGGGTGTAATTTGGCGGCTTACAATTTTTAGGCCGCCTTCTTGTGGCACATCATACATTGCGTTTGGATAGGACCCTTTTGCAATGGACGAGTCATTTTCACTTCCGAGTGGCAACCTGCACATGTTCGGTGAAACGCAGTTTGGTTGTTAAGCGTTATGATCGCCGGGCTTCCTTCGTGTTTGACCTCGGGAATGGCATCGATCAATTTAGGCTTTTCGCCGGTTCTTGCATGACAATCGCGGCATGCCGCAACTCCAGCAGCCTTTGCATCCTTTCCAAACAACTCACTCGTTAACGTTGTGGTCCGGTCAACCGGCCAGGCGGTCTTCAGCGGCGGAAACTTCGCGATCTCAGCTGCAGGCCTTGCAGTATGGTGGCAAGCAATACATGCGATCGCATTGGACTGATCTATCGTGTACGCTCCGCCATTGTGCTTGGCGTGACTAAACGTGACCTGGCCAAGTTTGGCGTCTTTGGAAAGAATGATGGTTTCAGGCATCGTCTGAGTATTAACATTAGCTGCTGGGGCTTCCGTCTTTTGAGCGAGGCTTGGAATGCTTGCAAATTCACTCAAAACAAATACAAGCCCCAAAGCCAGCAAACCGGCCGTGAGCATCAAAACACTATTTTTCTTCATCACTACTTCCTCCTTGAAACGACATAAGAACACATTAGAAAAACGCGCCGTGAATCTCCGAATCGTGGGGAGACAACTCCACTATACGCCTATTGGCGTTTTGCACAAAGCATGAATCATTTGTGAACGTTGCTATTCGAAGCTTGATACAAAATTCAAAACTAGATCTTGCTCCAATTATCCCAACATGCCTTTGCAATCCTTGCGATCACGGCCTCGCGGGTCATTTCATCGGCGGGCGAATCGGAGACGAAGACGGCGATCGCGATGTGCTTGCCGTTAGGCATTGTGACAATGCCGACATCGTTTGTCGCTCCGGTGATACCGTTTTGCGTGCCGCCGGTGCCGGTTTTGTGTGCGACAACTGAGTTTTTCGGCAAATTACCCTTGAGACGCTTTTGGCCTGGAAGCGAAGTCGCCATTGAGGCAACAATAAACATGTAACCGCCGGTCGGAGCAGCCGGTTTCCCACCGTCGCGAAACCGGTCGTTCTCGGTGCCATGGGCAGATTGCAGCCATCGCAGCAGTTCGACACTCGCCATCGGTGTTGCCCAATTGTCATATTGTGTTTGCCAATCCTTACCTATCTCTTTTTCGGTGTTAACGACCTTCATGTCCTGGATGCCGAGCAAGCCAAGGTACGATTGGATCTCAGTCGCTCCGCCCGCGAAACGCAATAGGACATCACTAGCGGTGCCGTCGGACTCTACTAATGACAGCCTGATGAGTTCGCGGATGGTGAATTCACCTCCGTTTGGGTTGGCGTCTCGGAGCGGCGAACGCATGCCCGCACGCACAAAATCTTCCCTCGTGACGCCGATCTTCTCGTCGAGGTCGAGTTCGCCGCGTTTGATCTGTTCCATCACGGCCATCGCGATCGGCAGTTTGTAGACGCTCTGCATTGGAAACCGCTGATCAGCGTTGAGCGTGGCCGCTTCACCGGTTTCGAGCAGAACCGCCGCGACACCGACCTTTCCTTTCGTATCCTTCGCGATCTCGGCAATCTGCTTCTCAAGCTCTGAGTCCGGAACCAATACCGTCTTTGGCAACGGCGTTGACCAAGGAGCAGGCTCGGGTGTAGGAAACTCGTTTGGCACCGAAATACCTGCTCGGCATCCAGCTACTGCAAACAAAGAACCAAGCAGTATCAATTTTTTCAACTGCATAATCTCTACTATCTACCGATCAGGTAAAAATCCTTGTATTCCACACGGCACTGAATATACACTGTCGCCCGTAGCCACGATCAGATCACCCTTACGCGTGAAACACAAACCTACGATATTGTTTCCTGCAACAAAGTGCTTGGCCGTCTTACCGTCTGCCGAGACCTGAACAACACCGTGTCGGCCCTTGTAGCATGCTGCAATGTAAAGATCTCCGGATCTACTAAACGCCAACCCTTGCGGACGTCCGAATCCGCGGAAAAACTCCTCATCAAAGCCTTCGCTATCTACCACGTGGATCGCGTCATGGCTCGCAAGTCCCGGCGCAGTAACATACAAACGGCCGTCGATGCCGAATGCCATGTGATATGCTGCGACCGACGGTTCCATCACCGTGAAGATTTCGACGTCGCCACTATCGCGAACGCGATGGATCCTGCCGGAACGGTCGCCGACATACATCAGGTTTTCTGCGTCAAAGGCAATGCCCGTCGCGATCCCAAGCCCAGTCGCATAAACCGTTGCCCTTCCATCCGGAGAAACCTCAAAGACCTCGCCCTCGGCTCGATTCGTGACAAACATCCTGCCTTCGACGTCAAATGCGATGCCGGATGGATTGAGGATCGGCTCCGGCAGTTCGTCGAGATAGCCGTCGGGTTCGAGGCGAAAGAGCGTAACCGGCAATTGCTGGCCGCGTCCGCCGCTGCGCGTCAAAATTATTGCGTCCGTATTCGGATCGACCGCCGGATTTGCGACCAAATGCATATTATCGGCAATCCGACGGCCGATAACCACATCAAATGGCTCACTCTGCGCACCGCCGCTCTCTAGGTGAAGGTGCGTGTGCTCACCTGCAACATCATTCGGCACTTTCGCGAGGATGTGAGACGACGATGCCGCTGTTATTCCGCACTGAACCCCGCCGATGTAAACTCCGTGGCCACTTCCCAGTGTGACGTGAAACCCTTCGCAATCAATGGCGATCTCGCCGCCCGCTATAGCAAATGGCGGATCCACCGCTGTTATTCTTCCTGCTTGATTCATTACTTCCCGATTTTACGTCGCTTCATTCTCTGTGTCGAACAGTCACTTCGAAACCACTATCGTTGTAAACGACATTGCACCCACAAAGTGCCCGACCGACACCGACAAATCCGTTATGGCTGCGGCACATTGCATGTTTTACTACAAAGCAGCAAATCGGTCAGGAATGCCGGAAAATTGTTTAATTTCGGTCCGTGGGGTTGGGACATTCAAGAATGTAGAAAGACTCGGGATCGCAGATTGGGGTTTTGTCATAGAATTCTGCTATCTTTTTGTTGGAACTTTTGTTTTTTGGGCTTCGTAAGCTGTTCTTGACAAGGCGGAGTTTCGTGCTTTGATCGAGAGTCGGTTAGCGGAGAAAGACGATTTTGGAAGCATTAAAGGCTGTGTCCGAAATTAACGGTGCGGAACTCATCAGGCGTGCACGTGCAGGCGACGGCGCGGCGTGGGAAGATATTGTCACTGCGTATTCGCGGCGGATATTCAACCTTGCATACCGATTCACTTCGAACGGCGACGCGGCCGAGGACCTCACGCAGGAAGTCTTTATTCGTATATATCGAACACTCGATCAATACGATCCAAAACAAGGTGACCTGTCGAACTGGCTAATGCGGCTCGCACGCAATTTGATAATCGACGATTACCGCCACCGCCAGCGTAATCCGCAAAATTCGATGGCTGATGCCGTCGATGATCATAGCTACCATCTTCGTGCGGTCGGAACTTCCGCTCACAAGGAGATGGAGCGAAAGGAACTCGCCGGACAAGTGCAAGAGGGCATCGATAAGCTTCCGGAAGACCTGCGAACGTGTGTGATATTGAGAGACATCGAAGAACTGACCTATCAGGAGATCGTCGATGTATTGAAAATACCAGAAGGAACGGTTAAATCGAGGATAAACCGAGGACGAATAGAACTGGCGAAGATATTAAGAAGGATGAGAGTGGTGGCGATCTAGTATGAATGAGCCTGACAAACATAAGTCCTCGATCGATGAATCTGTTGCACGAGCGGGAGTCGAAACGGAAAGCGAATCGGCCATTGAGATTGTGGTAGACGCAATAGACATGTTTGGAACGGTTGCCGGCGATCTTTTGGATCTCTCGGACATTGTTTAGAAGAAGCGGCGCGATAAGAACCATCGATGGGTTAAAGAATTTATGATCAAGGAGCAGAATACAAGCGTAAATTGTTCACAGTTCGAAGAGCTGCTGACCGATTATTTGGACAAGGCACTTGCTCCTTTGGTTAATAAATCGGTAGCGGAACACGCACTTGCTTGCCCTCTTTGCCACTCGCTGCTCAATGATGTCCGTGAATCGCTGGAAATTTGCCATGAGATCTCTGCTCCGAAAGTGTCATTGACGCGGCTCGAAGCTCGAGTCCTGTCGATGACAATGCCCGAGACCTCGATGATCTGCGAAGACTTCGAAGGCTACTTGACCGATTATCTCGACGGATTTTTACCGGCAAATGTTTTCCACCGCTGGGAACGCCACGCTGTTCTTTGCGGCACGTGCGAAGACCTTCCCGGCATGGTGGTACGTTCGATCGCGGCATGCTATTCGTCCAAGACGGAGGAACTCCCGGTACCGGCCGGATTGCACAATAGTATTTTGCAGGCGACGATCGGCACGTTGGTTGCAAAAGAAGTCAAAGCATCGTGGGTTTCGCAGGTTGGCGAATTCGTCCGCGGCCTGCGAGTCCCGATCGGTATCCCGCAATTCGCTTCGGTAGCGATGATGCTGCTGGTCGCGTTCATGGTTTTCAGCCAGAGCGTTTCGGCTGACGGTTCGCTGTCGAATGTTTATCAGCAGGGATTTGAGTTGGCTGAGCAAACTTATAAGCAGAGCACCGAAGTTTGGACAGGAACTAAAGAGGTAAACTCGAAACAAGAGCCGGTGACCGGCACGACGTACGTGGAGAATGAGGAAAAGCGTTAATGAACTGTGTTTATCACACACATAACGGAGCGGTGGTAAATTGCAACGGGTGCGGCAAACCGCTTTGCCCCGCTTGCGATCATCGTATCAAGGGCTTTCCCTATTGTCAGGACTGTATCGTTTTGGGCGTTGACCTGCTCCGCCAGCAGAGCCAATCAAACTACGCACCTTTCGTCAAAAAGCGGACTTCACCCGTGATCGCGACATTTCTTTCGATGATCTGCCCGGGACTCGGAGCAGCGTATAACGGACAAACTACGAAAGCTATTGTCTACTTCGCCGTCTTTGTTGGTTTGTTCCAAATGGCAGTTTTGACGGGGACGCCGTTGTTTGTACTTGGATTCATGGGAATGTGGGCATTCTCGGCACTCGATTCATGGAGGACCGCACAAGCGATCCGCTCTGGTGTAACGCCTGATGTTGCCGAAGACATTCTCGTTAAACGTTTTTCGGGTAATCCGAAGCTGTGGGGCATAATATTGACTGTTCTTGGCGTCGCTTTCTTGTTCCAGCGATTGTTCAACACCGGCTTTCTCATGAGAGCCATTTTGCCGGTACTTCTGATCGGTTTGGGTGCATACATTTTGCGAGGCTACCTCTTTAAGCCAAAATCAGATATCACGGTCTCGGGGCCCGCAAATTCGGCATCGACGAGCTTTGCGTTGACACAGCCGGAGTACAGGCCGACGAACTACAACCCGGACGAAGATTTTGCAACACGTTCACGATTTGGCAGTTGGAAAGATAGATAAATATTTGCGGTAAATAAGGAGTAGTTATATGCCGGTTTGGTTAGCAGTTGCGTCAAAATGGGGAAGCATTGTGGTTCTGGTGGGTCTTGTCATTGCTCTTATGAAAGCTCTGATCGGATTCGTTGGTTTTGTCACATTAGCACTTAAAATATTGATTGTACTTTTATTCGTTGCGGTATTCGCCGGCGTCGCGTTCTTAGTGTTCAGGGCATGGCAGAGCAATGCTAAACGTCCGGATTAGAACGACAATTTCGATCAAAGTTCTTAATAAGCTGACTGGAGGGGCTGGTTTTGTCATTTGCCTTTTCAGTCAGCTTGTGGTCTTATATAGGTTCCTCATATTTATTTATTAGTAATTATTTGGAAGATTACAATTAGTTGATTTCCCACGCCAACGAGAGTTTAGTTTTGCATATTTCACTCTTGTAAACGGTTTCGCGTTAGTCGCTCGCGGCTATTCTTGCGTGATTCCACGTAACAGAACGTTAAATTTCTGTTGCGAGATCATTAAAAGGAGCTTTAAGGCATAATGCAGAAAAACGACAAGTTTTATACTTTTCTTTTATCTCAATCATCAAAAAAAGGCGTTTACATTCGCCGGATATCTATTTCAAAAAGTCTTATTCATTTTGGTTCAGTTGGTGTTTTTCTTTTCGTAGGCATGCTTAGCCTGGGTATTGGCGTTAGTGGTTTTGTTCGCACGACGGCTTTCGCGAAAGATCTTGAAACGGCCAATGTTTCTACTCAACTCGCTTCTGTACCCCCGCAGCAGACCCAGACCATCGACTACTCTCGGCCGAACTCGGGCCAGGATTATTCGGTGAACAGCGGCGGTCCTGAGGATCAAACCGAAGACGATGCCGAAGACCTAGCCCTCGAAAATCAAATCAGAACAATTCAATCGATAATGCCGGCGGCGAATATCCCGAATATGTGGGCTCACCTCGGTAAGATCAACAACGAATTCGGTTTCCGCCGTAATCCGTTCGGCGGCCGCTCATATGAGTTTCATGCCGGAATGGACATTGATGGCGAACGCGGCGACATCGTCGTGGCCCCAGGTGCCGGCACAGTCATAAAGGCTGGATGGACAGGCGGTTACGGCAACATGATCGAGATCGACCACGGCAACGGTTTGACAACCCGATATGGTCACCTATCAAAGATCGACGTTGCGGTTGGAGAATCGGCGACTCGCGGGCAGTTGATCGGCTACGTTGGCTCGACTGGACGTTCTACCGGCCCGCATCTTCATTTTGAATTTCGCCTGAACGAACGCTCGATCAATCCGCGTCACTTTCTGCCGCAGGAACCAGTCGAAATCGCTAAGGCAGGGAAATAATTATCTTTTGACTCTGAATTGAAAAGCGGGCTGCACGTTGCATCTCGCTTTTTTTCATTGGTTGGCAATCGCCAGTGTATGCCGATATAATGTCGAGACATCCTGTACGGAAATTTATCATTGTTCTACAAAGGATCTAACATGAAAAAGAAACTCTTTGCCTCGTATCTATTTCTTCTTGCAACTTTGCTTTCATCATGCTCACCCTCATTAGCAATTGATGAGGGAATGTTCGTTCCCGGCCAGATCGCCGGGCTTCCATTGAAAAAGAAAGGGCTTAAGATCAAGCCGAACGAGATCTATGACCCAGCCGGAGGCGGATTGACTGATGCGATCATTCGATTAGATAGCGGGTGTTCGGCTGAGTTTGTTTCGGCTGACGGTTTGATATTAACAAATCACCATTGTGCATTTTCCGCGATCGTCGCGGCTTCAACGCCGGAGAAGGATCTGGTTGAAACAGGATTTAATGCCGGTAGCCGAGCAGGCGAGATCCCTGCAAAAGATTATTCGATAACGATGACCCAACGGATAGAGGACGTTACTGCGAAGATCAAGGCGGGTACGGAAAATCTTTCGGGTGCAGAACTTGCGGCAGCTATAAAACGGAATACCGACGCATTGCAGGCTGAAGAGACTGCAAAAGCCCCAAAAGGTTCCACAATTCGCATTCAGATGATCGACAGCGGTTACTTCTATTACCTCTATCAAACGAGCGAGTTGAAAGACATACGTGTAGTCTTTGCTCCGCCTCGAAATATTGGCGTCTTCGGCGGAGACCCAGACAATTTTGAGTGGACACGTCACACTGGTGATTTTGCCTTCTTGCGAGCCTATTCCGCTCCGGATGGTTCGCCGGCAGAATACTCGCCCAATAATGTACCTTACAAAGCCAAGAAATTCTTAGCCGTCAATATCGGCGGACTCAAAGAAAATGACTTCGTTTTTGTCCTCGGGTTTCCAGGTGGCACCACGCGATATCGTGAAAGCCAGTCGATCCAATTTGCACGAGATGCAAACTTTCCCTTTCTCACCGCGTGGCTTGGCCAGTTAGCGTCAGTGCTTAAACAGATAGGCTCAACTGACGAAGAAAAACGCATTAGGTTTCAGGATGACATTGCAAATTACGATAACTCGCGAAAAGCCTACGGCGGCGGCTATCTTCGCCTAAGACGAGCAAATGTCGTGCAGCAAAGACAAGCCGAAGAGGCGAAGATGGCAACCTGGATCGCGGCTGACCCTGCACGTCAAAAGAAATACGGGGGGGTGCTGGCTGAGCTGAAAGCTCTTTCCGAAGAATCCAATGCAACTGCAAGACGCGACGTCATGATGCGGCGTTTTCCGGATCCGATCTCAGGGGCTGTTTCTGGCCAATTGGTCGCTGCGGCCACCGCTGTTAAGCAAGGCCGGAAGCTCAAGGACGGAGATGCTGAAAAGATCCGTGAAGCTCTAGCTAATCATGAACCGTTTTTTGAGCGGGAAATGCTCAAATTCTTTTTCAAGAAGTTTGACGAACTGCCTGTTGGTGAACGATTCGCCGCGGCCGATCAGAAATTCGAAAATAAGAAGGGCAAGGCTAGACGCGATGCCGAAGCCGCATTTGCCGCAGAGATAGTCGATGGACCTTTTGCTTCGGCCGACAATATTCTCGCTCTGTACAGTTTGTCGTGGGCTGAAATGCAGGCGAAACATCCGTTTATGGCGGCCATCGTCGATGAACGCCAGGCTCTTGGAGCTCGTGGAGCCAAATTCGGAGCAAATATTGATCGCCTTCGCCAGCTCTACATGGAGGCCTTAACAGGCATGCGGGGGACCACAACGATTTATCCGGACGCAAATTTCACAATGCGTTTCTCGTATGGAAACGTAAAAGGCTATCAGTCGCGTGAATCAGAGTATCGTTCACCGTTTACTACCATGAAAGGTATGATCGAGAAAGACACCGGCGAAATTCCGTTCGATGCACCGCAAAAGCTCAAAGATCTTCAGGCTTCCAAGGACTTTGGGCGATATGGAGAAGGGGACAGCGTTGTGGTGAACTTTCTATCTACAACGGACATCATCGGTGGTAATTCGGGAAGTCCTATCTTGAACGGCAATGGCGAACAGGTAGGAATTTGCTTCGACGGCAACTTCGAAGGGCTCGGAAACGACTTCTATTATGATTACAATACTAACCGAACGATCTCGGTGGATATTCGCTATGTATTGTTCGTGACCGAAAAATTCGGGAACGCTAAATGGGTTGTCGATGAAATGAAGCTGGTAGGCGGCAAATAGCAGCCTTCCTGTCCAAATCGTCAATTGGTGAAAGACGCGAATCAGAGGCTCTGCTCTCTGATTCGCGTCTTTCACCGTTTAGACCGTTGCTCATCAATTTATTATTTGCACATTGACGTAATTAAGTGTTCTCTTTATTATAAATACCATGGACACTTTCACCGCTATTGCCGAGCCGACACGCCGGATTATTCTCGAGATGTTGGCGGCACGCGGCAAGATGCCGGCAACTGATATCTACCGCGGATTTAGAGCAAGCCCGCCGGCGATCTCGCAGCATCTGAAAGTGCTCCGTGAGGCTAATTTGGTTCGGGTTGAGAAACGTGCACAGCAGCGCATTTACTATCTCAATCCCGAACCTATGCGTGAACTCGAAAAATGGATCAAGCAATTTGCAAGCCGAATGGAAGAGCGGTTTACTGCTCTCGACGAGCTGCTCGAAAAGGAAAAGACCAAATTACACCCCAAAACGGAGAAAAAATAATGGCAAGCCAGACTGTTGTTACTGCAGAAGAAGGTAAGCAGGAATTATTCATCTTTCGCGAATTTGAAGCTCCCCGAGAATTCGTATTCAGGGCGTATACCGATCCGGATCTATATGTCCAATGGGTCGGCCCAAACGATCTTACGATGACGATCGAAGAATGGGACTGCCGTGACGGAGGTTCTTATAGATTCACTCACGAACGGGGCGGCCATAAATATGCATTTTTTGGAGTCAATCACGAGGTGCTCGCACCGGAACGCTTGATCGGCACCTTTGAATTCGATGGTCTGCCCGAACGCGGACACGTTATCTTAGGCACAACCAAATCCGAGGACCTTGGCAATGGCCGCAGCCACATCGTACATCAATCGGTTTTCCAGTCAGTTACCGATCGAGATGGAATGATCCAGTCAGGCATGGAACGCGGCGTCCGCGAAGGTTACAAAAAACTCGACGATCTGCTTTCGAAAATGTCGGCGTCCTAAATATAACTGGCGAACAATAATGCAAAAAGTAACCACGTTCATAATGTTCAAAGATCAGTCCGGCGCTGCAATGGAATTCTACGCGTCGGTGATTCCCGATTGCAGAGTCGCTTCTAAGATACCGGGCCCGGACGGAAGTGTCGCCGACGGAACCTTTGAGATCGAAAGCCAGCGATTCCTTTGTTACAATGGCGGCACGTACCCGCAATTCGAGCTGACCCAGGGGATCTCACTTATGATCGAAGCAAACACGCAATCCGAGATCGACCTTCTCTATGACGGTTTGAGCGAAAGCGGAGAACAACAGCCGTGCGGTTGGTTGGTCGACAAATTTGGACTATCGTGGCAGATCACGCCGCGTCGATTAATGGATCTACTTGGCGACAGCGATAGAGAAAAGTCAGGTCGCGTCGCGCAGGCGATGTTTAAGATGTCAAAGATCATAATTGCCGATCTAGAAGCCGCGGCGGCAGGCTAAGAGCGGCTGACATTCATAAGACAAAACTTTCGAAATTGTCAGGCCCCGAGCAGGTTTCCGCGTTCTTTGATCAGCTCGACACCCCTTTGAAACCTACATTGGAGCTGATCCGAAAGATCATTTTGGGCATCGACGAATCGATAACCGAGCACATCAAATGGAACGCACCGAGCTACTGTCACAGCGGAGATGACCGGGTGACGTTTAACCTCCATAAAGACAGCCTTATACTGCTGATCTTTCATCGCGGCGCCAAACCGAAAACACCGAAAAGCAGCCGGCGTCTGATCGATGACAAATCGGGCCTTCTTGAATGGCCGGCAAATGACCGCGCCGTGCTGAAACTCACGGGTCTGGACGATGTAATGGCGAAGAAGGCAATACTTGAATCGATCGTTTGCAAGTGGATCGAGGCCGCGGCCGATTGAGCGTTGCATGGATCTAACTGCGGCATATTTCACCGAAAAACTGCTGGCACTACAGTCGGACGATGAATTGCGCAAGCATAAACGCTATTTCAAGTTCGATCCTGAAAACCAACCGACCGACAACTATTTCATCGGCGTCCGCATGGGCAGCATTTTCTCACTTGGCAAAGAGCATTCACACATGCCGGTTGATGAGATCGAAAAACTCATGGAAAGTCCGATCCATGAGATCCGCGTCGGTGCAATGAGCATCATGGGGCAATGTGCCAAAGGCAAACGGTGCCGGCCCGAACGTCTCAAGGAACTCTTCGAACTCTATATCCGCCGTCACGATCGGATAAATAACTGGGATCTCGTCGACCGTGGCGCGTATTACGTCGTTGGCCAATACCTAGCCGACAAGTCGCGAGATATACTCCTTGATCTCGCTCGTTCCCAAGATCGATGGGAACGCCGCACCGCGATCGTTGCGACCGCTCATTTCATCCTGAAACTCAAACAGGTCGAAGACACATTCCGCATCGCTGAGATCTTGGTAAACGACCCCGAGGACCTCGTCAACAAAGGCACCGGCTGGATGCTCAGGTCCGCCGGTGAGGTTGACCGAACGCGTTTGATCGCTTTCCTCGACAAACACGCCGCAACAATGCCGCGTGTACTCCTTCGATATTCGATCGAGAAGCTAAATAAGTCTCAGCGTGAATACTATCTGGCGATGAAATCAACAAACTGAATTCAACTAGTTCCACTTCGTTTTGCAAGAAATCTCCGAGCCATGCGTTCCGTTATTAAAGGAGACGCTTTCCCCAGGCAAATTTCAAAAAGCGATCAAGGAGTAAACTATGCAATACAACAATTTAGCCAGGCTTTGTCTGGCATTCGTCATCGCCACGGTTATCGCGGCAGCGGCATCGGCACAGACAGCAAATTACACGATCTCGTCACCCTACACCCACAAAAATCTGACCATCTTTCTCATCCACGGAAAAGACCAGCGTACTAAAAGCAACATAATGACCTTGCAAGAGGCAATGGAACGAAAGCTCTTCGTGGTCTATGAGACGTCCGAAGTCAACGAGCTTGAGGTCGAGAATCTCTCCAAAACCCAGGACGTATTCATCCAATCCGGCGACATCGTCAAAGGCGGCAAACAGGACCGCGTTCTGGCGGTAAGTATCATAATTCCGGCGAGCTCGGGCCGAGTCAAGATCGAATCGTTCTGCGTTGAGTCCGGCCGGTGGACGAAGCGCGGTAATGAGGATTCGACAAAATTCGACAGCTCAAACGAACGGATCGTAACGAAAGAATTGAAGATAGCTGCCAACGCTGCACGCTCTCAGCAGGAAGTCTGGGACCAGGTCAGTAATGCTCAAGCCCGTCTCGCTAAGAATGTCGGCGGATCAGTTCAGGCCGGAACCTCCAAGTCCAGCTTGCAGCTGAGTCTCGAAAACAAGAAGGTCTCCGCAACTATCGATGAATATGTCAAAGAGCTAAGCGGCGTTATCAATAGCAGATCGGACATCATCGGCTACGCTTTCGCAATAAACGGAAAAATCAATAGTGCCGACATCTACGTGTCGAACGCCCTGTTCAAAAAGCTATGGCCAAAGATGCTCAAGGCCACAGCGACCGAGGCAGTATCTGCCGCAAATGAAGTGCGCATGGCGGATCCCGTCAAACCTGCTTCGGTAAAAGGATTTCTCGACGAAGCAGAAAAAGCGTCTTCCAAAGACCGTTCGATCAACGCCGGAGCCAGTCTTCGTACCCACGAAGACACAGAGAACGTAATGTTCGAGGCTCGGGACGAAAAATCCAAAACCGTCGTCCACAAGAGCTATGTGAAAAAGAATTAACTCTTAGCTCGACCCCCATTCGGGCGTTCGATCAAAGATCCCGGCTTACGTCGCTGTGCCGCGAAATTTGATCGAACGCCCGACCTCATTCCTCATTTCCTGAACCAAAGTTTCGCTGCCTTTCAAAATGGTTGACGATCTCGCTGGCGGTCATTGATCCGACGAAGGGCGTTAGGGCTTCGATGGTGGCTGTCGCGATGCGTTCGATGGAGCCGAATTCTCTCAATAGCTTCATTTTGCGTTTGTCGCCGACGCCCGGGATCTCGGAGAGTTCGGATGAGAAGTCGCGTTTTTCGCGGCGTTTGCGGTGGAATTCGATCGCCGTCTTGTGCGTTTCTTCGCGGATCTGGAGGATTAGGCGGAACGCGAGCGAATTGCGGTCGAACGGGATCGGGCGGTCTTCGCGGCCGTGGACGATGAGGTGCGAGATCTGGTTGTGCTGTTTGGGCGGCTTGACGAGGCCGACGAGCATGATCTGTTCGAGATCGAGGGCCTCCATCGCGGCTGCTGCGGCGGCGACCTGGCCTTTGCCGCCGTCGATAAAGATGAGGCGAGGAAGCTGGCCGCCTTCGTCGAGGATGCGTTTGTAGCGGCGGTATACGGCCTCGTGCATCGAGGCGAAATCGTTCGCGCCGTCGACTGATTTGATTATCAAACGGCGATACGCGTAGCGTGCGGGCTTGCCGTTTTCGAAAACGACGATGCCGGCGACGTTTTCGGAGCCGGAGATGTTCGAAATGTCGAACGACTCGATCCGTTCGGGAAAATAGGACAGTTCTAAGATCTCCTGCAGCTCTTCAAGCACCTTTTCGCTGTCCGGTTTGAGGACGCGGAAACGCTGTTCGAACGCTATCTTGGCGTTAGTTTCGACGAGCTCGACCATGCTTTTCTTTGTGCCGCGTCTTGGGTCGAGAATTTTAACGCGCCGTCCGCGTCTTTGCGTTAGAGCACGCTCTAAAACATCGCGATCGTCAAAATCCTGCGGCACGTGGATCTCAAGAGGGACGTAATCGGTCGAATAATATTGAGCCAGAACCTCGCCGAGGAACTCTTTGGCGTCGAAGGTGTCGTCTTCGGGCAGGTCTTCCCAAAAGAACTCACGGCGGCCGACGATACGGCCTTCGCGCATGGTGAACAGCTGCAAGGCTAGCCGCTGATTTTCGCGGTAAAAGCCAATGATATCGACGTCGCGGTCGGCGGTCGTCGCCATCTTCTGCGTCTCACCGAGCGATATCACGGTGCGATGCAGGTCGCGATATTTTGCCGCAAGTTCATACTTCCCTTCTTCAGAAAAACGCCACATTCGCTGTTCGAGCTCAACCGCCAGCTCCTTGTTCTTGCCGTCCAATAGCACTTTGACGTCGTTAGCGGCTTCCTTATATTCCTGCTTGGTACAAAGCCCTCTGACGCACGGGCCGAGACATCTTTTCAGATGATATTCGAGGCACGGACGCGGCAAATTGCCATCGATCTCGATATCGCAAGTGCGAAGTTGGAAAGCACGATTGATCAGATTCAACGTGTTTCTCGCCATGACTGCCGGCAGAAACGGACCGTAATAGCTCCCTCCGTCACGGATCAATTTGCGGGTAACGACCACCTTTGGAAAGGGTTCATTTGTCAGTTTCAGATGCGGATATTGTTTATCGTCCTTGAGAAATATATTGAATTTTGGTTTGTGCTTTTTGATCAGATTTGACTCAAGTACGAGAGCCTCGACCTCACTGTCGACCACGATGAACTCAAAATCGGCGATCACTTTAACAAGCTGCTGGGTCTTCGGATCGTGATTTCGGCTCGCGTGAAAATACGACCGCACGCGGTTTCGCAAATTCTTTGCCTTGCCAATGTAGACGATCTTTCCGGCACCATTCTTATGAATGTAAATCCCGGCAGAGGTCGGTAGAGTTTTGAGCTTTTCTTCGATCGTCACAGTCTTGATTTTATCTATTTCCGCATCTTAACGGAAACTAGATCCACGCGATTCCCGCTCTATGGCTAACTTAGAGTGAAAACTCTCTATACCCTTTTATATCAACTAGTTACCGTGATCGTGGCGCCAATCCTTGTCCCATTTTTCCCGCACCTGTCCCACACCTGTCCCGTATGCCAGCGGGACAGGCAAGTACGTGTATTTGCACAAGTTACGGATCCTTTCTGCCTCTTTCCCGCCGATTTTCAAAAAAAACACTTGATTTGTCTTACAGTATGTCGTCCTGGACTACGCTGACAAATTAAAGTGGCGATCCCGGCATTCGCTGCCACTTTGTTATTCGTCCTCTCTGAGGAATCAAGGCCGCTGTTTCACCCGAAATCGTCACTTCAAGCACTGATCGATCATATCACAATTTGCACTATTCGTTGAAGGTATTATGTATGCAACGGCCGGCCCAATCTCAGATAAACTAGAAGTGTTCGTTGACCGAACGTGAGATGCACTCCGGACGAGGTGATCGAAATGTGAGAGAGGCGTGAATCGGGGAAAGTCGGCGAAACAACTTAAGAGGTGGCGGGCGAGACTTCGGGTATTGCCGGCGGTAAGCCGTCGACAAGTTTTGTTCACACTACCGTCTCGCCCATATTGGTCCTCGCGAATGTAAGCGTGAGGAAAGCAAGATAGCCGCAGCAGCACCTTCGTGCGGCCGCGGCTGGATTAGTGTGATCACTTTTGGACAGCGGGAAGCAGAAGTCCGATCAGGATCGCGATGATACCGACTGAAGTAATTGTAAACATTTTATGATTCCTCCGAAATTATTATTATATTTTGTAACTTTCGAGACTTTATTGCCGCATCAGTTACAATTGATAGACGTCTTCAACTGAACTTTTTGCGGAAGATCTGAAACGATTTCGAAATTATTTTGGCTCATGCGAACGATCGTTACTACATCGGTGATCGAAGCGGCTGCGTTCATCAAACGCGGCGGCGTGGTGGCGTTTCCGACCGAAACTGTATACGGACTGGGAGCAAATGTTTTTGATGCCGCCGCAGTGGCAAAGATATTCGAGGCGAAGCGTCGTCCTGCGGACAATCCGTTGATCGCTCACATTTCAACTCGCGACCAGATCAGTGAATTGACGCCTGAGATCACGCAATGTGCGGAAAAGCTCATCGCCATTTTTTTTCCCGGTCCGCTGACGGTCGTATTAAAGAAACGTGAGACAGTTCCTATGATCGCTACTGCGGGTCTTGATACGATCGGGATCAGGATGCCGAAGTTCGAACTCGCCAATGAGTTTCTGAGGGCGTGCGGCGTGCCTGTCGTTGCTCCATCTGCAAATCTGTCAGGCCGGCCAAGCCCGACGACCTGGGAGGCAGTGATCGAAGATCTGGACGGCCGGATCGATTGCGTATTGAAAGGCGAGCCGACCGAGATCGGACTTGAATCGACGGTCGTGGATTGCACCGCCGATGTGCCGCTCCTGCTGCGCAGCGGTTCGATATCGTTAGAGCAATTGATCGCGGTAATGCCTGAGATCAAAACCCTTCAGTCAGATTCCGGCGAAAAGGCACGGAGTCCCGGAATGCTCCACAAGCACTATTCACCGCGGGCGAAAGTGGTGTTGATCGAAGGAAGTGACAGGGGGGCGGGTATAAAGCCCTCAGAGATCGGACTTTCACAAAGCTCATTTATTGGTTTTCGACCACCCGACTTCGGCTTCGATCTTGTCAAGAAATGCACCTCTGTCGAAGAGTATGCACATTCATTATTCGAGTTTTTCCGTGAATGCGATCGCAAGAATATCGAGACCATTTACTGTGAACAAGTCGAAGAGTCCGGGATCGGAGCGGCATTAATGGACCGTCTGCTGCGATCTGCCGAAGACTGATCTTAGTTCGGAGTAACCGCGACGATCGCATATTCAGTATTGTCACCGATCAACTCGGTCGAAATTTTCCCGCTCGTTGTCAATTTGTTCATATCCCGGAGTTTTACGAGCACCAATATCCGCCTGTTCGTTTCCGCCGCCGCAATTTCTACCACCTCTTCTACGCTGTAAAACGCTCGCTGCCTGCCCTGTTCATCACGTATCAATCTCCCCACGGCGTAAAATTCGGCATTGTGTGAAACCGAGTAATACGCGAGGATGCGTTCCGACGAATAGCCCCGTTCGTTTGCCGAGCGGACCAGGGCTTTGACGGAATCGGTCGCGGCAAAATACGGCATGACCGTTAATTGCAAAATGATAGTTCCGATAAACACGGATAGAGCAATAAGCCGCGTGACCAAGGGCCATCGCGAGCCTTTGTCGCCTAGCCGGCTTAAATAGACGGCCGCAAAGACAACCGCAGCCGGAACCGCCGGCAGGATATATCCGGGCAGTTTCGAACCGGAGAATGAAAAGAAAACCAATGGAACGAGGATCCAGGCGGCTGAAAAGATCAGGAGTCGTTTAGAGGAAACACTGAGTTTATCGGCCGCGTCATGGCGTCGAAGCAGTGATCTGACAAACGTCCAGACCGACCCGATAAAAAATGGAAGCCACGGCAGAGTCATCAACGGAAGCACGAGGAAGAAGAAATAGGACGGTTGTGGGTGCTGATATTTATTCGACGTAAACCTCTGAAAATGGTGTTGGACGAAAAACTCGTCAATGAATTCGTAGCCATGTCTGAGATACATCGGAACATACCATGTTGCGGCGATCGCAAGCGATAGCAAGGCACCCCAAAACAAGCTTATGATGAACACGCGGCTCGGAAGCTTTCGTGAAAGTGAATAGTAAAACGTCACGATCGCTAACGGGAATACGGCTCCGATCAACCCCTTCGCCAGCAACGCCATTCCGATAAATACATAAAAGAGGACCAGCGCAGATGAAACGGCCGGATCGCTTTCGGCACTGTTTGACTCGTTCTTAAAGTGCCAAACGAAAAAACCGGCCATAGCCGCGGTGATCGGAAAAGTGACGATTATGTCAAAGCTGGCGCCGTGTGCAAATGCGACAATGCCAAGGGTCGAAGAGGCTACAAGTGCAATCGTGGTCGGGAAGCTCTTTGGTACGGCACCTATCGAGGTCAGACTCCTGCCCAGGAGCCACAGGCTGAATACGGTTCCCAGGCCAAATATAGCGGGCCCGAAACGAGCCGCAAATTCACTTACGCCGAACACATGATACGACGCGATCTCGAGCCAATAGAGTAATGCCGGCTTTTCGAACCAATTAAAGCCGCCAAGCGTGGGCGTTATCCAGTCGCCGCGTTCGAACATCTCGCGAGCAACTTGAGCGTAACGGGCTTCGTCAGGGCCGAGAAATGGTACCGTCAGACCGAAAAAATAAGTAAACACTGCCAAAATGCCGAGCACTATTTTGATATAGTTGCTCTCTGACATCGGTGCTTCGGCGTCGCTCTTTGTAATTTCGGCCATCTTAAATGAGAATGTAAAGTATTGCTGAAAAACGGCTTGTTATCAAATTATGAGTGAAAATCGCCTGCTAAAAGCGGCAGTCATCGGTGTCGGCAGTCTCGGTCGGCATCACGCCCGAAATTATGCCGAGCTCGCCGCAGAAGGCCGCGTCGATCTGGTTGGCGTTTGCGACGCAAACTCTGAAACCGCGGAAAAAGTGTCATCCGATAATGGTTGTTCCCAATTCAATGACTGGCGTGACATGCTGGGCAAAGTCGATGCCGTATCGATCGCGACACCGACCGAAACGCACTGCGAGATCGCCTGCGCGTTTCTCGAAAGCGGTGTTCACGTACTCGTAGAGAAGCCGATCGCACTGACATTGGAAGACGCAGATAAGGTGATCGCGGCGTCGAATGCCTCAGGTGCCAAGTTAATGGTCGGCCAATTAGAGCGTTACAATCCGGCGATGGTAGCTTTGCGGCCGTACGTGACGAATCCGCTTTACTTTGAGATACACCGTGTTTCGCCGTTTCCCAACCGCTCGCTCGATGTCGATGTCGTGCTCGACGTAATGATCCACGATCTCGACGCGATCCAATGGCTGGTCGGCGCGAACGTCGCCGTCACTGAGATCCGAGCTGTCGGCATACCGATAATCTCGGACAAGGTCGATGCTGCCAACGCTCGGATCGAGTTTGCGAACGGAGCGGTTGCAAATATTACGGCTTCGCGTGTCGGCACCGAGAAAATTCGGAAGACGCGGTTTTATCAGACAGGATCATATGTCGTGCTCGATTACGCGACAAAGTTTGCGTCTGTTACTTCCATTATGCCCGACGCCGCTCATCCTTTGCTTGGCATCTCGATCAACCGGCTCGAGATCAATGATATCGAACCGCTTCGCGAAGAGATCACCGCGTTTTTGGACGCGATCGAGAATGATGAAACTCCTTCAATAACCGGCGGGGATGGACGCCGGGCGTTGGCGTTAGCGGTCGGCGTGTTGGAGAAGATCGAAGCGCATTCGAACCGCTTATTTGCAGTATGAGGTGTCGAGAGATCTCAGAGTTTCTATTGTCACGCATCTCGGCCGGCGATTTCCCGTCGGCTGTTTATCTTGTCGCCGAAAAGGGTGAGATCAAGCTGCACGAAGCTGTGGGCTTTGCGGTTGTCGAACCTGAACGCATCAAAGCCGACGTAGATACGATCTACGACATGGCGAGTGTGACAAAGGTTCTGGTCACCGGACTGCTGGCGGCTAAATTGGTCGAGGATGGAAAACTCAGTCTGGATAGATGTGTTAGCACTTATCTCGACGAATTTGATACTGATGACAAGCGATCGGTGACTGTCAGTGAGTTGTTATCGCACGCTTCGCATTTGCCCGCTTGGCTGCCGATGTACTTACTTGTCGATGATCCCGCAGAGGTCATCGGGGAAATAGGCCGGACGCCGTCGGACCCGGAGCAAAATGCGGTTACGTACAGCGATCTTAATTTTATCGCACTTGGAAATCTGATCGAGCGGATAGAAGGCAAACGGCTCGATGTTTTGCTAAAGGAGTTGGTGGTCTCGCCGCTCGGACTAATAGATACGGGTTTTAACCCTTCGTTCGGATCGAAACACCGCATCGCCGCAAGTGAAAAAGGCAATGGATTTGAGATGCAGACATGCATTGAGAAAGGTTATCTTCAGCCAACCGGCAGCAGGGACAAATTCCGTTTGGAAGTGATCTGGGGCGAGGTCCATGACAACAATGCATACTTTATGGGTGGCGTTGCCGGTCATGCCGGGCTGTTCTCGACGGCAAAAGATGTGTATGAGATCGCCCAACAATTTTTACCGAATCATACTTCGCTGTTCGACCCTGAGACATGCGAGATGTTTCGCACCAATTTTACACCCGGAACGAATGAACATCGCTCATTCGCGTTCCAGTTGGCGTCGACGCCGGAGTCGGCAGCGGGAATGGCAATGTCGCCGCAAAGCTATGGTCACCTAGGGTTTACAGGGACGAGCCTATGGATCGATCCGGTGAAGCAACGCGTGTTCATTCTTCTGACGAACCGGACGCATGACCGCAAACTTCCGTTCGAAAATATCAACTCCGTCCGCCGACGCTTTCACGATCTGGCGATCGAGCATCTTGACCGAATTTCTTAGCAACGAATCCAGTTAAAAAACAATCAAAAGTGACGCTTTCCCCAAAGCATGTTCGAGTAGGGAGAAATGGCGTCGATGAAAAGAATAATTGCACTGATATTTACTGGTGGAGCGTTGTTTGGTGCGGCCTTTGGACAGACGAGCACGACGACCAGGCCGCGGGTGGCATCCACGCCCGCTCCGCCCGTGATCCAAAACGACACGTACTCATCCAGTTCTTCTAACGCATCTAACCGTCCGCCGACACTCATCGGCGGCTCGAACCGTCCGCAGCCGACTGCGACCGCAACGCCGGCGATCGACGACGAGAACGAGGTGATCAAGGTTGAAACTGAACTTGTCACTATGCCTGTATCAGTTCTCGATCGTGACGGACGATTTGTCTCCGGTCTTCAACAGCGTGATTTTCAGATCTTTGAGAATGGAATTCAACAAAAGATAGATTATTTCCAGTCGACCGAACAGCCATTCACCGTCATCATGCTGATCGATGTAAGCCCTTCGACACAATTTCAGATCGAAGAGATCCAGAACGCCGCAATGGCATTTGTGGATCAACTGCGGCCGAGTGACCGCGTGATGGTGATCGCCTTCGATCAAGATGTACACGTTTTGAGCCCTGTTACAAATAATCGTTATCAGCTAAAGAACGCCATTCGTCAGACTCAATTCGGCGACGGCACCAGCTTGTACGAAGCCGTTGATTACGTAATAAACGAGCAGATGCGGCATATACAGGGCCGAAAAGCTGTCGTGATCTTTTCCGATGGCGTGGATACTACTTCGCGGCGTGCAAACTATCAGAGTACCATCGCGGCCACCGAAGAAGTCGATTCCCTGTTTTACACGATCAGATACGATACCTCTCATGATATGAGCGGCGGAGGATATTATCCGCCGTCGCAGCCGCGTCGCCGAGGCGGCGGTCGAGTAACAATGGCAGATATACTTGGTGCGATCTTGACCGGTGGCAATGTTAATGTCGGCGGCGGTGGACGCGGGCCGGTCGGCGGATCGAGTTCGACCGAATATGAGACAGGCCGCAAATATCTCGAGACGATTGCCCAGAACAGCGGAGGCCGAAAGTTTGAGGCTCAATCAATCACCAACGTCCAGGCCGCATTCTCCGGAATCGCGGAAGAGTTGCGGCGTCAGTATTCGCTCGGCTACTATCCCGAAACGGTCGGCAAGGTCGGTGAACGAAAGCAGATCAAGGTACGTGTAATGCGTCCGGGCGTGGTCGTGAGGGCAAAAAATAGCTACATCGTAGGCCGCAACAATAGCGATCTAGCCGGCAAATGATTCATCGTGTCAGGTATAATCGAGCCGGCATAATGCCGGCTTTTTTCGTTCTTGCATCCTTTTGTGTCGATCGATGCATCGAACGATCAAGTTCATTCGATACAAAATGAAAAATCTGCTCTCCATTTTTGTCTTGTTGTTTGTGGTCTTTATCACCGGGACTTCGATCTGCGCTCAATCGGGCGGGACCAAGGGCACAACGGGCGGCAAGATCAATCAGAGGCCGCAGCCGACACCGACTCCGGTTGATGTCAGTTCATCGGGCGATCCGGCCGCTCCTGACGACGGCGAAATTATAGTGGTCGATACGCAGATCGTTTCGGTTCCGGTTCGTGTCTTGGACAAGAAAAATCGATTTGTTGCGGGCCTGGCTAAGGAGAATTTCAAGGTGGTCGAGGACGGTGTCGAGCAGGAGATCACGATGTTCTCGAACGAACATCAGCCGTTCACGGTAGCGTTGATGCTCGACATGAGCTATTCGACGAAGTTCAAGATCACGGAGATACAGAGTGCGGCGATCAGTTTTATCGATCAGCTTCGTTCGAATGATAAGGTGATGGTCGTTTCATTCGATGGCGAGGTCCGGATACTTTGCGAGGCAACGACGGATCGAAAGATCATCCACAAGGCGATACTCAGCACAAAGATAGAGACGGGCACCAGCCTTTACGAAGCGGTTGATGTCGTTATGGCTAGCATGCGGCGGATCGAGGGCAGAAAAGCGGTGATTCTGTTTTCCGACGGCGTTGATACGACCAGCAAACGTGTGAGCGAAGTCGAGAATTTGAATGGTGCGATGGAGCTCGATTCGCTTATTTATACGATCAGGTACGATACCTTCCGCGACGTTCAGGCGATGCTGAATGCCCCGCCCACACAACCAAAGCCGATCGAGATCCCCGGCCAGAATAAGGGCGGATTACCAAGCATCTTCACATCAATGGGATCGGCCGGCGGCCCGGGCACGACGCCTGAGGAGTACAAGCGGGCTGAAGATTATCTCAACCAGATGTCAATTCGAACCGGCGGCCGCAATTATCTCGCCGATACGCTCGGAAATTTGAATGACGCCTTCGCCAAGATCGCCAGCGAGCTGCGTGAATTTTACAGTATTGGGTACTACCCAACGAAAACTCGCGTCGCCGGGCAAAAGACGAATATAAAGGTCCGTGTCGATCAGCCGGGCCTGGTCGTACGAGCACGCGAAGGTTATATTAACCGGCGAACTAAAGAAACAACAAAACGCTAGATCTCAGTTCCGTCAGGTATTACGGCATTCTTGGGAATGATGATAATTCCCTCTCGAACGTAATATGATCGGTCCGGAGCATCGTAATTGTCAGCTCCCGAGCGATTCAGGAGTTTTACGTTTTTGCCGATCCGGACATTCTTATCAATGATCGCCCGCCGGATGATCGTATTTGCACCTATTCCCATGTGCGGGACACCGCGGTCGATATTTCCACTGATCTCTTCGATCGACTCAAGGAAGTCTGAGCCCATTACGATCGAATCTTCGATATCGACGCCGTTATCGATACGGCTTCTCAGGCCGACGATCGAACTGCGAAGCTTTACACCGTTGAGAATGCAGCCTTCGGACACCATCGAATTATCAATGTCGCAGCCGTGAAGTTTTGACGGCGGCAAATATCTGCTTCGTGTGTAGATCGGTGCCGAGGCATCGAAGAAATTGAATTTCGGCAACGGCGAAGCAAGATCGAGATTTGCCTCGTAAAAAGCCCGTATCGTACCGATATCTTCCCAATAGTCCTTGAATAAGTGCGCTTGAACCGTGAACTTTTCGATCGCGGCCGGTATGATCTCGCGGCCAAAATCGACCCAGGTGTGATCGGTCTTGAGAAGCTCGACGAGCTTCGCGTAATTGAAAACGTAGATGCCCATCGAGGCAAGAAACGGGCGCTTTTGGGCCGAGGCAGCGGTCAGGCCAAAATTAGTAGTATCGACACGCATCGATTCGAGTTCATCGCCCTTTGGCTTTTCTTTGAATTCGACGATCTCACCGTTCTTATCGGTCTTGAGCAAGCCAAACTCTGTCGCTTCGTCCGGCCGGCACGGAACGACGGAAACGGTCAGATCAGCACCGGTGTCGAAGTGGCGCTTCAAGAAATTACGGTAATCCATCCGGTACAGATGATCGCCGGAAAGGATCAGCAGCGTATCGACACGCCAATCACGCAGATGCGGCAGCATTTGCCTGACGGCGTCTGCGGTGCCCTGGAACCATTCAGGGTTGTCCTTCGTCTGTTCCGCCGCCAATACCTCAACAAAGCCCGTTGAGAAGCTCGAGAATCGGTAAGTTCGTGAGATATGTCGATTAAGCGATGCGGAATTATACTGCGTCAGAACAAAGATCTGTGTGATCTCCGAATTGATGCAATTTGACACCGGCACGTCGATCAACCGATATGTCCCGCCAAGTGGAACAGCCGGTTTCGAACGTTCGCTGGTCAACGGAAACAACCTTGAGCCCGCTCCGCCGCCTAAGATCACTGCCACAACATTGTCGTATTGACCCATGCAAACATTGTAAAATGGAAAGAGGAAAATGGACAATAGAAAACAGAAAATAGACAATGTAGGGCAGTAAAGATGTGGTATTGGATAAAAGTTCTGTTTCTGATCTTCGCTGGGGCCGTCGTGCTCTGGCTCGGTTACGAGTTGATAACGTTCCCTGGTATTTCGAAACTCCGTAACGAAAACCCCACGACGACGTCAATGATCGAGTATCGGTTGTCCGAGGCCCGTACGGAAGGCCGCGAACCGCGCAAATTCATGATCTGGACGCCGATAGAACAAATTAGCCCGCATTTGCAGCGGGCAGTTCTCGCGGGTGAAGATTCACGTTTCTTCCAACACAACGGATTTGATTGGGATGCTATCCAGGCCGCGTGGGACGAAGCTGTAAAGGAAGGTGAAAAAGAAGCTCGTGAAGAATGCGAAGAAGCAGCTAAGGCGGCGGGAACGCCTAAGGCAGACTGCAAACCGAGCGAAGACGACTGGATACCGCCGATGCCCAATTTCAAACGTGGAGCTTCGACCGTATCGCAGCAATTGACGAAAAATCTATTTCTTTCAGAGGACAGAAACTTCCTGCGAAAAGGCCGCGAGGCCGTATATACCTACTTTCTCGAACGTGAGCTTTCGAAAAAACGCATCCTCGAGATCTATCTCAACGTGATCGAATGGGGCGACGGCGTTTATGGTGCCGAAGCCGCCGCTCGGACATATTTCAAGAAATCAGCTTCGGATCTGACAAAGGACGAAGCTGCTTTCCTTTCCGCAATGATCCCGAGCCCGCTCAATGTGTTTAATCCGGTGAAGAATCGAAAACGAGTAGTTCGCCGGCAGAAAGTCATATTGCGCGGGATGAATTCGATCAAACTCGCCTACAGCGAAAAATAGAATTGGCCGCTGAACATTGCAGGCCATTTTGTCCTTTTCGGCCACGCAATTCTATTCAAAGATCTCAGCCGGGTCGGTCGCCGGCTGCCTGAGTCGCAAGGCGTTCACCTTATTGGCCGTGTCGGCATCGACCGATAAACCCCATTTTTTGAAGAAAGGGATTAGGTTGTCTTTGGTTACGAAACACATCGCATAGACAAATTTATTTGCCTTGTCCTGATCCGTTTCGCCTTCGACCTCTGAATACGGCGTTTTGCGAAAATACTGGTGCAGTTTCTTGTAAACATCCCAACCATACATTCGCCTGAGCTGGTGAAACATAACCAGCTTTACAAAAAACTCATCGTAATCCGCGTCACCTTCCTTTCCTTGCTCAAGGAAGTTCTTGTTTGGTTCGGCGATAAATCTTCGGGCACTTTCCAATGTGGATTCGCCTTCCCCGCTCTCAGAACTTGCGAGCCTAAGCGGTTGGCCGAATTTTTCCTGCACGTATAGCGAGAAGATATTTACGCTTACCTCGCCGATCGCCTCGAACGTCCACGAATTTTGCTGATGCGTATGCCCCGTCTCATGCCAGATGCCCCATTCGGTGTTGAGCTTTTCAGTGAGATCCGTAAAATTGTCACGCTTCATACCGATCAGGTAATTCGAAGCGTACATGTACCAACCCTCGCGTTCCTTTTCGGTGGCAAAGACATCGACTGCATAGTGGATCCGGTTTCGCGACTTCATATTCTCCGGCGAACTATTGTCAAAACCGGCGGCTTCGTCTTCCCAATCAATCACCTTGTGAAGGTTTTCAAACGTCCGCTGAATATTTGTGATCGGTGTTTTCAGATAGTCTTTGTAAGTAATTGTGATCAGAGCCTTGTCCGACACGAGCTGTACAAATTGAGCATCGGACATTGTCCTGAGGTCGTTCTGCCAATTAGCCTGATTCGATCTGCCAAGCTGAAAGAGCGGAAATGCTCTGCCGCCATTTACCTTGACATTTATCGTTGACGGAGCGGTGTCATAACCTTCGGTTTTGACAAAAATGAACGATAAGATCCCGTCTTGGTTTGCTTTTACCGTGTTGACGCCATTCTTGAGCGGGTCTTCCTGTGTTTTATTATGATCGCCCCACATCGGTTTGAAACCGATCATCGATGACGCTTGATATCCGGCCTTGAGCCCGGTGACCGTTATACCGAGTTGCTCTCCTCGTTTCACATAAAGACCCGATGGCTGATAATCGCAGAGCACCATTCTGTGCGTGCGGTCCGATTCGATCTGCCCGTCGGTCTGCGAATTGAGCGTGTATTGTTTCTGATAGTTGTCATAGGTTTGCGCAGTTATCGAAAGTCCGAGCGATACCACGAAAAGCAAAGCGAATAGTCCGATCTTCATAAAGTGTCAGTACCCAACCGACTTGTAGATAGAACGCATCAGATCACTCTGCTCGCCGCTATCGTCGGGAATGTCATTAGGCTCATCGTCTTCGAACTCTTCGTCATCGTTCGCGAAGCCATCACCTTCATCGTCGTGTTTTACGCCAATCTTATCGCCGCCGGCCCAGCGGCCGAGCTCGATCTCATAAGCGTCGGTACCGCCATCTCCGGCACCGACATCGTTAAGAGAAATACTGTCAGTCTTGCCGTTCGCATCGAACTGCTCGATATCCACATCGTATCCTTCGTCTCCGTCAATATTATCTCTGATCTGCAGATCGTCGGAGTCGGTAAAATCGATCGAGATCGACGGAAGATCCTTTTCGCGTTTTGATACGAGGCCGCCGCCCGCAGATTTAACACTTCCGGCGGCTTTAGACCGGCTGGGCTTTATTTCTGCCTTGAAGCTCTTTTTCGGGGTGTCAACCGAATAGAATACCTCCGGCATTTCACCGTCCTTAGACATTTCCATCGAGATCTTTTCGCCGTCTGACGAAAATGCGGCAACTAGGAATTCACCCGGATCGAGCATGATGCCATCGAGCCCGACGCTAAAGCCGGGGCCGGTGAACACAAAATCCATCACGCTTTCCTCTTCGAGATTATCGCCTGAAAAGACAACTGTATAGAACTTATCGCCGTTGGCGAACGGAACATTGTAATGCGGCATATCAAAGCCTTTCCCGCCAATGTTGTTCGTCTTTTTTGCTCCCGGGATCTCGTTAAAATAGGCATCTCTATCGGGATCGTACCCCAAGCGGCGTTCCTTTTCGTCAACGATCATCATGTCGCCGTCACCCGTCAGAAAGAAGTCGGCAAACCGGGGCCGTGCCGCCGGTGCAGCGACCGTGGTCACTGCGGGTTTCGGCGTTGCCGTCGGCTTCGTCGGTATCGGTGTCGGTTTTGCCGCAACCCCAGGCATGACGGTCTCGATGCCGCATCCGGTGGCTAGCTTGTCCGATTCGTCGAACGGTGCCGTGAAACAGCGTCCTTCGCGTTTAGTGGTCGGGACGATCTCGAGGGAGTTTGTTGTCTTATCGCCGGTGTAGGTGTCTGCTTTGGCGCCCGGATTGATCGCCGCAACATAGTTCCAGGTATTCTTTCCGCCTTTCTGAATCGTCAAGATCTTGGTCTCGCCGGGATCATTGTTGTCATAAACATGCACTTTGTAACTGCTGCCCGCGTCCTCAACGGCAAATGGCGTGATGGCGTGGCCCTCTTCGCATTCTTCTCCGCTACGTTTACAGATCCCAAAGGTATAGGTCTCGTCGCCGGCATTCATTGACCGGATCAGTTCGTTGACGATAGCGAGCGGACCCTTTCTTGACCACTCTTCGCCGAGTTCCTGCACCTCCGGAAGAGACTGTGTAGCCCAATAATAAGCAATGTAATTTGCGAGGAGCGGATCGAGTTCGAGGTCGAAAGGCTTTTTCACGCCGAGCCTGAAATCCGACGCTCCCCGCTTGCCTTTGAAAGGCAACTGCTTATTAAACCGAAGACAGGCAACGGCCATCCCTTCGCAGTGTCCGCTGCCCATCGATTCAAGTTCGCCGTCCATCCACTCGCGGGCCGAAGCCTTCATAACGCAATTGGCGGCGGTCGCTCCGGCATTTTTGCACACCGCCGCCGGACCGAACATTCGCACCATATCGGCAGCATTCATGTCCTTGCTTCCGTCGTGTTCTTTGGATGTATAGTTTTCGAACCCGAACCCGTCGAATTTGGGGGTAAAGTTAAGCGACGCGACAATATTGGGCCCCGATTGTGCATTTGCCTGCGAAACAAAGGTGATCGGAAATAGAAAAACACTTGCAGCAAGGGCGGAAACGAATGCTCTCTTAATGTAACGAGTGATGACGTTGGGCATTTGGAGTTCTCCTTTTTGGGATCTCTGAAAAGTAAAGCTGCGAGTTCGGATGCCGATAATATGCACTTCCTTTGCCCTAAAAGTCAACCGTAGCCACTTTGCATTTTCACGTCAATACGGTGACAATAAGGCAGTTTTTCTAAATTGAACCTCGGAGGGATTTGGCGTGAAAACAATTCTTACATTAGGACTTATCTCGTTTGCACTGACTTTTTGCGGGCTTGGGGACAGATTGAAACAACTTACCGGCTCGCCCGGATCGAACTCGAACACTTCTAGCTCGAATTCCGGCACGAATTCCGCGGCAAATCCGCCGAACAGTTCGTCCGTCCCAAGCGCCGAAAAGCCTAAGCTCACCGCCGAACAGCAAACCATTCTCGACACAGGCATCGAGGCAAAATGGGACGATCAGGGCATTTCGTGGCGGCTGCCGATGGGCTGGTCTAAGATGGATGTAAAGAAAGAATCGTTCAACTATAAGTCGGGCGACAATGCTTTTCTACTGGTAAATATCTCCGTCATGCCCGACACGTTCCCGATGGACGTTAGCCTCAAGGCATATTACGATCAGGCGATGCAGCAGTTGAAGAACGGCAAATACGAGTCAGTGAGAATGCTCGAGATCGACGGCATCCAGGGCGTTGAGTTTACCGAAGCCCCGCCCGAAGGAAAGGACGACCCTCGGCGTCACCAATGGATCGCATACCGGACCTACCTGGGACAGAAACAGATGCTCAACGTTATGACATCGACCAAGGGAACGAATTTCGAAAAACACAAGGACGATTTCCCGGCGATACTCTATTCGATGAAACTCGTGAAGTGATCAATCGTGCAGCGTCGGAGAATCAGCATGAGGTACGAAGCATTTCCTGCATCGTGCCTCATATTTGTCTGCAGCACCGACCTCTACCCTTGCCTCGGACTCGACCGTACGCTGCGAATAATTGGCTGTGCCGCCGCATTTTACGCAGATGGCGTGGGTCTTTGTAATGAACTCAGCGACTGACAGCAACTGCGGCATCGGTTCGAACGGCCGTCCGGTATAATCCTGATCGAGGCCGGCGACGATCACACGTTTTCCGATCTCGGCCAGACGATTGACGGCGGCGATGATCTCCATGTCGAAGAACTGCCCTTCGTCGATCCCAACGACCTGCGTGTCGTCTGCGATCTGACTCATCATCTCGGCTGTTGACGCAACCGGTGTTGAATCGTGTTTCTGGCCGGAGTGCGATGCGATGTGCTCGATCGAGTATCGGGCGTCGATCTGCGGTTTGAATACTTGTACCTTTTGCCGTGCGATGCGGGCACGATTCAATCGGCGGATGAGTTCTTCGGACTTGCCCGAGAACATCGAACCGGCGATGACCTCGACCCAGCCGGTGCCATTTTGACGCGACTTTCGGCGTTCTTCCGTATTGTCGAACGCAAATTCTTCAACCATAAATTCCTTTCATTACTTACGCGGAAAGACAATTATAGGAAAAATCCTGCGAAGTTGAAATGTGCCGAATACGGAATGTTGATCGTCAAATAACTAGGCCATTCGAAGGTCGCTGCCGGTCATTTCGGCCGGCTTTTCAATGTTCAATATACCAAGGATCGTCGGGGCGATATCAGAAAGCGAACCGTCGTCACGAAGTCTCATCCCGTTCGCAGCGTCCGAAACGAAATGGAAAGGAACAGGATTGGGCGTCGTCGTATAATTCGGCTCGCCGGTATCGGCCTGCGACATTTCTTCGCAGCCGCCATGTGATGAGGTGATGAGTGCAATACCGCCCGCCTCGCGGATCTTATCGACGATCCCGCCAAGACACGTATCAACAAACTGCACGGCTTCGACAGTACGTCGGATCATTCCCGTTTCCGCAGCCAGATCGGCGGCCGGCAAATTCACCACGAACACTCCGTCGCCATTCGCCTCGATGCTTCGCAGTACCCTGTCGGTGATCTTGAAACTCTGTGCCTCGGGCCGATTTTCCGCGGTTTCAGTACGCGGCGTCGGCAATAGGATGTGCTGTTCGTTCTGCTGTTGGATGTCATCGCCGCCGTTGAAATAATAGGTGAGGTGCGGAAGCCGTTCGGTCTGGGTTATCTTCAGATTCGGCACTCCGGCGTCAGCCAGCACTTCGCTCAGCACATTCGTATTGGAGTCGGCTCGAAATGCGACCGGCAAATTGAAACTCCGGTCGTACTCGGTCAAACAGACCGTTTCCACGACCGGCTTTGCGAGTCCGGCAGCGTCCGGCACCGAGATCGAACGCACTAGTTGGCGTATCGCCTCGGGGCGGTGATTGAAAAATATAACAGTGTCGCCGGTCTTGATAGTGGCGACCGGAACTCCGGACGAGCGTTCGACAACAACAGGAGCGACGAATTCGTCAGCGATGCCGCGCAAAAATGAATTGCGGATCGCCGTCATCGCGTCATTTGTGCGTTCGCCCTCGGCATGCACGAGCATAGTGTAAGCTCGGGCTGTTCGTTCCCAATTGCCCAGAGAGTCCATTCCAAAATACCGGCCGCACATCGTCGCGATGCGGCCGATGCCGATATCTGCGAGTTTTATCTCGAGAGCCTCAACATAAATGTCTGCCGTCCGTGTCGGCACGTCGACACCGTCGAGGATCGCGTGAATGAACACATCTTCGAGCCCTGTGCTCTTTGCCATTCTGACCAAAGCAAACAGGCTGTCGGTCGAAGAATGTACACCGCCGTCACTCAAAAGGCCGATAAGGTGAACATTTCGCCCGTTGTCACGAGCCGTTTCGAATGCCGAACGCAGTATCTCATTTTCGGCAAATTCGCCGGACCTGATCGATATTTCTATCCTATCGCCCTCCGACTGTGCCGCCCGTCCCGCGCCAATGTTAAGGTGCCCGACTTCGGCATTGCCGTTGGCGTCCGGCGATTGACCGACGCGGGAACCGGCGGCCACCAATGTCGTCGAAGGAAACTCGCGGCAGATCGCATCGTAATTTGGTGTGTGTGCGAGAGCGATCGCGTTTCCCTCCGTCCGCTCGGAATGTCCCCAGCCGTCGAGTATTATCAGCGCGATCGGTTTGTGTAACGGAGGTGTCATCGAGATCGATAAGAAAAAGAAAGGCTCTAAACAGGTCCAAACTATGATTATAGCGGAAAGCGATAGGAGTTAGGCAAGATAAATATCAATATGCGTTGGGAGCCGGTCGTTCCATCCAGCGTTCGGGGTGAACGAGTTCGTGAAATCCGTATTTTTCATAGAGGCCGTGAGCATCGCGTGTCGCCAGCACCCAACGACGCAGGCCTTGCAGTTCCGGATGTGAAATGATCGTCTCCATCAGCCATTTACTCAAACTGCGGCCGCGAAACTCGTCGAGCACATACACGTCGCCAATATACGCAAACGTCGCCCGGTCGCTGACAACACGAGCAAATCCTATCTGCCGCTCGCCGTGAAAAAGCCCAAAGCAGATCGAATTCGCGATCGCCGTCTCGGTCTGTTCCCGCGTCCGCGTTTTTGCCCAGTAAGAGTCGTTCCCCAGAAACGACTGTATTGCATCGACATCCAACCGCTCGTTTGCGGTGTCTATCGTAAATTCGCCTTTGGTCCAATCCATATGAACACTCAACTAGATACAAAGTTTGAGAAACTCTTCGACCTCGCGGTCCGAGCGTAGAATTACAATTTCCTTATTTGGAAAATGTTCAAACTCGGCCAAGATACCGGGCTTTTTCTTTTTGGGAAAATTCCAAACCCAGAGTAGAAATTTCAGATCTATTTTCTCCGGACAGCCGACGGCCATCTCGGGACGATTTCGGCCTCGGTATTTCCATCTTCGTTTCAGTACACGGAAAGTACATGTTGACCGCGGCAGGTCTAACAAAATTACCGTGTCGCACGCCTTTACGCGTATCGTGCGTGTGCCGCCGAAATTGCCGTCCATTATCCACGAATCCCGTTTTACAAGACTTTCGATCTTCGCCGCCCATTCTGCTTTTGCCGGTTCGACCCAATTAGGCTGCCAATATAGCTGGTCGAGGTGGATCACCTCGATTCCAAGTGCGTCACCAAGACGCTTCGAGAACGTCGATTTTCCAGCCCCTCCCGAACCGATGACGATCACCCTTTTCATTACGATTCCGTTAAACGGCGGGCACGGACACGGAGGCCGGCCGTCATGCTTGCCGAGTGTTGGTCGACAACCAGCCGAAGTTCGTTCAGCAGTTCCGGGCTCCCCGCCGCCAAACGAGCCGCGACGGTCATCGAGAAACATCGAACCGCGACCGGCTCCGACGGGTCGTCAACCAACGCGAGACAGGCGTCGAAGGCACGGCCTTGATATCGCTTCGGGATCTCAACGAACTGCAGCATTCTAGCCACATTTCGGCGAACTGCGACATGGGCGTCGTCGCGTTCGAGTTGGTTGATAAGTTTACCGAAATAGGGCTTTACGAGCTCTGGATGCAGCTCGGCACAATAACTCACCGCCCACGCCGCCCGCTGCGAGAGCCGATACGTGTCGCTGAGGAAGAGCCGCATCAACTCACCAAAACGCTCCGTATCGCCGCCGACATATTCAACGATCTTCATCGTCTGAGTCTTGGAATGTTCGGCAAGCAATGCCTCGCGAATGTTCATGTACTCAGGAAAATGGAACACGGATTGAACGGATTAGGCGGATTAACGCGGATAAATACGAAACTAAAGAGATCTATTCGTTGTAGTCCGCCCGATCCGCCGGATCCGCGATCGGTTCCTACTTAATTTGATAAAACGCCTTGCGGCCCGGATATCTCGCCGAATCGCCGAGGTCTTCTTCGATGCGGAGGAGTTGGTTGTATTTGGCGATGCGGTCGGAGCGACAGAGGCTGCCGGTTTTGATCTGGCCGGCATTTGTGGCAACGGCGAGGTCGGCGATGAAGCTGTCTTCGGTCTCGCCCGAACGGTGCGAGATGACGGCGGTCATGTTGTTCGTCTTCGCAAGTTCAATGGCATCAAGCGTTTCAGTAAGCGTGCCGATCTGATTTACCTTGATCAGGATCGAGTTTGCGGCCCCGGTGTCGATTCCCTTTTGCAGGAACTTGGTGTTGGTCACAAAGAGGTCGTCGCCGACGAGCTGCACTTTGTCGCCAACCTGTATGGTGAGGTTTCGCCAGCCGTCCCAATCGTTTTCGCCCATTCCGTCCTCGATCGAGATGATCGGATATTTCGAACACCAATCGGCCCAGTAATCCGCCATTTCATCGGACGTTAGTTCGCGCTTGTCACTCTTTTTAAAGATGTACTTGCCGTCTTTGAAAAATTCGCTTGCAGCGGGATCCAAGGCTATCATCACGTTCTCACCGGCCTTGTACCCGGCTTTGTCGATCGCTTCGAGGATGGTCTCGACCGCTTCGTCATTGGATTTGAGGTTCGGAGCAAACCCGCCTTCGTCACCGACAGAAGTCGAATAACCGCGCGATTTGAGCACGCCTTTGAGCGTGTGAAATATTTCGGCACCGGTCCGCAGGGCTTCCTTAAAGCTCTCCGCACCAACAGGCATCACCATAAATTCCTGAAATCGACGTTGTTATCCGCGTGAGCGCCGCCGTTGAGGATGTTCATCATCGGCACCGGCAGCGTTCTTAGCGTTGGCTCCGCCGATGTATCGATAAAGCGGCAATTCGAGAAACGCGGCCGCGGCCCTAGCCGTCGCCATCGAGACCGCCAGGATCGCGTTTGCTCCGAGATTGGACTTGTTGTCGGTGCCGTCGAGCTCGATCATTTTCTGATCGATCAGCGTCTGGTCGAGTACATCGAGCCCTTCGAGTTCGTATGTGATCTTTTCGTTGACATTTGCGACCGCTTTTTCGACACCCTTCCCCAAATAGCGGTAATCGTCACCGTCACGCAGCTCGACCGCCTCATTTTCACCGGTCGATGCACCGCTCGGCACTGCGGCACGGCCCTGTGTGCCGTCCTCGAGAATCACCTCGGCCTCAATTGTCGGATTGCCGCGTGAATCAAGTATCTCGCGTGCCCATATCTGATCTATCAAACTCATGAAAAATCTCCTAAATTAATATGAAAAATTACTTTGTAAACATTATAAGGTCGTCAAGCGTTGCAAAATAAACTGACGTCCTAGTCTGCGCGATCGCTCCGCTCGAATAGCCGCTATCTAGCCGCGTCACTTCGCCGCCGTTCTTAGAAACGCGGCAAAGTGCTTCGGAATATATCGATTCTTCATCGAAGAAATAAATGTTCGCATCGTCTACAACGATCGGCTTCGGAGAATACGATTTAACGATCGTCACGGCGTCGCCGCCGTTCTTTGAGATCTTCTTCAGAGCCCAACGCGAGTTCCCTTTTAAGCGGTGGGCAAAATACAGATCGTCTCCTGCCTGGCTAAGTTCGACGACACCTTCGTCATCGCCGCCCTGAAAAACGACCTGCAAGGCTCCGCCGGTCTTTGCCTGTTTTACGACGCTGTTGAAGGTCTTCCAATAGACGAATTTGTCGTCCACAACGACATTGCCCGGAACGTTCTGTTCATCGGCAAGTTTCTCAGACTTTCCGCCGCCCTTCGGTGCCCAAAGGACCGGTTTCGGCACCGCAGGCGAACCGCTCGAATAATAACCGTGATTTGTCCAGTAAATTCGCTCATTATCGATAGCCAGATCGATGCCGATCCCGACGTTTTCGGTCACGACGGTGTCCGCTGTTCCGCCCTCTCTGGCGATGCGCAGAATGCTGCCGCCGGCATTCCAATAGAGATATTTCTCATCCGCGACGAGGCCGCCCTGCTCTGACTGCGGCATCCGTTTGCCGTCATCAAGGACACTAACTTCACCTGTCGCGAGATCGATCTTTCTTAGGCCGTTCGTGCCGGCGTTCGAGTCGGCAACCGTTCCGCCGATTATGACGTACGCGAACTTATCGTCAACGACGATGTTGGAGATATGCGATAGCCCCTTTTCTTTGCCGGCGATCTTCGTGCCCTTTGTCCATTCGGGTCCTGTTCCGATCTGGCTGCAGCCCGACACGGCGAATACAAGGCCAACGAGAGCGGTCAGCAAATTTCGACGGTTTTTCGAGAGTTTCATCAAGTTTTTTACACAGGTTCGGGGCACGAAAGACAAATTTATCGCGAAAATACCGAAAAAACAAAGTTGCTAAACACTAACCTCAGGCTTCGAACCGTTCGCGGCCAATCTTACGCTCGTGATCCGACGTTTGTCGACCTTTTCGACGGTAAATTTGTGACCGTTAAAGCCGACAGTTTCGCCCTCGCTTAATATTTGGCCCGCCTCGGACATCAGAAACCCGGCAACCGTCGTGTAGCTCTCAGAGATCGGCAGATGCATATCAAGGCGGCGATTAAGGTCTCGTACCGCAAGTCCGCCGTCAAGCAGATAGCTGCCGTCTGTCTGCTCATTGATCTGCTCGTTCACTTCTTCGTCATGCTCATCAGATATCTCGCCAACGATCTCGGCGAGCAGGTCGTCGAGCGTGATGATGCCCTCGACGCCGCCGTGTTCGTCTACGACAAACCCGAAATGAAATTTCTCTTTCTGCATCTGCCGCAAAACGTCTTCGAGATGAGCAGTGTCGACGACGTAATTCGGTTTGTGAATGATATCAGCGAGTTTGAATGATCTTGGCCTCTTTGAATACGTAACGAGATCTTTGCTGTGGACAAACCCGGCGATATCATCGAGAGACTCACGAAATACAGGGAGGCGCGAATAACCGTGTTCCTGAAATGCAGCGATTATGTCATCAAAAGTGCTGTTTTCAGGTATTGCGACGATCTCGGTCCTCGGGATCATCGCTTCTTTGACGGTCGTATCCGAAAACTCAAATACCCGGTTGATCAACCGCTGCTCTTCCTCGTTCAAATGGCCGCTTTCCTGTGACAGCTTGATGAGGCTGCGGATCTCGTCTTCGGTATAGCTCGAACCGTGTTCGCCCGATGCCTTCAGGCCAAACAGCCGCACGGTCTTTGTTCCCGTCCAGTCAAGGGCACGGATCGGGTAGCTGAAAATCGTGTAAAACAATTGGAGCGGCATCGCAACAAAAAACGATACTCGCTCAGAGAGTTCGAGTGCCCGGTTTTCGGTGCCAGTTCGCCAAATACAATATGCAGAAAGGTTATCAGCGAAAAGGCTATCGTAAATGAGATCGTATGCAGGATCGGCCCGGAGGATAGGAATGCAGCTCCGGTCACATCTCCCAAATAGATCAGCCCGGGCTCAAGCAAAGCGGCAACGACCGGTTCGCCAACCCAACCCAATCCGAGTGAAGACAATGTGATGCCAAGCTGTGTCGCCGATATGTAGGCACTCAGATTGTTGAGCATTCGCAGAAGCCGCTTGGCCGCTGTGTCGCCTTCCACAGCGAGGGCCTCAATTCGTGATTTACGAACCGCGACCAGAGCAAATTCGCTCGCAACAAAAAAGCCGTTGGCAAGCACGAGAAAGACCACCAAAAAAATTTTGGCAAGCGTGTACAGCAGAGTTGGCACTTCGGGTGCGGTCTCGATCTCGGCGGCAAAAAGAAGAAACAAACTGGCAGGGTCGTCCATTAAGGAAAAATGTTGAATTAGATCTATCTTAGTATCGTGTCAGTATTCGTCGATCTGTTAGAACTTTCGCTCGACTGAAAGTCCAAAGTATAGCATATCTCGCATTTTCACAACCAGACGCCGCGGGTCAGCGCATCCGGGCATCGATCATTTCATCGATCATCATCCGGCACGAACCGCAGCCAAGCCCCGCGTTGCACGCTGTCGAGACATCGTCGACCGACCGGGCGTCCGTTTCAAGTATTATCGTTTCGATGCTCTCCTCCGTTACACTGAAACATGTACATATCAGGGCACTGTCGCCCGAAAACTCTTCAAGACGCGACCTTCGAAAGTCAGCAAGGGCTCCGTGCAAAGCCTGGGAACAAGCCTCTAAACACTCTCGTCGGTCGGCCGGCACCGGGCCCAGCGATGTTGTGATCGAGTCGATCAACTGAATATCATCCAAACCGTGAAGCTCGGTCAAACGCCGGCCGTTGAATGCATCGGCTATTACATCGGCCGCCGCAGACATATAACCGCAGCCATTTGTCATGAAGCTGATATCGCGGATAAGTTTTGTTCCGTCATCGATCGAAACGGAGAACCGGACAAAGCATCCACAAGCAAAGCTCGCCCCGGTACCGCTCGCACGATCGTCGCCACTATGCCGAAGGTGCCGGATATCTTTCAGCCGCTCTGCTATTTCTGACGGATAGACCACGCCTTTGATGTTAATCGCAATCCGGGGATTCGCAAATCCCGGCGTATTCCCTTTTACAAATTGCGCCTAACAATTTACGATTGAAATGATATGAAGATCGGCGTTTTTTGCTTCCTGGCTATTGCCTTTTGCTTTTTGACCTCTTGTCAGCGGGCGGCGGCTCCGGTCGCTGTTTCTAACCGGCCGGTTTCGATCAACGACGTACCGCAAACGAACGTTCAAATGCCCCCGACAAAGCCACTAACCGAAATGAAGTGGACATTGGCCGGCGGCATCGAACAAACGCTGAAGGATCACGCCGGAAAGGTCGTCATCCTTGATTTTTGGGCGACATATTGCGGACCTTGCCGCGAAGAGATCCCGCATTTGAATTCGATCCTGGCTAAACACGGAGCCGAAAACATCGTGATAATAGGCTTGAATGTCGGTGGTGACGAAGATCTCAAACTCGTACCTGAATTCACCAAAACGACCAAGATCGACTACCCGATCGCACTGCCTGAGGACGCTCTCAACCAATTCATATTTGCCACCGATAGTTCGATCCCGCAAACTGCTATCTTCGACCGCACCGGACGCCTCGTCAAAAAATTCATCGGCTACGGCCCAACGGTAAAGGACGAACTGGATAGAGTCGTCAATGCCGCAGTTACCGGCAGTTGACACTGACACCGTATGAGAGATATTCCCGTCGGTAACGGCAGCCTTCTTGTAAATTTTGACGACAAATATCAGATCCGCGACATTTATTTCCCGCATGTCGGACAGGAGAATCATACCGAGGGCTTCCCGTTTCGGTTTGGAGTTTGGATCGATGGTGAGTTTTCGTGGGTCTATGAGAACGAATGGCAGCGGACACTGAAATATCTGCCCGATACTTTGGCCACGGATGTTACGCTGCGAAACGAAACGCTCGGTATTGAGATCAATTGTAACGACGCCGTAGCCGGACGGGAAAACATCTACATTCGCCGGATCGAGGTTCGGAATTTGTTTGATCGCGCGCTCAACGTCCGCATCTTTGTCCATCAGGACTTTCGGATCTACGAGAACAAGGTTGGCGACACTGCATTTTACGATCCCGAGACCCGTTCCTTGATCCATTACAAAAAGCACCGCTATTTTCTGATTAATACCGAGCCGCATTTTGACGAATTCGCGACCGGCCGCAAGGCTTTTCGAAACAGCGAGGGCACTTGGCGTGACGCCGAGGACGGCCACCTCCACGGCGGAGCGATCACCGAAGGCTCCGTCGATTCGACCATCGGCGTTCATTTTTCACTCGAGCCCCAAGGGAAATACGATCTTCACTACTGGATCGCGGCAGGCACTACTTATTATCAGGTGGAACGTGCCGCCCGGCATCTTCGTGAAAACGGTCCGCAGTATTACGTTGACCGTTCGATCGAACGAGGGCGAGCTTGGCTTGCAAAGCACCGGTCTGATCTTCATGACCTGGACGCTCAGATCGTCGATCTATACAAGCGAAGTCTGCTTATTGTAAACTCGCAGATCGACAAGGGCGGAGCGATCATCGCGGCAAACGACCATGACGTGACCGAACGGGCAACCGACCACTACAGCTATCTATGGCCTCGTGACGGGGCGTTTGTTGCTAATGCCCTTGATCTTGCCGGTTACCAACATCTCTCGTCGATGTTCTTTGCCCTGTGCCAAAAAATCGTCCACGAACGCGGCTATTTTCTCCAAAAGTATAATCCTGACGGCAGCGTCGGTTCCGGATGGCACGCCTCGTGGGACAAGTACCGCGGCGTTCCGCTCGTGCCGATCCAGGAAGACGAGACGGCTCTTGTTTTATGGGCCTTGTGGGAACATTACGACAAATTTCGGGACAAGGGTCTAATTGACGGCCTATATATATATTTGATCAAGAAATGCGCTGATTTTATGGTCGAGTTTCGCGATCCGGAGACGAAACTGCCCAAGCCGAGCTGGAATCTTTGGGAAGACCGACTCGGCGTTCATACTTTCACCTGCTCGACGGTCGTCGCCGGCCTAAGGGCGGCCGCGAATTTTGCAAAACTTTACGATGAGCCTGAGAAGGCCCGCGAATATGATCAGGCAGCGAACGAAATGGTGGACGCGATGCGTGAACATCTCTACAGCGAACAAATCGGCCGCTTTGTACGTTCCCTGCACTCGAACGGCGACGAATCGCTCACTCCTGATGAGACGGTTGATGCATCGTTGTTTGGGATCTTCTATTTTGGCTGCTTCGATATTGACGATCCGATGGTTTCCGGCACGATGACCGCCGTTGAGTCGCGTCTGACCAATCGCGGAAGCGTAGGCGGCGTCGCCCGCTTCGAAAATGACGGTTACATGCGTGAAAGCGAGGGGATCATCGGTAATTCCTGGTTCATGTGCACGCTTTGGCTTGCCGAATATCACATTGCAAAGGCTAAGTCCTCCAACGACCTCCAACCGGCGGTCGATATTATAAATTGGGTCGCCGCACATGCCTTTCCCTCGGGCGTACTTGGCGAGCAGATAGATCCTGTCACCGGCAAGCACCTCTCCGTCTCACCTCTTACGTGGTCGCACTCGACGTTTGTGGCGACGGTAAACAGCTATCTTTCGAAACTGGCCGCATTTGGCCAATGATCTGGCCCGACCTTTCGCGTCTCCCCGACTTTGCGTTAAAATCATAGCAATGCGAAAAGCAAAGATACTCGCGACGCTTGGTCCTGCGTCAAATACTCAACCAATTATCGAGACCATGATCCGCTCCGGCCTCAATGCCGTGCGGATAAATATGTCGCACGGCATACAGTCCGAGCACGCACAGACGATCGCAAATGCCAGAGCGGCTGCCGAGTCTCTGGATATGCCTTTGTCGATCCTGGTCGATCTCTCAGGCCCGAAGATACGCACCGGCAAACTGATAAAAGGGGCTAGCGTAGTAATTCACGAAGGCGATCTTTTTTCGATCACAACACGTGAGGTCGATGGTGATATCCACGAAGTGGGGACCAATTACGAGGGCTTACCCCGCGTTGTGGATATTGGGGCCCGAATCCTGATCGATGACGGCGCTATCGAATTGATCGTTGAATCAAAAAATGAGACCGATGTTAATTGCCGCGTCATCGTTGGCGGCGTCCTGAGCGAACGGAAGGGCATCAATCTGCCGAATACGACCCTGCCGATCCCATCCATGACCAAGAAAGATCACACAGATCTGGAATGGGCGATGGAACAGAATGTTGATTACATCGCTCTTTCGTTCGTCCGTACCGCGGATGACTGCCGCGAGGCAAAGGCGAAGATCAAAACACTCAACAAGAGAAAATTGGGCCGGCCGCTGCTCGTCGCAAAGATCGAGAAGAGTGAAGCTATCGCCAATCTCGACGCCATCATTGCTGAGACCGACGGTCTAATGGTGGCCCGCGGCGATCTCGGCGTCGAAACGAGCGTCGAACTCGTGCCCGTCTATCAAAAACTGATCATCGAAAAGGCCGTCACTAACGACAAGTTCGTGATCACCGCCACTCAGATGCTGCAATCGATGATCGACAATCCGTTCCCGACCAGAGCCGAGGCCTCGGACGTTGCAAACGCCGTCTGGGACGGCACCGATGCCGTAATGCTGTCTGCCGAGACCGCATCGGGCCATCATCCCGTCGAATCGATCAAAACGATGGTCCGTATAATCGATGCCGCCGAAACGATCAGCCCGGCACAGCTCAAAAAACCGATCAAATTCTCTCAGGAACCTACGGGCCGCACGAGCCAGGCACTCTGCAAGGCCGCGGCCTACGCGGCAAAAGAGATGATGACAGAAAAGGTGGCGGTCTTCACTGAATCAGGCCTGATGGCACGGCGGCTCTCGACAGTACGGTCAGGTCTGCAGACGTTCGCACTGACTACGTCTAAGGATGTCAGAAACCAGCTTTCGTTGATCTGGGGCGTGAAGCCGTTCTACCACGCCGACCTGGCCACCGTTGATCTCGACAATTCCATCGGCAGTACGACCATGTTCGACCTGATGAATACAAGCCCTGACAAAACGGGCGATCTGCTGAAGATCGGCGAGAAGACGCTGATCGACGCCGGCGTAGTAACCCTAGGCGAAACCATCATAATGATGGCCGGCCGCCTATCCGGCCAAGGCCTTTCAAGTTCGGTGATCGTGTGGTCGATCGGCGAAAATATCCCTCGACGGTGATGCCTGCGTCAAACTAGCATGTAAATAATCCCGGGCAGCATTGCCGATAGTAGGCAAAATCTTCGTCGGTTTTAAGTGTGACGCACTTATTTTGGGCTTTTGTGCATTCATTGTATGGACAAGCGTAATTGGCTCCGTTAGGACAACAGTGCTTTCTGTCACCGCATAAATGATATCCGGCCACGCATTCCTGTGCGCTCGCAAGTGTCGGCAGCATCGCCGAAACCGAAACGGCCAAAGCAGCTCCGTAAGCGAAGCGAAGCATTGCGCGTCGAGATATTCGATCTCTCTGTGACACCTCATTTTCGGGTCGCTCGCCAGCATATCGGGCCCCAAACCGCCCGATATGCGCCATCCACAACAAGGTGAACGCAATAGCACGGGGCAAGGCAAACGTCCAAACCCCGACAAACCCTTGGCTAAGCAGCAGCACGCCGAACCAGCTGATCACGGTGCCGCGAAACGACCAACGCATACATTTTGGACAGCGCCCGAGCTTCAGGCGGATTTGTTCTGCGGCCGTTTCTACCAATCTCATTGATCTTAATTTCATATTGACCCTCGCAGTCAATTACCGATAAGGGGAGACGACGAGGGAGCAACAATGACGAATACGGCGTGAGGAAACAAACAATTATCCGATGGATTAGAATCCGATGCCTATGACTAATTGACTTTTGGAAGAAATGTCAATATTTCTTTGCTTGGATCAGCGCTCGCTCGGATTGCAAAGCGATAAACAGCGCTAGTATGGCCGGTTATTTAATTTCTGCGGTTCGGCCGGATCAAACCACCGCGCCGAAAAGCTTACCAACACCGGCCGTAACGGCCATAGCGATGGCACCCCAAAATAGGACGCGTAGTGAGCCTTTGAGCATTCCGGCTCCGCCGGCCTTTGCGGCGACGGCACCGAGTACAGCGAGGAATACGAGCGAGCTGATAGCGACTGCCCAGATCATGAAATTAAACGGCATGAACCAGGTTACAACAAGCGGCAAAGCGGCTCCGACAGAGAATGCAACGGCCGAAAATACCGCAGCCTGCAGCGGACGGGCACTTGTAACTTCAGAAATGCCAAGTTCGTCGCGTGTGTGAGCCCCGAGAGCGTCGTGTGCCATCAGTTGCTCGGCGACCTCCATCGCAAGCTCTGGTGTGAGGCCGCGGCCTTCGTAGATCGATGCAAGCTCCCGCAATTCAAATTCCGGTTCGTCTTCGAGATGTTTCTTTTCAAGCTCGATATCGGCGCGTTCGGTGTCGGCCTGAGAGTAGACTGAGACGTACTCGCCCGCGGCCATCGACAATGCACCGGCAAAAAGCCCGGCCACACCGGCGAGCATCACAACCTCGTGCCCAGATGCCGCAGCCGCCACGCCAATGACCAATGACGAGGTCGAGACAATCCCGTCGTTAGCACCCAACACCGCGGCACGGAGCCAGCCGATGCGGTGCGAACGGTGCATTTCGTTGTGGATCATATCAGTTTTCCCGTCCGAAGATAGAATAACCTATTGGCGATCTTTTGAGGAAAGGTCTAATCGGCTCCGAGTACCTGTGCGACGGTTTCTTTTTTCAGCCCGCTGCCGTTCTTTTTGTTGTAATCGGCGAGCGATATTTGAGGGTCGCGCCATGCGTCCAGATGGCCAACCTGATGTACGCATTGAATAGTGCAGGTCGGGGCACACCATTTTTCGGTGTTATATTCGCGGTGCATGTCGGCGTGACTATATTCAAGAAGCGGAATGCCCGGCGTGCCCCGCTGCTGCGAACACCAACTGACAATGCCGCCTTCGTCGATGTACAGATATCTCGCACCTGCACGGCAACGCCATTCGTATTCCTTGCCTTCGACAAGATCGTCCTGGAACCAGTTCCAACGGGCATACGAACTTTGGCCCTTGCTCTTGATCTCTTTGTAAACTTCCTTTTCCCGGGGCGTCAGGCCTTTGTTGAGGCCGTCTTCGTCGTGGATAACGCCGACCGTCGACGAGAATCCGAGTTCGCGGGCACGGTTTGCTATCACCAACGCCTCGTCCGGATTGGCGACACCGCCACCGACGACCGAGTTGATGTTGACCTTAAATTTCGCGTGGTCGCGCAGGTTGACGAGCTTAGCGTCGAGCACCTTGAGGCTCTTTTTCGAAACGTCGTCGGGCGTCACGTTGTCGATCGAGATCTGCAGATAATCGAGACCGGCCTCGTTAAGTTTTTTGATCTTATCGACCTGAAAATAATACCCGTTCGAGATCAGACCGGCGATCATTCCGTGGTGCCGTATGCGGGCGATGATCTCGTAGATCTCCGGGTGCATCATCGGTTCGCCGCCCGAGATCGTTATTACGGACGAGCCGAACTCAGCCAGTTTATCGATCCGTTTCAGCATCACGTCGATCGGCACCGGATCGCTGGTTTTGTCGTATTCGTTGCAGTACGTACACGCCAGATTGCACCGCCGCATCGGCACAATATGCACCAGTACCGGATGCTTGGTCGAGGCAAACGCCTTGACGGTATGTTTGACCCCGCGTGTAAATCTGCTGAAACTGCTCGCCTTTGGCATAACTGAAATAACCGCCCGTGCTAAACCTCTAATTATAGGTTCTGATCGGCTCCTTTTCAAATCAAAGAAAATCCCCGGCCGCACTTGAAACGCCGGGGACTCTATTTTCGGGTTGAAACTGAATTAGCTAGTGACAACCTTGACGTTCTTCGGCAAAGCGAGCTTGAACAAACCGTAATCGACCTTCGTGTTCTTTTCGATGCCCGTCAGCAAAACTGTGGTCGTGTCGTTGTTGTTTTCCGTGACCTTTGCCTGCCGCGGCATACCGTCGCCATCGACCCAGAGGTCGGCGGTCTTATAGCTGGTCTTGACCTTGGGTGTCAGCTGCAAATGTATGGTCTTTACGCCGCCGCTGATCGCCTCTTCGGCAATAAATACGACATTGTAATTTGCCTTCAGCTGGTCTTTCGACATGCTGACAAACGCCAGTGCACCGCCTGCTGCGGCTCCGCTCTTAGCGCTGCTGGTCTGGCCCTTTATTACCTGATTCAGTTTCGGACGATAAAGCTGATAGCTGTCGCCGATCACGACGATATTCTCGACCACAGGTTTCGACCAATCGATCCGGACATACTTTTTGCCGGCGTAGCTTTCAGGCAGAAAACTCGTCTTGCCCTCGTACGTGTCCGATTCGCCAAGCACCGAATCGGTCTTGACCATCGTCACATTCGACTTAAGCGACGTGAGGTTCTTATAATTGGCGTCCATAATGTTAAGGATCTTGCCAAGCGGCCCTTGTGCCGCCGCCGAACCTGCAAGCATCAGACCAATTGCGGCTGAAAATACCAGCGTTCTTACAATATTAGTGCTCTTAAAAATATTTTTGATCATAAAACTACCTTTCAAAAGATACCTTTCATTTGACGGTCGCAGACACGGTTTGAGTTGCCTTATCAGGCTTTTCAAACCAATCTTTCGGCGTCAAAAAGATGAACGCAATGATCAGCAGACAGAATATATCGTAATGCCAACTCCCGCGTTCATGATTCCAAAGAATGATGTTCTTCATCTTTTAGTCTTCGACCCGTCCGTCACGCATCCGGATCGTCCGCGAACAAACCGCCGCTGCTTCAGGATTATGAGTGATCATAATGATCGTTTGGTTGAATTCCTTGTTGAGATCGCGGAACATATCAAGCACGATCTCCGAATTCTCGGTATCGAGGTTGCCCGTCGGTTCGTCGGCGAGAATGATCGCCGGTTGGTTTACCACCGCACGAGCCAACGCAACACGCTGTTGTTCGCCGCCCGACATCTCGAGCGGTTTATGGTGCATTTTATCCTCGAGTTTCAATAGACGCAAGACCTCGCGGCGGCGGTCGGAATTCTTGCTGCCGCTGCCGGTGTGGATCTTTTCAGCGAGTTTCAGGTTACCCTCGGCAGTCAGCGTCGGAAACAGGTTGAATCGCTGAAATACAAATCCGATCTTTCGCCGCCTGATGTCGGTTCGCTGCGAGTCCGAGACCTTAGCGAGATCTTCGCCGTCGATGATAATGCTCCCCGATGTCGGACTTAGTAATCCGCCGAGCAAATGGAGCAGCGTCGATTTGCCGCATCCGGACGGGCCCATGATCGCGACAAACTCACCTTCCTGGATATCGATATTCACGCCGCGAAGCGCCGTCACGCTCATTTTGCCGACGGTATAAGATTTAGTTAATTTTTCGGTGCGTAGTATGACGCTCATTTAGGGGGTTATTGGAACTTTGTTGTGGATTTGGGCGGTTCGACCTTAGGCTGGCCGGTGCCCGCCTTTCGAAGATTTTCGTCGAGATCGACCTCTTCGAGTCCCCATGTATTTTGCAGAACAAAAGCCGCCGCCGGATAGGTCTTGCCGATCGAGACCGCCTCGGGCGTCTGGTATGTCAGCTTCATCGAATACTTCTCTTTCGGGCGGGTCACCTGAATCTCAAGCGGCAAATTGGCATATTCGGCCGATTCCGTCAGCTTGCCTTCTTTTCCATATATGATGTCCGAATCGATCTCGCCGGCCGCATCAAAATCTGAAGTCTCGCGAGCCTTATTCCTCCGACTCTATCGAACCAAAAACGACGGCCGATCTTGAGTGTGCCATCTGCCTGCTTCACAAATTCGTCAAGCAAATAGTAACCTCGCATGACGTTTCGGAGCGGCGATTTCTTTGAAAGCGATTCGTCCGTCTCCATCTGGAATATCGTGCTCCGCGTGTAAACATCGCTGGATACGGTCGGCTTTACCAGCATCGCATCGGTAAAATGTTGAGGCCTGAGATTGGCAAATGCATTGACGCTTTCCTTTATGATCTGCCCGTTATCGAGATCGGCAGATTTGAGCGACTTTTGCAGTCTTGAGTAATCAGCGTCGTTAGTGCCCTTTACAAATTTCTTGTATTTTCCGCTGCCGCCATCCTGCAGTATCGCGACTCGAAATGAATTGCCGTCAGACGTCATCTGTGCGACGTCCGATTTGATCACCGGCACCTGCACTTTCATCAGGATGTTTGCGGGCCGCTGGACCACGATCTCGCCGTCTGCGGATCGATAGACCTCTTTACTGCCAAATTCGGCGAACGAATTATCCTCAAATTTCAGATACATCTTCGCCCGCATCGAACCGACGCGTGCGAAGCGGTTGACCTCATCCATCAGTTGCGATTGCGGTGCATCCTCGACCTTGAGCAACCGAGCCGTCTGGTCCGGCTTCTTTACAGAGATGCATCCTGTCGAAAAAACGACAAGCACAACAGCTGCCAAGACTGACACACGAATAATTGATCTACCAAAAAACTTCATCCCAATGTGATGTTTGGAATTAGCTTTATCGTTGTACTTGTAAAGTGACCGACGATAATAACCGCACCGAACTTACCAAACCAAAAATGATAGCACGTCGATTTGTGTTTCGCTATTAAGAAAAACGCGGTTGCGAGGGTATTGTCAGCACCTCGCACCGCGTTGTTTTCGACGAATATTGAATCTATTGGCCAAATACACCCGTTCCGCGGGTGAAATAGTCCTGCATCGTGTACGCGAACATTATCGCCAACCAGAAAAAGCTAGCAACTGCAGATAGCTTGATCAGCTTCGGGCTCCAATATACGTGCATGAAAAACAACATAACGCACGTCATTTTGAAAAACGCGATGAACAGAGCTACGAGCGTGTTCGCCCCGGGAAAGAACTTTCCGTCCAGGTCCGTCAGCGCGACGTAATAGGTTATGATCGTGCCGACAAATAGTATGAGAAACACCCCAATATACTTGGGTATGTTCATATGCTGATGATCGTTGTGGTTATCCGACATCTTTTACTCCCTAATGCATGAAATGTCGCCCGAGCAAATAAAGCAGCGGGAACAGGAAAATCCAGACAATATCGACGAAGTGCCAATAGAGGCCGGACATTTCGACCGGCATGTAATATTCAGAACTGTAGGTATTGCGGAAAGCCATCCATCCGAGCCAAGCCATCAGCCCAAGGCCGACGACCATATGCAAGGCATGGAGGCCGGTCATCACAAAATAGATCCAGAAAAAGATCCGCACCTTATCGCGGAATTTGTTGGCATCGATCTCGCCGTTCGAAAAATACCCGATCTGCTCCGAAGTTGTGAGTATTTTGTCATCCAACCCAAGCTTTGCCAGCTAACAATCCGTCCACTTAAATTCGCCACGCGGATTGATGTATTCGTGAACTTCGCCGTGTGTTACCTCGTAACAAGGCTTTTCTTTATGATCGACCGCAGGCTTGGCGTGTTCGCTATTTGCACCGGCACGAACGATCTTGTTCAAACCGGTCACAGGAATAAGGCCGTGGTTGTACTTATCCGTGTATTCGACCGCCTTGACCCCAAGAAAGACCGCGCCAAAGAACATCGTCAACACTATCAGGATGACCTGCATGTTGCGGTTGCTCTTTTGTGCGTAGTAAACGGTCAGCGCCATCGTCAGCGAACTGACGATGAGGACTAGCGTGTTGAGTCCGCCCAGAAAAGCGTCAAGGTGGTTACTGCCGGCCGCAAACGCCATTGGATACTTCGAGCGAAATACCAAATAGGCCGTGAAAAGCCCGCCGAAGAACATGATCTCCTGGACGAGGAACATCCACATCCCGATGGAGACGCTTTCTTCCTGCTGCCCCATGTCCTCAAACTGATGCTGAAGTCCGGGTGCGTGGCTGTGTTCGTGTGTGTCTTCGTGTGTCGACATTTGTTTCTAAGAAAATCAAACAGGATTTACAGGATGATCAGGATATTTAGTTCATCCTGTCTAAACTGTCAAATTCTATGTGGCCGGTGCCGCTTCGTGCCTCCGTTTTGCCGCTTCCAGATCGAGCCCGCTTTCTTCCCCGAATTCGTACGCTTCCCACGTTACGACCGGCATCTTTTCAAAATTCTCAGTCGGCGGCGGTGACGCGGTTCTCCACTCGAGTCCCGGGAGCATCCATGGGTTATCCTCTGCCTTTTTGCCAAAGATCAGTGAATGTCCAAGGTAGATCACCGGCATTATCAGTCCGACGCCAAGCACCGATGCTCCGGCAGTCGAAAATATGTTGAGTACCTGCAATTCCTCAGGGTACGATGCATACCGACGCGGCATACCCATGTATCCGAGAATGAACTGCGGGAAGAACGTAAGGTTGAACCCGACAAAAACAAGCATCGCCGAGATCTTTCCCCAGAATTCCGAATACATTCTGCCCGTCATTTTTGGCCACCAGTAATGGATGCCGCCCAAATACGCGATTACCTGTCCGCCCACCATTACGTAATGAAAGTGAGCAACGACAAAGTAAGTATCCGTCAAATGAACCGTCAGGCCCATCGCCCCGAGGAACAATCCGGTCAAACCGCCGATCAGGAACAATCCCATGAAACCGATCGCATAAAGCATAGGCGTGTCAAAGGATATCGATCCTTTGAACATGGTCGCCGTCCAGTTGAACATCTTGATCGCCGACGGAACGGCTACGACCATGGTCAGGAACGAGAACACCATTCCTGCGTACATCGACTGGCCGCTGACGAACATATGGTGTCCCCAAACGAGGAAACCAAATACCGCGATCGCGATCGATGAAAAGGCGATGAATTCGTATCCGAATATCTTCTTTCGCGAGAAATTAGATATGAGTTCAGAGATCACGCCCATTCCCGGCAGGATCATGATGTATACGGCCGGATGCGAATAGAACCAGAACAAGTGCTGGAAAAGGATCGGGTCGCCGCCGATCGACGGATCGAATATACCGATACGCCCAAGACGTTCGAGTGCAAGCATCAGGATCGTGATCGCAACGACCGGCGTTCCGAGCACCATGACCAAGCTGGTGGCGTAATGCGCCCATACGAACAGCGGCATGCGGAACCAGGTCATTCCCGGAGCTCGCATCGTGTGGATCGTGACAATAAAATTCAATCCTGTCAGGATCGACGAAAAACCATTGATAAAGATGCCGAGGCCGACCGCCATGACGAACGTATTGGAGAACGTCGTGCTATAAGGTGTGTAAAACGTCCAACCCGTATCAACACCGCCCTGCATCAGAGCAAACAACGTCAAAGCTCCTCCGATCCAATAAATATAGAGACTTAAGAGGTTGATGCGCGGAAGTGCAAGATCCTTTGCCCCGATCATCAAGGGGATCAAAAAATTCCCCAAGATCGCCGGTATTGACGGGATCAGGAAGAAAAAGATCATCAAGATGCCGTGCTGCGTGAATACTTTGTTGTACGTTCCGGACTCGAGCAGGTCGCTCGCCGGTGTCAGAAGTTCCAGACGGATGGCAGCCGCGTAAAGGCCGCCCATAAAAAAGAACACCGAGACCGAGATCAAGTACATGATCGCGATCCGCTTGTGATCCTTGGTCAGCAGCCACGAACGCAGCGTCGAGCCGTTGGCGATATAACTCATTTTTGGCTTTGCGTCTGTTCCCGCTACTATTGCTTCTTCCGTTTGCATAATCTTCTTGTAACCTGCTTACTTAATGCTTGTTGCCGCCGGTTTTGCCGCGGGCTTGGCCGCCGGTGTCGCCGTATTCATTGCCGCGGGTGCCGCCGGTCTTGCACCGGGAGCGGCCGTCGCGTTCGGACTTAACGATTTGATGTATGCGACCAGGGCGTTCAACTGTTCTTCGGTGACCTGCCCCTTGAACGTTGGCATGATCGGCTGATAACCCTCGACCACTTGTCCTGCCGGATTTGTAATCGAGTTGCGAATATAGTTGTCGTCAGCCAACACCGTGTCGCCGCCTACCAGTTTGACCTGCGTATTGTAAATACCCTCTAGCTTTGCCCCACGCTGCTGCGGGCCGCCCGCATGGCATGATGCACAACCGAGTCGGGTCTCAAATAGGTCCTTGCCCATTTCGACCGGCGTTTGGCCCGAGACGTTGCCGCTAAGCCAATTGTAAAAATCACGCTGCTCCATCACGTAGACCCAACAGCCCATTCCGGAGTGATTCAGGCCGCAGTATTCGGCACAATAGAGATGGTATTTGCCCGGCTTTGTCGCCTGGAACCACATATATGTATAGCGTCCCGGAACTACGTCGGCCTTGGTTCTGAAAGCAGGGATATCAAAGTCGTGGAGAACATCCTCCGTGGTCATCGTCAGCTTGATGTTGCGGCCGACCGGAACGTGGAGTTCGTTTATCTCACGCTGTCCGGTCTCGTGCTGGATCTTCCACATCCACTGTTTGCCGACGACATAGATATCCATCGTGTCGGTCGGAGGCGTGAACTGATTAAAATATACGATCGCACCGCCGAGAAAGATCGTGATCGAAATGACAAAAGGTATTATCGACCAGACCGTTTCGAGCACCATCGAACCGTGCATCTCTTCCGGCGTGGCAAATTTCTCTTTTTCGCGGTACTTAAGGGCAAAAAAGAAGATCGCTGCGACGATCGGGATCGAAAACGCAACGCTGACGAGGATCAGATAAAAATATAAATAATCGACCTGCCACGCAAATGTCGAAGCCTGTTCCGGAAATAATGGTACCCAATTTGTACTCTGCATAATTCGTTAGTGGTGAGCGGTGACCGTTGATTGAAGGGGCGACGATCCCAACCCGATCACTTTTCACTGATCACTCATCACTATTCACTGCCTTCCTCTTATTCCTTCGCCAAAAAACCAGGAGCATTGCACCAAGCCCGAGAACCGTTGCGATGCCGCCCAAACGCATTATCCTGAGGATCGAGAGCCCATACTTACCAGTCGACGGATCGTAATGGTAACAATAAAGCAACAACTGCTCTGCCGGATTGCCCACCTTATTTTGAGCCGATTCCATCAACGCAAATTTCAGATCTTTGGGAGCATAATCGATGCCGTACAGATACCGGGCGATAGTACCGTCGGCCATCGTGATCATGATCCCGCCGGCATGCGCAAATTGTTTCGACTTCTCGTCCCACTTGTAACTAAACCCGACTGCCTGAGTTACCTTATCGATCGAATCCTGGGTTCCTGTCAGAAAATGCCAGCCGTTCTCGGTGCCCGGATGAGCATAACGCTCCATGTAGTTAGTTTTCTTATTCTTAGCAAGATCAGGCTTGTCGTTCTCGCGGGCGTCAAAACTCAATGCGATCACATCAAAATCTTTTCCGGCCTCCAACGACATCCCTTTCAGCGATCCGGTCAGGCCGTTGAGTACCTGATTGCATAGCATCGGACAATCGTAATAAACGAGCGCGAGTATCACAGGACGCTTTCCAAAAAGTTCACTCAACATAACGGCGTTGCCGTTCTCGTCCTTGAATACGGCATCCATGGGTAAACGGTCGCCCAATTTCTGCTCGATACCAACCTTGTCCAGTACCGGCGGCAATCCGGTCGTCGTGTCGACACTCGGATCGTATGTCCGCGGACTGTAAAGAGGCGAATTGTAATGCTCGTTCTTCTGAGCCGAAACAGTGAATAATGAACAGTAAACAGTGAACAGTGCCATGAAAAGAGCCATCTTTCCAGAACGACACCGAGCAAAGAAACCATAGACTGTTGATCTTTTACTATTCACTTTTCGCTCAATACTATGCTGTGCTTTCTTACCTTCTAGTTTCCGATGCCATGCGGCCCGCACTCGCGTCCGAGATGAACATATGCGACGACTTCAAAATGGCCTCTGCTTCCGGCCCCGTTTTTGCCTTCACGTTCTGCGTCAGAAGTTTTGCTTTCGCTTCGTCAATGGGAAGCATCGTCACGGTACCGGTCTTAGCGTCCTTTTTCCCGTTCTTCCATATCACTTCCCACTGTTTCATTAGCTCGCGATATTCTGCTTGCGGTTCGCGAAGTTCCAAATTGACGCGGCCCTTTTCCGAATCGACACCAAATCCGGGTGCACTCTGAAGTCGCGGCTCGGGCGGCAGTTTCTCTTTGTCCGTCATCCGTAATGGATTCTGCGGCCCGGCGGTCTCAGTCGCCTTGTTGTTGTCAATAAAGACGTTAAGCAGCGCGTACATCAAACCGAAAGTAATGACGATGAGAAAAAACAGGCCGATCGCAAAGCCAAGGATACCCTTTAGCCCGATCTCGTTTGCCTCATAGGCCTTTTCAAGATCGGCCGGAGTCATTTCATGCTTTTTTGAAGACATAACGTTCTAATACTAACTTCTTAATGCTGATGAGCTCGGCCGTGTGATACGGCACTTTCAAAAAACGGATCCTTCACCGGAACCAACGGACGTTTCATCAATTCGCCGAAGAACCACCAAAGCCAAATTCCGCCAACCGCTGCCGGTGCGACAAAATCGAGCCAACTGATGATAAACGCACCGTTCTCGATTCCTGCCGTTACGCGTGGCGTGGGGGCGATCTGATAAAACATATCAACAAGACGCATCAGCAGGATGAATCCGCCGAGCGTCGCGAGCATTTTTGCACGGCGTTTGAAATCCTGCTGCAGCAAGATCAGGTACGGGAACGCAAAGTGGAACACGATCAGAAATACACCAATGTATCCCCAACCGCCCTTCATACGCGTCAGATACCAGGTCGTCTCTTCGGGCAGGTTGCCGGACCAGATGATCAGGAACTGCGAGAAATTAAAATACGCCCATACCATCACGAGGGCGAGCATGAGTTTGCCGAGATCGTGAAAATGTCGCTTTGTCACTACGCCGTCCATCGGTGCCTTGTCCGACAAATACGCAAGAATGACCACCGCAAACGAAAAACAGCTCAATGCCCAACCGGCGACGAACAGAAGTCCCCACATGGTCGAGAACCAGTGCGGATCGAGCATCATGACCCAATCGACCACAGCAAACGTGACAACGAGGCTGTAAATGACCATCGTCGGCCCCGAGAACCGTGAACATCGTTCAAGCAAACGCTCGGCTCCTGCAAGGTCTGTGGTCTGATCCTGTGCGGCGGACCATTTATTGAGCAAATGCACCATCACACCCCAGAGTGCGAAATAGATCACTGTTCGCACGATCCACGCCCAGGGAGCCATGAATACACCACGATGAAGAACGGCATGATCATCGGGAGGCAGATGCGTAAATTCCATGAATGCATGGGTATAGACGCCTATTGCCAGCGGGATAAACATGAGGAACAACAGCGGCAGTGTCCGCGATGCGGCCTCGCAGATCCGCCGAATAACGACGCCCCATGCACCTCCGGTCAAATACTGAAGCATCAAAACACCCAGACCGCCGATCGTGATGCCGCCCCAGAAAATAAAACCGAGCAACCATGAGCGAAGGCCCTGTTCCGGGCTAAAATATGTGCCGACCGCCCAGGCGATCAACGCTATTCCGCCGACTCCGAGAGCTAGCGAACGAAAGCGGTTGATCTCCTGCGGAGCGTAATATTTGTCGAGTTCCGCCATCTACTTTCCACCTCCGTGAGTGTTAGCGTCGGGCGTCGCCGCTGCTTTAGGAGCAGCAGGGTTCGACGTGGTCGTGTTGTTCATTTTAAGATTCTGATCCGGATTCTGGCTCACTTGCAGAGCACGGATGTACGCAATAATAGCCCATCGATCCGCCGGCTGAATTGCATCGGCGTAGCTGCTCATCTTGCCCCAACCGTTCGATATAACGTCAAAGAAATGTCCGACAGGTGCATTTCTGAGGCGATCGTCGTGATAGGTCGGCGGTATTGAAAATCCGCGTCGGACGATCATACCGTCGCCGTTGCCTACCGGGCCGTGGCAGACGATACAGTAAATGTTGTATCGTTCCTGCCCGCGGTCAACCAATTCTTTAGTAACGGGGATTGGAAATTCGTCGACCGCATTTGGGAAACTGGTAACGATCGTGTTTCCTGCCGCGTTTGTCGTTGTCTCGACCGGAGTCGTCGTAGGATTGTCTATCTGACCGGTGTAGAACGCCTTATTATCTTTCAATTGGCCGCGAGGAACGGTTCCGGCCGGAAGGTCACGGGAACCTCGCTTATCGCTGAAAAACTCACTCTTCTTGTACGTCTTGTAACGAGGTTGATCCTGCATATCGAAACGCACACCGCAACCAACTGCCAGCAGGCAGTACGCCCCAAGCAGTACGCCGTAAAAAGCCTTCCGGCCAAAAGCCACCGACCCTCGACTCTTGACTCCCGCCTCTTGACTATTCAGGTACATCAAATACCTCCTGAGCTTTCAGGCTTTCCATAAAACTTCGTGTTTTCTCGTAATCGTACTTTTCGTCCTTCGCCTCAATGATGAGGAAGAACTTCTCACGGGTCGCTAACGCAAATCGCGGGACGTTGAATACCGGATGGTAAGGAGCCGGCAACCCGTTCAGGAACAACATCCCGAATACCGCAACTGCTGCCGAGAACAAGATCGTCAGTTCGTACATCGGCGGAATAAAAGCGGGCAAACTGAAATGCGGCCTGCCTCCGACGATGATCGGATAATCAAAAACGTGAACGAAATAAACAAGGCCAAGCCCCGATAACAATCCCGTCAACCCGCCCGCAAAGATTAGGTAAGGCAGGATGCTACGTTTTATACCGAGTGCCTCATCGATCTCGTGGAGCGGAAACGGCGAAAAGGCATCCGTCTTGGTGTAGCCGGCGTCGCGTGCTTCGCGGGCGGCATCGACGAGCTCGGTCGCCGTGTCGAATTCCGCCATTATTCCGTAGATATTTTCTGCCATAGCTCTTTGAATTCAGTAGCTTAACTGCCTACTGTGTACCGACTCCTGCCTATTCGTTAGGAGGATCGGTGCGGTCGTACGTATATTCGACCTCGTTGACATTCTCCTCAAAATCCTGATGATGGCCGTGAACATTCGATTCCTCAAGCAAAGCCCGGACCTCGAATATCGAAATGATCGGTACAAATCGAACAAACAAATAGATGAGTGTAAAGAAGAACCCGATCGTACCCGTAAACATCGAGATATCGATGATCGTCGGGCTGTACATTGCCCATGACGACGGCAAAAAGTCGCGATGCAGGCTTGTAACGATAATGACGAAGCGTTCGAGCCACATACCAACGCTAACGACGATCGAGATCAGGAAGAGCCAAAATTCACTCTCTCTAAAACGCTTGAACCACAACAACTGGATCGAAAGGCCGTTACACAGGATCAGCAGCCAATAAGACCACCAATAAGGGCCTTCCCAGATACGGTTCTTGACCATGAACACTTCGTACTGCGAAGCGCTGTACCAGCCAAAGAACGCTTCCATCGCATAACCATATACGACGATCAAACCGGTCGCGAGCATCACCTTGCCCATAAAGACCAGGTGCGTGTGCGTGATAAAATCCTGCATCCTGTACAGATGTCTGAGCGGGATACAGAGGATCAGCACCATTGCAAATCCGGCAAAGATCGCTCCCGCAACGAAATACGGCGGGAAGATGGTCGCGTGCCAACCGGGCACTTGTGAGACCGAGAAGTCGAACGAAACGATCGAGTGGACCGAAAGCACAAGCGGTGTGGACAAACCGGCGAGTATCAAATATGTGATCTCATAACGATGCCAGTGCCGTGCAGATCCGCGCCAGCCCCACGAAAGGGCAGCGTAAACAAAGCGGAAATATTTATTCTTGGCCCGGTCGCGAAGTGTCGCGAGATCGGGTATCAGGCCGACGTACCAAAACAAAGCCGAGACCGTAGCGTATGTGGATACAGCAAAAACGTCCCAGATCAGCGGGCTTCTGAAGTTGGGCCAGATGCCCATCGTATTCGGATACGGGAACAGCCAATAAGCAGCAAGCCGAGGCCGGCCTGTATGCAACAACGGGAACATCGCGGCGCAGGCCACGGCGAACAGCGTCATTGCCTCGGCGAAACGGTTGATCGAAGTTCGCCATTTCTGGTTCAGAAGCAGCAAAATTGCCGAGATCAGTGTTCCCGCGTGGCCGATACCGATCCACCAAACAAAATTGATAATATCGAACGCCCAACCGACCGGCTGGTTATTTCCCCAAACGCCGATACCGTTCGCAAGCAGCCAGACCGTAGAGAACAGCAACGCCTGCGCGATCATAAAGGCAACGGCGAAGCCGATGAACCAATGGAACGGCGTGCGCTTCTTCAGGGTAACGTCACTGATCTTGTCGGTGACGCTGGCCAGCGTGTGATCGCCCTCGATCATAGCCGGGCGGAGTTTTTTAAGTAGGTCCTTTTCGTCCTGCATAGACTAGTGTGCCTCGCCTCCCGGTGCTTTCTTTTCGGTCGAATGTCCTTTTTTCGCGACAAACGGAATGTAATCGGGCATTTCCTTGTTCTGATTTCTGAGCCCCGCGAGATAGGTCGTACGCGGCTGCGTGTTCAGTTCGTTGAGCAGAATATAATCACGCTCATCCTTCTTGGCTTTCGAAACTGCACTTTCCGGATCGCTCATGTCACCGAATACGATCGCCTCGGTCGGGCAAACCGCCTGACACGCAGTTACGACCTCGCCGTCGCGGATCTTACGTGCACCGTCCTTTTGCGATTCGATGCGGGCCGCTGAAATTCGCTGGGTGCAGTAGGTGCATTTTTCCATCACACCGCGACTTCTGATCGACACTTCAGGATTGCGCATCAGCTTGTACTGGGGCGTATTCCAATCCTGATAAAGCAGGAAGTTAAAGCGTCGAACCTTGTATGGACAGTTATTTGAACAATATCGAGTTCCGACACAGCGGTTATAGACCATGTCGTTGAGACCCTCGGCACTGTGAACCGTCGCGTGGACCGGACATACGGTCTCGCACGGGGCCAATTCGCACTGTTGGCAAAGAACCGGCTGGAAATACGGCCCTTCCGGATTATTGATATCGCTTCCGGCGTAATAGGCGTCGATCCTCAGCCAGTGCATTTCACGGCTCCGGTTGATCTGTTCTTTGCCTACGACCGGAATATTGTTTTCAGATTGGCAGGCGATGACGCATGCATTACAGCCGACACACGCATTGAGGTCGATCGACATTCCCCACTTCGTATTCTGATTGTAGAGCGTCTTGAACGGCTCCTGCGGGTACATCGATTTGTCGTAGAAATCTTCCTGCTCGCCGCCATGGACCTCTTCATCGAAATGATTTATGTCCCATGACCGAAGCAAGTCGCGGCCTTCCATATTGAAATGGATCTGCGTAGATGCGATCGTTGCAGCCTCGTTGCGCTTCGTGATCTCGCCAAAGCCGTGATCCATCGCATCCGACCGTCTGACGTCGAAAGCGTTGTAGCCAAGGCCCGTTCCTACCTTGCCTGCACGCGTGCGTCCATAGCCCATGTAGATCGTGATCACATCATCGGGCTGGCCCGGCGTGATCCACATCGGGACCGGTTTCTCGATCTCTGCACCCTGATACTTGACCGTAACGGTGTCTGAGAACTGATTGCCGCCCTTTGTATTGATAAAACTCGTACCTTGAGCACCGCCGACGTGGTCACGCGGATCGTTACTCTTGTTGATACCCAGCTTTATCGCAGTTTTCGGGCTGATCAGAGCGACATTCTCCCATGTCACCTTATTAAGCGGATTCGGCAGTTCCTGCAGCCAGCCATTATTCGAAAAACGGCCGTCATAAACGCACGGATCGGGCAATATCGAGATTTCCAGACTTCCCGAACCGTTCGTTTTCACTTCAGGCTGACTCAAAAATGCAGTCGTCGCCGTGACCGCCTTCGGAGCGGCTGCCGTGTTTGGGATAACGCCGTCGTGAACGGCTTTGCGCCAGTTATCTTCAAAGCTCTTCGGCGAAACAGCTGCCGCAGGTGCAGCGGCCGGAGTCGCGGTTTTGGGGGTGTCGGGTTTTAACGCTGCCGGTGAGGCAGTCTTCGGTGCGTCTTTCGGGGCCGTTCCCGAAGGCTCGGCAACCTTTGCTTCCGTTTTCGGTTCGACCTTTGCTTCGGTCTTTGCTGCCACGGCTGCCGGCGTTATATTCGCCGTCTGCCAATAGGCCTTTACAATGTCGTAATCTTTCTTATCGAAGCCTTCCTTCATGAAAAGCTGGACCAACTCATGTGCGTTCTTGCCGTCGTAAAGAGGTGCAATGAGCGGCTGAACGATCGTTGCCGTGCCGTCAAATGCACGTCCGTCGCTCCAACTTTCCAAATAATGCTTCTCGTGAACGTGCCAATGGCACTGCTCTGCGGTCTCATCGAAATGCTGCCCGAGGTGCACCCGCAGCCCGATCTTGTTCAGCCGTTCGAGGTTCAATTTGAGGTCCGCAGGCGTGTTGTAAACGGGATTGCCGCCCAGAATAACAAGCATTTTGACCTTGCCGCCGTCGATATCGGCAATCAGTTCGCGAAGCTGTTCGATCTGCAGCTTGTCAGCACCTGGGGAAACCGAGTCGGTGTAGACAACGGTCTGGCCAGCGTTTCCGAGTGCCGCATTCATTGCGTGAGCCAGAGCATGCACGATCGGCGGCTGGTTGTTGCCGGCGACCACCAGTGACTTGCCTTTATGCTCGACCAGATCTTTGGCCATGGCCGCGATCCATGCCGCATTTTCTGTGTAGGTCGATGTCGCACCGGCAACCCCGACGGCCTTCGCGACGGCTTTTGCGATCTCGGGCATCTGGCTTGGCTTAACACCGATGCGGTGATCTGCCTTAGCTCCCGTCAGAGTCACCGTCGTTTCAATGGAATACAGGCGGCTGATCTGCTTCTTTTCATCGGTGCGGGCACGGCCCTTTGCGAAATCCTTGATGTACGCAACGTTATAGCCCGAAAAAATATCAGCATCGAGCGAGAGTATCCGCTCTGCCTTGTCAAACTTGTACACCGTGTTGACGGGCGAACCAAACGCCATTTTGGCTCCCGCCATAGCGTTGTCGCTGTTTATTGGTTCGTACTGAACGAGTTTTGCGTTGGGCAGTTCGGCGTTGACCTTTTTGAACTGATCGATCAGCGTGGGTGACGACACTGTTTCGGTCAAAAATCGAACTCCGGCCCCGCCGTCTGCACGATTTTCTTCGATCTTCACCCGAAACTCGGACATAAAGGCTTCCCAGCTCTTCGGGCCGCCTCTAAAGAGGATCTCCTGCGATCGATCCGGGTCATACATGCCCAAAAGCGACGCTTGAGCCAAAATATCTGTAGCACCGCGGCTGCCAGGATGATCAGGGTTTCCCTCGACCTTTACCGGACGGCCGTCAAAAGCCTTCGCCAACAATCCCGTCGCGACGCCGCCCACCGACATTGCGGTTGCCAGGAACAAAGGCTTGCCCGGCAGCATCCCCTCGACCGGGCGAACATAAGGCACGATCTTTTCAGGAGGCTGAATGACACAGCCGCTCAAACCCGCGAGGGCGAGCGATGCCCCCATCACCTTAACAAAATTACGCCGGCTGAGGCTGTTGTCCCATTCCTCGATCTCGTGAGGATATTCCTGCGAGACAAATTCGCGAAACTCAGGCGACTCGGCATGCTCCTCGATGCTTCGCCAATATTCTTTACCGTTTTGCGCAAGCACCTGCTCACGCAGCATTGCAAAGCTTGGTTTATTTTCTGGACTGGGCATTATTTACTGATTCCTCTAACTTTTCGCCGTTTATCGATGACATGTAGAGCAGCTTGTCATCATTTCCCTGCTTCGGATCTTATAGTCGACCTTGAGCTTGTCGCGGTCCTTTTGGTCAATATCGCCGGGCTGATAATTCATATTGAAGACCTCTGATTTCGGCCTTATGAACTGCTCAGGTGCTTTGTGACAAGCAAGACACCATTCCATCTGTAGAGTATTTTCCTGAAACACCACGGGCATGTTGTCGATCGCTCCATGGCAGGTCGAGCAGCCTACGCCTTTCGCAACGTGAATACTGTGGTTGAAATAGGTGTACTCAGGCAGATCGTGGACCCTTTCCCACTCGATGGGTTTATTGTCGCGGAAGCTTGCTCTCACAGGTTCAAGATACGGGCTATCGGCCCAGATCTGACTGTGGCAATTCATACACGTTTGTGTTGAAGGCATCCCGGCTGACGCGGTCGTCTCGACCGTTTGATGACAATACCGGCAATCGATGCCGTCGTCACCAACGTGGTGTTTGTGGCTGAACTGGACCGGCTGCGTCCTTTCCAGATACTGGTTCGTTAAATATGACGAACGGGCGAGCTGCGTGTACGCAAAGAACGCCGTCCCGCCCAGCACTACCACCATGATCATACTGATCTTGGCGATATTATTTGCACTTTTAGGAAAAATTTGTGCCATTGAATATCTCTTGCCTTTCCGCTAACCCGCAATAACTAAACTCCGCCGAGCCCCAAATTTCTTGCGAAATTTCGGAAAATTCGGCGAAACAGATTATTTTCTAAAGAATGCGAACCGTAAAACTGAATACGATTTTACTAAAACTCTTAAAATCCGCAAATTGCACAATTGAAAAAATAACGCGCTGAGGTCAGCTTGTGCAATTTTTCACTAATTAGTTTTCCTCATAAGTTGGATAAATCTTTCATATCTATTAAGAAAACTAACCCTGACAAGCCAAAAGAGCCGCACCCGCAGCAGCGGCATTCGCTCCCAACTCGCCTTCGACAATGGTCGTTGAGCCAAACGACGGTGCGAACGACAGTTCTTTGGCTCGATCGATGACCGCATCAAGCACCAAGTGCTTGGCCTGCATAATGTCGCCGCCGATAACGATCCGCTCAATATTAAGGAGATTAATAACGGCGGCGATGCCCGTGCCGACATAATGGCCGGTCCGCTCGAGCATCAGCTTTGAAAAATCATCCTCGGCATTCGCGGCTGCGACTATATCGGCGATCGTGATCGAGTTTTCGTCCAGATCGACAAGTGACGATGTGCTGTCCTGGTGAAATCGGCTCCGGGTCCGTCGAATGATATTGGGTGACGATGCGACCTCCTCGAGTCGGGTTCCCTCTTCGTCGATCGGCACGTACCCGAACTCGCCCGCAAAGCCTGCCGCGCCGCGCCATATCTCTCCGCCGAAAATAAAAGATCCGCCGACGCCCAGGCCGAGCGTGGCGTAAAACATATTTTCGCTTCCGCGCCCGGCGCCCAAACGGTATTCCGCATACGCGGCGGCGTTTGCGTCATTCTCAATGTATGCCTGCACGCCGGCTGCCATTTCGATCTCGCTGCCGAGATCCATTCCCGAATGTTCTGGAATATGCGATGAAAAGGCCACCTTTCGTGCACCGCGATCGACAAGGCCCGGCACGGCGACACCGCCCCTCTGAAAATCTCCAAAACTCGACTTAAGGCTCGAGATGAAGTAGATCAACTGGCTCGATGACGGCTCGGCAAAACTCACTTCAGCCGTTTGAACGCCCGTTATCGCACCGCTTTCGTCAACACAGACCGCCGTCATCGAGGTTTTTCCGACCTCGATCCCAACACACTTCCCTACAACATCACTCATATAGCGAATCCTTTTACAAACACTGTCAAACCCGAAACTAAACGCGATTTTAGACACTGGCTAACCATGTGTCAATAAGGATCGGGTAGAGAAGCCCGCGTTGACTGTACTGTTTTGGAAAGTTAATCTTGCAGAGAGATTTCGGGTAAGAAAGCACTCACTCTTGTCGTCGTTTTTTTATGGATCAACAGCTATATGATGTAATTGCACAATACGGTATTTACGCCGTTTTTGCGCTTTGCACAGTTGAGGGCGACATCACGCTGTTGATCTCGGGAACGATGGCCCATGGAGGCTTGTTTGGCAACTGGGGCTGGGCAAAGGTGTTGGTCGCAGGAACATTGGGCGGTGTCGTCGGCGATTGTGTTGGATATGGTATTGGCCGCGTCTTTCACGAAAACGCAAAAGATTACCGCTTTTATCAGGTCGCTCAACCTCGCGTCGAAAAGCTCACAGCGAAGTTCGGCAGCCTGGCGATCATCATCTCCAAATATATTTACGGAATTCGCGTCGCGGTTTGTCTGTCCTACGGTGTGAGTAAAATGCCGTTTTGGCGTTTTCTTGGTGCGAGTGCTCTCAGCTGTTTCCTGTGGGTGCTTATCTTGTCGGGGACCGGATATTTCTTCAGCGGCGCTATTACGGGCATCATAGGTGACTTCAAACAAGTTGGGTTCGCCCTGTTTTTTGTCGTAATGTTCGGTATCATTGTGTTCTATGTTTTAGAGCGCTACTACATTTCCGAAAAGGTCGAAGACGCCGATCCGGAGACGATCCAAAAGATCGAAGAAAAACTACAGGCTGTTGAAGATATCGGCCTGACCACGCTTCACGATCTCACCGAACGCCTGCATTTGACCCGTGAACCTACTAAGGAAGAAGGAGAGAAGGTGAAAGAGGAAGAAGGGGAAAAGAGAAAAAAGGGAGAAAAAGAGGGGTAGGATCGAGAAACATAACGGAGCCTCCCGACCACTGATCTCTGACCACTGACCATTGACGACTGAACATGATAATCGAATCATCAGCACCCACCAGGGTTGACATTGCCGGCGGAACTATTGATATTCCGCCTCTTTTTCTGTTTCACGAGGGAGCAGCAACCGTGAATTTTGCCGTCAGCATGCGTGCAAAATGCCGTATCGAAACCCGCGAAGACGATCGGATAATTCTTCGTTCTATTGATCAAGATTCAAGCGTCGAGACAACCGTCGCTGAAATAGCTTCGCTGAAGGACGAGCCAAAACTGGAATTACTGTCGAAACTAGTCTATTTCTTCCGCCCGGAAATGGGATTTACGATGACTACCGAATCGGAAGCTCCGGCCGGTGCCGGCCTTGCGGGTTCGTCAACGCTGAATATCGCCTGCATCGGTGCCCTGAATACGCTTGTCGGCGATCGATATACACCTGATCGCTTTATACCGATCGCAGCGGCGGTCGAATGTCAGGTTATTCGGGTCCCTACGGGATATCAGGACTATTATTCGGCTCAATACGGGGGCGTTTCGGCAATTCACTTCGGCCCTGCGGGCATGCACCGCGAGGCATTGGACATCGACACCGACACACTCGAACGCCGCATCGCTATCTGTTATACAGGCGAACCGCGTAATTCAGGCACGAATAATTGGGAGATCACCAAACGCCACATCGACGGCGACCGCGAGATCTTTGACATTTTCGAAGGCATTCGCGACACCGCAGTAAATGCCCGCGAAGCATTGCTCGCAAATGATTGGGACGAGCTTGGCGGCGTTTTGAGTCGTGCCTTCCCCAACCGCAAACGCCTCAGCCCCAACATCACCACGCCCCAAATGGACTTGCTCATCGACGCTGCACACGCCAATGGAGCCATCGCCACCAAGGTCTGCGGGGCCGGCGGCGGCGGATGCATCGCGTTCTATTGCGAAGAAGGCCGACGCAGCGATGTCGAGGTCGCTCTAACAGCTCACGACGGAGCGAGAGTCTTAGACTGGAATCTCCAAACAGATGGATTGATTGTCACAGTGATGAACTCGGCCGAAAGTGCAAATTCCTAGCTCTGTGACCTTTGTGACCTCTCTGGTGAATTTCGTATTTGTCACAAATTTCATCTCCACGGTGTTTTGATTACAGAAAGCACAGTTTTCTTAATCCAAATCATCTCGGAGGAATTTGTCTCAATGAAATTCATATCTCGTAATTTATCCAACATCGCCGCGGCGATGTTCACATTGGTAATCGGCGTAACCGCAACCGCTATTTTTGGGCAGCCCGTCAGATCCGATAGTAAAGCCTACATAGCGGAACATAAGTCATATCAACGTGAATTCTGTTCCAACAATAATTGGTCGAACGACGACAACGTCTCGGTTCGGGATCTTCGCGAAACGACGATCCCGTCGAGCAGCGAGATCAGTGTTGACGGCAATCGCAACGGCGGTGTCAGCGTCAAGGGCGAAGACCGCAGCGATGTTCTCGTGCGTGCCTGTGTACAGGCTTGGGCCAAGACCGAAGCCGAGGCAAAGGCGATCGCAGACGGCGTCAAGATCAACACTTCGCAGACCATTAAGGCCGATAATTCGGTCGAGGAAAAGAACTGGTCGGTGTCATATGAGATCCGCGTCCCGCGGAATACCAATTTGAATCTCACGGCCCACAACGGCGGGATCTCGATCTCGGACGTTAACGGTGCGATGTCATTTGAAACCACCAACGGCAGCGTGTCGCTCATCGGCCTGTACGGCTCTGTCAAAGGCAGAACGACGAACGGCGGCGTCAACATCAAACTCACCGGCCGAAGTTGGAACGGCAGCGGCCTCGAGGTCACCACCTCGAACGGCGGCGTCAATTTGATGATGTCCAAGGACTATAGTGCGAACGTCGAAACCGGTACTATCAATGGCGGTTACAAGACTGAGATCCCGGCACTTGCCATCACGACCGAAGACATAAAAGGCGACTATTACCGCCCCCAAAATAAAACGATCCAGACCAATCTCAACGGCGGCGGTGCACCGATCAAGGTAACGACCACCAACGGCGGCGTTCGCATTTCCACCTTCGAAGATAACCACTGATCTCGTTCCCCCTAAGGTCTGAAACTTCGGCTTCGGCCAATTGCTTCTGCCGGTGAAGGCCGTCCGAAATGACGGCCTTTTCTATTTACGCCGGTCATTGACCGCCACCCGCGTTGACATCCCACGCCATTTGCTCTATCTACTATGTAGCTATCTCACATGGACAACGGCATCACAACAGCATACATCGGTCTGGGTTCAAATCTGGGCGATCGGGCAGGCAATCTGCTTCTTTCGGTCCGCTCGATCGTCGAGGCGAGCTTTGTTATCAACCGCCTTTCACCTGTTTATGAAACGGAGCCGGTCGAAGTTGAGAGCGAAAACAAATTCCTCAACATGGTTGCTGAGATCAGTGTCACTAACGTCAGCGCAACTCAAATGATGGCTCGGCTGCTGCGGATCGAGTACTTGCTTGGCCGAACGGACAAGAACCTGAAAAAACCGCGAACTGTCGACCTCGACATGCTCTTTTTTGGTAATACGCAGATCGAGACCGAGTTTTTGACATTGCCGCACCCGCGAATGCATCTCCGCAAATTCGTACTCAAACCGATGTCGAAGATCGCTCCTAATTTTGTCCATCCTGTCCTCGGCCGCGAAATCATTGATATTCTCGCCGATCTCGAGGACACAAGCGAAGTTCGACGCTGGAACCCAAACGCGGACTTCCAACACGAACTTGCCGCAAACAGCTAGACTAAAACATAGCAAACAGCTAGACTTGAGTCACTTTTATGGCATATTTACAGCCTGACAAACCGGGCAAAGTTTACTTGCCGGCGATCCGAGCGGCGAAAGAGGCCGGCGAAAAGCTGGTGTGTTTGACAGCATATGATTACCCGACGGCACGTATCGTTGACGAAGCCGGCGTCGATATCATCCTCGTCGGCGACAGCATGGGCAACGTCATTCACGGCTATGGAAACACCATACCGGTCTCGCTGGATGAGATCACATCGGCCTGCATCGCGGTCAAACGCGGCACCGAACGGGCAATGGTCGTCGCCGATATGCCGTTTGGTACGTACCACGTCAATGAGGACGAGAGCGTCCGCAACGCTCTTCGTTTGATGAAATACGGCGGAGCAGAAGCAGTTAAACTTGAAGGCGGCCGCAACCGTGTCGAGCTGGTAAAGCGTCTCGTCAGCGAAGAGATACCGGTCGTCGCCCACATCGGCCTAACGCCGCAATCCGTCTATAAAATGGGCGGCTACCGCGTCCAGGGCCGAACCGCCGAACAAGCGAAATTACTGATCGAGGACGCCAAAATGCTCGAGGACGCCGGAGCTTTTGCTATCGTCCTGGAATTGGTCCCGCGTGAGGTCGCAGCCATGATAACCGCCGAACTCGAAATGTCCACCATCGGCATCGGAGCGGGGCTCGAATGTGATATTCAGGTGCTCGTCCTTCACGATCTCGTCGGCATGACCTTTGGCCGTCAACCGCGTTTCGTCCGCCAATACGCCAGCGTCCGCGACGTAATGACCGACGCCATCCAGCGCTGGACCGCCGACGTGAAATCCGGTGCATACCCGAACGATGAAGAATCGTATGGCCTGACCGAAGAAACCCTGACCGAATTAAAGGGTGCGTAAATGGAGATCATAAACCGCCGCCAACGAATGTTCTCGATCTCGCGCAAATTACGGCGTGAGGCTAAAACCGTCGGATTTGTGCCTACGATGGGTGCATTGCACGAGGGTCATCTGACACTCGTAAAAGAGGCTCGGGCCGCGAACGACGTTGTAATTGTCTCGATATTTGTTAATCCAACGCAGTTCAATGACAAGAGCGATCTCGCAAAATACCCTCGCGATCTGACCGCCGATGCGGCAATTCTGGCCGAGTACGAGGTCGATTATATCTTCGCTCCCGAACCGCACGAGATCTATGGCGACGGATTCGCTACCTACGTTAATGTCGAAGGTCTGACCAACACTCTCGAGGGCGAATCGCGGCCCGGCAATTTCCGCGGCGTCGCCACGGTTGTTACGATCTTGTTTAATACTGTACGGCCTGATCGTGCATATTTTGGTCAAAAGGACGCTCAACAGGTTGCTGTGATCAAACGTCTTACGACCGATCTTGGTTTCGAGACAGAGATCGTCGTCGTGCCGACTGTCCGCGAGGAATCCGGCCTCGCAATGTCGTCGCGAAACGAGCGTTTGTCCGCCGAAGACCGTAAAAAAGCGGCGGTCATCATAGATTCGCTCCGCGAAGCCAAATTGGCTTTCAAAAAGGGTGAACGAAATGCCGTGCATCTCACCGAAATGGTCAAAGATCGAATTGCCGCCGAACCCGCGGCCGAACTTGACTATGTTGCCGTTGTCGATCGTGATTCACTGCAAAGTGTTGACAGGATTGGAGATGAAGAGACTTTGATAGCAATCGCAGTTCGGATCGGCGGCGTCAGATTGATCGATAATGTGATACTCAATCGAAAGCAGTAGTTTGGTATCAAACTTGCATCAAACCAACGTGGGAATGCCGCAGTGTCGGATTCCCTAAATATATGAAAAACCTTACAGGTTTCATCGCAACCATTTCTCTCACGCTGGTCTTGTCGGCTTCGGCATTTGCTCAGACGGTCTTGACGTCCGTTGACGGCGCAAAGGTCGATATCGAATCACAAGACGGCAAGGTCGTCGTCTTGGCGGTTGGAGCTGCCTGGCTTCCGCTGTCGGCCAAACAAATTGAGTTTACCAATGCGTTGGCAAAGAAATACGCCGGAAAGAACGTAGTGTTTTACTTCGTCGCGACGGATTCTGCCAATTCTCGGTCTAACAACCATACGAGCATCGCCGACATTCGCAAATTTGCCGGCGTAAACAAACTGACTTCGACCGTTTTGCTCGATCCCGACGGTGCGTCAACCATTAAAAAATACAATGTCGAACAGGTCCCGTCATTTGTAATTCTGAATAAGAACGGCAACGTCGCCGGCGAACCATTCGGCGGTATCGACCCCAAATACGACATCACGGTTCCCATATCAAGGGCGATCGACAAGTTGCTCTAGAGTCAGAACCGCCTGCGTAAGCGGGCGGCGTAGACGTGAAAACGAAACTGGCCGCAGATATTCGCGGATGACGCAGATACAGAATTCATTTCTGATCTGCGTTTTCCGCATTTATCTGCGGCTAATTTTTCTTCGAGTTTTTCGCCGCCCGCTTACGCGGGCGGTTTTGAAAGAAGTCTGTAGACCAAACTTATCGGCAAACCAACAACATTCCAATAATCTCCCTCGATCCCTTCGATAAACAGGGCGGCCTGCGCCTGAACGGCATAGGCACCAGCTTTGTCGAGCGGATCGCCGAGCATTGCGAGATGGTTTATCTCGGCATAAGACATTTCCGCGAATTTGACGCGTGTGCTCTGAATGTCGGAACGAGTAATTCCGCCATGAACCACTGCAACGCCGGTCAACACAACATGCCAATTGCCCGAAAGCATCCGGAGCATTCTCCGGGCATCTTCGAGATCCGTAGGTTTTGCGAGGATCTGGCCGTCGATAACGACCGTTGTGTCCGCACCTAAAACAGGCATATCCGGGAAATCGACCGCTACGGCCTCAGCCTTTTCGCGCGCCAGGCGAACAACGTAATCTTCGGGTGATTCGCCGTTCCGCGAGGTTTCGTCTATATCGGCGATGTGTTTTTCAAAATCCCAGCCGACCGATGTCAGTATCTCCGACCTTCGCGGGCTGCCTGATGCAAGTATCAAGTTCTTTTGGAAGTTCTATCATCTCGTCTAAAATGATAGTTGATTGGCGGCGAATGACAAATGGAACAGCTTTTTGGTGCAATTCCGGCGGTTTTTACCGATATTCCGCACGATACGATAGCAGATGAAGCGATCGTATTTGCCGCCTGGTCGCGATGCGCCGGAGAAATGCTTCGAGCGAGAACAGTGCCGCTCTCATTTGAAAAGAAACGCCTGATCATCGCCGTCGAAGACCAGACCTGGCAGCGGCATCTCGAAGATCTGAGCTCGACTATGCTCGCCAAGATCAATTCGTCACTCGGCTATGGAACGGTGATTTTCATTGAGTTTCGTATAGATAAAAAGGCGCTCGAAGCAAAACACGCGGCTGAAAAAGCAGTGATCAAAAGGGTCCCGCCGGTATCGAAAGATCTGAAGAACGCTGCGAATGCGATCGCCGACGAAGTATTCAGGAGAAAACTTCCTCGCCGCGGCAAGTGTTTATCTCGACCGGCAACGAACCGATCGATCTCAAATTTGAGATTTCAGATTTCAAATATTAGGTTTGATATCTAAGGATCCAAGAAATTATGGACGTACGACAAGTAGCAAAACTGGCGCATCTTGAGATAACCGATGCCGAGGTCGCGATGTACACGCCGCAGATGGTTAACATCGTAAAATATATCGAGCAGCTCAACGAACTCGACACCGACAACGTCGAACCGATGCTCGGCGGGCTGACCGACGAAGGCAAGGCAACGCAGACGATCCGCGAAGACATCGCCGGCAATTCGCTCGGCCAAAAGGCGGCATTGGATCAGGCTCCGTCGCCGGTCGCCGGACATTTTCAGGTGCCAAAGGTGTTATGAAAGCAGTTGTCAGTGGACGGTTGTCAGGTTCCGGTTGGCGGCGATATGTTCTCGTTAGTATGATATGTGCCGCCGTTACCGTTGCTTGCGGCAGTATTCCGAGTTTGGAAACTGCCCAATGCAGCGAGGCTCGCGATCATATCAAACGGTTCTACTCGTTTCATTTTGGCAACGACATGACTCCTTCGACCGAGAATTTGAAGGCTCGGGAGCAATATTTGACTGCGAGATTGTTTAATTCTGTTTCAGCGGTGACAAAGGACTCTCAAGACTATTTCACGGCCGCATCTGATTTTCCAAAGGCGTTTCGTGTTGGTGAATGTAAGGCCCAAAGTCCTGAGAAGACAGAATTTCAAGTTCTTATGCTCTGGCGTGACGATAAACGCAGTGAACAGAAAGAGATCGCCGTAGAAATGGTAAAGCAGGACGATAAATGGCTGGTGGACAGTGTTTCCCCTGCTAAGGCAAAGTAAGATCGAATTTATGACCATAGTTTCAAACATCGAAAAGACTATAGAAGCGGCAGAGAGATTGAATCCGGAGCTGAACTCGTTCCTGTCGATCGAGCGTGACGCGTCGCTCAAGCGTGCTGCCGAACTGGATGCCGAGCCGGGCGAACGGCTGCTCGAGGGCGTGGCAATTGCGGTCAAGGACAACATTTGTACCAAGGGAATGCGGACCTCGTGCGGGTCGCAGATATTGCATAATTACAAAGCGCAATACGATGCGACGGCGATCTCTCGATTAAACGACGCGGGTGCGATCATTGTTGGCAAGACGAATATGGATGAGTTCGCGATGGGCTCTTCTAATGAATCTTCGGCTTTCGGTGCGGCGAAAAATCCGTGGGATGTAACGCGTGTTCCGGGTGGAAGCTCGGGCGGATCGGCGGTTGCGGTCGCATCGGGAGTCGTTCGTGCGGCGTTGGGATCTGAGACCGGCGGCAGCGTTCGTCAGCCGGCCTCGCTGTGCGGGATCGTCGGGTTCAAGCCGACCTATGGACGCATTTCGCGTTACGGGTTGGTGGCGTTTGCTTCTTCGTTGGACAACATTGGTATCTTTGGACAGACGACGAAGGACGTATCCGACGTGCTTAGTGTTATTGCCGGGCGTGACGAACACGACGCGACATCTGCGGACGTTCCCGTGCCAAACTATTCCGACGCATTGAACGAAAGCCTCGAAGGAAAAGTGATCGGCATTCCGCGTGCGTTGTTTGGCGAAGGCATCGACGACGAAGTTCGCGACAGTGTGCTGGCGTCGATCGCAAATTTCGAGTCGCTCGGCGCGACCACGGTCGATGTTGAGCTGCCTTACGCAAAATACGGCATCGCTGTGTATTACATCATCGCGACCGCCGAGGCTTCGTCCAATCTGGCTCGGTTTGACGGCGTTCGATACGGCTTTCGTGCCGAGGAAGCTCACGAATTGCGGCAAATGTATTTCAAGACGCGCGAGCAAGGGTTCGGGGCGGAGGTCAAACGCCGGATCATGCTCGGGACATACGTGCTGTCGAGCGGTTATTACGATGCTTACTACTCGAAAGCGCAAAAGGTACGCAATCTCGTCAAACAGGATTACGTCAAAGCATTCGCGAGCTGCGACGCTATCCTGACGCCGACCTCGCCTGATGTTGCATTCAAGATCGGTGAACGAAGCGATGATCCGATCGCGATGTATCTGAGCGATATTTACACGGTCTCGGCCAATCTCGCGGGCGTTCCGGCGATCAGCGTTCCGTGCGGGATCTCCGGCGAAGGCCTCCCGATCGGCGTTCAGCTAGTCGGCAACTTCTGGTCCGAGCCCACGCTCTTCAACCTGACACACCAATACGAGACCGCATTCCCGCTCGGCGCTAAACCGCCCGTGTATGCCGGCATCGAATAGACGCGTTACGCCTTTGGCAAAACGGCCTTCATCCCGGTCGCGCAGATGTCCAATCGGGGGTCGCAAACCCAGAAAATACGGTTTCCGGAAAGCTGAATTTCGGTGTTTTTGAAACGCGCGCCAGGTAGTAATTGAAAAAAATTGTGGTACGTACCACAATTTGAGCTGAACAGCACGTTTTACGGAGGTTTGAGAGCACCAAAGTACTTATTGACGCGGCCGAATTCGCCCCGCGAACAGCACAGCGGAGGTGTGCGAACAGCACCAAGTGAGGTCCATTTTATTGACACCTCAACACCCCGACCACAAGCGAGCATCAAGCGTCCTCGATCACCGTCAAAAGACCGAATTCGAAGAGTCCGAGACGATCGACCAAACTGACCACGCAACACGACGAGTTCAACCATCCTGAGCCTGGCCCACCGCTCTTGCCCGCGAGGAACGCGAAGAATAAACTTGAACCTGTGCTATCGGCCGCCGGCCGCCGACGGGTAGACGATACCGAATTCCGGATCGGGAATGACAATGAGTTTAAGGCCGCGTGTGCTGAGATTAGTGAAGGTTATAACGGCCGAAAAGCAGTAAAAAAGGCCTGACCCTTATTACAGTACCAAGATCGCGGGCTTTCTTTTGGTGTTTGCCCTCGGAATCCTAATAGCCTTATTAACGCTTGGTCTGTACGCACTAGTCAATAAAAGGAGGGTGAACTAGGATATGCTTTATTACATTGTTTTGGTTCTCGGGTACTTTTATTGTGTTACCGCGGTTGTTTTCATAGGAATCGGCTTTTTTCAGATTTACACTTACGTGCGGCGTGGTGGCGTTCCTTTGTTTTTGATCTTTTGTGTGCTTCTCAATGCCGCTGCGGATATTGGTGTCGGTTACCTGCTCATCGTTCATGCTTCACGAGAGAACGAATTTTGGTCGCTAACTCTAGTCATCCTCTTTACGATCTATTCCGCAGGAACGACGTTTGCTCGACGATGGTACATGCGAAATGCCGAAACGCTTGTCGAAATAGCCTCGTAAACGTGGACGCGGACGTGTTAAAATATTTGCTATGGCAGGAACATATATCTTGAGCGATTATGTGGCGAGGGCGTTGGCCCAGGCCGAATACGACAAACTCGAAGATGGCACCTTTTTTGGGAAGATTCCGTCTTGCAAAGGTGTTGTTGCATTTGGTGCAACTCTGCGTGAATGCGAGGCCGAATTGCATTCGACCTTAGAAGATTGGGTATTGGTAGGGCTAAAACTCGGCCATCAACTGCCGCTACTAGGAAGCTTGAACCTGAATACAATGCCCGTGTATGAGCCATTGGAGTCCGTGTAAACGAAACGAATTCATCCGGGGACTGCGGCGGCTCGGGTTCGACGGCCCGTATTCCGGTTGAAAGCATCATTTCATGACGATCGGTCAAGATCGTTTGACTGTCCCCTCAAATTCAGAATTCTCAGTCCCGCAATTGAAAATGATGATTCGCGAAGTCGCGGAAATTATCGATCGCGATATTTCGGCGGACGAGTGGAATAGTCTGAGATGATCTGGTGGTCTTCGGAATACTGTGCCTGCACATTCCCCTCAAATCCGTGAGAGCAATCGGGGGTGTTCCTGCTTTGTTGCGTTTCTAAGCCGTCCATGACGGGTTACAGCCGGACGTTAAATGCGGGCAGCGACCGTGATCTTGGCGGGGAAGAGGTTGCTCATTGCGATCAGTATGAGGTTTCGTAGATCATGTGACGGGGCGGATGCGGTTCGACGAGATCAGGACGGCAAGATAGGCACCGATCGCGACATCGGCTGAAAGGCAGAACGCCGGCCACCAGGCCGGGACGCCGGGATTTTGGATGAATTGGCCGTGGAAGAGATCGAAGATGCCGTGACCTATTAGTCCGATGACGGTGAACCAGAGTGTTGATCTAAAACCGGCCACGGCGAGGCCGATAAAGACGACACCGGCCGCGAATTCCATGATCAGAGCTTGGTTCGAGCCGCCCATCGCGGCAAAGAGATCATATAACAACGCGATAACGATCAACATTGCCGGGTACAGCGCCCGATCGCGGTCCATGCCGACGAGCGATGTAAAGATGCAAACTCCCAGTCCGACAGCGGCACCGATCAAATATTCCATATTCACTCCTCTTTAGTTATTTCCCGCCCAGGAACTGCGTCGAAACAAAGCCCCAGAGGATGATCGATAACCCGCCGATCTCACCGGCGGCCAGCATATATACATACCACGTCGTCCTGAAATCGCGTTGCCGAAACAGGTTGTCGGTCTTATTCATCATGCCGGTAACGAAATAACCGACGATCGTGATGCTCAGAAATGCCAGCACCAACGCCGTCGCCAAGAGCTGGACGCCTTCGGAATACGGGTTGTATTCGAGCAGCTTGGCGATGACGAGCATCGCAAAACTGTACAGAAACGCGGCACGATGGGCGATATCAATGTACGCCGGAGCCATATGGTCCGAGCTGCTCAACATTTGCCGGTGTTTTACGATACCAATGAGCATTCCGGCCAAAAGGAAAAGCCCGGATGATAAGAGACTGATCTTGATCGCAAGGTTCATTTTTTTGCTCCTGTATTAATTTTCTAAGACCTGTCGGATCGCATCGATGACCAATTCAGGTTCCGAGAATTGAAAATAATGCCACACTTTCGCTCGATCACCTGCTTTCCGCTCGAAGAGCGTTTTACGAGATCGCTCCGGAGAGAGATACGTGTCAGGCACGGCGACCTTGAGCGCAGACAATGATCACCGATCCTGGCAGTTGTCGGGGCATTTGTTTATTTCGAATGTCGAGACAAAGTGAAATAAAACTTGGGTATCGTGAACGTGGCCTGCGCACAGCTTGCGGTGTTCGACCTGGAACGGCACATTCAGCGGGATCTGCGGTTTGAATTCACCAAAGGCCCGCAGCCCGTATTGGACATGTTTTTCTGCAAGCTTGTCGCAGCCGCTCCATTGACAACACATGATCTCGCCTTCCGGTTCAAAACATTAGGACTGCGGAAATGTAACACTAAACGCGACGATACCGCAACGGTGTCGAACCGTCGCGGCAGGCCGACATCCGGCGATCAAAGTGCGGACCCGTTACTTGCGCTATTGCGCTAGTCTGAGGTGCGAGATGTTCGGGTTTTGGGGGATCATGCCTGGTGCCGGGGGCAGGATGTTTTGCCAGCGGGTTTTGTCTTCGAGGAGACGGTTGATGTCTTCGACCTTTAAGGGTTTTGAGAAGAGGTAGCCCTGGCCGTATTCGCAGCCGAGGATGCGGAGCTGGTGATATTGGTGAATGCTCTCGATGCCTTCGGCGACGACCTTGAGGTTGAGGGCCTTGGCGAGGGCGATGACGGTGCGGACGATCTCGCCGTTCTCAGTATTGCCCTCCATCGCACTGACGAACGAACGGTCGACCTTTAGCAGATCGATCGGGAAGCGTTGTAGATAGCTGAGGCTCGAATAGCCCGTTCCGAAATCGTCGATGCTGATTTGCACGCCGGTTTCCTTGATCTGTTTGAGCATCAGGATGGCGGTCTCGGCGTTTTCCATGATCGCACTTTCGGTCAGCTCTAATTTCAACGAAGACGGGGCGATGCCTGTCTGGTCGAGGACGTCCTGTATTTGCTGGACAAGATCGGGATGGGCAAAGTGTTTGCCCGAGAGGTTGACCGCCACGCTTAGCGGTGTTTCGCCCTGACGTTCTTTCTGCCACGCGACCACCTGATTGCATGCCGAGTGAAGGATCTGGATCGTCATCGGAATGATCAGTCCGGTGCTCTCCGAGATCGGGATGAATTCATTGGGCGGCACGAGGCCGCGCTGCGGATGATTCCAGCGGACGAGGGCCTCGAAGCCGACGAGCGATGCAGTTTCGAGCCCGATGATCGGCTGATAATATAGTTCAAATTCCTTACGCTCGATCGCAAACCGCAGATCGGTCTCCAATTGCAGACGCGTGACTGCACGGATGTGCATCTTTTGGTCAAAGATGACGTGGTTTTCGTTGTGGTCCTTGGCGTAATACATCGCGATATCGGCGTCGCGAAGGATGTCTTCGGCCTCGGCGTATTTCGAATTGCCGAACGCGATGCCGATCTTGACGTTGGTAAAGACCTGACGTCCGTCGAGCGTGTACGGCTCGGCAATGCGCTTGGCAAGTCGTTCTGAGAACGCCGTAGCTTCGTCCTTCATCAGCAGATCGGTCAGGATAATGCCAAATTTGTCGCCGCTGAACCGGCCGACCATGTCCTCTTCGCGAACCATGTTTGTCAGTCGTTTGGCGACGTTCTTGATCAAACGGTCTCCGATCGAGTGGCCGAGACTGTCGTTGATCGTCTTAAATCGATTAAGATCGAGCAGCAGAACCGCGAAATTGACCTCGCTGTTTTCGCGGCTTTGGACCAACAGGTCCTTGAGCTTGTCGATGAAAAAGTTGCGATTCGGAAGTCCCGTCAAAGCGTCGTGATAGGCGGCGTGACGAAAATTCTCGTGGCTTTCCTGCAGTGCCGAACTGCTGCGTTCTAACTCTTCAACATAGTGCTCGAGTTCGCGAACGTGTTTTTCGGCCTGTTCAGCTCGTTCACGCTCGGATTTTTTCGCATATTCCGACGTTTTCCGCACGTCATTTACGAAATGTCGGAACGTCAGATACATTATCCCAAAAAATACTACGACAGCTGCAAATAGAAATATATTGACTTGTTCGAGAGCCTTGAGTATCAGCCCCTCCATGAACGCCCCGCTCAAATACATTACGAGTGCGTCGACACAGTTTTTGGTCCAAACGTCCAGGAACGAGCGTTCTTCTTTAATCGCCGAAAAAACCGACGCAGCGACCGAATTGACAACAAACAAAGACAACGCCATTACGACAAGCAGCCAGACGAATCCCGTCAACTCATGGCGTTCGAGAATCACATCGGTCGGGCCGAAAATGAATAATACGATCTGCGAGGTAATTAATACACCGACCGCCGCGACCATTGTGTTGATCGCGATCGTTCGCGTTTCTGATCGCGACGCCCTGCGGCGTAGATTTAACGATGCGATAGCACTGTCGAGCATGGCGATGAGCAAGGCGATCTCGCCGCCATATTTGATCATCGCGATAATGACCAAAGCGTCCGAGATCGTCAGGTGAATGTTGATGCGCGGCAATTGTATTCGCAAAAAGCAGCTGCAAAAGATCGTAAGAACGGTTAGCGTAATAACACCGGCATCGATACGCGCGATCGGATTTCCGGCGAACGCCCACCCGAGAGCAAATAGCGCGAGCGGCAAGAGTATAGCCGTGAAGAGATTAATATATTTGTCTTTTCTATCCATCGTGGCCGGTGAAAAGCCTGTGATTGCGACAGTCTATTTGGGAATATCGACCCGGAATGGGCCTAGTGCGGACCGCCGGAGGAATCCGACAAATATAATCATACGTTAAACTTTGTTATTTGCCAACAAAAATCTTTGTTGTTTTGAAAAAAGATAAAACGGGTACGGCAGAAAATTCTGCCGTACCCGAAGTCTTGTTTTCTATTCCGACTGTAGGTCTACTTAAAGAACTAACTTTTTTAATACATCGAAGGCGTATTGTCACCTGAGATCAAAGGACTGCTGCTTCCGAACGTTGTGTCGCTGACCAACAAGCCGTCGCTCACAAGCAAACCATCACTCACAAGCAAACCATCACTAACCAGCAATCCATCACTCACCAAAAGCCCGGAGCCGAACATCTGGCTGTAGTCGATGAAAGGCACACCGTCGCTCACGAGGAGGCCGTCGCTGACCAACAGGCCGTCGCTGACAAGCAATCCATCACTGACAAGCAATCCGTCGCTGACGAGCAGTCCGTCGCTGACAAGCAGGCCGTCGCTCAGCAGATAGCCGGTTCCGTAAACTCTCTGATAATCAGAGATCAGTTTGGTTCCCGAGACGTATCCGCGATCGACCATCATGCCGCTCGACCACAGGAACGTGTGTCCGGCGATCGTCGTTTGATGTGTAGGCAAAGTAGTGGCTGTCAGCATCGGCGAACCAAGAGCTGTCGTGTTCGTATGATCCTGACGTACTAGCTTTGCGAGTCTCACTGCGCCTTCTACGTTGACCTGACCAGCACCCTGTTCGAGATGATTGAATCCCGCGAGCGGCTGGGCCGTATACATCAAGATCATCTTGACCATGTTAGGCGTCAGCTTAGGATTCGCCTGAAGCAGCAGTGCTGCCGTACCGGCGACGATCGGTGTCGCCATCGACGTACCTGAAAGGTACATCATGGTGACTTCGTCGTTGTTCGAGCTGGTCGGATAAACACCGAGCGTCGGGTTGTTCTCGAGTAGGATGCTGTCGCGTCCGGCTGCGGAAACGATCTTGTTTCCGGGTGCTACGATCTCAGGCTTAATGACGTGGTCGTACTGTTTATTGCCCTGAGCATCCGTATAGAACGAACGTGTTGGCCCACGCGAACTGAATGTCGCGATGCCATCGTCGCTGCGTGAATCTGTACCAAAGGTATTGGTCGCACCAACGGTGATGACCGACGGGTCGTTGCCCGGACTGTGGATCGCTCCGTACTGTTTCTGCCCGGCGGCATTTTTTGCCGTTGTTCCCGGCGGCGGCGACAACTACGATCCCGGCGTCGACCAGTTTCCGTACTGCACGGCAAAGCGGATCGTTCCGCCATGTTTCGACGGCCGGCGTACCAAGGCTCATGTTGACGACCTTGATGTTGTTGGCCGCACGGTTGGTGTAGATCCAATCGAGTCCCTGCAAAAGTCCGGCGGAGGTACCAGTTCCGTTGCTGCCAAGCACGCGGACGTTGATGATCTTGGCATTCGGTGCCATGCTGCGGTACTGCGTCAGTTCGCCGCTCTGTCCCTTGCCGCCTGCGATCAGGCCGGCAACATGTGAACCGTGACCGAACGGGTCGCGGCTCGTCGACGAATTGCTACCGCTGCTGACCGTGAAATCCATGTGCTTGGTGACACGGTCGCCGCCGAGCAGGTTTACATTATCGTAGAATGAACGGTGACCTTCATACACGCCCGAGTCAACAACAGCGACGCCAATGCCTGTGCCATCGAGTTGATAGGTACTGTTGACTGCCACACCCAGAGCATTCAAAACGGTCTGCGTCTGTGTCCGGACAAGCGAGACCCCAGTGGTCGTCTCTATATGGCCGAGAAGTTGTACCTGCTTGTCCAGCGAAAGGTGTTTGGCACTCTGAACCGCAGCAACTTCTTCGGCTACACGAACGGGCAGTTCGATAACCAGCATGTTGAGCGATTCGATACGGTCCGCGATGACCACACCATTGCGGTTGAGCACCGCTTGCAGCTGCGGATTGTCTATATCATCCGACTGTAGAATAACCTTAACGGTCCTATCCTGGTCGGCGCCAGCTACTAATTCCCTCAGATCTGGTGAAAGTTTGTCGCCTACGAATCCGTCGGACGAATCAATGGCATCTACTCTTTCAAATTTCGTGCGAAGCTTTGCGTCCGCAGTGGTCGCGAGATATTCGGACTCGCTCGATGCGGTCAGTACACGGAGTTTTCCGCTCGTAACTGCCGAACCGAGACTCTTTGCAGCCTGCATTCCGAACATCGGTGTCGCCGTAGAAAATCCGGCAAGATCGTCTATATAAAGAACCGAATCGGACGATGCTGTGAATGCCGCGAAGCGGTCGATCTCAGAAGCAAGAGCCGCTTGGTCAGGCGAATTGGAATATAGCGCGTTCCAATCGACCCGAAATACTCTCTTGCCGACGCCGTTCAACCGCTGCGCGACAGCCTGCAGCACGCCGTCGCGTGCATATCCATATTCATCGATCAAAACTGCACTCTTACCTGTACGTGCCGCAAAAATATCCACGATGCGTTTGGACGCCTGTGAATTGCTGTCGGTATCAGTGGCGGAAGCACTAACCTCGATCAGATATTTTGCAGCAGGCACTGTCGATGCGGCAGTTTCGCCTGATGGCGTGTTGACGGCCGCAACCTGTCCAAAAGCGATCGTACTGAATACGATCGATTGGATGATCACGGCGGTCAACATCTTGGTCAGATCTTTAAGTTTCATAATGTACCCTCTCTTCGCTCGTTGAGCGTTGCGGATATTCAAGGGAACTTTCCCACGATTCTAATCGCAATGGTCGTGCCACCACGCCGGAATTTGCTCGGATGCCTGTATTTACTGCATTCCGAATCGAACCGCCGCCGCCGGGCATTTTGCCCTTCTGTCAGATTGACCGACCTGCTCATTCATCTTGACCAGATTTCGGTCTATCGAGATCCATGGCGATCCCGGCGTTTGGACGCGAATGTGCGAAAGTGTACATACTCGTGGGTTTCGGCGTGATTACATTGATGTTGTCGCCAGAAATGGCGCAGAGGGAGAGAATATTATGAAAAGAAAGCTAATTATTTTGTCGATGATGTTCGCTATGTCATTTTTGATCCTGCCGTTTGATAGCGCCGTTTCGGCGAAAGATCGGTACGGCAGCAGTGTCAGCTCAAACGTCCAACCGGGTCGGCAGCGGCAGGTTTGGCGAAGCAAAAGAAAGCGACAGGGACCTAAATGGAATCACGGATACCGTAACTACGGCCAGTATCGAAAGACTCAGGTCGGCAACCGCCGCTACCGTACCGTTCGACGATCTTATTGGACGAACGGCACCCGCGTTTACCGCTGGATCCGTGTCTATTACTAAACGGAAACGCCAAAACGGTTCTCACAGAAAAGACGGTGCAAATCTCTCGGCACCGTCTTTTTTTAATTGATACCAGCCATCAAAAAAAGCGGGCCGCCAAAAGCCGCCCGCTTGATGGGAAATTGTAGTTCACCAAACTACTTGCCCGTATTTACATACTGAATGCAATCGCCTTGGTTTCTGAACAGAGTACCGTCAGCACGTGTACGCGTTTGCCATCCATTGTTCTTACATTGGTTTGCATTTGCAGGAATGTTAAGCGTAGCGAATCTGACCGACGGTTTGTATCCAGTCCAACACCCACTGTCCAGACGGAATGAACCGACCCCACCAACTCCGTTATCGCAATACCAACCGGCTGTTAGTGTATTAAAATAGGCACTGTCCGGATCAGGGTTCACTCCTACCGAAGTCACGCCCTCCAAAGCAACATTTAACGAGTCGTATGGACATCCTTCGGAAGTAGCAGAACACGGCATAGTTCCAATCGGTGTATATCCATAATTGGAAGTGTTGTAAGCGATTCCGTAGATAACCTCATTTGGTATCGCGAGACCTGTCAGATTGAACGTGATATTAGCTGCATACCCGTTGAAGCAAGTTCCCGTAGATGCCTGGTACCAACGCCCGCCGGTACAATTGACCAGATCCGCCGACGGCCGATACGGAATCGAAAAAGTCTGTGTGACCGAAGTGATCAAAGATCCGACTGAATTAGCAGGGCCAACATTGTAAATATTAAGGGTTATCGGATGGGTGAAAGTTGCACCAGGCGTAGTGACACAGTCGAAAGTACTCCACCCGCCACTTTGGCAGGCCCAACTGCTCATGGTTTGAGTTACCCTAAATAGTGAGCGTCCTCCGGATGCAAATTGGATTCTATCCCCCACTTCTGAAGCTTGCTGTGCTTGTAATGGCTGGCTCGAAACGTTGCCCGGTAGCGGGCTCGGGATACTATCGTAAATGACTTGGCCCTGCCCCATTGCCGCAGCGGCCATGCACGCAAATACCAATATGTTGACTAGAAAACCAAAACTAAATTTTCTCATATTACATCTTCTCCTTCGTAAACCCAGATATATCACGCCAGATTCGAGTGAACGGCAAATACTGAAATGAAAGCCATTACTTTTCGATACGCCGTCAATATCTGATAAACGCGAAGCGGCGTTAGCCGCCTCAACAGGCACGGATTCCGGACGCGCGTCGGGGCAACGAGCGAATCCGGACGTTCGACGCGCGACAAGTCATAGGATTGCGGCCCATCGAACTTTGTTTATAGTTATGCCGACATAATACTCACTGTTAAACAACGTGTCAATACTTTTTTCGCGCAAAAAAAACGGCTTTCGTGATCACGAAAGCCGCTTTCTAACCAGGATGAGTTAGGTCTACTTTGTAATTCCGACCTGTGTCAGAGCATACGCATAATCGAACGCGACCTCTTTCAGACGGTCGTAGCGGCCTGAGGCTCCGCCGTGGCCGGCCCCCATGTTGGTCTTCAGGAGGATGACGTTCTTGTCGGTCTTCATATCGCGGAGTTTGGCCGCCCACTTGGCGCCTTCCCAATACGGGACCTGGCTGTCATTCAGCGAGATCTCGATGAGCATGTTCGGGTAAGCCTGCTTTTTGACGTTGTCATACGGCGAATAAGTGACCATATAATCCCACGCTTTCTTCTCGTTCGGGTTACCCCATTCGATCCATTCGCCGGTTGTAAGCGGCAGGCTGTCGTCGAGCATCGTGTTCATAACGTCAACAAACGGCACCTGCGCGATCGCAGCCTTGAACGTCTCGGGCGATTGATTGACGACGACGCCCATCAACAGGCCGCCAGCCGAGCCGCCTTGGATAACGAGGCGATCGGACGACGTGTATTTATTGGCGATGAGCCATTTTGCCGAATCAATGAAGTCGTGGAACGTGTTCATCTTCTTGAACATACGGCCGTCCTGCCGCCATTTTTCACCTAATTCCGATCCGCCTCGGATATGAGCGATCGCGTAGATCATGCCGCGATCAACGAGCGACAATCTTGCTGTCGAAAAGTTCGGCGTCATCGACGCACCATACGAACCGTACGCATAAAGCAGCATCGGCGACTTGCCGTCGAGCTTTGTGCCCTTTTTCATCACGATCGAGACCGGAACCTTGACGCCGTCGCGTGCGATCGCCCATACGCGCGTTGTTTCGTAATTGTCTTTGTTGTGGCCGCTCGGAATTTCCTGCTGTTTGACGAGTTCACTTTGACGCGTCTTGAGGTCGAATTCGAAGGTCGAATTCGGCGTGATCATTGATGAATAGTTGTATCGGACATACGGCGTATCGTATTCAGGGTTATTGGTGAGCCCCATTGCATAAACGCTCTCGGGAGTCGGAATACGCATATTGGCACGCCGTGTTTTGCGGTCCATCACCTTGAGATATTCGAGGCCGTTCTCGAGCTCGGAAACGACGGCGTAGTCCTTGAAAAAGCTAATTCCCTCGATCTTGACCGCCGGATCATGAGCGATAAAATCTTTCCAGTTCGCCTCCGATGGATCGGCGGCCGGTGCACGCATCACCTTAAAATTCTCCGCGTCCTTGTTGGTCACGATGTAGAACTCGCCCATGTCATAATCGGCGCTGTATTCGTGATCGGGGCGACGCGGGCTAAGTATCTTCCATTCGCCGAGCGGCGTTTCGGCGGGCAGATAGCGATATTCCGTCATCGTCGCCGCACCGGACTGGATGAACATCATCTTTTTATCACGCGAACGGCCGATGCCGGAATTGAATAGGACATCCTTCTCTTCGTAAATGAGCGTGTCGGCGTCGGTCGTGCCGACGGTGTGCCGATAGATCTTGTCGCTGCGCTTTGAGACAGCGTCTTCCTGCCCGTAAAAGAAATACTTGCCGTCAGCCGACCATTCGGTCGACGTGACGCGCTCGATCTTCTCAGGCATTGTCTTGCCCGTCCGCAGATCTTTGAACTGCAAAGTGTATTGCCTGTAACCCGTTGTATCGGTGGAATACGCGAGAACGTTGCCATCGTCACTGACCTCAAATGCTCCGATCGAGAAAAACTTAAAGCCCTTTGCCATTTCGTTGACATCGAGCAGCGTTTCAGGATTCGCACCGTCACGGGTCTTGCTTCGCAGGTAGGTCGCGTATTGCTTGCCTTCCTCGGTCTTGTTGAAATACCACCAGTCACCGATCTTCGTCGGCACGCTGAGGTCGGTCTGTTTGATGCGGCCGAGCATTTCCTTGTAGAGCGTATCGACCAGCGGCTGGTGATTGCCCATAAATGACTCGGTGTAATTGTTCTCCGCCGTCAGATATTCGATGATCGCGGGATCCTTCTCCTTGTTGCGGTCGCGCATCCAGGCGTAGTTATCCGTGATCTCATAACCGTGGATCTTCAATACTTTGGGTACTTTCTTTGCAATGGGTGGTTTCATAGCTTGAGCAACGATGGTGATGTTGCCGATAACAATAATGATAAACAGAGACGCGATACACAACAATCCTTTGATCATTTTAGGCTCCTTTGAATTAGGCAAATTCTGTGGCTAATTACGCTAAATTCTATTGGTTTGTTTCGGAATGCACAAAGCGGATGGCTTTTGGCCTTTCGTCTTTGATATGTCAGATCTCATATTCGAAATTTCATATGTCAGATTCTGAATCCTTGATATTAGATAGCGACCATTGACCTAAGATCGAAAACCCAAGCCTGACAACGACAATCGAGGGCAATCAGCGTACACTCGGTTTTATGCCTAAATATGATGTCTACGTAGTATGCGACCAATGCGGCCAGCCGCATGCGGTAAATGTGAAGCTCGAACTCGACGAAGGCGGCCTCGACCGTACGCCGGTCGCCGATGCCTTTGAAGACCGACCGCTGCCGTCCGTGATCACGTTCATGCAAACCAACAAATACCGCTGTCCGCACACCAAACAATTATTTTCCGCCGCTGACATTGGTGACGCGGTATTGTTCGAACTAGGAGTCTAACCGTGACCATACATAAAACAGGCACGAACGAGATCGACTCTTGTTCGTGCCTGTTGTGCTTGTTTGCAGCTAATACGACTCTTACCGTTCCCCGATCGGGACGTATTTCAGGTCGCGGGCACCGATGTATTCAGCTCGCGGACGGATGAGTTTATTGTGGCTGTACTGCTCGAGAATATGGCCGGTCCAGCCTGAGATGCGGCTGACGGCGAAGATCGGTGTGTACATGTCGAGAGCGATCCCCATCAGGTAATACGTTGATGCCGAGTAGAAATCAACGTTCGGATGCATTCCCTTCTTTTCGAGCATCAACTGCTCGATACGCTGCGACATCTCAAACCATTTCAACTCGCCTTTCTTTTCGCCCATGTGACGCGAATATTTACGTAGCCAGGTAGCACGAGGGTCTTCCGTCTTATAGACCGCGTGGCCGATGCCCATGATCTTGCGTTTTTCTTCAAGGGCCTTTTCGAGCCAGCCGTCGACGGCCTCGAGACTGCCGATCTCGATGAGCATCTTCATCACGTTGGTGTTGGCACCACCGTGGAGCGGGCCGGCGAGAGCCGCGATGCCGGCCGTCACCGCACCGTACATTCCGGCAAGCGTTCCCGAGACGACACGCGTCGTAAATGTCGAGGCGTTCAGTTCGTGATCGGCATGCAGGATCAGGCAGACGTCAAACATCCTTTCTTCGTCGGCATCTGCACGCTCGCCGCGAAGCATGTACATAAAGTTTGCCGCAATGCTCAATGTGTGGTCCGGGGCGACGACCTCTTTGCCGTTGCGGATGCGATCCCAGGCTGCGGCGATCGTTCCGATCTGAGCGGTCAGCTTGATCGCGGCTTTGGTCGCGTTCTCGCGATCGGTGCCGTGTCCGTTGGGATCGAAAAAGTCGAGCGACGAGACCGATGTCCGCAGCACGTCCATCGGATCGGCCGTCTTCGGGAACTGCTTCATCAGAGTGATGATCTCGGCCGGCACTTCGTAGTTCGCACGGATCTCAGCATTAAGTTCAGCAAGTTCTGCTGCGTTCGGCAACCGGCCATGCCAGAGAAGATAAACGACCTCTTCAAATGTCGAATGCTCGGCCAGATCGTGGATATCGTAGCCCTGATAGATCAAAATTCCCTGCTCGCCATTAACATCGCCGATCGCACTTTGTGCGGCGACCACGCCTCTTAATCCTGCTGCTGCGGCTGCTGTAGTTTCTGTTCCTGTACTCATTTTTACACCTTACAAATCTAATATGATCTCCAAACTTATATCTTATCTAAGCGCGATTTCAGACACAAGTTAAGCGGCGAAAATTGGGCTGACCAATTGAGATTGATCGTGGCCCACTTTTAAAATGCATTACCCGCGAGGGGCGGCCGGTTCCCAAAGGAGAACCAAACAGAACCGCACCGCATCTCGCGGGTAAAAGTTGCCAGAATTATTAGGATGAGCAGAGCCGCCGGTTGGTTTGCCGCACGGCTCGAAAAAGTCAGATCTGTCTAACGGATCTGACTTTCGTAACTCGTCTTGATCCTTAACTGCTGATTCTGGTTGATGTTGACGTGCTTGCCCCGTTGGATCACAACTGCTCCGACCCCGAATGCGGCTCCGACACCGGCTCCGACCGCAGCTCCGACGGGCCCGCCCGCAACCGCTCCGATCACCAGTCCGGCTCCTGTTGCCGCTCCGACCTTGATCCCGTCATCTTTGAACGAGCTCTTGCCGATCGCGGTGCCTTCGGCATCGACGCGTTTCACGTTGTCGCCTTTCACGGGCATCACTTCGGTCAGGACAGCACTAAAATTCGACCAGCGGGCGTCGGTCAGGATTATTCGGTCGAACGAAAGCGAAAGCTCGCTCCGACGTTTGAGGCGTCCCGGTTTTGTTACTTTGCTGATCCGGCCCTCTACGGTCGCACCGGCGATCTCGGCCGGGGAAACGATCTTGGCCGTAAATTTGTCGCCCTCGCGGCTTTTTTCGGTGCTGACGTCGGTCTGCATTTCGAGCATCAACTCCGTATCACGCGGAATGATGATAACGGCATCGGAAACCGGTTGGTAGGTCGACTGCGACGTTTGGGTCGCGACGCTTGTCGTCAGATCTGCGTTGGTGGTGCCGATGACGGTCTGATTTTGGCTGCTCGTGGTGGTGGTGTTCTCTGCGAGATTATTGTTGATCGTCGCGGCTGTCGTCGCGGCACCGCGGCGTTTCAGATCGGTCGGGAGGCTCGATTCGAACGACCTCTTTTCAAAACCGGTGTTATAGCCCGACTCAAATCCCTGTTGATATCCGTCGCGATATTCGTCGATCGTACCGTAGTCCTTGTTATAGGCACGGTCGGCCTTGGTGTATTCGGCATGGCGGCTAAAGCTCTTTGCCAGACTGTCAATGGTATCGCGATAGCCGGCCATGTAACCGTCAGAATAACCGGTACGATAACCACGCTGTAATGCGATGTTGAGGTTCGCCGTTTGAGCAGAAGCGTTAGATGCTAACAGCATTGGCAATGCCAAATTGCTTAACGAAAGGCTCAGAATCACTACGAATAGATTTCTGCTTAATCTCATTGTTTCTCCTTTGTTTTAGCCGGTAAAGGCAAGAAATGTAATATCCGCTGTAAGTTATACATTATTACCTCAGCTTTTACAAGAAGTTTTTTGATGTAAACGCAAATTATTTTTGCATAAGAAGATAATGAACTGCTTAAGCACCCTTCGATCAATAGGATAAATATGAAAAAGGCAGTTGGCTGTGTACAGCCAACTGCCGAAAACAGCGTTCAGGAGGAACAACTGCTAGAAACTCTTCCGAAACAGATATGACATTCGGATAAAGTACGTCCTGCTGTTTCGCATAAATCCGGGCTCGGCCTGATTGGTGAACGGGCTGAATCCGTTGTAGTTGACGTTGTCGTTATATCCGACGTACAAGGCCTTGCCCGGTGTCGGGTTCCAGCCGAACAAGAACTGGCCGCTGGCGTTCGAGCGAAGGGTATCGTAATCGATCCGCGCCCGAACATAGATGAAGCGTGTGAACTGATACGTCGTTCGCAGCGTAAAGATGTTCGTGTCATACGCAGTTTCGCCGGTGTCGTTACGGGTTAACTTGCTCTTTCGATAATTCGCCGAAATTCGCAGCGGATCGATCGGTTTGTACTGGAATCCCGCCTCCGCATCAAACTGCCAGCCTCTGCCGGGATCGAGCTGCGGAGGTTCGGCAAAATTCGGATACGGATTGTTTGTCGGGTCAGCCTGGTATGCGTATAGGCCCTGGATATAACTCTGGTACTGCGGGCTGTTCAGATAATTGATAAATGCCGGGCTCGCACGCTGAAAACGATTGCCGCCGCCAAAATCGTAATCGAATGAATTTATGATCGAGCCGACGAATCCGTAGATCGAAAACTTCTTATTGACCGTTTTGTTGAAATTGACACTGAAATACGGCTGTGTCGCCGACCGCGTTGGTTCGCCAAAAAATGCACCTTGCTGATTCACGGCGGGATTTCTAATTGCCCCGAATTCCCGTTCGTAGATCTTTTCGTATTGCAGCCCGAACTCGGTGTAGATGAACAGGCTTCCCTGCAGATTGAAATTGAGGTTGCTGCCGATCATTGCCTCCTGCGTCCTACCTTTCCAGTCCATTCCGTAACGGGCAAATTGGCTCCAGTTTGCTCGGATCAGCGCGGCCTTTGGATTGGACTTGGTACTCACACGATTTGCAAAAAAGAAAGTGTTGGAGTCCGTCCGGGGTGTAAATCCCGAATCGGCCCGATAATCGCCGGTACGTCCCGAGGCCTCGGCATACCAGCCGTGCCGGTCGGTCGTGTAATCGAGACTCCAATAATATCCAAATCCATTTCCCGTGCGGTATTTGGCACTGTCGGTGTTCGGGTCGTAAAAGGTCTTTCGCGAATGAGTACCGAGTGCCTGAAACGTCATCACGGTCGTTGGTTTGAGTTTGAATGTGCCGTCAAATCCGCCGGTGAAATTGCGGTTCTTCGGAAATATTCTTGCCGTTGCAAAAAAACCGACGTTGTTACCCGGGCCGAGATCCTGCTTTAGCCTCAGCACGCTAAAGAGCGCATTTTTGTCGACGTAATCTTCGATCGCACAACGCCGCTTGTTATTCGGAGGATCGAATTCACGGGCACGCTGGCAGTTGATCAGTTCGCCGCGTTCATCGTCCGAATAATTTCCGGGGCATTGTCGGACGCAGCGAGAAAGCCGAACGTCGTCTTTCCGATCTTGCCTGTCAATTTCGCGGCAAAGTCAGGGTCGACGATCGTTCGCGAATAGAATGGCTGCAGCGGTGAATTGAAAATATCTTTACCTTCGAGAAAGAAAGGCCGCTTTTCCTCGAAAAAGATCGGGAACCGCTGGTTTGCCGCGACCACTGGAGCATCGGCCTCGATCTCGGCAAAATCAGGATTGATCGCCGCATCGAGCGTGATATTCGGCGACAGCGTGTATTTTAGATTTACGCTGAGGTCCTGTTTGATCGGATCGTTGACGAATTTGCCCGGATCGCGGATGCCGATCGGATTAAATATCGGATGATAGCGGCCAAACTGCGAGAACGCCGAATTGGGCAGTGTCCGTTTGCGGCTGCCGGTCTCTGAGACGGTGATGCTCGGAACCACCTCGAGCGTGCGTTCATACTTGATCGAATCAAGCCCTGTGATCTTGCCGTGCTTGACCAAAAACCCCGAAACGTTGCGGTCATCCGGCAGCCATTGATCAAATTCGTCATTGAATCGATCGATGTTTCGTGCCGCATTGAATCCCCACATCTTGCCTTTGCCGGCCGAGTAGCGCAGCGATTTGAAAGGTATCTTGACCTCGACCGACCAGCCCCAATCTTCGATCACGCCCTTCGATTCCATGATGATATCGACCGAAAAATCCGCACCGCGGCCCTCGGTAAAAATACCGTCTTGCTGAATTCCGAGCGGATTGAATCCGAGAATGTACGCCCGACGCTGATCGTTATAGGTATCCAGCCAAAGCCGGACATTGTCCTCGCCAAATATGTCGTCGCGTTTGGCGACCGTCGCCCGGACCTTGTCCTTTTCGTCCCAGCACTTGAATGCGATGTACAGATGCTTCTCATCGTACATCATGTAGGTTTCGGTCGGTTTCGACGGTGTAATGTTGTCGCCCGGACTCGTTTGGTAGAAATCCTTGAAGACGGCGGCGACCTTCCAGTCCTCTTCGTCGAGTTTCCCGTCGATCGTGATGCCGGGATTGATCTTTGGGATCGTGATCGGCCTCAATTTTTCCGCAGGCACATCGACCTTTGATCGTTTGGTCACTGCCGGTTTAACTGCCGGCGGATTCGGTTCGGATACAACGCTTGCGGTCGGGCCTTCCTGCGGCCGAACCATCGACGCGAAACACAGCATCGACAAAATTACTGCTAATTTCTTCATTATTGCTCCTATAAAGTGCCGCGATCGAAAATGAATGAATATATATGATCGACAGCAAAGGACAATGACTAAAACGCAAATTCAGTCATTTAGTTTCAACAAAAAAGAACCCGTTCGGATCCTTTTTGCGCTTCCTTGGTTAAAATTGTGAGGTTAGTGAACTCTTGCTTCGGATCAGAACGTTACCGTCCGATCTGATCTGATACTGTTTGCCGCCGCTGCCGACACGATATTTTGAGTTCATGTCGCCGCCGGTGCGTTTCAGTTCGAAGCCGTCTGACGTGACGCCCATTCCCGGAGCGTCGATATCGAAATTTGCATTGTCCGGCAGCGTCAGGGTCACATTGCCGGTGTCGGCACGAGCCGTTAGTTTTGAGAATTCACCTTCGAGATTGAGCTGCCCGTCGGCAGTCCTCGCGTCAATGTCCCCGCGGAAACCGATCACGCGGATCTGGCCATTGAGGCTCCCGACCTTAAGCGAACCATCGCCATCTCGAACGTTGATCGACTGATCGCCGCCCGTCAGGTCGATCTCGCCGGAAACGCCTTCGAGGCGGATCTCGCCGTTTGTTACGATCTTAAGATTTGTCTTTTTAGGAACGTAGATCTCGACACGAACTTTGCTTCGATCGAGAAAAAAGATGCCTGGCGAATTGTCAGGATCGGTATTGATCACCTTTAGCCCGACGCTCGACTCGGTGTGTTCCTCTTTGACCTGCACAGTTTCGCCGCTGCGGCTCTGGACGCTCTGGGTCACCGTATAACGCACTTCGGAGGCGTCGGTGCCGATCACCTTGACCGAGCAGCCGGTCGCGTCAACGGTGATCTTAGGCACGCCTTTCACGGGGAACACACCACTTCGCTTTTCGATCTTCGGGATCCTGTATCCGGCGTCGGCGTATGCTGCGATAGCGGCCCGCTGTTTTTCGAGACCGTCCTGGATCGCCTTTGAGTTGACGATCGCGGCAGATGCGAAATCGCTTTCCGACATGACCTTCGCCAGTTCAGGCCCGAGCCTTTGCATTTCCACACGAGCTTTTTCCATTTCGACGCGAGCCCGTTCCATTTCTTTTTCGGAGACGCGAACCTGCGTCTTCATCGCCTTGGCGATCACCTTATCGGCCTTTGCGGCATTAGAGGCGATCTTTTCCGCATCGACCTCGTCCCAATTTTCTTCGTCGGTCGACTTTTGCGGCAAGAGATCAGTGGCCGGACTGAGGCTCTTGCCGTCATTTTTTCGTCCGATGGTCAATGCTCCGTTGCCGCTTTCTAGCTTGATCGGAATTTCACCGCTGCCGACCTTGCCGTACAGGTCGCGGCCGACGTATTTGCCCTTGCGTACCGGCAATGCGAATTCGTTCGTGATATTCCCGTTCACTGATTCGGCACGAATAGTGGCGTTCGAATCCGAAGGGATCACAAGATTCACTCGGCCGTTGACGGTCTCGAGTGAGATCTTGCTGCCCGCATCGAGCCGGTCAAAGTCGGCGGCCACCTCGCCGTTGACGGTCGAGAGGCTCGCCGTTCCACGCAGGTTCGTCGCCTTGACCATTCCGTTCACTGCCGAGACCCTGGTCATATTGGTAAAGTTCGACACGGTGACCGACCCGTTTACAGTTTCGATCTCGTTCAGAACAGCACCTCGCGGTACTTTAAGGCTATAGTTGACCTCCAGCTTGCCCCGCTCACCCCAACGTTCGCCGTTGGTGCGTCGTTTCCAATCGCCGTATTCGGTCTCGATCGAAATGCTCTCGGGCTTTGCATCGACCTTGATCTCGACCTCGGCAAGACGTTCTTTGCTGTCGGCGACCTTGACGGCGACGAGCTGCACTTCGTTGCGGTCCCATGCCTCGATCGTGATCGAACCGTTGACATTTGAAACGCTCACACGGCCGTTCGCACTGAGCGGATAGGTCTGCTCGAACCGCTCGGTCTCATCGCCCGCCGCCGGGACCAACGGTGCGGACGCCGCCGGGACCTCCGCCGGAACGACCTGCGGTGCATTCTGGCCCGTTCCCGAATTCGTTGAAAAAATAAGCCCTGAAAAAATTAATGTATATAACCAACTCATGATGCCGTCTCCGTATAAATGTGGAATTTTTCCGCTCTCTGGAAATAAAACACCACACTTGGATGATTTATGACAGATCATCGAAGAAAATACTTGATTTTTTTCTCGCTGAGTCCGCGCCCTATCCTGGTGGGATCAAAAGTTTATAGAAACATCGTTTCAAAAACCTCTACTCACCCCAGGTGAAGCCGTATCGTGCAGCATCAGGCTCGATCGCGGTGATCGGCGAAGTCGAATCGATCGTTGTGGTTGTTATCATTCGCGGGCGGCGGGCCGGTTTGGATATTTGGGCCGATTTTATGCGGATGAGGTGAGGTTTCGTTGCCGGATCCTATCGATCTCTTCTGGTCGATCAACTTCTTCGTTCTGATCGCTCTTATCGGAAGGCAGAGAAAGGCTCTTTCGCTCGAACTCGGGCTCCGGCAAGGCTAGCGACAGTTTGCTGCAGCCGTTTTACGATTGTCGCTGGGGGTCTTTTTTATTGTCGCTGACCCTGTTTTTTGCTGTCGCAAGCCCCCTAAAACACTGTCGCTGACCCCCTTAAAAACTGTGGCAGAACGCATTTTTACGGCATTTTCGTCAATTTTGCTGATCAAATTGTGGTACGTACCACAATTCAAACCCGAGGTAAAAAATACAGGTTCGGTCTTCCCCCAAAAAACATTCTTGGCTACCTGATTTCGATTCATCGCATCCTAATCTTTCTGGTCTCCGGGAAACGTCTGTCTACTCCGCGAGTGAATTTGATTTAAGGCCTCTCTTCGAGGTGAACGTGTGATTTACATTGCTCGACAGATTTGATATTTTCTAGTGTTTAGATGGCGCGATCAGGCGGTAAATAAATGAACTTAGAACGAACGCACTTACATATCCTACGCGAAACGGCCGATCTATCGGATCGGGCGAAGACCGGTGTGTCACTGCATTGCCACACGGAACATTCTAAGGAAATGCTGGATTTTGTTCCGCATTACGCCAACAAACTGCCGATCATCTCATTTTTCTGGAAACGCGAGAAGCAAAAGTACTTTGAGCGTGAAGGCAAGTTCCCCGATTTCTCGACGGCATTTTGGTCGCCGCCGCTGACCGGTCAAATGGTCTACGACATCGAAAAGGCACAGATAAACGAGGCCGGCCTCGACGCCTTTGTCTCGATCACAGACCACGACAACATCGCCGCCAACCTGACGGTCTCGGAGCCGATCGAAGCAAAGAACATCCCCATCTCACTCGAATGGACAGTTCCCTTCGAGTACGGGTTCTTTCACGTCGGCGTCCATAACCTGCCCAAGGACCGTGCCGAGGAACTCAGCAAAACGCTGATCGACTATACATTCACCAAGGAACTGCACAGCGTCGAGCGGCTCAACGAGCTGTTTGCGATGCTCAACGAAATGCCTGAGGTTCTGGTCATCCTGAATCATCCGATCTGGGATATCGAAATGGTCGGCAAGGAAAAGCACGAGATCCTGCTCAAGAATTTCATCCGCGAACACGGCCGCTGGATTCACGCTTTTGAGATCAATGGCTTTCGAAGCTGGTCGGAAAATAAGCAGGTCATCGAAATGGCCGAGGCTCTTGGTATTCCTATTGCCACCGGCGGCGATCGTCACGGTTGCCGTCCGAATACGGTCATCAATCTGACAAATGCCGCCACGTTCGAAGAATTTGTCGAAGAGATCCGCGTCGAGAAACGAAGCCAGGTCGCCCTGATGCCCGAGTACGAACGGCCGCTACATTCGCGTCAACTGCAGTCGTTTTCTGAGATACTCTCGCTTTATCCCGATTTTCCCGAGCACCGCAGACGCTGGTTCGACCGCGTTTTCTTTGACACGGGCGATGAAAAAGGCCTCGTGCCGCTTTCGCATCGCGGATGGAAACTCGGCGGTCCGGTATGGCTCCGTTGGGCGATCAAGACGCTCGCATTTCTCGGCGGCCCGACTGCCCGGCCGATATTTCGTATTGCACGAAAGAAGGTTGACCGGGTGCCCGTAAATGCGGCCGGTACTAAGTTTGAGATCCCGGACCTCGACGACCTTTCGAGAGAGCTCTCGTCGGAAACGGTCTAGGCAACATTTTACGATTGTTCATTTATACGGCGGGCCCAGCCCGCCATTTGTAATTATTAGGATATTTTGTGACTGAGAATATACGCGTTGCCTTTTTTCCGGATTCATATCTGGAGGTAAACGGCGCCGCAATGACATGCAGACGGCTGACGGATTTTGCCGGTCGAAAGAACCGTCCGTACCTATGCGTTCACGCCGGGCCGGCGACCGAACTTACCGTCGATGGCAGCGTCACACATCTATCCCTAAAGCGTTCGCCGCTCGCGATCACACTCGATGAAGAACTTGCATACGACCCGCTGTTTCAACGCCACGCGTCGCGCGTAATGAAACAGCTGCTTGAATTCAAGCCCGATGTGATACACATTACCGGCCTGAATGATGTGAGTATCATCGGGGCTTATCTAGCCTGGAAACTGCAAATACCGCTGCTTGGCTCGTGGCACACAAATATCCACGAATTCGCTGCCAGCCGGATCGAGAGGATGTTTGGGTTTCTGCCTAGCGGATTTGTCAAGAAGATCGCGGGCTTTGCCGAACACAAGATCATGCAGGGCTGCATCTTGTACTACAAAATGCCGAAAGTGATCCTCTCGCCCAATCAGGAGTTGGTCGATGACCTCGGCAGGCGAACGGGCCGGGCGTCGCGTTTGATGGGCCGCGGCGTGGATCCTCAGTTCTTCGGGCCTCAAAAGCGGACGGTAAATGACAATATCTTTAGGCTTGGCTCCGTCGGCCGGCTTCGTGCCGAGAAAAATGTCAAAGTTCTCGTCGATGTCGAAAGGGCGTTCATCGATGCCGGGATCGAAGATTATGAGTTCCTGATCGTTGGAGAAGGCACTGAACGGCAATTTCTCGAAGAGAATATGAGGCGTAAGGTGATCACCGGCTTTATCGAGGGCGAACCTTTAGCCGAGGCATATGCTAATATGGACGTTTTCCTGTTCCCTTCCGAGACCGATGCATTCGGCAATGTCGCTCAGGAAGCTAACGCGTCAGGAGTACCGGCGATCGTTTCGGACAAGGGCGGGCCAAAATTCATTATCAGCGAAGGCATAAGCGGATTTGTGGCGCACGAGACAAGCGACTTTGCGAAATACGCACTCGAGTTGTATCGCGACCGTGAAAAACTAGCTAAGATGAAACTTGATTCGCGTGAGAACGCATTGTCCAAGTCGTGGGATTCGATCTTCGAGAGCGTTTATGACGGATATGCCGAGGCGATCAAACTGGAACAGGAGAAAAAAGCTTCGCTGAAGAAATGATCGATCAAGAGACAGATCCAGTTTTCGGTAACGAGGACACCCAAACCCCCAAACAAAGCCTAAAAACAGTATTTCTCCACCTACTGCGACATCCGATCGATACTCTTGTGCTTCGATGGAATTGGAAGGCAGCGGTTTTGAGCGCGATGCTTCGTGCTCCGATCTTCTTTTTTACATATCTGTTCAAGAAGGATGGATTGAAGCTTGCGATCGGTGCTGCGGTTGCCCAATCGGTCTTTCGCTTTATTTTCGGCGGTGTAAACGGAGCGATCATTCAATCATTCAGTAAGGTCGAGCCGCCGTGGCACGCCATCTTGACGGTGCCTCTGGTGCTGGCAACCATCAGCCACGTTATCGAATTCGGTGTCCAGACGCTGTACGACAATCAGACCGGCGTCAACGGGAAAGGAAAGGCGATCGCCATATCGGTGCTTGTTTCGGCGATCTCGGCCGTATTCAACCTGTTTGCAATGCGCCGCGGGGCACTTTTGGTGAAAGACGAAAGCCAACAATCGATCTGGCGCGACCTTAGACGAATGCCATGGCTCGCACTTGAATTCTTGTCGTTTCCGCTTGTCTGGACATGGCGAAAGTCTAAGAAAAAGAATTCTAAATAGTCCTCATCTGGATTTTGACCAGACAAACCTCCCGGATTTTGTAAGTGTCTCCTAGCGCCCCGGTTATGGGCCGAAGCGAGATATGACATTGAGTTTAAGGCTGGCGATATGGACATTGCACCAAGGGTAGCCCTGTTTGCCGACACATTTCACGAGATAAACGGCGCCGCGAACTTCTTGCGGCGGCTGACGTCGTATGCCAAGGACAACGGCCATCCGCTCTTGTGCATTAGATCCGGAGCCGAAACAAAGCTCACGAACGACGGTTCGGTCCGTTATCTTGATCTCAAACGAAACCGGGCGTCAATACCGCTTGACGGAGAATTTAAGTACGATCCGCTCCTATGGCGTAAAAGGGCTCTAGTCAAAAGCACGTTGAAGGAATTCGGTGCCGACGTTATTCATCTGACCGGCCTCAACGACATCAGTCAATTTGGGTTTGTCCACGCCCATTTTATGAACATCCCGGCGGTCGCGACGTGGCATACGAACACCCACGAATATGCTGCCGAACGCCTTTTGAGCCTCGGCAATTGGCTGCCGAAAACTGTCCGCTGCAAGATCGGCACGGCGATCGAAAGGGCGACGATGTTTGGCCTGATGAAGCTCTATTTTCTCGCCCAAATGCAGCTAGCGCCAAATCAGGACCTTGTCGACGAGATCGGCCGAATGACAAAAAGGCCGTCATTCTTACTTCGACGCGGAGTCGATATCGAGATGCTCACGCCCGCTAAGCGCACGAGAACGTCGGACGACAATGAATTTGTGCTTGGCTTCGTCGGCAGGCTCAGGGCCGAGAAAAATGTTCGGGCACTCGGCCGGTTGGACGCCGCATTGCAGTCTGCCGGGGTGACGAACTACCGCTTTTTGATCGTCGGCGACGGCGACGAAAGGCCGTGGCTCGAAAAGCACCTGTCGAAGGCAGAATTCACCGGCGAAATTCGCGGCGAAGCAGTTGCCGAGGCATTTGCCAACATGGATCTTTTTGTCTTTCCGTCGTTAACTGACGCCTTCGCAAATGTTGTTCTGGAGGCTATGTCCTCAGGGGTCCCGGCAATTGCGTTCCCCGTCGGCGGCCCGAAATTTCTGATCGAGGACAACAAAAGCGGGCTTATCGCCAACACCGAGGACGAACTCGCGGTCAGGGTCGCCGAGGTCATACAGAACCAAGATGTACTTCAGCCGATGCGGATCGAAGCAAGACGATTTGCAATTGAACATTCTTGGAACGCGATCTTCAAAAAAACCTACGGCTATTACGATCTTTGTGCATCATACGATAAGAAGGTTAGAGCCTGACCCAACGCATTCCGGGCATTCCGAATCAAATATTCAGGGCTTTTCAACTAAAATATCGTGCCATTAAAATCTGTCCATATTACCAACTACTATCACAAGAATTCCGGCGGGATCAGTACTGCTTACAACAAACTTCTCGAGGCTGCCAATCGCCGCAAACGCTATGTCCGGTTGATAGTTCCCGGCGAGGAATCGTCGGTCGAAGAGGTAGGGGAGTTTGGCAGGATCTACTACGTAAAGGCGGATTTCTCGCCGCTTTTTGATAAGCGATACCGCCTGATGCTGCCGTGGAAGACCTATATTTTCGATAGCTCCCCGATCAAGGCCATCCTCCGCGATGAACAGCCCGATCTGATCGAGATCGGCGAAAAATATACATTGAGTCTGATGGCCGGATTGCTCAGAAAGCACATCATGAACGTCGGCAGCAAACGGCCGATGCTGGTGCAGTTTTCGTGCGAGCGGATGGACGACAACGTAAGTTCTTTCATCTCAGCAGGACGAATATCGAACTGGTTCACCCGCCGGTATACCGCAAACTATAATTTGCCGATGTTCGATTTTCATCTTGCAAATTCCGAATACACGGGGCAGGAGTTCTTCGAATCGACGTGTGCTTTAGAGAATCCTAATCGCTCCGACCGTGTGTTCAATTGGTGTTGGCGGTATTTGAGGGCCGCTCAGGTGAAATTGAAAGATCGGGTCTTTATAAATCAATGCGGTGTCGACAATACGACGTTCGACGACAGGCGAAGGAACGACGCGAAACGCCGGGACTTGGCCGAAGAATTTAGCTTTCCTGCTGATGCACGCTTACTGCTGTACGCGGGCCGAATTTCACCCGAAAAGAACCCCGACCTGCTGATCAAAACGATCGCTCGACTGAGCAAGAGCCAACAACATGACTATCGCCTACTCGTCGCCGGAAGCGGGCCGGGTGCTGAACATTTCGCTGAACAGTCGGAGAGGCTTGCACCGGGCCGTGTCCATATGCTCGGTCAGATCGCCGATAAAGAAAAACTCGCCGATCTTTTTGCAAATTGTGATGTATTCGTTCATCCAAACCCGCACGAACCATTCGGCATCACGCCGCTCGAAGCAATGGCGTCAGGCTTGCCGGTAGTTGCACCAAATTCGGGCGGCCTGCTGTCGTACGCGAACGATACAAACTCGTGGCTTTCCGACCCGAGGTCGGCAAGTTTCGCCGAGGCGATCGAAAGCGTTTTTGCTGACAAATCGGTTCGCGAATCAAAGCTAAAAGCCGGCGTAATAACTGCGGATCTTTATGATTGGGACACATCGACCGACGCACTGTTTGCACTCTACGATCGTATGCACCGTGAGTTTATCGCGAGCCCGGAACTTTTCGATTACACCGCATCGCCCGCGTCCACCAATTTTGCAGGTGCTTTGACGAAATGTTAAACTCCGACTTCGATATTTTCCTGCGGGGTCGGAGTTTATGAGCAAAGCCGTCAAATCGGTCCACATCACGAATTACTACCACAAGAACTCCGGCGGGATCAGTACTTCGTTCAACAATCTGCTCGCCGCTGCCGACCGTCATAAACGCGAGGTACGGCTCATAGTTCCGGGCGAGACCGAATCGGTCGAGGACGTGAACGAGTACGCCAGGATCTATTACGTCCCCGCACGTTATTCACCTGTTTTCGACAAACGGTATCGCGTAATGATGCCGTGGCAGTACATGCTCAAGGACACTGTCATTCGCCGCATTTTGCTTGAAGAAATGCCCGACATCGTCGAGGTCACCGACAAATACACGCTCAGCTTGCTCGGCGTAATGATCCGCACAAACAACTTCAAAAAGCTTGGCCGCCCAATGCTGGTTCATTTTTCATGCGAGCGAATGGACGACAATATCGGATCGTTCCTCACCGGCGGCAAGCTCGGGAAATGGTTCGCTCGGCGAGTGATCGGCAACTACACGATGCCGAATTTTGACTACCACATCGCAAATTCGACCTACACGGCCGAAGAGTTCTTCAATTCGCTAACTACCGATGTAAATCCGCGTAGGTCGAATTGGTTTCTGAACGCATGCTGGCGGTTTTTTAAGGCTCCCCGGGTGCCGGTCTCCGAACGCATCTTTGTCTGCCCACGCGGAGTTGATATCGCCCAGTATTCTCCAAAACGAAAGTCGGACGAGATTCGTGCAGAGATGCGAAAGCTCGCTGACATTCCCGAAACAGCGACGATCCTGCTCTACGCGGGCCGCCTGTCTCCTGAGAAGAATATCGGCCTACTCGTCGATATGATGAAGATATTATCGCAAGACAGCGAGAATGATTTTCGCCTTCTCGTCGCCGGAGCAGGTCCGCAAAGCGATTGGCTGAAAAAGCAGGGCGACAAGTACGCTCCGCGAAAGATCATTCAGCTTGGGCATCTCGATAAAGATCTGCTCGCCGGATTTTATGCGAATGCCGACGTATTTGTTCATCCTAATCCGCGAGAACCGTTCGGCATTGCACCGCTCGAAGCAATGGCGTCAGGCGTGCCGACGCTCGCACCAAATGCCGGCGGCATACTCTCATACGCGACCAATGACAATGCGTGGCTGGTCGAGCCAAAGGGCGAGGACTTCGCCGCCGCTGTCCGCCAGATCGTCAGCGACAGCAGTTTGCGCGTGAAAAAGGTCGCCAACGCACTCGCAACTGCCGAGCAAAACACCCGTGAGCGTTCGACCGACCGTTTGCTCGAGACGTACGATAAGATGTTCGCGGATTTTCAGACTCGAAAGGAACTATTTACCGACATTGCGGCCGCTAAGTCTTTTGACTATATTCCATTAACAGATGCTTGAACTCGTATTCGCAAATCTTAAGGTCCGCCCCATCCGCACGCTGATCAGCGTGGTCGGCGTTGCCCTCGGCGTTGTTTTGGTCGTGCTTTTCACCGGCCTTGCACGCGGCATGACCAACGACATGGCTAAGCGTGCGTCGAATTGGAAAGCTGAGATAGTCTTTGCCCGTGCCGGCGGAATGGAGACGACGAGTTCGAATATGAACGTCAGCGTCGGATACGTCGAACGTCTTAAGCAGATCGAAGGCGTAAAGTCGGTCGTGCCAGTTGGGCGTTATATATCGGCAAGTTCAAAAGGGCGTTGGGGAATACAGCAGATCGACGGTGTACCCTGGGCAGAGTTTGCCGAGATGAACGAAATGCGTTTGACTGCAGGACGTGCGCCGGTCGCTGAAGACGAAGTTATCCTCGACGATCGGCAGATGCGTGAGGAAAAGGTCAGCCTTGGAGATACCGTTGACGTCTTCGGCGACAAGCATTACAAGGTCGTTGGTGTTTTCGAACCGCCATCAGGTGCCCGTATCAAAATGTCGCTTGCAGCACTGCAATCTGCACTTGAGGCTCCAAACAAATGCACGTACATCCTTGTCAAAGTGAAAGACGGCGCTGATGTAAATGCGATCGCGGCCAAGATAAACGAAGCTCTTCCAGGCAATAAGATCAATATCACGAGCGATCTCGTCATCGACGCCGGCGACCGAATTCCGGGCCTCAACACATTTCTCAAGGTTCTCGTCGGCCTCGGAGCGTTCGTTTCGACGATCTTCGTACTGCTTTCGATGTACACGACCATCACCGAACGCCGCAAAGAGATCGGTATCCTCAAATCGCTCGGCGCATCGCACGGATTCATTATCAAGACGATCGAAGGCGAAGCACTTATGATCGGCATTCTTGGGATAATTCTTGGCTTTGCGACGGCGTTTATTGCGTCGCAGTTGATAAGCCGCAATTTTGAACTGGCTTTCGAATACAGTCTCCAATGGACACTCTGGGCAATTGCGATCGCTGTCGGCGGCAGTTTGATCGGCGCATTGTATCCGGCGTGGCGCGCATCCGCTATCGATCCTGTCGAAGTGATGGTTAATGAGTAATTAGCGTCGCTTCCCGACGATCGTAAGTCCAATTCCGCCCAAAATCAACGCCGCCGCGACGCCCAAGGTCGCGGTTGCGGTCTCACCGAGCAGGATAATTCCAAACACTGCCGCGACAACCGGAACGGAAAGCTGCATAACAGCCGCTCGAGTCGAAGTGTGAAATTTGAGTGCCGCGTACCAAACGGCATAACCAACGCCGGATGTGACCGCACCGGACAAAACAGCGAACAGCCAGCCGCGTAACGTCAGCTGCAACGCCGGAATGTAGAGCAAGACGAGCGGAACAACAAACAATAACGAACGCGCAAAGTTGCCTGCGGTGTCGCGCAGCGGATCGGCGCTGCCCTTGCCGCGAATAGAATACGCTCCCCACGCCATTCCTGCGGCCGCCATTAGCATCGAACTCGTGAGCGGCGGCGATGCTAAGCCCGGAAGCACAAGATATATCAAACCGCAGACCGCAATGCTCAGTCCGATCCATTCCAAAGGCGTCGGGCGCTCGCCCTTAACGATCGCCGCCGCGACCATTGTCATCTGCACAGAGCCAAATAAAACAAGCGCGCCGGTCCCCGCCGTCAGCCCTAGGTACGCAAACGAAAAGCAGACAGCATATGCAAATAAGTAAAAGGCAGACAGCCATGAGGCGGAAACACGACCGGTAGGGAGTGTGTCCTCTTCGTTACCCGATCGTGCGTCTTCGCCGAACGAAGAAACACCCTCGCTACCGCTCAGGTTTCCGCCTTTGGTGACCAAATATCCGATCACGACCAACGCAACAGCCCCCGAAGCGAGCCGAACAGCCGTAAAACCCGCAGCATCGGCCTCTTCGCCGCGTAAAGCGAGGCGGCAGAGGATCGAGTTGAACGCAAACGCGACAAGCGCGAACGCTGTATAGAAAAATACCTTCATCTAACGGTCAAAACTGGTGTGCTTTGGCTCTAAAGTTGGGCTGATTTGTCGCTTAGTTGGGCTACTTTAACTCTAAAGTAGTACATGTTTTCCGAAAAGTTGTACATATTTGCCGTTAAAGTAGTACACATTAGCCGCTAACTTGGGCTACTTTAACTCTAAAGTAGTACAACTTTGCCGCTAAGTTGCGTAACTTTGTTTCAAAGTTGTGTAACTTCAACTCTAAAGTAGTACAACTTTGTCTCTAAGTTGGACATATTAGTCACTAAGTTGTGCATATTAGCCGCTTGAATGGGCATTCTAGTCGCTAAGATGACCGGTTTATCTGACTGATCAAATCGCCGAGCGGAAAAGCTATGCTTTTCCGAAAGTCTGAAGAATGACTCTGGCGGCTATGCCGCGGTCTTAAAAAGCAATATCCAAAGCAGCGGCGTAGCCGCGAAGAATATTAGAGGCTCAACGGAAAAGCAAAGCTTTTCCGCTCGGCGAGACGGAGCAATTAAAGCACCGATCTCACGCCTCTTTCTCCCCTTCTCCTCCACTCCCCTTCTCCCCTTCTTTCCGATCAGGTCGCATGTGCGGGAAAAGGATAACGTCGCGGATCGAGTGTTTGTTGGTTAGGAGCATGACGAGCCGGTCAATCCCGATACCGATGCCGGCGGCGGGCGGCATTCCATAAGAAAGCGCGCGAATATAGTCTTCGTCCAGCACCATCGCCTCTTCGTCACCGCGCTCACGCTCCGACATCTGATCCACAAAGCGTTCGTACTGTTCTTTCGGGTCGTTTAGCTCGCTAAAACCATTCGCGACTTCCATACCATTGATAAACAACTCAAACCGCTCCGCGATGTTCGGATTCGAAGGATCAGCCTTCGAAAGCGGTGAGATTGATTTCGGGTAATCGATGATGAAGGTTGGCTGAATAAGTGTGTGCTCGATGTGCTCTTCGAACGCGGCGAGCAGGTCAGAACCGCCTGCGTGAGCGGGCGGCACGGACGTTATAGCCATACCAGTCTCGTTTTTATCAGACTCCGTTCCCGTCGAGTTCACGCCGCCCGCTGACGCAGGCGGTTCTGACACTCTCGCGACAGCATCCCGCATCGTTATCCGCTCAAAGTTGCCGAAATCGATCTCGTTCTCGCCGTATTTCACGACAAGATTGCCGTCATTCGCCTTCGCGACTGCTTCTTTTATCATCTTCTCCGCGAAGTCCATCATCCCGTTCACATCCATGTAGGCGATGTAGAACTCGAGCATGGTGAATTCGGGGTTGTGACGCTGGGAGAGGCCTTCGTTGCGGAAGTTGCGGTTGAGTTCGTAAACCTTTTCAAAGCCGCCGACGACCAGACGTTTGAGATAAAGCTCAGGCGCTACGCGTGCATAAAGCGGAATGTCGAGCGCATTGTGATGCGTCTCGAATGGCTTAGCCGCTGCGCCGGTCGCCTTTGGCGTTAACATAGGCGTCTCGACCTCGATAAAGCCCGCATCATCTAGAAACCGACGCATCCCTGAGATCAACTTGGCCCGGCGCTCGAAAACTTCGCGCGTCGTAAGTCCTTCGTGCTCGACCTGCAGCGTCGAAGCGATCAGATCAGCGTATCGATAGCGTCGCTGCAGTTCAGGATCGGCGATGCCGTGCATTTTGTCGGGCATCGGCAGCATCGCTTTGGCGAGGAACTGGAGTTTCTCGACATGAACACTCACTTCGCCGGTGTTGGTGACGAATAAATAGCCTTCGACGCCGATCAAGTCGCCGTGATCCAGCAGCTGCCACAACGCCCAACCGTTTTCTTCGTCAAGCGTATTCTCACCATCGTTCCGCACTAGGGCAAGCGGGCCTTTCTTATTGCAATATACCTGCAGCTTAGACATTCCATCGGTCAGATGGACAAAATTGCCACGCGTCGGCGTAGTCAGGCGGCCCGCAATTCGAACGTTTCCGAGTGCCTTTAGTTCTTCGTTGAGCGCATCTTTCTTTTCAGCAGGCGGACGCTCGCCTTCGGCAAGGCTCGCCTTGATCTCAGCCATCTTCGCTTCGACGCCGGCTATCTTGTCGAAATGTTTGAGTGCCGTGATGGTATCTTCGCCGCCGCTGACCGAAGTGCGCGCAAATTTATTCGGATACACATTGCCGACCAAGCCGGCAATTGCGTCAAGCGAAGCCCGTCGAGCTTCGGTCTGGTCGTTTTGTTCGATGATCTCGTTAAATGCTGGAATGCTCATAATTGAATCTCTGATTATAGTTAACAGCCGCGAACACGGCAAACATCTCGCGAATATGGCACAATAGTGACACTGCACGAAAACGCAACGCCCTGTGGCTCAGCGTTTTCTGCGCATCAGTGCGTTTATGGCGAGTGAGTTCGATAAATTAAAGCGTGAGATCGATAAAGGTTCACGTGTGATCAGCCTCAGCGGACTGACCTCTGTGGCAGCGAAGGCGTTTGTCCTGACGCGTCTGCGTGCAGAAACAGGTAAGGTATTTGCTGTTGTAACCGAATCAAATACGGAACTGGAATCTTGGGAAGCTGATCTTGACTTCTTTCAATCCAAAATACAAAATCCAGAATCCAAAATCATAACGCTTCCATCCTTCGAAGCCGATCCGTATTCCGGCGTTTCACCTCATGCAGAAACTCAGGAACGCCGTGCTTTGGCACTGTGGCAAATGCTTCGCGGCGGGAATGATCTTGTGATCCTTTCAGCCCGTTCGCTGATCCAGCGAACAGTTTCGCCGGACCAGATCGCTGCTCTCGGATGCGTGTTGACCCGCGACAAAGATCTTCCGCCCGAAGAGCTGATCGAACGGCTGTTTGCCGGAGGTTACGTCCGCGAAGAACCTCTTTTCGGCCCAGGCCAGTTCTCTGTACGCGGGGGAATCATCGATGTTTGGTCGCCTGATGCTGATGCTCCGGTTCGCGTCGAGTTCTTTGGTGATACGGTCGATTCTATACGGACATTTGATGCGGAAACGCAGCTTTCCACCGGACAATTGACCGAGATCGGCATCGCCCCGATGCGTGAGATCGCCGTTTCGCCGCAGGATTTTAAGGACTGGGCATTCTTTGCCCGGGAACGTTTCTCCGACGACAAATTCAAACGAAACCTCAAGGACCGCACAGATTTCGCCGACGAAGGCGAAACATTCTCAGGCTGGGAATTCCTCATGCCGCTGGTACGCACACTCGATGCGACTGTTTTCGACCATCTACCTAAATGTGTTTTTGTTATCGACGAACCGACGGCAATTGAGCATTCGTTGACCGGTTTTTACGAGCATTTGCAACAGCATTTCGATGCGCTGAGCGAAACAGGCGATGTGGGCCTCGATCCGGAAGAACTGTTTGTGATGCCGGTAGAGTTGAGAACTGTATTAAGCGAGTCGGCTCGGCTCGAACTGCGGTCGTTGGGGAGAACGGCGGCAGGAATTGATGAGCAGTTTGCCGTGGACGTGGATGGCACCTCGACGTCGGGCGAGAAGAAAACACTCCCTACCGGTCGTGTTTCTGCCTCGGAGCCGCTGTTTCTGTTTCCAACGGCTGCGAAGTCAACTGAGATCGATCTGCAGTCTCGCTCGACGCGGAAATATCATGGCGATATTCAGGCATTTGTGAATGGAATAACGGCGAAAGCGACAAGTTCCAAAGCTGATATCAAGATCATTCCGCAAACGCACGGTATGGCTGAGCGCATCGAGGAAATATTGCGCGAATACGACGCTCCGTTATTGTCGGAGTCGATCGTTATTGGAGATCTGTCGAGCGGTTTTGAGCTGCCGGAGTTCGATCTGATCCTCTTTACCGAGAACGACATATTTGGTGAGACCACGCAGGCCGAACGCCGCCTTGCCACGCCGAAAGGTCAGCGTACTAAGAGCAAACTCGGCGCGTTCATATCTGATTTTCGCGATCTTAAGCAGGGCGATTACGTGGTTCACGTCGATCACGGGATCGGGCGGTTTGACGGTTTGCAGACGATCTCGTCGCAGGGCTCGGATCGCGAGTTCATGCTGCTGATCTACAACGAGAACGCAAAGCTTTTCGTTCCAGTCGAGCGAATGGATCTCGTGTCGCGATATTCATCAGGTGAAGCAACATCGCCAACGCTCGACCGTCTCGGCGGGATGGGCTGGCAGAAGACCAAGGCCAAAGCCAAACGCGCTATGCGTGATATGGCGGACGAGCTGCTAAAGCTTTATGCTGAACGCAAACTTGTTCGCGGCCATGCCTTTCCGCCAGACGCACCGTGGCAGCATGAGTTCGAGGATGCATTTCCGTACGACCTGACCGTCGATCAGGCATCGGCGATCGTTGACGTCAAATCCGACATGGAATCGCATATGCCAATGGACCGCCTCATCATCGGCGACGTTGGTTACGGCAAGACCGAGGTCGCGATGCGCGCAGCCTTTAAGGCGGTTATGGACGGCAAACAGGCCGCCGTGCTGACACCGACGACTGTGCTTGCATATCAACATTTCGAGTCTTTCAAAAAGCGATTCGCGGCGTTTCCGGTCAAGGTCGAACTGCTATCGCGCTTCCGCTCGACCGCCGAGCAAAAGGCCGTAACCGAAGCTGCTGCAAAAGGCGAGGTCGATGTCGTCATCGGCACGCACCGCATTCTCTCGAACGACGTGAAACTGCCAAAACTCGGGCTTGTCGTCGTTGACGAAGAGCAGCGTTTCGGCGTTGGCCACAAAGAGAAATTGAAACAGCTTAAGAAAAAGGTCGATGTTCTGACGCTATCGGCAACACCCATCCCGCGAACGCTCAACATGTCGCTGCTTGGTATGAGAGATATGTCGGTGATCGAAACGCCGCCGCGTGATCGGCTTGCGATCAACACACAGGTCGTGCAGTTTTCCGAGGGCGTTATCCGCTCGGCGATCGAACTCGAACTCGCCCGCAACGGTCAGATCTTTTTCATCCACAATCGCGTTGAAACGATCGAGCAAGTCGCCGCATTGGTTCAAAAGATAGTTCCAAATGCCCGCATCGCCATCGGCCACGGCCAGATGAACGAAAAGGAAATGGAACAGGTGATGCTCGATTTCATCGATTACAAATACGATATCTTGGTAGCTACGACGATCATTGAAAACGGCATCGACATCCCGCGTGCAAACACGATCATCATCAATCGAGCCGACAACTACGGCCTCTCGCAGCTCTATCAACTTCGCGGCCGTGTCGGCCGTTCAAATCGCCGAGCGTACGCCTATTTGCTGATCGCAAGTGAATTAGAACTGACGCCGATCGCTAGGCGGCGTTTGAGCGCAATACGTGAATTCTCGGACCTCGGCGCCGGTTTCCGCCTTGCGGCACTCGACTTGGAATTGCGAGGTGCCGGAAATATCCTCGGCGGTCAGCAATCCGGTCACCTGGATGCTCTTGGCTTTGACCTGTATACGAAAATGCTCGAGCGGACGATCGCGGAGATCCGCGGCGACGAGATCGCCGATGAGACGAGCGTTTCTATCAATCTGGGCGTTGATGTTTCGATTCCGAAGGATTACATTTCCGAGGCAAGCCAGCGTCTGCGAACATACAAGCGAATTTCGTCCGCCGAAACTGAAGAGGCTTTGATACAGATCCACGCCGAGATCGAAGACCGCTACGGCCGTATTCCGCGGTCGGTCGAAAATCTCTTTGCCTATGGCCGTCTGCGAAAACTCGGCGAGCGAATGCACATCGTCTCGATCGACCGGGCCGCAAATGGTGTTGCGATAAAACTAGGTGAATCAGCGATTGTTTCGCCTGAAAAATTGATGCAATTCCTCAGCGACAATGAAGGCTCGACATTTTCGCCCAGCGGCATCCTTCGGTTTGATCTGCCGGACGGAAATGACCCGATCGTTCGTTCGATCGAAGTGTTGGGATCTGTTCGTCAATAGCTATCGAATTCGAGGTTCGGTGCAATCGAAATAAGCGAGCTCTGTGCAGGTAAATAGCTCCGGCACGTTTTCCTTGGTTTGTTTTCGGATATTATGCCAAACCGTCGACTCGGCGTATTCGGTAAATGTCCAGCCAAGTTGATCTCGGTGTTTCCATACGAATTCGTAAGCTTCGCGCTCGTCGGCGCCGGCGAGGTGTTTCGCTTCATGCAGCAATATGGCCGCCCGTTCGATGTCATCGACAGGGTATGTGAAAAAGTCGGAATAAAGCGTGATGATCTCGAATGGAAAATTGGTCGCGGCATATGCATTCTCTTTCGCGACAGACGCATTCAACCAATTGTCGCTTCCGCGGAACGCTGCCAAATTCTCAAGATAAAAAGCCTCGTTTGTAAATCCTCTTTCGCGTAATATGGCGATCGAACGCTTTACCGTCTGCTTGTCGTCGTATGATAGAGACCTTGCCGAGCCGATGAGCGACAGATAAAAGCCGGCCAATACGATGATCAAGACCAACGCACAGACCGAGGCCCGCCGTGCGATCGTCGCTGCAAAATTATTCAAACGGTCCATTGTTCCGTTCAAATTGCGAAGTTCGCCGCCGCACCGTTCGCATGTCGCGGCTGACGAATAATGAACGAGACGGCACTCAACGCATTTTTTGGACATCTTTTGGGGCGGTGAGGGAGTTTTCGCCCTCTATTAGTTAGAAACATCGAATGGGGCCGACTTTCATACTATTTTTTGTAACTTCTGACAATAAACGCGAGACCCCTTTTGTGCATCATAGTTTGCAAATATCGGTCGGTAAAGATATAAACTTCTTTGACCTATTTTGGAGTAATTCATGAAACTTTATAGATATATTCTGCTCGCGGGCCTTTGTTTTGCTGTATTCCCTCTGGCCGCATTGGCTCAGGAGACCGAAACGAAAGTTGTCGATGAGGTCGTTGCTCAGGTAAATGACGGCGTCATTACGCTTTCACGAATTCGCCGCGAAGCAAAAGACATCGTTGAAGGTAAGGTGCAGGCCGGCGAAAAGCGCGAAGATGCCCAAAAGGCTGTTGATGCCAAACAAGGCGAACTTATTGCTAATCTGATAAATGAAGAGCTGCTCATCCAAAAGGCCAAGGAGATCGGCGTCGCCGATGAGGTCGAAGCCACGCTTAACCAACGTTTCGTCGAGATAATGAAACAATACGATCTCAAAACGCTCGACTCGTTGTATGAGGAGATGCGAAAGCAGAACGTCGATCCGGTAGAAATGCGTGAGATGTGGCGGAAACAGGCTACTCGCGAAAAGGTCATTCAGAGAGAGGTACAAGCTAAAATATATTGGGATTCGAGCGGCAAACAGTTAAAGGACTACTACGAAAAGAACAAATCGAAATTTACCAAACCGGAAACTGTTACCCTTAGCGAGATCTATTTGAATTTTGCCGGGCGTGACGAAGCGGCCGTTCGGGCAAAAGCAAAGGATCTGGTGAGCCAGCTCAGAAATGGCGCCGATTTTGTTAAGCTCGTTGAGCAAAATTCCGACCGTCCAAATGCCGCTCAAAATAAGGGCAAGGCTGACACAGTTGTGGTTAAAGAATTGGATGAGAGATTTGCGAAAGTTATCAAAGATCTGAAGCCCGGCAGTTATACCGATCCGGTCGAGATCGACGGCCTCGGCGTCACGATCCTTCGGATCGACGAACGAACTGCGGCAAGTAATGAATCGCAGTACGATGAAAATGCTGTCCGGCTGGAGATCATGCGCGAACGAGCACCCGAGGAGCAGCGAAAGTTCATGTCCCAGCTTCGCAGTGATTCGTATATCAAGATCAGCGAATCATATCGCCCGCTTGTATCGCCTATCCTTTTTGCCGATGAACGCAAGGAAAAGCCCGGCAACTAGACGCATCATTCATTGAACCAAAAATGGCAAGGCGATACTTATCTCGCTTTGCCATTTTTATTTGGTCTTAGAAACTAACCCAAAATCTGCTTAATTGAACTCTCAAATATCTCGATCCGGCGTTTTGCCCGTTTCACCTCAGGGTGGTCCTTATTGTAGCTTCTCTGCAATCGCTGTAATTCGGTCTCGAGAGCGGCCCGTTTGACAAGGAGTTTGCCGAGTGCCAGCGTGAGCTTGCCGACCTCTGTCGGCCGTACCGCATAGATCCGATCGATGTCGCGGGTCAGAATGCCGATCTCAAAACGGGCATCGATCACCTTTGGGTTTTCCTCAGTGTAATCCGGCAGAACCGCTTCGAGTTCGGCCTGTAATTCGGTCTTTCGGAGCAAAACCTCGGCATAAGCAGCCGACGAACGGATCGGCCCGACATCACCGGCCGGTAAACCGCTGCCCCCGGAGGACTGTGCCATCGCGGCAATCGGCGTCACAAAGATCACGATCAGGAAAACAATGTATCTCATTTTATTCGAAAGCGATCAATTTTTCGGTGCGATAAAAGTAGAAGGATCAAATTTTTTATTAGCGGCAAATTCATCCAGTACAAATTCCCATTGAATACCCGTGGTTCCCTGCCCTCCGGTCGTCGAATAGAACATGCGGTAGGAGTGCGGTAATGTTAATCCTGCCTCATCTTTAAAATCGCCAAATTCCTCAACAAACAAAAATCGCGTTTCACTAAATCTCGAAGATTGCTCGGGCGACACGCCTATTGCCGCCGACGAAACACGCTTATATTCAGACCGCACATGACGAAAAGTATCCTTTTCAAAATAGAATGTGATATCCAGATCGCCGCCGCCCTTACGGGAATAGCCAATTGCGTAAAGTTCTTTTCCGCCGATCTTCTTCGTCCCGTCGTACGATATCTTTCCGCCGTTGGTGGACAGCCGTGACAATGCCCATGAGGTCGTGAGCACACCGCCGACCATACCATCGGCAACGATCGAGCTATTGGCCTGCACGAAATTACCGAGTACGGAGCGAGATGACATGTTTACGAATCCCACATAAACGTCCTTGCCGTTGTAACCAAATTTCTCGCCTGCGTAGAGACTTGAGTTCATGTTCATCCCGAGAAGATTATTTGCCCCGTCAGAGGCCAACACGATCCGGCCTTGTAAGGTGATATCCTTTGTCGAGGTGAATTTGCTCGTGCCCATACCGACTGCGATCAATGTTTTCGTTGCTTCCCTGGCTTGGGACGTCCCGATCGACTCCAGATGTTTTGTGATCACATCTTCCGCCTTCATCTTTTGAGCACTGATCAACATCGGTAGGCCAACAATGATCAGAAACATGGTCATTCCGATTGAAGATCTTTTCATTTTATTTACCTCAAGTTATGCGAAAAATGTCTAAAGATTCGTTGCCTGGATAACGTTGGATCGTGTCGGCACTACCAAAGGACTCTCACACGTTTCGAACTCCAGGTCATTGTCCGCATCCGCCTCGACAAATCCGTCACCAAACGTTTCGCGTTCGGTGAGGGTTTCGAAATACGTGGTTATATTGTCCAATATCTCATCGGCCGAATGCGAATGATAGAGCGTCTGTCGAAACTGCGCACCGCCGACCAGCCCTTTGGTGAACTGCCCCGCGAGCTGCTTCATCTTTCCCAATGCGATGATCTCGGCCATCTCTTCGCGGCACATCGAGAAAAATTCGAGCAGAACATCCTTCTTTTCCTGCAGATCGGGCTGATACGGTTCGCCGCCGGCAAGAACATCGGCAAACTGCCGAAATATCCACGGATTCTGCATCGCCCCGCGGCCGATCAAAATACCATCAACGCCGGTCTCACGCCACTTTTTCATGCCGTATTCGATCGTCGTGATGTCGCCATTGCCCGAGACCGGTATGCTGACGGCCTCTTTTACTGAACGGATCACGTCCCAATTCGCGAGGCCCTTATAGCCCTGCTCACGGGTTCGGCCGTGGACCTGAATATGCTCGACGCCGCACTGCTCCGCCATTTTGGCAATATCAACTACGTTTATCGAAGCTTCGGTATATCCGGTCCTCAATTTGAGCGTCAGCGGTATCGTAATAGTTTTCTTTATCTCTTTGAGGATCGATTCGAGCAATGCCGGTTCGCGCAGCAGGCCTGAACCGCCGCCGTTCTTTACGACCTTCGGCGCCGGGCAGCCGCAGTTCACATCGAGAATATCAGCTCCGACCTCCTGGGCCATTTCGGCTCCCATCGCCATTCGATCGACCTTGCCACCAAATATCTGGACCGCATACGGCCTCTCTTCCTCATCAAAACGCATCTGCCGCTTCGATTTAGGATTATGCCGCGTCAACCCCTCGACCGATATAAACTCAGACACCACCAGGCCAACACCGCCGCGGCGTTTGATCAATCGGCGAAACGTATAGTCCGTCACGCCCGCCATGGGCGACAGGATGAGCGGCGGATCGATCTTGATATTTCGGATAAAAAAGGGCTTCATTTTTCTCTTACAAGAGATTACCACATACAAAAATGCGGATAAATCCATGTTCAGTGGTTATCGAGGTCGACGAAGCCTGAATATCTAACCCAGATATTTGTCCATTATTTGCTGGTTTCGTTTGGATCTCCGGACTTTGATCCCGATCGTGGTGTTAGTACCGTCAAATTTGATGATCTCGGTCTCACCAAAACCGATGACCTCGCCCGGATCTTCGAACGGTTGAAGCACTAGTTTTTCAAAGATGATCGCCCCAAATTGATAACGCTGGCCGACAAAACCATCCACCTTGAAAATTCCGTTAATGTCAGATCTTGCGTTTCCAAACGACTTGCCGAGGTCAAACTCAATATCGACGACTCCGATCCAGGCCCCGCGGACCGGCGAACCGTCGGGCCAGGTGACTTTGCCCGTGATCGTCTTTCTGACCAGCGGCGGCAATAGCCTGAAGATCAATCCGGCTATCTTTGTGGATGAATTGACCTCCAAAACCTGTGCTTCGCTTCGTTTTGCCGTACCGGGAAGAAAGTAAGTCGGGTATGGCGAGAGCAGTGTCGGCTTGTCGCCGAAGTTGATGCTGAGAGTGTAATTGCCGTCAGGCACGTCAACAAAATTGAATCGACCGCGTTGATCGGTGATGCCGAAGAGCCGTGTATCGTTGATCACGACGCCGGAACCGACCGGAACCAGCTCGATCTCGGTGTACGCCAGCGGCTTGCCGTCAGACTTGATAAGTGTGCCCTGGATCATCACAGGCTTTGGTTTCTGCCCGTAGAAGGGCAACGCAAAAACAAAAGCTAAAGACATCACAAGGACGGAATGGGAGATCAGTCTTTTCATCAGTTGAGCCGACCGCTTATTCCGGGATCAGGCTTTCTTGCGGTTCTTGATCACAAAGATTAGCCCGAGCACGAAGATGAAGAACGATATGACGAGAACCAAAACACCCGGAATGATGCCGATCATTGCCTCGCCCCAACTCGTATGGCTGCTAATAAGCGGGAGAGCGACGGAAATGCCCGTTACCGCCAACCCGAGCAAAACACCCAAAATACCGACGACCATTACTATTTTCCAGATCATATGAGGTTTTCCTTAGCCGACGTCTTAGGGCAATTTTGTATTGGTTCATGGTTCAGGCCATGGCGGCCGGAACCACGAACTTAACTAACTACGCGAACAACTATTTTCCGTCTTTCCTGAGCTCGATCCCGGTCGCCTCGAATGAGATCTCGCTGACGGTACCGTCGGCGTTGCGGTTTGGGAATTTCGCACCATCGTCTTCGATCATATGATCGACCTCGGCCTTACTCAGCGTCTTGACAGTGAACACACCCTCGGCACGAGCGATTGCTCCTTCCGATTTGAGCGGGATAAAGAACTTGTGATCTTTCATCTTAACGCGAACACTCTTGGCGTCCGCTTTCGGGGCAAGCTCGGCCCAGCAGCCTTCGGTCTTGCACGAACGCACGATCACGCCTTCGACGCGGACCATTTTTCCCGCATATTTCGCCGGATCCTTCATGACCTTGGCAAGCGAAACCTTCTTCGCACTGCCGACCGGTGCTCCGCGTTTCAAATACGAGTCCGACGGTATCGCCGCCGTCTTGTCGTCATCTGTCGGCTTGGTACCGCCCATTTTTTCCTGAGCGAATGCTGAAAATGAAAATGCAAGTACAATGATCGCAAAACTAAAAATTGATCTCATAAATTTCTCCCAAATAGATTGATACTCTCGTTATTATAGCAGAGGCCGAAACGCAAGTGTGAACCGCCAGCTATACGTTCTCCTTTCGCAATTGCCTGTTTGACCGCACTTCGGCTTCTATTTCATTCGAAAAACCACGTCACCGCCGACTATCGTCGTAAGGACTCTCGCTCCGCCGATCTCGGCCGGTTTGATCCTGAAAATATCATCCGACAAGATGATGAGATCCGCTAGTTTGCCGACCTCGATGGTGCCTTTTTGATCTTCTTGGAATTCGGCATAGGCAGAACCGAGTGTGTATGCGATAACGGCATCCTCGACGGAAAGCGAACGGTCACCGGCATTTACGGCCGCGTGAATACCGAGGAGCGGATTGAGGTCGACCATCGACGCGTCCGAGCCGAGGGCGAGTTTCACACCGCTTTTTAGAATTGCCCGATGATCGTCACCTGACGTTGATCCGTTATTAAAGAAAAGAAACGGCTGCATCGAGGCGATGATGCCTGCTTTCTGCAGACGCTGGAAATCCTGCCGCCTCAGCCAATGTGCGTGCTCGATCCGCGAACGTCGGTCGCGCGAACCGTTCTGAGCCAACGCGTATTCGAGGGCTTCGAGCACATTCGAATTCGCCGCTTCACCGATGGCATGCACCAGAACTTGGATCCCGGCCTTGTCGGCGGCGGCCAGACGGCTCCGGAGCTCGGGCAATTCATCCGACGATCCGTCCGAGTACCATTTGACACAGCCGCCTCGGACGAGCCGCTGCCCATCGATCGTCCGCTTGATGTCGGGACGCGTATCTTCCCAGAGCCGAAGCCCGACGCAGTCGTAAACGCGTGTTTTCAGCCTCCCCGCCATGGCAAGGCCCGCGAGCATCGCCAGGTCGTTGTCAGAATGGACATCCTGCACGCTTGTCACGCCCAATGATGCAGCATAATTGGACGCGGTCTCGGCAAATTCGGCGAAGTTCGTTGCACTGTTTTTCGGTATCGCATTTCGAACGGCCGACAGCTCCGGCCCACGGACGATGTTGCCCGAAACGGCCGCGGTCGAAGCACGCTTTTGAGCTGCCGAATTAATGAGAGCAGACTTTGGGTCGGCGAAATAGAGCAAAACAGGATTGTCAGGACTTGCAGCGTCGATGCGTTCGAGTGCGGGGAGCACCGCAGTTTTCCATCGCGTCGCATCGAGCCCCGCCCCGATCAGCCATCGGCCTTTCGGCAGGAAACGACAATAGTACTCGATCTTTTCGACAACCTCATCGGCGCTCTTTGCATTGCGTAGATCGAGGTGCGAAAAACGGTTTCCGATCGCGGTAAAATGGACGTGTGCATCGTTAAAGCCGGGGAGAACGAGCCGTTGTTTCGCATCGATGACGACCGTGCCCGGCCCGATCAGCTTGCGGATCTCGGCGTTCGTACCTACCGCGATAATTTTGCCGTCTGATGAGGCGACAGCCTCGGCAAAGGGCTTATTTTTGTTAAGAGTGCGGACGCTGCCGTTAATTAATATCAGATCGGCGGTGCCTTGTCCCGCGGCAGAAACCGTCAGACAAAGCACCGCCAAGATAACTGCAAAACGACTCACTTGCGTTCAAATACCACCTTGCCATCAACGACCGTCGTCAACACCTTAACTTCGCCGATCTTAGTCGGATCGATCGTAAAAATATCGTCAGAAAGGATAATAAAAATCGGCGAGTTTGCCGATCTCTAGCGTGCCTTTCCACTGTTCCTGAAATTCACCATAAGCCGAGCCGTAGGTGAACGCACGGACGGCCTCGTCGACCGAGATCTTCTGTTCAGGTATCCAGCCGTTAGGATTTTTGTCGTCGAGCGTGCGGCGTGTGACCGCACCGTAGACGCCGAACAGCGGATTGAGCGGTGCTACGGGCGAATCTGACCCGAAAGCAAGAACCGCACTCGTATCGAGCAGCGTGCGGAAAGCGTATGTACCCTTTAGACGCTTTTCGTCGAGCCGCTTCCATGCCCAGCGTCCGTCATCAATAATGTGAAAAGGCTGCATCGACGCGACGACCTTGAGGCTGCCGAATCGTGAAATGTCCTGCTGCCGCAAATGCTGCGCATGTTCGATGCGAAAGCGGCGGTCACGCGGGCCGTTGGTTTTCGCGGTCTGTTCGTAGATGTCTAATATTGTCGCGTTTGCCTTGTCGCCGATGGCGTGGATATTGACCTGCAAACCGGCTTTATCTGCCCCGAGAACGAGTTCGGCCGTTTTTGGAATGTCCTCGCCCGCAAGGCCGGTCGATTTGGGATCATCGAGATATGGTTCGAAAAGCCACGCTGTCGTCGAGCCTAGACTGCCGTCCGCATAGCCTTTCAAACAGCCGACACGCAGCATAGCGTTGCCGAATGCGTAACGCACACCTGTATTTTCCCACCGTTTGTAATCCGCCAGCGTCGAGCAGCCGTAAACACGAGTTTTCAGCTTGCCCTGCCGCACCAGTTCCTGATAAACGCCGACATCGGTCCCCGCCGACATATCCTGTACACTCGTCACGCCGAGGCTTGCCGCATGTTCCGTCGCGGCCATTGCCGATTCCATCCGCTGCTCCCATGACGGAGCCGGGATCACACTGCCGAAATAGTTCATCGCCGCGTCCTTAAAGACGCCGGTCGGATTCCCGCTCGAGTCGCGAACGATCATCCCGCCGTCGACATCCTTCGTGTCTTTTGTAACTCCGGCATTTTTCATCGCGAGGCTGTTTGCGAGTGCCATGTGGCCGTCGAGACGGTCGATAAAGACCGGATTGTCCGGCGTCACGGCATCGATCAACGCCGCTGTCGGCAATGCGTTCGGCGTCCAATTCTCATGGTCCCACTTCCCGCCCAATATCCAGCGGCCTTTGGGCAGCTTGGCCGCGAATGTCTTGATCCGTTCCACAAACTCGGCCGGAGTCTTGGCATCACGCAGATCAACCGACGAAAGCTGCGAGCCCGTTTCCATGAAATGTACGTGAGCGTCGTTAAACCCGGGAATAATGGTCTTGCCGCCGGCGTCGATAACACGCGTCTTCGCGCCGATCAGCGTTTTGGTATCTGCGTCCGATCCGACCGCGACGATCTTGCCGTTTAACACCGCCAGCGATCTGACGACCGTTCGTTTAGCGTCCATCGTGCGAATGTTGGCGTTGGTGACGACAAGGTCAGCGGTAACAGTTTGCCCCATTGCGGAACTCGCGATCGAACACGATACAACAGCCGCGGTAAATAAATGAGCGATCTTTTTCATAGTGAAAACCGTCTGAGAAAGTGTATTCTTGCTTGAGCCGTTCGATTATACCAATGAACCAAAAGTATATCCATATTCTCAGCATCGCGCTCGTAATTGCCGGATCGGCGTTTATCACATTTCTCTACTGGGCCGAGCCCAAGACACTGGCCGAGGTGACGACGAAAAGCTCGGTGATCATGGGGACCTACGAGATAAACAAAACAGAGTTCGACCAGGGCCTTGCGAGTTTCCGGCAGGACAAATTTCCCGACGCTCGTGCCGCTCTCGAACGTGCCGACCCTGAGAAACGGGACGCTGCGACACAGTTCTATGTCGCATACAGCTATTACCGACAGGGTTGGGGACGAGTTTCGAATGACGACGATCTCTTCAAACTCGGTCTCGCGGCCGTTGAACGTCTGATAGCGGCAAACCCGAGCTTTCGAACGACCGACGCGACGCTGCTGATCAAGACGCCGGCCGAACTCAAGAACGAATTTGAAGAAGGCCTGAAGATCACGCCCGATGATTTTAATCCGATGAAGCTGACTCGGGAGCGAAAGTAATACGCAATTAATGGCAACAGATACTTTGAAAAAAGACGTTATTGATTCGGATCCCGACGAATTCGAAGAAGGCCTTTATGTTCCGACCTACGATGACCGGATCGAGGTCGTCGATGACGAGCAATTGACCGAGATCAAATCACGTCCGCTTCCGGCCAAAGCCCCAAGACCCAAGACCAAAGACCAAAAACCGGTTCTCGTCTACGTCATACTCCCGGCCATATTCCTTGCCGTCACATTGCTCGGCGGGCTTCGGTTCGGAGCGTTGGACAACGCATTCATTTTTCTCAAACCTGCACTTGTTTGCCTTGTATTCGCGGCGGTCTTGTTGATCTTGTATTTTCGCTCGGGGCTCGTCAGGCTTGACGGTTGGTTTGATGAAAACGGATCGATGCTGCAGAACGCGGCAAATGCCGGTGTGCTTTTGACCTTGTTCGCCGCATCAACTCAGATCTTCAATTCGCTGCTGCCCGAACAAGGCCTGCCGTTCTGGGTGATCGGATTTTGCTTCTTTTGGACGCTGTGGAACAACCTGTTTGCCGAGTTCGACACTAAAAAGCTTCTGCGGAGTTTAGGTGCTCTGTTCGCTCTGGCGTTCGTTGTGAAATATCTTATATTGGCAAATCTTACGGCACCGTCGAGCGGCAGTTGGCTGCAGCGGATTTTCGAAAATCCGGGCAAAGAAGCGTTTACGTGGCTGCTTGATCTGCCGCGTTATGCGGCCGGGACGGGGTATGTGCAGTTCTTTGCACTTGCCTTGTATTTGGTCGGATTGTATCTAACGCCGGCAAGCACCGAGCGTGATACTTAGGGCTTCTTGCTGAGATCGATCGTGACCGTCGCTCCGTCGCGTTTGAGACGCAGGCTCTTCCCCGAAAATTGTCCTTTGAACGCGGTCTTTTCTCCGAGGGTCTGATCATTTATCGCTTCGACGACATCGCCGCTCTTGAGACCCGCACTTTGTGCCGCACTTTTGTCCTTTACGGCCGCAACACGCCAACCGGTTCCTGAATAGACAACTTCGGCTCCAAACTGCGTCAATACGTCCCGGGCAGTGATCGAACCGGGACGATCAAAATCTTTAGGCTTTACGACGACTCGACTGTGAGGATTCAATCCACGCGGAAAAACGGCCCTGCTTTCCTTGATCGATTCATCGAACGAACCGCCGCGGGAATTGCCGGCCGTACGGCGATCGCCGCTCAATGGATCGATCCGCGGGTCGATGTCCGATCTGACAGAAGCTGCCATTTTGTCATCAACTGACGGCGGCTTGACAGCCAACTTTCCCGGGCCGCTGTCGAGGGGCGATTCGATCGCGGCGTTTGTGGAAACAACCTCTTCTGTCGCCGGCAAAACAGGCTCCGGTTTAGGACTCACATTCGCGACCGACACCTGATCGGTCGCCGGCGGCTGATAAACTGCCCGATAACCAAAATATCCGCCTACAGACAACACCAACCCGAGCGGAACAGCTACACGTGCGGCTGCAGGAAACCATACGGCACGCGTCGGCCGTCCGGCCGCGATCCTCGCCTTTACGCGAAAATCGAAATCGTTGGGCGGTTCGACACGCGGCAGCGAGCCGAGCAGGCCGGCGACCGCTTGTGTCTCTTTATTTTCTGATTCGTTTAACATTCTTAACCTATAAAAACTCTTGGAGCTTCACTTTCAGCAGTCCGCGAGCACGACTGATGCGTGATTTTGTCGTTCCCAATCCGAGCTGCATGATCTCGGCGACCTCGTCGTACGATTTGCCCTCGATATCGCGTAAGATCACCGGTATCCGGTATTTCTCGGGCAAACTCGCGATCGCCTTGGCGATCGTCTTGTCGCGCTCGCCGTCGATCAACTCCTTGTCCTGCAGGTCGCGTGTATCAGGCGGCTGAAACTCGACATCGCTGTCCTCCTCCGACTGGAACAATCCGGTCAGCGACATCAGCTTTCTCCGTTTTCGCCGCCGTATCTCACTTATCGCCAGGTTCGTCGCGATGCGGTAGATATAGGTCGAAAACGCAAACTGCGTGTGATAACGATCGAGGGCAAAATACACGCGGACAAATGTTTCCTGCGCCAGGTCGACAGCCTCTTCGTAATCGTTCAAAAATCTAAAGAGATAGTTGGTTATCGGGCTCCGATAACGCGTCATTATCTCCCCAAAAGCGGCCTCGTCGCCGCTCTTGGTCGCTTCGATCAGGTCATGGTCGGACAGTTTTGCTTCAGGCATGGAAGATCGTCGAGCCTCCATGCGTCTGAATTCGAAATTGTCCGTTAGCCTGCCTTCATACTATTTTCAACAGAACCTTGTTCAATGACAAAGCCGTATCCACGAATTGATCACGCCGGATGTTCAAATTTGTTGCGAAAATGCCGTTTTTTCAGCGATCCGCAGGGCTAATCGTCATTACGAGAAACATCGTTCCTTCGCTTCCGGGCAGGTTGATCGTGCCGATCAGTGTCGGAGTACTTTCGGCCAGGCCGATTCGGGCGAGACTTAGGCCGATCGACTCGTAACTGACACCGGGAACCCGTTTCCCGGCCTCTCCGCCATCTCCGTCTACCACGACCGACACTCTCGCACCAAAACGTAATTGCTGGACCTGGAATGCGTTTTCACCCTTCGCCGTTTGACCGCTCCTGAGGTTGTTGAGGCTCCACTCAAGGAATGTCGGCGAATATCTCTGTCCGGCTGCGGGCTCGAAAATGTCTGAAACACTTTTGTACTCGTAATTTCCGGTATTCGAGATACGACCGACAAATGTACCAGCCAGCCGGTACGAAGCGAATGGAAACGTCGAACGAAGCTGTCGCGACACACCCGCGAGGTCCTGCCCGAGATCGCCGCTCTTGCCGGTTCCGTTCGAGCCGACGACGATCTTGAGCGAAATATCGTAGCTGGCATCGATCGTCTGTTTTGAGTCACCTTGGCCATATGCCGCGATGCCGAACGACGCCAGCATCAACCAAAACGCGCAGATATACCCGTATTTTTTCATTTATTTTCTCCTTTGTTCTCTCTTTCGGGAGCGTCAACCCCCTTGCACAAACGAGGACGAATAAAGTTGCAAAAAGAACTTTTGGGCGGGCATTTTGGACGAGCAGCGAACCGGTCTCATACGGACCAGAGCGGTCAAGGCAGAGGTGGCAATCGATTACCTGAAATCTCTTTGATCTTTCAAAAAGAATTGGAAAAATCGCAGGTCAGACGCCATTCCCCCCGATTTCCCACGCCGTTTCACGAATGAATAGTTAATGGGCAGTTGGGGCCGATGGGTGCGAAGTGGGTCGGCGATGGGATGTTGGAGATCGCACTTTTGAATGGGAATATTGGGGAGCGATGGGTCTTTGTCGCAATTGGACCGCAGCAGCGGCCGGCGACAGTTTTTCATACCCCTTTTTATGATTGTCGCTGGGGGTCTTTTTTATTGTCGCTGACCCTAGTTTTTAGTGTCGCAAGCCCCCAAAAACACTGTCGCCAGGCCCCTTAAAGACTGTCGCAGAACGCATTTTCACGGCATTTTCATCAATTTTGCTGATCAAATTGTGGTACGTACCACAATTCGAACGCGGAGGTGAAAAATACACGATTGGTCTCTCCCAAACCGCGCGATGGGTCACGGCACTCCGCAAGTGAGCAGATCAGTAGCGGTCAACTAAAAAAGGGCTGTCTGAAAAGACAGCCCTTTTTCGAATACGTCATTAAGATCTAGTTGGCGGACTTGAACAGATCTTCTTCGACCTTCTGGCCGAACGTGACGGTGCCGATCTCAGTTTCCTCGATCACCTTGCCATTTGCGGTCAGTGTTGAACGGAACGGCACGAGCGTGCCCTGTGCGTAGTTGTGGTTGTAAAACTTGCGTTTATATTTGACCCCGCCGAACTCATAATCGAGCTGCATAATGCGGAGCGATTTAACGCTGACGTAGAAGCGCGTCTTGCGGTCTTTCTTATCGGTCACATCGATGACGTAGAGATCGACACCCATTATTTTCTCGCGGCCCGACAGCTCGATCTTAGATTCGTCCTCTTTGAACCTCAAGAGAGCCTCGATACCGTGGAAAATACTGTCCTCAAATCTCTTTGCAGCCTCGTCACTCGGTACAAACTTTGTATTGTTAACGACGCCGAACAACTCATCTTCGTTCTTTACAAGGGAATATCGGGCATTGGGGAACTCCTGATCGAGCCTGATCTTATCTTTCGCGAGCGACGGCCCGCGGAGAATATACCGCGTATAGCTAATATTTTCGACCTTACCGTCAGCGTTCGTCCTGACTGACTTGCCCCGTTCCGTCGTTGTCTTTCGGATCTGATCGAGCAGGGTCCGGCCGCCGCCGAATCCGTAAATGAAGATCGCCGAATCCGCGATCTGCTCGGCAGTAAAGACCTTGGTGCCGTCTTTCGAATTTAGCGCGAGCGCCGGTGTAGGCGACGGGCTAGGTTTGGCGTCAGCCTTTTTCTCTGTGTCCGCCTGTCCCAAGAACGGAACGGCCAGAAACACTATGACAACGGCGGTCGATAGAACTATATTAGAACGCAGAAACACTTAAATGATTCTCCAGATTTTTGAGTACGTTAGGCAAGAGCGGATTGTAACATAAACCGTCATCTACGGTATACAGGCCGATCTAAACTCTTTGAATTGATGATATTTCGTCTCGGAAAGATGCTTTAGAGAATAGAAAGCGAAGATCTGTATCGTCTCGAATTCTCGTTTTCATTTTTGGTTATCCGTTTTACACTTGCCGCTATGTTTCACGTTGCACTTGTCGAACCCGAAATTCCGCCGAATACCGGTAATATCGCCCGGCTTTGTGCCGCGACGAATTCCGCACTCCATATCGTCGGCGTGACCGGATTTCGGATGGACGACCGCACATTGAAACGCTCCGGACTCGACTATTGGGAACATGTCGACCTGCACCGGCATGTCGATCTCGAAGAACTCCACGCAGCGCTGCCGGATTCGCGGTTTCTTTATATCACAACGAAAACGACGAGGCGGTATTTCGACTGGTCATTCAAGGACGGCGATTGTCTCGTCTTCGGCCGCGAAACGCGGGGCCTTCCCGAAGATCTCCTGGCCGCTAACACCGACCGCTGCCTCACCATCCCGATGCCAAATACAAATGTGCGCAGCCTCAACCTCGCAAACAGCGTCGGCATTGTGCTCTACGAAGCCGTTCGCCAGATCAGCTAGGCGGAAACAAAACTTTATATCATCGTCACGATTTCGGACAGCGTTTTCCGGGCTGTTGTCGTCTAACAGCTGTAGTTATTTGAAATTACTCTTCCCAAGGAGTGGTGAAATTTATGAAGTACGTGAGAAAATTAGCTTTACTGGCGATGGCTGTCGCCTCATTTTCAGTGGTGGGCGTGAACGCTCAGAATTATTCAAACAGTCAGACATCGACCAAGTCGGTCGAGCAGCAGATCTACAAAAAGTTGTTGGGGCTGCCGAATTATGGCGTCTTTGACATCATCAAATATCAGGTGAATGGTGGAACCGTCACGCTGACTGGGAAAGTTAATTCGCTAGGAACGAAAAGTGCGGCTGCGAACGTCGTAAAACGGACCCCCGGCGTTACCGAGGTCGTAAACACCATCGACGAACTGCCGCCTTCGTCTTTTGACGACGCCATCCGCCGACAGGCTCTCAGAACATTTGCGAGATACAGCCTGTCCGGGTATTTATGGGAAAACAATCCCGATGTCCGCATCATCGTCGAAAACGGCCGTTTGACCCTCGAAGGCAACGTCATGAATTCGGGCGATTACAACCTGTTCTATATAACGGCGAGAGGCATCAACAACGTGTTTCAGGTGACAAACAACTTGGTGGTTGGAAAGGCTAGAGATAGTTAATTGTGACCTCGGTTTGATCAGACCAAGGCTGTCCGCGAGGGCAGCCTTTTTCTTTTAAGACTTGTAAATTGCCTTTCGGTCGCGAATCAGTCATCATACTCGTTTGCCTTCGGGCACGGGAAGACAACTATGATAGCTACAGAGAAAATACGCAATATCGCAATTATCGCTCACGTTGACCATGGCAAGACCACGCTTGTCGATGCGATGTTGGCTCAATCAGGTACGCACCGCGACAACGAGACGGTCGTAGACCGCGTGATGGATTCGATGGATCTCGAACGCGAGCGCGGCATCACGATCATGGCGAAAAACACGTCAGTTCGTTATGGTGACTACAAAATTAACATCCTTGACACACCGGGCCACGCCGATTTCGGCGGTGAGGTCGAGCGTGTTTTGAAAATGGTCGACGGAATTGTGCTGCTCGTCGACGCCGCCGAGGGCTGTCTACCGCAGACGCGTTTCGTATTGCGAAAGGCCCTCGAACTAAAACTTCCCTGCATCGCGTTGGTAAACAAGATCGACCGCCAAGACTCGCGTCCGGAGGAGGTTTTGGATGAGATCTACGACCTCTTTATCGATCTCGGAGCCAATGATCAGCAGATCGAGTTCCCTGTTCTTTATTCGATCTCGCGTGACGGCATCGCCAAAAAGAATCTTGCGGATGAATCGAAAAATCTGATCCCGCTATTCGATCAAGTGATCGAGACGATCCCTGCTCCGCACGCTCTGCGTGACGACTCGCTGCAATTGCTGGTCGCAAATATCGATTACAATCCGTTTGTCGGACGCCTTGCGATCGGTCGTATTTTCTCGGGCTCGATCGCCAAGAATCAGGAAGTAACGGTCGCAAAACGCGACGGCACATTTGTTAAAACTCGCGTCAAGGAACTCTTCGTTTTTGAGGGTCTCGAACGCACGACCGTCGCCGAAGCGGGAACCGGCGAGATCGTCGCCCTCGCTGGATTTGACGATATTGAGATCGGCGAGACGATCACCTCGACCGACAATCCAAAACCCTTGCCGCTTATCAACGTTGACGAACCGACGATCGCGATGATCTTCGGCGTGAATACCTCGCCGTTCTCAGGCATCGACGGCAAATTCGTCACCTCGCGTCAGATCAAGGAGCGACTCGACCGCGAATTGCTCGGAAACGTCGCACTGCGTGTCGAACAGACCGAGGCAGCTGAGCAATTCAAGGTCTCAGGCCGCGGTGAGCTTCAGCTCGCGATCTTGATCGAAATGATGCGTCGCGAGGGCTATGAGGTTCAGGTCTCAAAGCCTGAGGTAATCACCAAAAAAGACGAGAAAACCGGTGAAACGCTCGAACCGATCGAGCTCGTCGTCATCGACGTGCCCGACGAATTTATCGGCGTTGTCACCGAAGCCATGGGCCGCCGCAAGGGTCAAATGACCAAGATGGTCAATAACGGCTCGGGCCGTGTGCGTTTGGAATTTGAAGTGCCGTCACGCGGCTTGATCGGTTTCCGAGGCGAGTTCTTGACGGAAACCAAGGGAACGGGATTGCTCAATACGCTCTTCCTGCGTTTCGACAAACATCAGGGCGAGATGAAGTCGCGTCAGACCGGCTCGCTCGTCAGCGACCGAATGGGCGAGACTAACACATACGCACTTTATAACTTGCAAGAACGCGGCGTGCTCTTCGTCAAGCCGCAGATCAAGGTCTACGAAGGCATGATCGTCGGCGAGAACGCTCGTGCGGTCGACCTCGACGTTAACCCGATCAAAGAGAAGAAGCTCTCGAACATGCGTACAACCTCTGCCGACGAAGCCATGCGCCTCGTCCCCCAACGCGAAATGTCCCTCGAACGCGCCCTCGAATTCATCGCCGACGACGAACTGATCGAGGTAACTCCGAAAGCAATTCGTTTGAGAAAACGAGTTTTGAAAGCAAACGAAAGACCTAAGAAATAATTGTTCAACCAGACCGAAAATAAGGGCGTAACATTCCACTTGGGTGTTACGCCCTTAACTATGAGCGGGTATCTTCATTATCATCATCCGGTTCGGGCTCGTACGTCTCATACCCGTGCGAGTCGTCGTAATAGTAATCATGTCTTTTCTGATCACTTTCCCACGAATCCTCTTTTTCCGATTCGTCGGGCACGACCGGATCACAAACGGGCTTGTCTTTCGGCGCTTGGGGCATAAATACTTTATAATCGATTCGAAATATTCTACAAAGGTCGGATCTTAAGATTACTGCGAATTTTATGACAATCATCACATCGTCGTTTCGTGCGTTCAGCCTTTTTGTTCTTGTAGTTTCCCTGGCCATGACGGCCTTCGCCCAAGCTCTGACCGTGCCGCAGATAATGGCTGAGCCGTCGATCGCCGGGATGCGGGTCGAGGGCGAAAAGCTTTCGCCGGATGGAAAAAGCGTGATCTATCTTTGGAACGCCGAAGGCAAATTGCCGCGTGATCTTTATCTTTCATCGACCGACCGGGCGGATGCGAGGATTATCTTGCGAGTCAGAGACCTGCCGCCGGCTCCGGCTCGAACCGAAAAGGAAAACAAACTCGACTACGGCCTCACGGTACGTGACGAGTTCGTAAAGGCCCGCGAAAATGCTCTCGGCAATTTCGAATGGTCCCCTGATTCTAAAAAGCTGTTGTTCTCGCAGGGCGGCGATCTTTATGTTTTGATGCTCGGCACGACAACGCTCAAGCGTTATACAAAAACGCAATCGCCCGAATTCGGTGCCCGCTTCGTCGATAACGACCGCATTATTTATCAACAAAGCGGCAATCTTTTTGTCCTGAATATCGCCGACGCAACTACGGTGCAGTTGACCAAAGAGGCGAATCCGGCACAGTTCGTATCTGTTTCCGGAGGGGTGGTTTCAAAGGACGGCAAAATGCTGGCATACACGGTTTCGGATTCGTCGAAATTCAAAGCTTTGTTCGTACCGAACTATCTGGGCGAGTTTACTGAGGCACCGACAACGCGGCGAGGTTGGTCCGAACAGAAACTCTTTGTCACGCCGACCGACGGCAGCCGCGATACGCCGTTTGAGATCAAACTTCCCAAACAAGAGGGCGTCGGCGGCTTTCGCAGAATGGTTTGGGCCTCAGATAATCGCAGCTTGATCGCCGATCGAACCGACAAAGACACCAAACGCCGGCAGCTTTTTTACATTTACAACGCCGGCGGCAAAGACGAGCGGCAGATCATCATTTCCGACGAGACCGACGATAGGTGGCAAGCACCGCTGTCAGCGATCTTTGAGCCGCATCCCAAAGATGCAAGCCAGGTAATTTTCGGCTCCGAAAAGGACGGCTACAACCATATCTACCTCGCCACACTCGAAAAGCGAACTGTGGAGCCGAATCCGACTAGTGTTGTCCGTCAGGAAAATTCGTCAACCGCAGGCTACACAGGAAAGGTCGATGTAAGGCAGCTTACAAAAGGAAATTGGCAGGTGGAGTGGGCGAAATGGACGTCGGGGGCCGACGAGATCGTCTATCTTTCTACTCAGGACGGCACCGCCGAACGCGAATTCTACGCGTACTATTTACCGGACGGGCGAGCCAACAAACTTGCATCGTTCAATAAGGGTATGCGCTCGGGCCCGCAGATGAATGACCAAGGCGACGAACCTTATCTAATATTCTCCGGCTCCCGCTGGAACCAGCCCGAAGAGCTTTTCGGACAGCGGGTTTGTCCGCGTTGCCGAGGCGTTAGCCTGCCGATCCAACTTTCCCAAACAACGCCCGAGGCTTTTGCGAGACGCACGTGGAGCGAACCAAAATTCATCGACATCCCGTCCCGTGACGGCAAGGTCATCAAGGCAAAGATCTATCTGCCAGCCGGGCACAATGCTAAGCAAAAGTATCCGATGGCGATATTTGTTCATGGTGCGGGTTATCTGCAAAACACGATAAATGGCTGGAACAATTATTATCGCGAGTTCATGTTCAACCAGTTGCTGACGCAGAAAGGCTATGTCGTGCTCGACATCGACTATCGCGGCTCAGCCGGTTACGGACGCGAATGGCGGACAGATGTTTACGATTTTCTCGGCGGCAAGGACATGGACGATCACGTCGACAGCATCGATTTTATGGTCAAAAACTACGGCGTCGATCAAAAACGCATCGGCGTTTACGGCGGCAGTTACGGCGGATTTATGGCCGGCATGCTTGCAATGCGTGCGCCGGAACGGATCGCAGCGGCAGCGGCTCTGCGGTCAGTGTTTGATTGGAAGAACTATTACGCGTCATCGCCCGGTTACACGGCACAGCGTCTCGGTTTTCCGGACAAGAACCCCGCGGCCTATAAGCGCTCGTCACCGATCTCATATGCCGACAAACTCGAACGTCCGCTGTTGATCCTTCACGGGATGTCGGACGACAACGTTCACGTCCAGGATTCCGTACAATTGATCGAAAAACTCATTCGCCTCGGCAAGACACAATATTTCGAAGCGATGCTCTATCCATCCGAGAACCACGGCTTCGTACGCCCCGAAAGCTGGACCGACGAATACACTCGGATTTTTACTTTCTTCGAAAAGCACTTAAAATAAGAGGGTGTTATTACATGGCAACCTAGTTAACATTGTAGCCACTTTGGTCGAACTATGTGTCTATGTTCCTATGTGGTTAAATCTAAACAATGAGAATTCTAGTCACCGGCGGAGCCGGATTTATTGGATCGCACCTTTGCGAAAGGTTATTGAACGAAGGCAATGAGGTCATCTGCCTCGACAATTTTTCACCGGACGAAAGGCGAATATTGCCCATTTACTCGGCAACAAGGCGTTCGAGCTTGTTCGTCACGACGTGACCGAGCCGATCCTGCTTGAGGTCGACCAGATCTACAACCTCGCGTGTCCTGCGTCGCCGGTCCATTACCAATACAATCCGATCAAGACGGTCAAGACCAACGTCATGGGCACGATCAATATGTTGGGAATGGCGAAACGTGTGAAGGCCCGCATTTTACAGGCTTCGACGTCTGAGGTCTATGGCGACCCAGACCAGCATCCGCAGACCGAATCGTACAACGGCAACGTCAACCCGATCGGCCTTCGTAGCTGTTATGACGAGGGCAAACGCGTCGCCGAAACGCTGATGATGGACTATCATCGACAGAGCTCTGTCGATACGCGTATCATCCGTATTTTCAACACTTACGGGACACGAATGCTCGAAAACGACGGCCGTGTCGTATCCAATTTTATCGTGCAGGCTCTCCGCGGCGAAAAACTGACAATGTACGGCGACGGTTCGCAAACACGTTCATTCTGCTATGTCAGTGATCTGGTCGACGGCATGATCCGCCTGATGAACACAGAGGGTGGCGACATCCACATGCCCGTAAATATCGGGAACCCCGGTGAATTTACTATGAATGAGCTCGCAGACGAAGTTGCGAACGCCACCGGCAAAGCGATAGATATCGAATATCTTCCGCTGCCGCAGGACGATCCGCGTCAACGAAAGCCGAATATCGAACGAGCCAAGGCACTATTGGGCTGGGAACCGACCGTTCCGCTTCGCGAAGGGCTGCGGCACACGGTAGAATACTTTACGCAGACTATTGCGACGTAGAATATGAAGATACTCATCACCGGTGGCGCCGGATTCATCGGCAGCCACCTCTCCGACAAACTTATTGCCGAGGGCCACGAGGTAACGGTCATTGATGACCTCTCTACCGGCCGGTACGCAAATATCGCCCATCTCGAAGATAAACCCGGCTTTCGCCTCATCATCGAGAGCGTCCTGAACGCTCCGCTGATGGAACGGCTAATTCGCGATACGGATCGCGTTTACCACATGGCGAGTGCCGTCGGAGTACGGCTGATCATGGAACAGCCTGTCAAAACGATCGAGACGATCTTTCACGGCACCGATGTGATATTGAAGTTTTGTTCACGCTATCGCAAGCGTGTGCTTATTCCATCGACGAGCGAGGTCTACGGCAAAGGGATCTCAGTTCCGTTCAAAGAGGACGACGACCTGCTCACCGGCGGCACTGACAAACACCGATGGGCATACGCATGTGCCAAAACACTCGACGAATTTCTTGCGCTCGCCCACTGGAAGGAAACGCAGCTGCAGGTCGTTGTTTGCCGACTCTTCAATACGGTTGGTCCCCGTCAGACCGGCCAGTACGGCATGGTGGTACCGCGTTTTGTTCATGCCGCGTTGAAAAACGAAAAGATCGAGATCCACGGTGACGGCACTCAGTCACGCTGCTTCGGCCATGTCGCCGATGTCGTAGATGGATTGACGAAGTTGATCGAAACGCCGGAGTGTTTCGGCACTGTCGTAAATCTCGGCAATAGCGAAGAATGTTCGATTAACGATCTCGCCAAACGCGCGATCGCCTTGACGGGAAGTTCCAGCCAGATCAAGTACATTTCGTATGACGAAGCGTATGGTGCGGGCTTTGAAGACATGCAGCGGCGGGTTCCGAGTCTCGAAAAAGCGAAGCGTCTGATCGGTTACCAGCCAACCCGAACGCTCGATGACATCATCAATGATGTAACGGCCGAATATCGCAAGGATGCGGCCGGACATGGAACGCATGCATAAATTCAGATCCCTATATATCGCGGCCGCCTTCTTGCTCGCCTTTGTTATCGTGCCGACCGCCGACGCTCAATCGACCGGCGGCGTTAAAGGGAAGGTCCGCACCTCAAACGGCAGCGGCATCGCCGGAGCCACCGTAACCGCCCGGCAAAAGGGTAACGACGTAAGGTCTGCGACTGCAAATTCCAAAGGTGAATTTTTGCTCGACGGTCTCGAATCCGGGCTTTACAACCTCGTTTTCGACGCCAACGGCTATTCGAGCGGTGTTCTTTACAACATTGAGATCAAAAAGAATAAGGTCCAGAATCTCGGTGAGCGACTGATGTTGTCGACAGACCGAGGCACACAGGTCATCGTCAACGGCAGCGTCTTTTATAGAGAGGGCACCAGCGTGACGGCCGCCAAGGTCGAACTCGAAAGTGTCAATTCCGACGGTTCTACCAAAAAGCTTGCGAGCGGCTACACCAGTTCGAACGGCGAATTTACTTTCCGCATGAAGCCCGGCAATGCCAAACTGCGGCTCACTGCCAAGTTTAACGGTGCTGCCGCCTCAAAGGAGATCGAAGTGTCCGAAGCCGCAATATACCGCCTTGCCATTACCCTCGATCTGTCACGGACAGAAAAATAGGGATGCACCGACCAATAGTACGAATGCCGCGAATCAGTTATTATTCGTGGCATTCGTGTAATTCCTGGCTGAAGTTTTTTTAATTTATTGTCTCGGTGATCTCTTCCGCAGGACGGTTGGCTTCGAGATTGGCACTGTCGGTGACGATAAGTGGAAACTCGTCGAGGACGACGGTGTTCGCTATCGTTTGGACCCAATATGTTCCGGCTGTCGGAAAAACAACGTTAACAAAAAAGCTGACATTGTCGGTAAATCCGCCCGGAGCGAGTTCGATCGTTGTCGGCTGTGAAGTAACAACGAGATTATTCTTGTCGGGTGACAGAATGCGAACCTCCGTTTGATGGTTCCCGCTTCCTCGCCAGTGGTTGATAACCGCGAACTTGATCAGGCTGACCGGCAGCTTTTCGACCATGATATTTTGAAAAATGCCCATCAGCGATATTTTGTTGCCCATCTCGATGCGAACATCGTCACACAGCAGTGTGTACTCGAGCTTTAATTGTTCTGTTTCCATATTAAGTTGTGAGTTCGGGATATAGCCGGGCTCGTTGATCAAAAAGCCTTGTTCTCCTTAAACCAAGCCAGCAATTTAGCCCAGGCCTCTTCCGATGCCTGTTTATTGAAAGTGGGACGATAATCGGCATGAAACCCGTGGTCAGCATTTGGGAAGACAAGGATCTCTGATCCTGATCTGTATTTTTTCAATTCATCCTGCATCCGCTGCACGCCGTCGAGCGGGATTCCCTTATCCAGCCCTCCATACAATCCGAGAACCGGTACTTTCAAATCCTTTACATGGTCGATCGGCGTCGTCGGCTGCAGCGTGTTTACCGGCGAATTCGGAGTCGGCACAACGCGGCCGTACCACGCTCCGCCGGCTCTGACTTTCGGATTATGTGCGGCATAGAGCCAGGTGATGCGGCCGCCCCAGCAAAATCCGGTGACAGACAGCTTTTTTGTGTTACCTTTATTGTTTTTCGCCCACGCAACTGCCGAATCGAGGTCGCTCATCGATTGAGTGTCCGGGATCTTTGAATATATCTGACGGTTTATCTCGCGCGAATCCTTGAGATCCTTGATCTCGCCCTGACGTGCGTACAGCGCAGGAGAGATAGCCATATAGCCAAGCTTAGCAAAACGCCGGCAAACGTCCTGTATCCACTCTTGCACGCCAAAAATCTCATGGATTACCAATACCACCGGAAAATTCTTGCCCTTTGTCGGCATAGCACGGTAAGCCGGCATCGTGCCGTCGGCAACGGGAATTTTGACCTCGCCGACGATCAGTCCGACATCGTCGGTGGTGATCTTGGTCTGAGCCTGGATCGGCGAAACCGCCGAGGCATAAATGCCCGCGGCAAAAATCGACGTCACCAAAAATTCACGTCTGTCCAAGGTGGGCGCCGTTGGATTAGAATTCACAATATCTTCTTTCATAAATTACATTCCGCGTGCCTATGATTTTTACTTTTCAAACGGTCAAGGTCAAGGTTATAATCTGATTAACCTCCGGATCAGAATTCTATTTGCATCAGTATTTTGCAACATGCTCGACCTCGTATTGATCGGATTATCTTTGTCACTCGTAGGCGTTGCGGGTCTCCAATTCTCGTATATGTTCTACCTCGATCGGATGCACCGCGACCGAAAGACACACGTCCGTCATCTCGAACGCCAAAATCTTCGTCTAGCTGAGAAGCTCGCGGCCGCCGAACAACAGATCGCCCAACAAACGGCAATGCTTGAAAACGTGTGTCCGGAATACGTTTACGATGAAGAGACCTGGGCCGAGATCATCGAAGAAAGTTAAAGGTCGAGCTGCACGATGGTCGCTCCCCAACTGCCGGAGAACTCCGGAGCATTTTTGAACGACTTTACAAGATCGGACTCGGACAGTACCTTTCGGACGATCTCTCTCTGAACGCCGACCCCTTTACCATGAATGATCCTGACGATCGGAAACTGCTTTTTGAATGCCTCGAGAAGATAAGCTTCGACCACAGCACGTATGTCCCGCGGCTGAAATGAATGTAGATCGATCGAATCTGTGATCTCGAGATCGACAGGTTCAGGGAATGGGTTATTTTTGTCGTACACCGTCAGTTATTTCCGTTTTGCCGGTACCTGTTGATACTGAGCGATATCTTCCGGCGGATTTACCCTTAGCCGGTTCTTGTCCTTGAAAACGGTAAAGGTCTTTGTCTCCATTTTGCCCTCAGCGTTGCGCAATTGGATCGAAAATGTCTTGTTATCGCCTTTGCCGTCGACCTTTAGCGGAAGCGAGCCCCAAACCTCAGTATTGTTTGGATTTCGCCACACGGTGTAATAGCTTTGGTCATATTTATCGAACGCAAGCACCAAAATACCATCAAAATCAGGCTCTACCCCGTCGATGGCCTTTACCGCACTTGTACGCGTTAAGATGACCCAACTGCCCGGCGTCGCGGCCCGCGTTACAGAACCCGAACTGTCGGCGTCCAGTCGCTGCCAGGTAACAAATTTCTTGTTATTCTGCTGGAAAAATACAATATCGCTCGGCACTGATAACTCGACCTGACGGCCGAACAACCATCCCGCCGGAGCAGGCGAAACAGACGGGTCAAGCCGCACCTGGTACCAGATATCGTATTTTTCTTGAATATTCTCCGGCTCGCCGGCTTCTTTGGCAGATTCGATCTCGTCGTTCTTCGATTTCTTGCTCGATTTTTGTGTGCCTTTCGGGGCGTCGTCTACATCGGGGGCTTCCTGCTTAGGAACAAATTTCCAGGCCATTATATCGAAGGTTGAACCGTTTGCGAGCTTGAACAGCACGTTTTCAGGCGTCATATCAGGAGCCATTCGCAAATTCGAAGCACTTCGGATCACCCCCGCCGCTTGCGGAGACTGGTTTTGAAATTCTTCGGCAAGTTTCCTCGACTTGGTAAGCGTGTCACTCGTAATAACATTCTGAGCCTCGATCCATCCTTCGGTTGCAGCTTCGTCACGCGCTCGGACCCGATACCAAGGCACTTTTTCATACTCAAATTGATCAAGTACGTCCAACGTTTCGCCGCGCTTGACTTCCAGAAGGTCGGCAGCGACGACTGAATAGGACGTGCGGATCTGAGCTGTCTTTGCGATGACCGTTGCCGTATCGTTCGTTCCGAGTGCACCGGTAATGCCGCTGACCGACTGGTCGATCCATGTGCAGCCCGCGCTAAAAATTGCCGCACACAGTACAAATGTAACTAAAATGAACTTTGCTCTCATTTCGAAATATTAGCCAACTTTCGCCATGTATTATAACCCAATTTATCTAACAAATCTTTCTGTCGCGAATTCAAATTAGCGGCTACCGCCAGGATCGTAACGGCGTTCTGGTTACGCACCTCAATACCGGCGGCACGAAAATGAACGTCAGCTGCAGCCTTTTCCCCGCCCTTTATGTAACGATCGACGATCGGCTTTAGTTCGGGATATGAGCCGAACACGGCGAGAACGGCATCGTTCCCGTCCATTCGAACATTTGATCCATGATGCTTTTGATAGATCTCCCGCAAGATATTTTCGATCGACCGCTTACCTTTGGACCTTTCTAAAATCACCAGATCGCATAAAAATGCCGCCGCCATACCTCGAGCATATACTGTCGAATTCGCACCGCCAAACCTGTTTTTCGACGCATCGATCAGGTTAACACCGTTTGAATGCATCCTGTCTGCCGCAAGGGCTCGCCCAAGAGTATCCAGAAAGTCGTCAAACCTGATCCGATTTGACGCAACGCCAATTTTCAGCGACTGATATAATGCAAATCCTTCGTAAAACCAATCGTAATTCCCGCTTAGGTTCACGCCATTTGGTATCCAAAGATGAAACATCTCATGCCGTAGCTGCTCATGCATGCGTTGCCTCGATTGCGTGTCGAACGGCATGTCCGAGGAGACGATCGTGATATTTGCCCCACGCGTTTCGGCCTCCCATTCACCAGTTCCGACGGCAATGGGAAACTTCATGAATGCGATGTTTGTTTCGTCCTGCAGGTACGAATCGAAGAGTGTCCGGTATTGGCTGAATATCTCTTTGGCCGATTCGATCGCCTCGGATCGGGTAAAATTCCACTTACCGTCCAATGCGAGCGACAGCTTAGGTGCGGCGGAGCCAACCCCGGTGTGAACCAATTCTTCGCCAACGTAGATGACCGTTGTCGCGACATTAGCCGAAGCAAAATCGTTTCCCGCTGTGCGGCGATTGCCCGACACTGCCCGCCAACCTTCCGGCAATTCAACTTCGATCTCCGCCGTCGCCTTGTTTTCTTTGTCGGCAAACTTTGGCAGCATGTCGTCGAGCATAAAGACTCCGTTTCTAGCCGTTATCCACGAGATATGCGCCGAGGCCGAGCGTGAGGGCGACGGAGAAAGGTCGATCTTGTAGTTCCACGACCAAAAATCGGCGTTCGCTACATATTCGCCTGCGATAAACTTCTTGTAGGTCACTGCGTTCCCGGCCTGGTCGAACAAATTTACGTCGGAAATTCTTTCTCCAAGTTTATCTGTCCCAGCTGCACGAAACAGAAATGATAGATTCCGTCGTCCTACAGGATTTTTGCCATTTACGACAACGATGGATGACAATTTTGGCTCGGCTTTTATTGTCGCTTTGAAATACTGTGCATTTCCAAATGTAAAGAATTGTAAAATCAACCCAAACGCGGCCAAAATACGCCGAATCAGGGTCATTTTCATTGACATCGTCCTCGCGGGAAACTTAAAATTGATTTTCTTTTGAATAGGCATCCGGATTCACCGTCTTAGGATAAGTAATTTTATGAGTCTTATCAAAGTAATAATTTTTGCACTCGTCCTGGTATTCAGCCTTTTGTTTTTGGGAAGGTTGTTCTTCTAGTCGACTGGCTGAGATCAATGATCTTCCTGCTGTTTTCGATCAACGCTGTATACGCGTCTGAAAATTTTCCAAGTACAAAAAGCGGTCAGCCAGACCGCTTTTTTTGTGGTTTAGGGTACAAACCTTTGTTTGATACTCTTTAGGCATATGACCGAATTACGAAAAATCGCCCGAGCCCTTATTAGCGTTTCCGATAAAACAGGCCTCGCCGAGTTTGCCAAACATCTCGCCGAACACAATGTCGAGATCATATCGACCGGCGGCACCGCAAAATTCCTGCGCGAAAACGGCCTCAATGTAACTGATGTGTCCGATGTCACCGGCTTTCCAGAAATGATGGACGGCCGTGTAAAGACGCTGCATCCAAAGATCCACGGCGCATTTCTGGCCCTTCGCGACAACCCCGAACATATTGCTTCGATGAATGAGCACGCGATCAAGCCTATCGATCTGGTCGTTGTAAATCTCTATCCATTCGAAGCCACGATCGCCAAAGGTGACGTGAATCTCGAAGAAGCCGTCGAGAACATCGACATCGGCGGCCCGGCGATGATCCGATCGGCATCAAAAAACTGGCGGGACGTTGCCGTTGTCACCGACCCCCGACTTTACGACGAGATCAAGGATGAGTTGAACGATCAAGCAGGCTCACTGTCGCTCGAAACGCGCCAAAGGCTTGCAGCACTCGCATATACACGAACGGCAAGCTACGACCTGGCGATCTCAACTTATCTTGCTCGCCAATTGTCGAACGAAGATCTTGAACGCCTCGAGCCAATTAACCCGCTCGGCCATCTGTCATTTTTCGAGGCCGGCGAGGACGACTTAGAACTGGAAACCACAGCCACCGCAGAACCGGCCGCGGATGTGCAGCTACCCGCGTATCAAATAATTGAGCTTGCCAAGGTCACTGATCTCCGATACGGCGAAAACCCGCACCAGCGTGCCGCGCTCTACGACGATGGATCAGACGGCGGCATCGCCGGAGCTGAACAGCTCCATGGCAAGGAGATGTCATTCAATAACTACGTCGATGCAGAAGCCGCGTGGAAATTGGTCCGGGACTTCGACGAGCTCGCAGTTGCGATCATCAAACATACAAATCCGTCGGGTGTCGGCACCGGCACGAACAATGTCGAGGCATATAAGCGGGCTCTTGCGACCGACCCTGTTTCCGCATTCGGCGGCATTGTCGCGTTCAATCGAAAGGTTGAAGCCGCGGTGGCGGCTTCGGTGATCGAAGTATTTTCTGAGGTAATTGTCGCTCCCGATTTCGACGAAGAAGCAATTGAAATCTTTAGATCCAAGAAGAATCTGAGAGTACTCAAGGTCGCATCGACCGCTGACATATCTCAAATCTCGAATTTCCGACCCGGAATTTCAGATCTGGAATACAAACAGATCTCCGGCGGATTCCTCGTCCAGGACCAAGACGTCCACCGCCTCGTCTTCTCCGACCTCAACGTCGTAACCAAGCGTCAGCCGTCACCGTCAGAACTCAATTCGATGCAGTTAGCATGGACGGTCTGTAAACACGTCAAATCGAACGCGATCGTCTTTGCCAACGAAAATCATACGCTTGGCGTCGGAGCCGGCCAGATGAATCGTGTCGATTCAGTCCGTATCGCTGCGATGCGTGCCGAGCGTTTCGATCTTGATCTCAAAGGCTCAGCGGTCGCCTCGGACGCGTTCTTTCCGTTCCGCGACAACGTCGATGAAGCGGCCCGTTTCGGCGTGACCGCGATCATTCAGCCCGGCGGATCGATCAAAGACAACGAATCGATCGCCGCCGCGGACGAACACGAAATTGCGATGGCCTTCACCGGCGTTCGCCATTTCAAACATTGACGCCGCTTTTTTTCTTGACAACATGTGGTAGTAGTGTTAAAACTATACCCAATTAGGACGACTAGAGGAACGCTCGATTGGTTTTTGCATATTCGAAAACCCCTCGGGCTTTTGTGTTTTGGTTTCGTAGTTTTCAATAGGAGATAACAATATGAAAAAGATCACGACCTTAGTTTTGACCGCGGCCGCCTCGGTGGTCTTCGCCGCTTGCGGTGCACCTGCCAACAATGCTCCCGCAAATAATACCAATACGAACACTGCCAAACCGACCGCTGCTGCTCCGACGGCCGAGGTGCTTTTTGCGATGGACAAGCAGGCCAATGAGGCTTGGATAAAGGGCGATAAGGCGTATTTTGAAAACTTTCTTTCGGAGAAGTTCGTCTCGTTCGAACGCGGTGGACGAATGAGCAGACCGGAATTGCTCGCGATGATCGGTTCATTCAAGTGCGACGTAAAGACCTGGAATCTCGAAGATCCGCAGATGGCAATGATCGACGCCGACACCTATGTTATGAGCTACAAAGGCACATTTGATGGAAGCTGTACCGGACCGGACGGCAAGGCAGAAAAGCTGCCGAGCCCTGTTCGCTCTGCCAGCATTTACGTCCGCGATGGCGACAAATGGAAAGGAGCTTTCCACAGCGAGACCATGATCATCGATCCTAAAGCTCCGCCTGCGGCACCGGCAAAACCGGAGCCGAAAAAAGAGGAACCAAAGAAAGACGAAAAGCCGGCCGCACCTGCTGCGGCTTCGCCCGCTACTCCGGCTGCAACATCGGCACCTGCAAAGCCGACGCCCGGCCCGAATACCGACGCACTCGTCAAGGCACACACTGCCGGATGGGAAGCTTTCAAGGCCAAGGACGCAAAGAAATTTGATGAGATGCTAACCGCAAATGCATCGATCGTCGATCCGCTCGGCAATTGGATTTCCGGTAAAGCGAACGTCATCAAGCATTGGACCGAGACGATGAAATGCGAGGGCATCACCAAGGTTAGCGTAACCGAGGGCTTTGCTACGGCGATCTCACCGACCGTCGAGATCCTTACGCTCAAAGGCTCAGCTGACGGCACCTGCGACGGCCAAAAGAACGGAGCTCTCTATCAATCCGCTGTTTATGTAAAAGAAGGCGAGACATGGAAACTGGCATTCATGTTCGAATCACCGGCAATGTAGGAAGGTTGATAAATTGCCCAAACAAGGGAGCCGTTCGATCGGCTCCCTTGTTGTTGAAAAAGTGCTATTCGGAGAGAAACCTCTTCACTTCGAGGTCGACCCCGTTCGTCGAAACCGATATCGTCCCTCGCTCACCGGTCACCAACACTTGAGCTCCGCCAGCTTTCCAACGGCCAACAACATCCGCGTGTGGATGCCCAAAAGGTGATGTCCGCCCGACCGAGACGACTGCATAGTTTGCCCGAACCGTATCGATAAATGACTGTGTCGAAGATGTCCGGCTGCCGTGATGCGGCACTTTTACAAGATCGGCAGAAAGGTCGGCGGCGGTCAATGCAGATTCGGCAATGTGTTCGATGTCGCCGGTCAACAGGAATTTGCGGTTTCCAAAAATAATACGTAAGACGACCGAGTTGTTATTTTCCGATCTCAAATTCGATTCGTCTGCCTCGGGCGGATAGAGCACCTCAACGATCACTTCGCCAAAATGCAATACATCGCCGCGATAGATATTTGTCGCTGAGATTCCACGCCGACGCAAAACATCTGCGAGCTCCGCATGGTCCGGATCCTCGGCCGACATACGGCCAAAAATTGCTGAGCCTATTGCAAAGTTTTTAGCCACATCGGTCAATCCCTGAATATGATCGGCATCCGCGTGTGTTGCCAGGATATGATCGATCCGCGAAAATCCCCGATGCCACAAATATTCCGAAACCACCGCCTCGCCAATGTCGCGAACATCTCGAACGAAAGGCTCTTCGCCGTCATCGTCCGATCTATAATTCATCTTCCCGCCGCCGTCAACCAGCAGTGTTCGTCCGTCCGGAAACGTCACCAACGCAGCATCGCCCTGCCCGACATCCAGAAAATCAACATGCAATCGCCCATCCGCCGTCGGCGAACTAAATGGATGAAATACGATGGCGAAGGATAATACTACAAACGCCGCGAACGCTGGGACCAGAAGTCGGCGGCCAAGGATCCGCGAGTCAGCCTTTAACTCGAACGGCTTCCACCGGCTGAGCAAGACCGCCAAAAAGATAATCGGCACAAAGTACAAAAAGTAAACGAAAGCTCCCGCAGCCGAATATGCCGGCAGCCGAAAACTGGCCCAGCCGTTATCCGAAAACATTCGCGGCAATGCGAGCATCAACCAGTCCGATATCTCCGCGGCCGCAAAGAATGGACGAGCCAACGCATCGCCGAAATAACTGATCACCGCACCGATCACCGCCGCAAAACTCTCGATAGCGATGAACACACCGACCCACAAGTTCAACACGACCGATGCGATCGAAACACGATGAAAATAGACAACTGTCAGCGGCAGCATCCAGATCTGCACGATCAGCGACACCAAAATTCCCTCAAACAAATACCTGATCGCACGCTGACCGCCGCCAATGATCTTACCGGATAAATATGGCGATTTTGAGAGCCTTGCGGTCCAAACATAGCTTTTCGCCTCGATCCGCCACTCGTCAGAATTCCAATAAAGCGTCTCGCAAAGGCGGGCGAGCCGCTTCGGCACGTCCGGCGGAAAAGGCATCGCCGCCGTCGGCGTCCAGCGTCCGATCTTTCTCAGCATCTCGATCAGCGGATATGCACATGCCACGATCGCCGCCACACTCACAAACGTTAGTTGAAACGAAGGATCGAACAACTCCGTCGGCCGCCAAACCAGAAGCATAAGAGCGCAAACACCGAGCGAATTGAGCAAACTCGATTGCCGGTAGATGACGTGCGAAAACGATATCACCGTGAACATCACCGCCGCCCGCACTACCGGAACATCCGCACCGACCGCCAGCGTGTACGCCCACAAAACGCCATTCGTCAACACAAACTGTGCTGGGCGATTCCGCGAAACACGCCTAATTATCAACAACAGCATTCCGCCAATAAATGTAATATGCAACCCCGAAATGACCAGAATATGAAACGTCCCGCCATCGCGAAACAGGTCTGCCGTTTCTTTGTCGAGAAAATATTTGTCCCCGAGCAGCGAAGCGATCATCACACCCGCCGCTCGCTGACTCAGGTTCCGCCGAAACGAATCGATCAACTTCTCCCGCTGGTCATAGACCCAAGCCAGCGGCACAAAGACACTCTCATCCGCCAGGTGCTCGATCAGTAAACCGCTCTTCACCGACCCGCTCGCATCGATCTCGAGCCGGTCGAGCATCTGCAGCCGCGAGATCACTCCTGGGTTGAGAAAATTATCCTCGCGTTCGAGTTTGGTGGAAACACGGATCCGCGAGCCGTATTTCAGATCTGACGGCTTTGGGCCTACCAAAAGACTGGTAGGCTCTGCCGCCGAAATATCAAATTCCGCCTCAGGCGTTTCAGATCCTAATTTTGAAATTTCAAATGGGTTTTTACCGTTCTGTACAAACAGCCGAACCTTACCGGATACCTTGAGATCTTCGTTTCGAATCCGCAATGTTTCCGCCCGAAAGGTGATAAGATCGCCGTCAACCGTCGGCTCTCGGCCCCGGACCATAACACCTTCGATCTCTACAGGCTCGCCGCTCTTGATCGTGCCGTTGTCGTACAGCAAACGCAGTCTATCCGCCGCAACACCGCTCTTCTCGATGTTGAGCGATGCCGCTCCGGCAAATGCAAACGCCGTAAATATCAGCAAAGTCGCAAATTGTTGTGTTTTGAAAACGTACGCGAGAACCGCGAAAACGACCGATGCCCCGACTGCAGCGCGCAAATCGACCCCGGCGAAATTCGCCGTCAATATCCCAACTGCAAAAGCACCAGCGAGCCACAACACCGCGTTGCGATTGAAATTGGAAGCTCTACGATCCGTGGGCATCGTATATTTCTATTCGATTTTTATGTGCGGACGCAAGGCCCCAAACCGCTCTTCGCTAACACCGCGGATCTGCATCAGATGCTCGACCCGCCGAAACGGTCCGTTGACAGCACGAAACTCCACGATCGCCTCCGCCGTCTTCCGCCCAATGTGCGGCAATTTTTCGAGATCTTCGACCGATGCGGTGTTTATGTTTATTGCGTTCAGCGACGGTCCAACTGCATTCGCAGAAGAATATTCAACCCGCGTCGAACACCCCGCCAGCAAAAGCAACAAAAGCAATATAGGAAATTTAGACTTGCTCACACCCTTTCCGATAACTATCAACTCTTAACTACCAACGATCAACTTTACCTAACGGTTAGTAGTCAACAGTTGAAAGTTGTTAGTTAGAGAAACCTATCAAAAAGCTCACCTCAGTTCCCGCCTAGTGTTCATCTCCAAGAGCACCTTCATTGATATCCTGCAGATCGTCGTACGCCTTGGCAAGCACGGGACGCGCACGCGTTGAACCGTCCATTTCGCCGATGTAGCCCTCGCGGACCATGGCGTCGAGGATGGCGGCGGCTCGGCCGTAGCCGATGCGGAGATGGCGTTGGAGCAGCGATGTCGAGCCGCGTTTGGCTTGGACGACGCATTTGAGAGCGTCCATGAACAGCGGATCGCGGCGGCCGGGCAGATCGCCGCTGTCGTCGAGTTCCTCTTCGGTCTTGGTGATGGTCGTGTCGTATTCCGGGCGGCCCTGAGCCTTGATAAACTCGACGACCTTTCCGATCTCGGCTTCGTCAACGTATGCTCCGTGAACGCGCGTCACATTCGAATTTCCCGGCGGCAAAAATAGCATATCGCCCTGTCCCAGCAAAGCCTCGGCACCGTTACCGTCGATGATCGTCCGAGAATCGACTTTCGACGACACGCGGAACGAAATGCGCGAAGGAAAATTCGCCTTGATCAAACCAGTAATAACATCTACCGAAGGCCGCTGCGTCGCGAGCACCAGATGAATACCGACCGCACGCGCCATCTGGGCGAGCCGCGTGATCGATTCCTCGACCTCTTTGCCGCTGACCATCATCAGATCGGCGAGTTCGTCGATGATGATGACGATGTACGGCAGCTTGCGGTAAGGATCGCCGTTGTCGTCGAGCCGGCCTTCCTTGAGATATTCCTTGATCTTTTCGTTATAGCCGGCGATGTTGCGGACCGAATATCCGGCGAGGTCCTTGTACCGGCGTTCCATCTCGACAACGGCCCAACGCAACGCGACGGCCGCTCGTTTCGGATCGGTAATGATCGGCGTCGAAAGATGCGGAATGTCAGCGTACAGGCCGAGTTCGAGTCGCTTCGGATCGACCATTATGAACTTCACTTCGTCCGGTTTCGCCTTATATAGTATCGACATCACGAGCGTGTTCACGCCGACCGATTTACCCGCTCCCGTCGCACCGGCGATCAAAAGGTGCGGCATTTTGGCGAGATCGGCGACGTACTTCGCACCGTCGATCGTCTTCCCGAGTCCGAGCGTCAACAGCGAATCTGAGTCCTTAAATTTGGGCGACTCGATCACCTCGCGAAGGTAAATGACCTCGCGTTTCGGATTTGGCACCTCGATCCCGACAAACGCTTTGCCCGGAATGCGGTCAATACGAATTGACGGGGCCTTCAGCGCAAGACAGAGATCGTCAACGAGGCCCGTAACGCGAGAATACTTAACACCTGCATCCGGCTTGAACTCGAACGTAGTCACTACTGGCCCCGGAGCGATATGCACGACCTTGCCGGGAACGTTGAACTCAGCCGTTTTTTGCGCCAGCAATGTTGCGACGCCTCGAAGTTCCGACTCCTTATGCGCGATCGGTGCCTGGGCCTCGGTCAGGAGTTCGGACGTGGGCAGTTTGTAGTTGTCGTAATTCTGAGTAGAAACGATCTCGATCGATTCGATCTCATCGATCTCGTCATCCATCGAAGGCTCTTCCGGCAATTCGTCAGTTTCGGCCTTTACTTCGATTGGTATATCTTCGATCTCTGGATCGACAACCTTGACCGTTTCGTACGGGTCTTCGCGGCTGTCAATGGTCGGTATCGAATCGATCACCTCGTGCTCAAACAGAGGCGCCGAACGCCCCGCTGCTGCCGCCATCGCCTCGATCTCGCCAACTGAGATCGTCGGCGGGATCGTCTCGGGTTCCGCGATCCGCTGGCGTTTGCGCTTTTCGGCTCTAATTTGTGCAGCTGTCAATTGTCCGGCGTTCGCATCGCGGCGTTTATCGCGCCAATCGTCGATCCGTATCCGCAGATTGTCCCATGCGACATCAAAATGGCTTAAAAATCCGGCGAGAGTGAAATTTGTGATCAGCAATATCGAACAAATAAATACGGCCAGCAACAGAATTCCCGCCCCGATCGACCCGATAAAATGCGCCGTGCCCTGAGCCGCCACCTCGCCGACGATCGCCCCGTAACCGCCCGCCAGCGTTATCAATCCTGACAACGAGACGGCAAAGAACACATAGCCCAAAACCCTAAAGACCCGTGGTATCAAGGTATCCGACTGAAAAACCCGCCACGCGATCAAAGCGATCAATATCGGAAAAAGATACGCCGTCCACCCGACCGCGTTGAACAAGACCGCCGCGATCGTCGCACCGACCACGCCGATCCAATTCCGGATCGGCCCCGAACTCGAGCTAACCGGCAGCCACGATCTGTCATCAGGGCTTCCCGTCACCAGGCACAAGAACACGAGCAACGCCACCGCCGCCAGCACCACAGCAACAACATCGTTCCAATGCGAATGCTTCGGCTCCTTCTTGCCCCGCTTCTTAAGCAAAGTGGTGCCGTCCGCCAGACAAAAATTAATGTCGTCGTCCTGATACGTCTCTTTACATGTCGGGCAAACTTTCATTGCTTGTTAGGGACGAGTGATGAGGGATCAGGTGCGAGGGCTTTTCTCTTGTCCCTCGGCACTCGTCCCTTATCCCTGTTTCTTAAACACCAAAAAATCTTTTATAAACTCGTCAATATCACCATCCAATACAACTTCAACGTCGGTTCGTTCAAATTTTGTCCGCGTGTCTTTGACCAGCTTGTAAGGGTGCAGTACGTAATTGCGTATCTGCGAACCGAACGCGATGTCCTGTTTGGTCGCCTCGAGCTCCGACGCCGACTCGCGGCGTTTTTCTAATTCCAACTCGTATAATTTCGACCGCAGCACATTCATCGCAACCGTTTTATTTTGCAGCTGCGAACGCTGATTCTGACATGTTACAACAATATTGGTCGGAATATGCGTGATTCTCACGGCAGAATCGGTAACATTTACATGCTGGCCGCCCGCACCGGACGAACGATAGGTGTCGATTCGCAGGTCTTTGTCCTCGATGTTGACCTCGATATTTTCGTCGATCTCAGGGGACACAAACAGCGAAGCAAACGAAGTCTCACGGCTTCCACCAGAATTGAACGGCGAAATACGAACTAATCGATGCACGCCAGCCTCAGCCGAAAGCAGCCCGTAAGCATATTCGCCCTCAACACGAAACGTCGCTGATTTGATGCCAGCCTCAGACCCCGATTGCTCGTCCAAAACCTCGGCCTTAAACCCGCGTTTTTCACACCAGCGCAGATACATACGCAGCAGCATCTGTGCAAAATCCTGCGCGTCCGTCCCGCCCGCACCGGCCTGAATCGAACAGATCGCGTTGTTCACGTCAGTCTCGCCCGACAGCAAACTCTCGATCTCAGCCGCATCGACCTGCTTCTCTAGCCCGTCGATCAGCTTGACCAACTCGATCGCCGAATCCGGATCCTCAGCCGCAAACTCGAACAGCACCTCGGCATCCGAAACACCCGTCTCAAACCCGGCCTGCTGTTTAAGGCGCGCTCGATCCGCGACCGCTGCTGCACGACCTTTTGCGCCCGTTCCTGGTCATCCCAAAAACCCGGCTCCGAGATCAATTTTTCCGATTCCGCTAGTTCTTTCTCTTTGGCAGGCGCGTCAAAGAAACCTCCCAAGTTGGGTAACTTTATCTTTGATCGTGTCGAATTTTGTCTGTAGTTCTGTGAGTTCCATTTCTTAATTCTTCTCTGCGAGTCTTGATTCTTCTTTGCGTCCTTTGCGTCTTCCTTTGCAATCTTTGCGTTAAACTTTTTCTCCACGCAGAGACCGCTGAGATTTACGCCGAGATCGCAGAGTCGCCGCGACGCCGAAAGCTAAATCCCAACATTCCCAACGTCAAAATCGTACTCAACCACGCAAACCAATCACCGTATCGTACGTAGAATGTCTGTCCGCCGTCGGATTTGGCGACCGACCAAACGCGTGTGCCTTCCGTATATGAAGGCAGCGGATCGAGGACCTGGCCGCGTTCGTTGATGTAGGCGGTGATGCCGACGTTGGTGACGCGGAGGACCGGACGGTTTGTCTCGACGGCGCGGAATACGGCGTTTGCGAGATGCTGCCGCAGGACCGGCGTCGGGCCAAGGTAGCCGTCGTTGGTCATTTCAATCAGGACATCGGCTCCGTCCTGAACATAACGCCGCGAGAGTGCTCCGAAATGCGATTCAAAGCAGATCATCACGCCCGCCTTGGCGTCACCAACCGGCAAAATATCGTATTCGCGTCCGTACGAAAAATTACCGACAAAACCCGGTACGATTCCCTCTAAAAACGAAGGCACCGCCTCGCCAAAGGGCAGAAGGAAGATTTTATCATACTGCGACACCTCTCTGCCCTCGGGCCCCACCATCACCGCCGAATTAAAATACTTCCCATTCGTCGCGTCCGGCTCAGCCGAATTGAACAACACACTCACATTATTCCGCCGTGCAAAATCGTTTATAAACTTCTGAAACTCCCGGTCGTCCTCATACATGAAATTCATCGGCGATTCGGGCAGAATGACGAGCGTCGGTCGTTCGTTGTTCGTTGTTGGCTGCTCTGACGTTATCAGTTTTTCCTTATCAGTTATCCGCTGTACCGCAAGCTTTCTCGATCTGAGCCAGATCAACTGATGCGCCCCATTCCTGATAATCAAGCCCACTCATCGGGACGTTTGGTTGAATGGCGACAACTTTGGCGACTTCGGCGGATTTTGTCGATGATCGCCATTGTTTGAAGAGGAAATGTACAGCTCGTAAACCACCAATGGCGGCCAAGCAAAACAAAAGATGGCAACCCATGCCAAAAACCCTCTTCGATTCGCATTAAATAAACAGATAGCAAAGACTTGCGAGATAGCGGAACTCATCATAACAAGAAGAATCCGACCGATGCTAGGGATAGACCGTAAAAGGCTTAGGGATAATCGTCGACTCGGGAAAAATGCCTGCGAATACCCAATCGCATTCCAATTATTTCCCGTCACCCAATACCGCAAGAACTCGGTGAACACCCAAACAAACGGAGCCGCGAGGAATGCCCATGAGCCAAACTTTCGCAGCAGCACCGACAAAATCCCCGCAAACAATGCAGGAAACACTCCGACGATGAGCGCGACAAAGACCATGCCCGAATACGCCAGCCACGGCGGAAAGTGCGCGTAGTTGATCGGAGCAAACGTCAGCCACCAGCACGTGCCGAAAAAGAAGACCGCACCAAACAACCAGCCCGTCACAAACGACCGCACAACCGATTCCTTTTCCCGCTCCACCGCCCACATCAGCGGCACAAGCGCGAACCACGCGAGGAACCAGTATTCGAAATCGGGAAACGCCAGGATCAACAACACCGCCGCCAGCACAGCCAGCAAAGCATTCTGCCAAGACGGAAATATCCGTCACAAACCGCAAACGCCATTCCGATCATTCTAACAGGATTTTCAACTTCCCGCCCTTTCTTCTTATCTTGGCCCCTTTAATGATAGCTTCTGGGGTGACTCAGCGACAGAAATCCCATCCAATCACGACCGGCAATCAACCAAAATGAACGAGTCCCGACCCAATGTACAATTTCCGTCATCTTCGAGTGACAAATTCTGTCAATCTGTCACATTGCGTGATCGATTTTCGGTCACTCTGCACGAATATTTCGGACAATTCAACGACGGACCAAACAGTTCAAAATGAACGAAAATCGTCTTTGCTGATATATCGATAAATACAGGGGTTTAAACGAAGGAAAGCCCGGCCATTTCTGGTCGGGCTCTAAAGGAAGGACAACTGAAGGAACGCTCGGAAGGTGTACGAGCACAGTGGCAAACAGCGCTCGGAGTAGTGATGGCGGCGGGGTCTTGATCTAGGACCAAGCTGGCCGCAGTACCCTATTGCACGTAGCGTGCCACGGAGTGACGTCAAAGTTAAAGCTCACACCCCGAAGGGAAAGAAAATGAAAAAAGCCCGTAAATACGGGCTAATTCATCAAAAAAATATTTGGAATAACTAATGCCTTACAACTTGGAGCCTTAAACTCTGGACACTCGACTCCCATTTGCACTATTTCGAACATCGATCTGACAACCTTTGTAACGCTATCACGTCCTGATTCTCCCCATTGATCTCCTTTGCCGATGCTGCGTAATTCTTTGCCTGTAAGCAATCGCCCTTTTCGACATAGATCTTGCCGAGGCTGACGTGGGCATCGACCAGACGGTTATCCCAAAACACCGACGTTTTAAATGACGAGATCGCCTGTTCGATGTCTCCTCGCCGCAGATGGATCTTTCCTAGCAGCAAATAGCTCTCGGCGGACATAGGTTCGCTCGCCAGCACCCGGCGGAGCGTCGCCATTGCTTCGTCGTCGTTGCCGTTCTTGACCTGCGTACGTGCCTGTGCGAGCAGGCTGTCGGTTTCGCTCATCTGTGCGGCCGTCGTCGAAGCTCCCTGCCGACGGCTGAGCACGACCGCCACAAAGTCCTTTCTCAGCGGCTGCTGGACACGCAGATTCAGCTCAGCGATCGACTTCGACCGCTGCCATTCCTTTTCGAGATTGGCGTAACGGTTGTTCGTCGTCAGATATTTGCGTGCCTCGTTGTCGATCTGTACGGCAAGCGGATCTTTGAGAATTTCGAGGGTCTTGGCCAGCAGATAATACGCATCGCCGTCACGCGGGCTGGCGGCGATGGCGTTTCTGAGCTGGCCGCAGCCTCGCCGTAATTCTCGCTCAAAAACAGCGTGGCTCCGTAATTGAATCGAATATTCGCATCATCGGGTGCGGACTCAGACGCTTTTCTCAAGAGCCCTATTCCCTCGGTCAACAATGCCGCTGCCTTTGCCGGATTTTTCTTTTCCGAACGCGATGCCGCAACCGCGATCGCGCCCAACGCGTTGTACACGCTCGTCAGCTTCAGGTCGTCCGCTAACGGCCGAAGCGTCGCCAGGGCCGATTCAAAATTGCCCTGCTGCCACTGTATCAGCCCGATATAGAACGAGGCCTCGGCAAAGGTTTCGTCGTTACACGACCGCCTTGCTCTCAGCCTTGGCCTTGTCGACGCATTGCTGATGAGCGTTGATGACGCGTTCAAATGAGTCGATCGACTCATTGAATTTCCGCTGATTTAGGTATATGTGCCCGAGTTCGAGTGCCGCATCAGAGTAGATGGCGTCGGGCGTCGCTTCGGCAAAGAGCCGTAAGGCGTTCTTGAAATAATTCTCGCGGGCCTCCATCGCCGGCGTCAACAGGCCTTTGATATATGCCTCGAACGCACGCCCCGGCACTTTGGTCGCCATCGTCACGAGATCGTTCTGCGAGAACGCAAGCGATTTGTCGCGTTGATACAATATCTGATACGCGACCTGACCCTGTATCGTCTGCAAATTGCCGAGCGCGTCGCCCACACTGATGTCACGCGTGATCCGGCGGCCGTCTGCCAACTCTTCGTTCATAAAACGGCCCTCGTTCACACGAACGATCTTTGCCGTCACATTTATCGTCGCCGCCGTTTCGCCCTGGGCAGGAATGATGTTGTATTTGCCGGCGATCAGGATAGTGGCATTGCTCTCGCGCGCGAGCTTAAGCGAGGTCGCAAGGCTCGGCAGATTGGTTAGCGGTATCCGCAATCTCTGCTGTATCAGTTTGCGCTCTTCGTTCGAGACAACATTTAACGCCGGAATGCGCAGCAGATCCGATAGCGAGTCGGCAAAACTCTCGCCGACCCAATTGAATTCGGCCTTTTGCGTCGTGTTCTCAAACGGCAAGACCATCACCGTATCGGTCTGTGCGAAAGCAGCAAATGCGGCAAATAATGTGATGGCAAATATGATCGCGGATCGTTTTAGCATTTATATCCCCTAAACTAAAAAATTCGCTTCGGGTAGAAGCGAATTTTCGTATATGTCTTATGATGCAAAACCTATCAATAAAGATGGTATCCGGTACGGGATTTGAACCCGTGTTGCCGCCGTGAAAGGGCGGTGTCCTAACCCCTAGACGAACCGGACACAACAGATCGCCCATCAAAAGGCGAACGATAAGATTACCGCACGAGCGAAATGCTGTCAAAGGCGCTCGATAAAGTAGTCGAAGATTGTTCAACTCGGCATCGATTGGCTGAAACAGGCAGCAGGCAGTATTCTGGTCTTTTGATCCAAGTCAGCTGTTCCTATTAACGACCGCAAGCGGTTCAACATTCCTGACGAGGGCATGACCATTTTCCGGCCGCCCCGGCACATACCGCCCGCAAGGCTCGGAGTCGGCATCGAGGTATTCGAGCACGGCAAAACTGCGATCCGCGAATGGAAAATGTTCGACCTCGGTTGGGTCGAATTGATAAGCAGCGACATACCTATCGAAACAGGACAAACCGTGGCTATTCTCGTCAGTCACTACGGATTTTATTCGCTCAATGCCGCTCGGATCGTTTATACGATCAACGAACCGAACAAATTTGGATTTGCATACGGCACGCTGACCGAACACGGCGAGATCGGCGAAGAGCGATTTTCCGTCGAATATAACGCCGATTCCGACGAAGTCTGGTACGACATTTTCGCTTTTTCCCGTCCCGCGGCGTTACTCGCCAAGATCGGCTATCCGATCAGCCGTTCGCTCCAAAAGGCCTTTGCTCAAGATTCAAAAATGGCTATGCAAAGAGCCGTCAGCCAGGCCAAGAATTCGTGATTTCGTGGTAAAGTCGTTTAAATGAAAAGAGTATTCCTGATCGACGCGATGTCGCATATCTTTCGTGCGTTCTTTGCCCCGATGGGCATGCGGCAGGAGCCAATGCACAACAGCAAAGGCCAGGTCACGCAGGCCGTGTTCGTCTTTACTAACATGCTGCGCAAGCTGATAAACGACGAAAAGCCCGACTACATCGCCGCCGTTTGGGACACCGCCGTGCCGACATTTCGCCACGACGCGTTCGAGGCATACAAAGCCAACCGCGAAGCGATGCCCGACGATCTCGCTTCTCAACTGCCGTATATCGAAAAGGTGTGCGAGGCGTTCGGCGTGCCGATCCTGAAAATGGACGGCTACGAGGCCGACGACGTCATCGGCACATTTGCGCAGGAATGTGAAAAAAAGAAAATGCAGGCGGTCATTGTCTCCAATGACAAGGACCTCTGCCAACTTGTTCGCGATCCGTACATCATCGCAATGCGGCAGAATTCGCAAAATCTCAAACGGAAAGTGCCCGTTCCGCCGATCGAATGGTGTGACGAGGCCTGGGTCACAAACAAATTCGGCGTGCCGCCAAACAAGATCATCGATCTGCTCGGCTTGATGGGCGATGCCGTCGACAATATCCCTGGAGCTCCCGGAATCGGTGCCAAAGGTGCGCTAAAACTCGTCCTCGAATATGGCTCAGCACTCGAAGCAATGGAGCGGGCCGAGGAGATCTCGCACAAGACCTATCGCGAGAGCCTACAGAACAACCAGACGATAATCAAACAGTCGCTCGAACTCGCAACGGTCCACTGCGAAGTGCCGATGACCATCGACATCGAGGCCCTCAAGGCCGGCCATCCCGACCGCCAAAAGGCATACGAGCTTTTCCGGGAGCTTGAGTTCAAGACCCTGACCAACGAATTCGCCGGCCCGGGCTCGGCATCTGCGGCTGCCGCTGCCGAATACACCGGTGAGCCGAGCGGCGGCGGACTCTTTGACGCCCAGATCGCCCGCAGCGAAGCCAATGCGACGGCAAAGTATGAGGTCATAACGAACCGCGATGCCCTCGACAAACTCACTCGCCGCCTATTTGAAGCCGACAGTTGGAGCTTTCTCGCAAACGACGCCAACACCAACGAAAAAGCGAGCTGCTACGGAAAAGAAGCTCCGCTCGGGCTTGGCATCGGGCTCGGCAATGGCGAGGCTTTCTACATCGATCTCGAAAATTTCGAAGGCGGCATCGAAGCCGCCAAGGGAACGCTTAAGGATATTTTGACGAACGGTTTTCTCGAAAAATCGGCTTACGACGAAAAGCGAAATCTCGGCCCGCTGCTCGCCCTCGATATCCGTCCCGAATCGGTCAAAGACGACATTCTCATCGCCGCATACCTGCTCGAATCGACGCGTTCGACGTACCCTATCCCGTTCCTTGCTCAGATCTACGCCGATACCGACGCAGCGTTCGCCGTCCCCGAGGGCTTTGACGAAGCCGCGTTCCGGACGGCCGAAAACGCCGATTTTATCGCCCGTCTGACGCCGATAATGCGCGGAAAGCTGCGGGAGAACGGCCTCGAGAACATCTATACCGACATCGAACTACCGCTGATACCGATCCTCGCCGACATTGAGCTCGTCGGCATGAAGGTCGACGGCGAAAGCCTGACCGTGTTCTCCGAGTTCATCTCAAAAGAACTGGAAACGCTCCGCGAGAAGATAACCGCGATCGCCGGCCGTGAATTCAATATAGGTTCGCCCAAACAGGTCGGCGAGATCTTCGGCGAACTCAACATCGAGACCGGCCGCAAAACGGCTACCGGCCAGATCTCGACGAGCCACGACGTGCTTGTCGAACTCGCCGAAACTTATGAGATCGCCCAGCACATCATCGACTATCGCGAGCTCGACAAGCTACGCGCGACCTACGCCGACGCTCTGCCAAAAATGATCGCTGACGACGGCCGCATTCACGGTGCGCTCAATCAGACGGTCGCCGCCACCGGCCGCCTAAGTTCGACCGAGCCAAATCTGCAGAACATTCCCGTCCGCACCGAACTCGGCCAGCGCATCCGCAAGGCATTCATTCCGGAGAAAGGAAACAAGCTCATCTCCGCCGACTATTCGCAGCTCGAACTGAGAATTCTCGCCCACATTACGCAAGACGCGAATATGCTCGCCGCGTTCAAGAACAACGAGGACATACACGCCCAGACGGCGAGGCTCGTTTTCGGAGCGACGACCGAAAAAGAGATGAAAGAGAAACGCCGTCTCGCCAAGATCGTCAATTTCGGCATCGCCTACGCCGTCGAGGCGTTTGGCCTGTCGCAGCGGGTCGGCATCAGTCGCAGCGAAGCAAAACAGGTCATCGCCGACTATTTTGAAACGTACAAAGGCATCCGCGAATACATGGACCGCACGCCCGTCGAGGCCCGCGAAAAGGGATACATATCATCGCTCTTCGGCCGCCGGCGTTATTTCCCGTCGATCAACGACCGCAATTTCGCCGTCCGCTCGCGTGCCGAACGCGAAGCTATAAACATGCCCATCCAGGGCACCGCAAGCGACATCGTCAAGATCGCTATGATCCGCGTTGCCAATGCCCTCAGGGCCGAAAAGCTGCAAACAAAAATGATCATGCAGGTGCACGACGAACTGCTCTTCGAGGGCCCGGAGTCCGAGGTCGACGCCGCCAAGGTCCTCATCAAACGAGAAATGGAAGCCGCCGCCACTCTCGACGTGCCGCTCGTCGTCGAGATCGGTGTCGGCGACGATTGGATGAACGCGAAATAAGCAGAGGTTTCCCCTGCAGTACGCCATCAATTGCATGAGCCCTGCGAAACCTCTGTATCGAAACGTACATACTTCCTCGGTATTACAGAATAGTATTGTTTTCAGGAGGCATTTATGAATACTGAAAATAACACTTTGATAGAAAAGAAAGATCCGGTATCGAAGCCAGAAGCACCGGACACGCCCAATCCGACGGAGCCCGAAGGCATTCCGCATGTACCTGAAGAACCGGATCCGTATCCCGTCGTCGATCCGCCGATCGATCCGGACAACCCGTTTCCTCAACCGGAACCCGATCCCTTCCGGGAACCTGTTCCCGGCGCACCGCCAAATGTGATCTTTTGATCGAAGAAAAAGCCCTACTGAAAATTCAGCAGGGCTTTTTGCTTCTGGCTTCTGGCTTCGAACCCTACCTCTTGATCGCATCGCCGACCGCTTCGACCGCGTCGCCGACACCGCGTTTCACTTTGCCCCAGGTTTCCTGTGCGTCGCCCGCAGCGTTCTGGGCCTCGCCTTCGGCCTCGAGTTTCGGATCGTTCGTCACCTCGCCGGCCTTGTCCTTGACCCAGCCCTTCGCCTGTTCCCATTTTCCTTCGACTTCGTCTTTATTTGGTATTGACATAGTTTTTCTCCTTACTCGTTCAGATTAGGACAATCGTTTTGGTCAGTCTGTTCGTTTGAATACAGACGGCGGCCAAACACCTTAGATTCCTTTTCATTCGGATATACATTCTGGTATGTTGGCAGTTAGATTATCGTATATCATCGACGGTAGCGGTCGGCATTGACTTTGGCATTCGGAGCACATTCATGAAAGGCGTTTACAGTTCACTTCTTCTTTTGATTCTTTGTCTCTCGTCAAATGGTCAGGTCAAGCACTCGACGGTAGTAGCATTTGACACCGAATATAAGACTGCCGAATTTACCGATCCGGCGAGGCTCGACAAGATCAAACAAACATTTCCTGCGATCGAAAAGATCGTCAAGGAGCACGCGGCAAAGAATCACTTTCCCAGCGTGGCGTTTGGCGTGGTCGTCGATGGAAAGCTCGTTTTTTCCGGCACCGACGGCTATACGGACGTCGAAAAGAAGATCCCTGTTACCACCTCCTCGCTATTCCGGATCGCGTCGATGAGCAAGAGTTTCACGGCAATGGCTATCCTAAAACTTCGCGACGACGGCAAGCTCAAACTTGACGATCCGGCCTATCTCTACGTGCCTGAGCTGAAAGATCAGAAATACCCGACCGCCGATTCGACGCACATTACCATCCGCCAACTCCTGACGCACGGAGCCGGATTTCCGGAGGACAACCCGTGGGGCGACCGTCAACTGGCCGACACTAACAAAGAGCTTTCGGCTCTGCTGAACGGCAAGATCTCATTTTCAAACCCGCCGGAAATCGCTTACGAGTATGCCAATCTCGGCTTCGCCCTTTTGGGCCGCATCATCACGAAGGCTTCGGGCAAACCTTATCAGCAATACATTCGCGACAATATCTGGCGGCCGCTGGGAATGACGACCTCAGAGTGGGAATACGGCAATGTTGCACCCGACAAACTGGCTCACGGCTATCGCTGGCTGAACGAAAAGTGGAACGAAGAAACGCTGCTTCACGACACTCCCGACGGCTCGTGGGGCTCTATGGGCGGTATGATCTCGTCGATCGATGAATTCAGTAAGTATATGGCGCTTCACTTGTCGGCGTGGCCACCGTCAAATGCCGCCGAAACGGGCCCGATCAAGCGAAGTTCCGTTCGCGAAATGCAGCATCCATGGCGTTTCATCGGCCTGCTGCCCAATTTCACTTATCCCGGCGGACGAACATGCGCCGCGGCCGGTGCCTACGGATACGGTCTCTCCTGGCTCCGCGATTGCGACAACCGCGTTTACCTGGCTCACGGCGGAGGACTGCCCGGCTTCGGCAGCCATTGGCGGATAATGCCGGAATACGGCATCGGTGTCGTCGCTTTCGGCAATGTCACCTATGCGAGCCTCGGCGGCATCACGCTGCAGGTTCTCGACCTGATGGTCAAGAACGCCGACCTCAAACCGCGCCAACTGCCCGTCTCAAACATACTCGCCCAGCGAAAAGCCGAGCTGCTCAAGATAATTCCGGCCTGGGAAAACGCCGAAAAGAGCGGCATCTTCGCCGAAAACTTTTTCCCCGATTATCCGATCGACATTCTCAAGAAAGACTACGCCGCCCTGTGGGCAAAAGCCGGCAAGATCATCTCCGTCAAGGAACTGATCCCCGAGAACCAGCTTCGCGGAACTTTCATCATCGAGGGCGAGAACGCAAATATCCTTGTCTATTTCACACTCAGCCCCGAAAATCCGCCGCTGATCCAGGAACTAAGAGTCCGCGAGCTACCAAAGTCCACAGCCCCGAAACCCGCACCTTAGGAAAGGTGTTTTTCCGAGGCTCGCGTCCTTGCACAAGCCCGCACGATAGTAAGGGCGTATCGAGCACCTTAAACCTAAAAAACACCTTTCGTTGCATTCACAATACGCTTGACAATGCACGATACATTCATATATTATGTTCGTACGCCCGTATCAAACGCGGGTAGTAGCCAAAATGTACCAAGACAACACATATTACGACGCCGATAGATACGATTCCTCCGCCGATCGAAAAGAAGATCAAAAACAGAAACAGCTCCACGAAAAGCTCAAACAGCAGAATCCTGAGCTATATTGCAGCACCGGAGCACTTCAGAGTTTTCCCGTAAATGACTGGCTGCGAGACATCAAGCCCGCATACCGCCCCGAATATCTATTCGGCGATCTGTGGCGTCCGGGCGATGTCACGGTATTGGCCGGTGAAACAGGCGTTGGAAAGAGCATCCTCGCCGTTCAGATCGCCGAATCGATCGCCCGCGGCAAAAAGCCGTTCCGCGAACCGCAGCAACAGATGTCGTTCGGCCCGCCAACGCCGCCCGTGGCAAAACTTTTCCCGCATCCGCGACGCCAACGAGTTCTCTATCTCGACCTCGAAACCTCGCCCGCCAAGATGCGCGAACGATACACGTGCCCTTCTCCAATTCTCGGAAAATTGCCCGTCAGCTACCGCTTCGCAGCCTTCTTCGAACGCTCAGGCTACGCCGAAGATCTTAAGGCTCCCGAACACTTCCGCGGAGACATGGCACGATACCTGCGGCATTCGGTCGATCTCGCGATCCGCTATTCCGAAGCCAACGTCTTCATCATCGACGACCTCGCCGCCCTCGAACCATCCGCCCCACGCTCCAACGGCCCGGCGCGCTGGCTCCGCAACTTCCGCAAAATGGCTGCCCTCCACGGCTGCTCGATCCTCGTCCTCACACACCTCAAAAGCTCCCCGCCGCGTCCGGCTCGCGGTCTTAGCTCCCCTCCTTACCAAGGAGGGGTGGCCGCCTTGGGCGGACGGGGTGGTTCTCTCCGCCCACTTTCTCTCACCAACCTCTCCCTCGGCCGCCAAGTCGCCGAACTAGCCGACACCGTCGTCGCCATCGGCCGCACCACATTCGGCCCCGAATACCGCTATATAAAGGTGCTCAAATCAAAGAACGGACCGCGAGCGGAAAACGGAGAACTGAAAGTGGAAAATGGTCCCGGGCATTCTCAATTCTCAATTCTCAACTCTCAATTGGCCGCGGTTCGGCCGGAACATTCTCCATTCTCAATTCTCAACTCTCAATTCCCCTACGCCCCTGTCCTCGCCTTCCAACTAGAACGCACCACCGGATTTTCCGACAAACAACCGTGCCGCAAACGCCTGAGCGCTCCCAACTCTGACTCGTCACTTGTCACTCATCACTCGTCACTGGCTGCTCCGCAGCCCTTCCTCGGCTTCACCTACCTCGGCCCCGCCACCGAACACGACCTCATCCGCGACCACACCGCCGATCTAAGCTCCCCTCCTGCCCGAGGAGGGGTGGACGGCCTTGCCGGACGGGGTGGTGGGAGGCTAGCCCAACGCGCCCACGAACGCTCCCTCAAGCGTCTATCGAAGCGCAGCAGCAAAGAGGTCTTAGTTGACGAAGTCATCGACGGCAGCTATATGAAGTATTTAAAAGGAGAGAGGTAAGGTCCGCTTTCCGCATTCTGATGATGGAAGTTATGCAAGATATTCGAAAGGGGAGAGGTAAGATCCGCCATAAATAGTGTAAAAACTCTACTCAGTTAGTAATTAAGTTGTTGACAATTATATAATTACGAGTAATATTATTACAAGGTTGTAATATTACAACCAGGGGAATATATGACTGGTCGAGAATTAAAGGAATATCGGAAGAATAGTCGCCTTACCCAAGACGAAGCAGCGAAGGTTCTAGGAGTTTCACAAACCTATCTTTCTCTGCTCGAGAGTGACAAGCGCCGCCTTACCGAAAGGCTGAAAAAGAAGCTTGTTAAAAAGATGCATGTTCGACCCACGGAACTACCGGCCAAAACAAAGGACCATAAAGTTACCAAGGTGTCCGATGATCAACTCACGGGGGATCTGGCTGCCCTAGGATACAAAGGGTTTTCTCATTGGAAGCCTTCACAACTGAAGAATCCTGCGGACGTTCTTCTTTCGGCACTCAATGCAGACAAGCGAGACGCACGTCTGGTCGAAGCTCTTCCCTGGCTGCTTTTCGAGTTCCCCGACCTCGAATGGAACTCCGTCGTAATGACCGCCAAAGCTCACGATCTGCAGAACCGCCTGGGATTTGTAACCAGTGTCGCCAGACGAATGGCCGAGAGACATGGCAAGAAAGCCACCGCGCAAAAACTCGAAAGCTATGAGGCTGGACTAGAGCGTTCTAAACTCGAAATGGTAGGAACACTATGCAATGAAACAATGACAAACGCCGAGAGAAAATGGCTCGCCACCCACAGCACAAAAGAAGCAAAACACTGGCACTTGCTTTCCGATCTTTCACCGCGATATCTGGATCACTATGTTGATTAACAAGCCGCCCGAACCCTGGCGTTCTTTTCTAAAGGACATCGACGAGTTCGTCGGCGAAGAGACACATTTACATCTCATCGGCGGCTTTGTTGTTACCGTCATCTATGGTTCAACGCGTCAGACCCGCGACCTTGATGCGCTGACCGCCATCAGATTCGATCCAAACCTCCTCGAACATGCCGGTCAGGGATCGCCGCTTCACAAACAGCACAAAGTTTACCTCGATCCCGTCGGAGTCGCCACGCCGCCCGAAGACTACACCGACCGCCTCACAGAGGTATTCGCCGGCCAATACAAAAACCTAAAGCTCTACGCACTCGACCCATACGACATTGCCCTCACCAAGCTAGAACGCAACACAGAACGCGATCGCGACGACGTAAAACACCTAGCCCGCGTCGTGCCGCTTGAGCTGGATGTGTTGCGTGACCGCTATTACGACGAACTCCGCGTCTACCTTGGCAACCCCGACCGCGAAGATCTTACACTAAAGCTCTGGATCGAAATGATCGAGGAAGAACGCTAGAAAAGCACTAGTACCAACTCCACCGCCACCCAACCCTACCACCCAACCCTAACCGCCTTCCTAGCCACGCTCCGCGATCAGGAAAAGGATTAAATGTTCCCTGTTCGCTGTTCGTTGTTCGCAATTGGCTGTTCACCGTTCGTTGTTCGTTATGGACTGTTATGCTCTGAATCGAAATAATCGAAGAGGCGGGTGAAACCATAATTTGAAGTGCGTCATGGCATCAAGGCTCTCAGCTCCTCAATCGACAAAACGGGCTTACGACGGTGAAGCATCTTGTGGCAATTTGCACATACTGGTCGCAAGTCCTTAATCGGATTAATTTTGTATTCACGTTTAATGTCAGCGATAGGCTTTAAGTGGTGGACTTCAATAAAGTTCCTTCCGCGATCACCATACGTTGCTCCGAAATCAAATCTGCAAACTTCACATTTGTAACCATAATGTTCAATGCAGTCATTACGAGCCTCGGTACTCCGGTCATAGGTCCATGTAGTAGTCTTTTTAGGCTTGCCCTCCGAGTATTCCCGAACGGCCTTTAGGTCCATTGTGGTGAAGGAAAATCGAATATCGTCCTGTATGATTGCGAACAGATCGTCAACAATTAAATCAGGAAGTGACACTCCGCTGGCCTGTGACGTCCAATGGTAGTTTGGATACCGCTGGATTAAATAGTCTAAAGGTATGATTGGTTCCGCTGACAGAGCCTTGAAGAGGAGGTCGGTTCGCGGAGCCATTACCCCACTTGTCCTCTTTTCTTCGTTCCAATGTGGCATAGAATAGGGCAGGGACGAAATGTACCCGCAACCCAAAATACCTTTAGGTTCTTTGCCCAAACGTATCAGAATGAAACGGTCGCCAATTCTCACTGAGCGTGTACTTAAGCAACTCCAAAACACATCATATCTATCGCCATTAACCACACAGTCTGCCGCATAATCGATATCATCCCAATTCCAATTTTTGGGGTTCCAAACATATAGGTATGAAGCCATAGTATTAACGATTTCTTCCGAACCCTACCGCGCCGGACCCTGATGCACCTAACGAAGCGACGTTTCGGAGATTTATGCTCACGGATTCCCGCAACATGGGATCTTCAAAATAAAGTGATTCGAGATATCGCTTTGCCTTTGAGGCTATATGAACACGGTTTGTTATCTCGCCGACCTTGTTTGTAATCTCACCATCAGCAACGATAAGACCTCGGTCTACAAGAGAACTAATCGACCCATACGCTTCATAAGATAGCCACTTATGTTCAAACGCTAGTGGGGGTTGGAGGGTCGGCAAAAATCTTAAGGAGCAAGGCTTCGTTTTCTGTAATCTGTTTGATTGCATGAGAAAACAAACTCCAGGTACGCAGCTCCTTAAGAACAACATCCACCGCTGCCCGAGCTAATGTCGCATCCGCTCCATCAAACTCAACTTGGTCTATCACCTCGCGTGCTGGGTGCACTAGATTTCGGTAAACACGTAGAACTGAAGAGAGCTCAGTTTTCCGAATGACTCCTAGAGCCTTTGCGTTCTCGATGATCTCTACAAACGTCAGCTTGTTGACGCTCTTAATATCGTACTTCCCAGAGGAGATTAAAGCATCGCTCAATGCACCTTCAATGATGCTTCCCGAAAGTACAAGTACAGATTTTGGCGTGTTGGAAGGAATTAGTTTCCTTAGTTCCTCATAGTCACGAGCGACTAGCTTACTAAGTTCGGGATGCGATAAGAAGTTTATTTCTAGTTCTGGGAAGTCATTTGAAGACATGTGACGATTCTAACAGAGTTAATGAGAAGGATGCACCTAACATGCGGGAACCCAAAAAGCCTCGCCGTTTTCACGACGAGGCTTTTAGTTTGTACGCCCTTACTAGCGTGCGGGCTTTAGAAATAGCTGATTATTCAGCAACTGCCATCGACTTGTCTTCTTTCTTCTCGCGTTTCAAACCACCGATCTGGACCATTGGTTCGGCTTTGATCTGGGCTTTGTCCATGACCATTTGCTGGTAGAGTTTACGCATCATCTGCATTTCCTCGGCAGCGGTCTTGGGGCCTTCCATTTCCGGTTTGTTCGGACGGGCCAGATCGACCTCGTTCAGCACGAGGCTGTGCGAAGCGTCGCCCATTTCGACATTCTTTCCGCGGGCGAAAACGTCGTGACGGCCGTGCTCTTTGTACCACTGAGCGACGGTCGCATTTTGGTGCATGTGCTCGATGATGTTGCGCCATCCGATGCCGGTGTTATATGCACAGAACGAGATCTCGCCCTCTTGCGTGCCGTACGGGATGATGCACATTTCGGTGCGGCGGAAATCGTAATTGAACAGATCCTGGAACCACATTCCGGCGATAAACAGGAAGTTCCAGGGGTCCTGACGGCGTTTCTCGATGTCTTCGATCGTGCGGTCCGGTCCGACCTTACCGTAATCTTTGCCCGAGAGGCCAAACGACTTGTCGAACTTCTTGAGGATGCCGCCGAGCGTCAACGATTTGGGTGCACCGTACGGATTGTAATTTTTGAGCAATGCGAGGCCCATCATGATGTTCGAGAACCACTTGCCGCGGTTCGTATCGGTGATGTGCTGCATGTCCTTGACGAGGCCCGGGATCGAAAGGAACTGCGGCACAGGTGCCATTTCCTTTGTTTCCTTGTTGACCATCACGGCCGTGCCGACGCCGCAGTTCGGGTGGCAGCCGCAGCTGACCTGTCCCCAATCGCTCTCAGGACCGTGAACAACGTCCGCAAAATCGGCGAACGCTCCCATCAACGAAAGCGGGAACCAATCGCGTGTCGGTTCGGTGATGCCGACCTGATCCTGCACGTCATGTGCGAGGTGGGCCAGCGTATAACGCTGCTGCAGACGACGCTGCTCGGTGATCAGTTCGTCGCGGCCGGTGAACGACACAGGCTGGAACGCGATGAACGAGATCTTTTTAGGATTTTCGAGTGCGAAACGGATGATCGTTCCGACCTGATCGTTATTGACGCCGTTTACAAGCGTTGTGACCAGGATGATGTCGACGCCGGCTTCGTGCAGGTTGTTGATCGCACGGAGTTTGACGTCAAACAGGTTGCCGATCTGGCGGTGCGAGTTGGCGTCGTTGCCGATACCGTCGAACTGCAGATAGACAAAGCGAAGGCCCGCTTCGGCGGCTTCGCGGCAGAATTCTTTCGATTTTGCGAACTCAATACCGTTCGTCGCGGCCTGGACCGAGTTGTAACCAACTTTACGTGCATAACGCACTGCATCTAAGAAGTAAGGACTGAGCGTAGGCTCGCCGCCCGAGTACTGGACCGACATCTGACGACGCGGTTTGATCTGGATCGCATTGTCGAGAATCTCGGAGACGTCTTCCATGCTCAGCTCGTGAACGAAGCCAACCTGGTTGGCGTCCATGAAGCTACGGGTCGCACATCATGTTGCAGCGGTTGGTCAGATCGACCGTCAAAACCGCTCCGCGGCCATATTTGACCGACGACGTGCCGTGATTGTGCAATTTCTCATCATTATGAGCTTCGATATCGCGGCCGGGGAAGAGGCCTTCGATGTGCGTCAGGAATTTAGCATCGATCGCCATCATGTCTTCAAAATGGCCGTGCGTCGGACAATCTTTGATCATCCAGACCTCATTATCACGTTCGATGATCTGGGCCTTGATCTCGCCGACCTTTTCGTTGATCAGCAACGAGACCTCTTTCTCACCGGCGAGGATCGATTCACGCGCCTCGATGACGCAGTTGGGACACAACGAATCCGTCATCCGCGGGAAACCAAGCGTCGGCTTCGATTTCTGCCACGATTTAAGCAAAGGCTTGTCCGACCACTTCGGAATGAACGATGCGTTAGGCTTAAACTGGTTGACCGATTTCACAGCGTTAAAAACGCCGCTCGCGACATACGTCAATCCCTTCTCAAAATGCTTTACAGCTCTCATAATAAATTATCTCCAAAATAAAAACGCTATGCGTTAAGGCCGCACTTCAGTCGTGGTAAAATATACCAACAATCATCAAAATTCCCACTATATTCTACGATTTCCAAGATTACCAAGGCGGCACGCGTGTACGCGATTTATATTGCAAGCGTTGTGCCACGGGTCGAGCACATTGCAATATGTAACATCTTTATTTGCAACGTATTACGGCGTCCAATTTTGTATTCATTGAAATATCGTCGCGAGTCACTTTGACACACAATGCGAATTTAGGCGTGTCAGGGATCTATTTGACACAGAATCTCCTGATCTTTGGGCTTCGCACGGTTACGACTCGAAATCGAAAATCAAGGCGAGCAAACAATAGAGTTATAATTTTTTCATTTTTCGCTTTACAAGTGTTTTTCTTTATGCTATTGTTTCAAACACTTCAAGGGATTTTGGGGTTCGACTAACAATTTAGCGTTTTTGGTTAATTGGTTCGCCGGAAACCAGCCGGTAGTTTTAAGTCCCGTTTTATGGTGATCAGATTCGGAACATCAGGCTGGCGTGCGATCATCGCGGATGATTTCACATTTGAAAATGTCCGGCTAGTCACCAACTCGATCTGCAGTTATTTGACAACCAAACAAGAGCGAACGCTCGTGATCGGCAACGATTCACGGTTCATGGGCGAGAAGTTCGTCGCCGTCGCCGCTGAGATCGCCGCCGCAAAAGGCTTTCGCGTACTGCGATGCACTGGTCCGACGCCTACGCCGACCATTTCGCACGCGATACGGTTGCAGGGTGCGGCGGGCGGGATGAATTTCACCGCGTCGCACAATCCGCCTGAATATCAGGGGATAAAGTTTTCGACCGCCGACGGAGCCCCGGCTTTGCCTGAGATCACGAAGCAGATCGAAGAAGGCATTGAAAAAAAGATCAAAGCCGCAGAGGCGACAGGCGGCTCGATCGAAGATTTTGATCCGTGTCCGGCGTACCTAGATGATTTGAAAACCAAGATCCGTTTCGACGTGATCGCCGCCGCGAAAAGCCGCTACGCAGACGATGCGATATACGGCACGGGCCGCGGATATTTGGACAAAGGCCTTCGCGATCACGGGATCGAGGTCGAAACGATACACGACTGGCGTGACGTGACATTCGGCGGGCAGCCGCCGGAGCCGGGCGAAGAGCATCTCGCCGAGCTTCGCGAAAAGGTTAAGGCGAACGGCCTCACATTGGGCCTCGCGACTGACGGAGATGGCGACAGATTCGGCGTGATCGACGCCAACGGCGAGTTCATCACGCCAAACAGATTGGTCGCGTTATTGACAGATTATCTTGTAGAGAGTCGCGGCTGGACGAACGGCGTGGCGCGTAGCGTGGCGACATCGCACCAGGTCGATCGCGTCGCAAAAGCAAGAGGAATAAAGCTTTACGAGACGCCGGTGGGCTTCAAATACATTGGCGAGTTGATAAATAAGGACGAGATCATCCTCGGCGGCGAAGAGTCCGCCGGACTCTCGATACGCGGGCATTACCCCGAGAAAGACGGGATCCTCGCATGCCTTTTGGCCGCCGAAGCGGTCGCCGAACGGCAGACGACATTGACAGAGCAGCTCAACGAGCTTTACCGCCGCGACGGCAAACTCGAATCCGGCCGCATCGGCGTCAAACTGACGCCCGACGTCGCCGCCAAGCTGAAAGACAAGCTCGCACAAGAGCCGAGCGACATCGCGGGCCGCCGAATTGAAAACATTAACCGTCTCGACGGCGTCAAGTTCCTCTTCGAGAACAACGCCTGGATGCTGATGCGTCCCAGCGGGACGGAGCCGATGGTGAGGATATACGCCGAGAGCGAAAGCCAGAGCGACCTCGATGCCCTGCTCGCAGCGGGCCGGGATTACCTGATGAATTGATATGCGAAAGCAGGCAGCGAAAAATACAAAGCAAACGCGTAAAGCGCCGATCTGGGCGGCGGTTGTGATCGTGCTTGGGATGACGCTGATGCTTGGTTTGACAATAAATTATCGTGCGTACACGACGATGAGCGGGGAAATTCGCGAGAACGACCAGCTCTCGACACAGATCCAGAGCCTGACAGACGAAAATCTGCAGCTTCAGGACGAGATACACAATTTGAAGACCGATCCTAAGGTCATCGAACGCGAGGCTAAGCGGCTGGGCATGGCTCTCGCACCGAAAAAAAGTTTCCGTGCCGGGGAACTGAACGAAGCGGAGAAGTTTGTTCACCGACACACATCCAGCCAATAACAATCTGCCTTTTGCCTATCAACTCCGCGTGGCCTACAGCAAATCCTATCTGTTAATTAGCGGCTTGAGTTTCCCGAACTCAAGCCGCACTTCTTTGTATTTTTAAGAGATTTAACCCGCGAATAGACAAACCGCGAAAAGACAACACAACGAAATCGGAAATCAATTGCTTCGTTTCGTGACTTTAGCGCTTTTCGCGGTTAAAACTCTTATCTTCTAGCCGACCTCGGTATGAATCGTCGTATAATCAACCAAATGAAATTATCTGTAAACGCCATCGCGTCGATCTTTATTCTATTTGGTTCGCTCTTTTCGCAGAGCGACGAGGGGAATGTGCCGAGGGAGTGGCGGACGGTGGCGGAGGAGACGGGGTATGCGAAGACTTCGACGTATGCGCAGGCGGTGGCGTTTGCGAAGAGGTTGGACGCGGCTTCGCGGGATGTTGTTTATAAGAGCTACGGCAAGAGCGGCGAGGGGCGGGATATGCCGCTGCTGATCGCGGCGGCGGGCGGGGCTTTTACGCCGGAGCTGGCGCGGAAACAGGGCAAGGCCGTCGTGCTCGTGCAGGCCGGTATCCACGCCGGCGAGATCGACGGCAAGGACGCCGGGCTCGCGCTGTTTCGCGACATCGCCATTACAAGAACGCGCGCCGATCTTTTGAAGGACGTCGTCATCCTGTTCGAGGTCATCTACAACGTCGATGGCCACGAAAACTCGAACGCCTACATGCGCATCAATCAAAACGGACCCGACGAGATGGGCTTTCGCGCAAACGCGACCAATCTCAACCTAAACCGCGACTACATGAAAGCCGACGCCCCCGAAACCCGTGCCTGGTTGGGGCTGTGGAACACTTGGCGGCCCGACGTTTTCATAGACTGCCACGTCACCGACGGCGGACTTTCAGTACAACGTAACGTATGAGTACGCGCATTTTCAGGAAGTAAGCGTGCCGATCGCCGTATGGATGGACGAACACTTCGACAAACGCGTCGTGCCAAAGGTCGAGAAAGAAGGCAATTTGCTCACGCACTACATAGAGTTCGCCGGCCGCGAGATCACTAGCGGGATCGCGACATTTATTGCGACTCCAAGATACGCAACCGGCTACGCCGCAATCCGCAATCGCCCGGGCCTTTTGATCGAAACGCACGTTTACAAGCCGTTCAAGTCACGAGTACGCGGAACGTATGATGTGCTGCGGCACTTTATCGAGGAGATCGGCAGTTCGAAGCAGAGTCTATTTGACGCGATTCAGATCGCAGACGAAGAGACGAAGTTTCGCGGAAGCAGCTACAACGCAGCGGCTCGATTCCCTCTCATGCTCGGCGTCACTAACAAGCCAACCGAGATCGCGTTCAAGGGCCTCGAATACAAGATCGAAGACAGCGACATCTCCGGCGGCAAACGCATCGTTTACGGCACCACGCCGAAGAATTACACGATCAAGAAATTCGACGAAGGCAAAGTGGAACGCAGCGTTGTTCCGCCGCTTTATTACATCGTCCCGCCGCAATATAAAGACGTGATCGAGGTTCTGCGTCTGCACGGAGTGAAATTCGAAACCCTAAAGGCCGCACGAACCGTAGAGGTCGATAGCTATAAACTAACCGAACCAAAATGGTCCACAAACTCATTCGAAAACCGCATCACGCTCACGTCCAAACAAACCGTGATCAAAGAGTCGCGAACCTTCGCCGCCGGTTCAATCCTCATTCCAATGGATCAGGAAGCCGCAAACGTCGCGATCCATCTCCTCGAACCAAACGGCCCTGATTCATTTGTTTACTGGGGTTTCTTCAACTCGATCTTCGAGCAAAAAGAATACGGCGAAAGCTATCAGATCGAAAAACTCGCCAAAGAAATGCTCGCCGCTGACCTAAAACTAAAAGCGGAGTTCGAGGCTCGATTGAAGGACGAATCCTTCGCCAAAAGCCCGCGTGCAAGACTAACCTTCTTCTACGACCGCTCGCCGTATTACTTAAATCAGGAGGTTGGGATCTATCCTGTTGGACGAATATTGACTATCCTACGCTAATTGTTGGGGTTATAATATTTACGATGGCTCGACTTCTCGACGAATTTATCGGTATTACCGAAGCTCTCAATACACGCGGGATCGATTACGCGGTCTGTGGCGGTTGGGCGATGGCCATACACGGTTTTCTCAGGACGACGATCGATATTGACTTGATCATCCTATCCGAAGATCTCGACGCCGTTATGGAAACTGCGCGTTCGCTCGGATTTGATATCGAAGGATTACCGCTGAATTTTGACAACGGCGAGACGCTCATCCGGCGTATTTCAAAGATCGATCACGCGACGAAAGAATTGATCACGCTTGATTTTATTCTCGCTACAGAAAAGTACGAGGACGTGTGGAAGGATCGCCGTTTGGTAAAATGGAATGCGGGTGAGTATCGCGTGGTCTCGGTTGCTGGAATGAAAGTAATGAAAGAAGCAGCTGGAAGGCCCAAAGATCTGATCGATCTTGATTATTTGCGAGGTTTAGACGATGAAGATTGATATGTCGCCGCAGGCCGTGACAAATCGGATGGAAATGCTCGACCAGCTCTGGGAACTGGCGGTCGCACTTAAAACATCCGACCTCACAAATTCACGATTGATCGAGGATCTCGAAAAGGCCGGTAAGAACGAAAAAGACGAGCGTGTGCTCGTCTGATAAAGTTTGGTGGAGATGAGGAGGGTCGAACTCCTGGCCTCTGCATTGCGAACGCAGCGCTCTGCCAACTGAGCTACATCCCCACGCGAATCTTGATAATAAGAACCCGCGTGGGGTCTGTCAAGGTAAATGGTGGGAGACACTAGCGGGAGATAGCCGGTGACCGCTCGTTGATTCTAATATCGTGTTAGAACAAGTCTTAGCGGCATTAAGTAACGGCCGTGAAAAATGTCGTTTGCCTTGCCCTTGGTTTTCGCATCATTTATCCGCGCGATATTGTCATATGCAGTTGAACCGCATATTCCTGAAGAATTCGAGTCCATGATCCAAGTATTTGCATCAGGGTGCGTAACAAGCATGTAGCCAAGATCACTCAACGTTCCCTTGCCGGCGTGATATCCCACATATCGTGCATAATCGGTCGAGATCGGCATGCTGCCGACCAGCCCTTCGCAGCGGCTTGAACCAATCGCCATGGTCTGCAGATATTGTCCGGATCTCACAAAGGTAAGGAAATACGAGCTGCCGCTTGTCGAGCCGGCCAACGGTGCCCCGACGGGTTCAACCGGCGTCGAGTAATATGCTGTCGCCGTTCGGTTGCCAGTCTTAAAGCTCAGCACACCCGTGGATAGAAATGAGGCTGCCACGCCCTGACTTCCGTGGACGTATGTGCCACCGCCGTCCGAAGCGAATCCGAACAATCCCTGGCTCACAAGGTCATCGATCACAACATCAAGATTGACTTGAGCCGGCTGACTACCCGGTTTTTGCGCAAAGGCTCCCAATATGAGGGTTAAAACAACGATGACGGTCATTAACGTCCTCACTTTTATTGTCATAATTTTTTCCTTTTAACTAAACGCTATGCCAAAGACCAGATCAGAACCGCGTTATCATTCAAGACCGGCCGCAGCCCTCACCAAAACATTTGAAAGAAATTCTCTTTTGGGCTTACAATACGTGCAAGAATACAAAGAAGCGAAGTTCGTGTCCTTAAGGAATCCTAAAGTTTCTCTAAAAGATTGCTAAGTGCGATGAACGGCCGTCCCAAACCAATATACGAGTTCGGTGAGTACCGCATGATCCCGACGGAACGAGTACTCTTGGAAGATGGAATTCCGATTCAACTTCCGCCCAAGGCATTTGAAATTTTGGTTGTACTGGTCGAAAACGCCGGTGAACTAGTCGACAACAAGGATATGTTGGAGAAGGTGTGGCCCGACAGCTTTGTTGAAGAATCGAATATCCATGTTCAAATGTCCTCGATCCGGAAAGTTCTAGGCGAGAATGGCAAACGCAATTACATTGAAACTGTTCCAAAGACCGGCTATCGATTCATTGCAGAAGTAGCCGTATCAACGAAAGTCTCTGTTTCACCCACCGTTTCAAACGGCGAATCTGAAAACGGATCTGAAAAGTCTGAAATAGCTGATACTGCGATACCTTACGAAGTTGAACCTAACGGTTCACGAGGGAAAGATTCGGTTTTGATCAATCGCAAACCGAGTCGTTTGCGAATTGCCGCTGTCGCAATCTTAATTGGAGCCGCGTTAATTGGCGGCTATTTTCTTTATCGATCGATTTACACGAAGGACTCTAAGCAACCGACGCTGGTGCGGGTACCCGGAACCGAACAAAGTTCTTCAACAGTGATCTCCCCAATGGTGAATTCTTTGCTCACGAGACTAAAAGGATGGAAAAACGGCATTGACGATGACGAATATCGGCAGCAACAGCAGTGTCCAGCTTCTACCTTTCGAGAACGTCGATTACGGTGGAATGAAATTCTCTCGAGATAGTAGTTTTTTGTATTTCGTAAAGAAAGTTGCCACCGTACCCGCGTTGTTCAAGATCCCGATCCTAGGACGCGAACCAACAATGGTGCTTGAAAATGTCGGATATGCGTTCAGTTTTTCGCCAGACGGGGACAGATTCTGTTTCGTTCGAAAGATTTCTGAGAGCGAATCGGCGATTGTAATAGTGAATGCTGACGGCTCCAGCGAACGAATTGTCGCCTCGAGAAAGGCTCCAGGACATTTTCGCGAAGGCTCAATTTCTTGGTCGCCAGCCGGAAATTTGATAGCGATCGCGGCTGAAGATATCAAGGGCAAAGGCGAAGTAACATTGATCGGTGTTGACGTGGAAACAGGCGTTGAAAAGCCCCTTTCGAATAAAAAATGGAACTTATGCAACGGTCTCGAATGGATTGGTGACGGCACCGGACTCGTCGCCGGCCTAACCGACGCCGACGGCTCCCCTCTGCAAATTTGGTTTATCCCGCATCCCGCAGGCGAACCGAGCAAAATCACCAACGACCTTAACAATTATGGGTCGATAAGTGTCACACGTAATAGTGACACAATATTTGCCGTTCAGTTTAGTGACGAATCGAGCCTTTGGGTAACCCCAAACGGCCAGCCAACTCTATCTCAACGGATCACCGAAGGAAAGCATCATCTGTTCAAATGGGTACGTTGGACAACCGAAGGACGGTTGCTTTTTGGATCGAGTCTTGGCGGCCGTCGGGATGTTTGGGCCATGAATCGGGACGGTTCAGGCTTGGTGCAATTGACAGCGGATGCATCCAAAAATGTAATGCCGGTGGCTAGTGGGGACGGGCAGTACATTGTGTTCGGATCGACTCGGGGCGAAGATCACGCATATCACCTATGGCGAGCCAATTCCAATGGTCGGGAACCCCAACAACTGACCTTTGGTATCGAGGAATTAGATCCGGATATTACGCCCGATGGGCGGTGGGTCTTCTATACAAGCGGTAAATTGAATGGCCCGCTTGAGGAAAAGTCGATCTGGAAAGTGTCAATAGACGGCGGTGAACCAACAAGGTTCATCGAGAAACCTGCTCGAGCCCCGGACGTTTCACCTGACGGAAAATTTCTGCTTTTTTGGTATAAGTCCGATGAAAAGACGCCGTGGAGTGCCGCGATCTTTCCACTAGATGGAGATCAACCGGCCAAGACTCTGAGCATTTCTCCGGGTGCACCCATACACTGGACAACAGACGGTAAAGGCGTCTCTTATCTCGTTACGGTCGCCGGCGTCTCGAACATTTGGACACTTCCGATCGACGGCAAGCCTGCTCGACAAGAAACCAATTTTACGACTGACGATATATTCGATTTTGATTGGTCGAACGACGGCGTGCTTGTCAGTTCACGGATTTCCCGGCCCAGGGACGTAGTGTCTATCCGCAATTTCAGATAATTTCTTGAATTTGAACGCCGACGTTTTGCGGACTTACTTAAAACAACTGCGGAAGTTGTTGCCGCGCTATTGAACACCCGCGGGCAGTAGCGAGCCTTTGGGGTCGCTGGCGTAGGCGTAGCCGTCTTCGATTTTGCCGATGATGCCGTGGAACGTGATCTCTTCGCCGCCTAGTACGACGACGACGTCGCCCGGGCTGCACGATTTTTCGTCCACTTTGAATTTAATGATCGTAGCGTTCCCGTTCTCGGCGGAAACAGATTCGTATTCGAATGTATCAGCGTTAAAGCTGAGCGTCTGACAAAATGCAACTTCCATAAAGATATTTAACCACGAAACACACGAAAGACACTAAAATAGGACATAAACTAATTGAAAATTCCTATTTTTTGTGGCTTTCGTGTATTTCGTGGTTAGCTACTTAGCAGCAACTCGACCGAGATCGCGTCGTGATCGGATAGAGGAATGTTCTCAGCGTCGATGAGTTCGCCGATGGTTTTAGGCTGCGTTCCGGGAGCGATCGATAGACCGCGGGCGGCGAACCAGTCGAGGCGTGTATGCACGATCCCGCCGACCCTTCCGGCCGCCCAGAAAATGAACGGGAAACACCATTCCGGCACCCAATCGCGGAGGTTCGTGTTCTTTTCGATGCTTTCAATGTGATAATGAAGCGTACCGTGGCCAATGTTGTTGAGGTCGCGAAAATTGAAATCGCGAGATTCTATCGAACTGAAAAGCCGCTTTTCGAAATAGCGTTCGGGATGCGGCAGATGGTTGAGTGCAACATTCCTCGGCCCCATTGCGACCCGCCGAAAATAGCCGAATATCGCTCGTGTTCCGCTCTGTGAATTAAATCCTGTGGTGTTCCAATCACCGCCGATCAGTGTCGGTATTTTTGGCAGCGTGTCGAGATGATCGAGAATGATCTTCATCTGAGCGACCCTATGTGCACGCGAACAATGGGCGTCAAGATGGATCGTCACCGCGCGAAAAGTGCCCGACGGATGCTCGATATCGGCAAACAGGGCTCGCAGATATCCTAGCCGTTTTTCCTTGCCCCACATCTTGTCCTTTCCGTTCGGGAGCGGCACGGCGTGGACGTTCGTCATCGGCCATGGCGAAAACATCGCCAACCCATGGATCGAACGCGTATTTTCGCCCGCCATCTCAGATTCAACGCCGCTTCCCTTTTGCAAAGCTACGTAAACGGGTGCGAACGCGTAGTTGAGATCCAACTCGCGAGCGATCTCCTGTGCCACAAACCGGTTCCCGCTCCGCGCCATGCCGTAATCGAGTTCGGTTAATAGGTAAACATCTTTATTATTAAGCTCGTCGTGCTTTTTCAGGGCGTCGATTATACCTTCGAACCGATTGCCGCGTTCGATGTTCCACGCGAGAGTGTTGATCGTCCCCGGCTTAGCAACAGCACGCGGCAAAGTCAGATCCTCGACTACGACAGCATTCAGTATCTGCTCGACCTCGGGCCTGATCTGTTTGTACAGTTCCGACGCCTCCATTTCACGAGTGGATTCGAATTTCAACAATTCGGGAAAATGTTGATTTAGATCGTGATCAAGTATCGCGGGCGGACCTGTATAGCTGGCATCGGATGACGTCATAGAAAGCTCAAGGATACGCGAACGACGGTCGATAATGAAATGGGATCAATCATCGTATCGTTCTTTTACAGGGGCAACGGCGAGGAAATCATCGGTGATCCGTGTCGTGTAAACCTCCAGCAGTTCGTCGATACGCTTTTGCTTGGGCGAGCGGAAAATGAGGCCGACATGCTTTGGTTTGTTGACCTTATAGACGATCTCTTCGTCGTTGTATGCGGATGTATCGGGTTCGTCAACATTCGCGAGGGCGAGAGTAATACCAGCGAAATCCTTACGGAGTTTCGGCACCTTGTACGGTTGTTCGTCGGTCGCGGTCTCGAGTTTCGCCCATTCGCGCCAGAGGTTAAAATTGCACGCGTGTTCCAAGACATTGGCGATGTATGCACCGCCGACACGGCACGCGACCTCCAGTAAATAGAACTCGCCGGTCGCATCGCTCTGCAAAAACTCGGCGTGCGTTACGCCGCGTTCATAATTGAACGCCATCAGCAATGCTCGATTTAGCGTTTCGAGCTGCTTTCTGAGCTTAGAATTATAAGGCACGATCGACGACGTAAACACGCCGCCGTAGTGCGACACTTTGAAAGGCGTCGTACCGTACTGACTGACGCCGCACGCAACAACTTTACCGCCCTCAACGACCGAATCAATATGAAAAACACGTCCTTCGATGAATCGTTCCACAAGGAACTGTGACGGATGATCTCGCCAATTATTACGGTTGTCGAGGTCGGTAAGTACGTTCCAAACCTCCTCAACAGTCTCGCATTTGCGGATGCCGAATGCCGAAACTTCGTGCCTCGGCTTTACTATCCATGGGGCGGGAACGTCTGTGAGGAATTCGTTGATCTTTTCCGCGTTGAATGCTCCGATAAACTCAGGGCACGGTATCCCGGCCTTAAATGCGGTATTGCGCATTGTAAGTTTGTCACGAAATCGAAGTGCCTGCGAACGGCTTAGTCCCGGCATTGCAAGATGTTCGCGAGTCATCGCGGCCGTCAGAACGTCGAATTCGTCCAAACCGACTACTCGGTCGATAACTCTTGATCCGGCGATATTCGTTACTGTTCGGACATAATCGAGAACCCCGGCGTCATCCTCGACGGTCTTGACCTCATCGATCGCGGTCCATGTCCAGGGCGAATCGAGCAGCTTTTTGCGCGTTACCAACGTCACGCTCCAACCCGCATTTTGTGCCTCGTCGAGAAATTCGTTCCCCTTGAACTCGCTTGCTATCGCGACTATGTGATTCTTCATAAATTAGACGCACGGAACCACTAGTTTCTCGGATGCGTATTTTATTTTGAAGTAAAAGAATGGCACAATTTAGCGAATGAAACAACAAAAATGCGAGGTTTCATGCACTTATTTGGGAAGTCGACGGCTGTTTTATGGAAAATTTTGATCTTGTAAATTTACTCAGCAATCTTATTCCATATGTCGTGGTCTTGCTGCTTGCAATTTCCTGCCACGAGGCGGGACATGCCTGGATGTCGTGGAAATATGGTGACGATACGGCGTATATGCTTGGCCGTGTCACTATAAATCCGGTCGCTCATACCGATCCGATCGGAACTCTGCTGATACCGATCGCCAGCTTTGTCCTGACCTTTACTACCGGAGCTCGGGTTCCGCTTATCGGCTGGGGGAAGCCAACGCCGGTCAATCCGCGTAATTGGACAAAGTATAAGCAGGCAAATGTAATGGTCTCGATCGCAGGGATCGGTGCAAATCTGATACTAGCTACGGCCGGCTTCGCAATATTCAAAACGCTTCTGGAAACAGACACGATCAATGCAGTCAATGCTCGCGAAGGCATGGTGAAAGTCGCGGTCATTTTCCTCAATTATCTTATCTTCTTGAACGTTTCGCTCGCAGTTTTCAATCTACTTCCGTTCCCCCCGTTGGACGGCAGCAAAGTGCTGCAGACATTTTTACCGTCGAGTTTTCAACCAATTTTCGACATGCTCGAACAATATGGTTTCCTTATACTGATGTTGCTGGTATATATGGGCGTGATCGGACTGGCAATGTATCCCTTTTATATTTTCGTTGACTATCTGCTTTATACGCGCTGGTTTTAGTTTTGCCGACTGGACGCAGGCTGCCAGCGTGCGTATTGTGCATTCGCAGGCTCGCAGCTTGAGTTCCTACAATTAAGAAATGACAAAGAAACGCATTTTCAGCGGCGCTCAGCCGACCGGACAGCTTCATATTGGGAACTACCTCGGAGCGCTCAAGAACTGGGTAGCTCTGCAGGACGAGTACGAGTCGTTTTACTGTATCGTCAATCTACACGCGATCACACTGCCGCAAGATCCCGCAACGCTTCGCAAAGCAACGCTCGACTTGGCGCGCATCTACCTCGCCGCTGGTGTCGACCCTGAAAAAGCAACGATATTCATTCAGTCCGACGTCCCAGAACACGCCGAATTAACATGGGTTCTCTCTTGCATCGCCCGTATGGGCGAGCTTGAGCGGATGACGCAGTTCAAAGATAAGGCTCGAATCAAAACTGAAAATATCGATCGTGTAATTGCTGAATATAATTTGACGGTAGCAGTAGATCGGCACGAGAAAGGCTCCGACCTTCCCGCGGAGTCGGCAATTAAGATCGCGGAAAGTATCGCACAACTAAAACAGACCAGAAGCACTGCTGGCGTCGGCCTCTTCACCTATCCGATCCTGATGGCTGCAGATATTCTGCTCTATCAAACCGATCTCGTCCCCGTCGGGCAAGATCAGAAGCAGCATCTCGAACTCAGCCGCGACCTCGCTGAGCGCTTTAACCGCGACTTTGGCGGAACATTCAAGGTACCCGAGCCTTTTATTCCGAAGGCAGGCGCGAGTATCAAATCGATCCAAGATCCGTCGAAAAAGATGTCCAAATCGGACGAGAACGTCAATGGGTCGATCTTTCTGCTCGACGACGCAGACACGATCACCAAAAAGATCAAACGCGCCGTTACCGACAGCGGCACCGAGATCACCTTTGACGAAACCCGACCGGCGATCGCGAATCTCCTCACGATATATCAGCTCCTGACCGGCAAAACGTCCGAAGAATGTGTCGCACACTTCGACGGCAAGGGCTACGGCCAGTTCAAGGGCGAACTTGCCGAGGCAACGGTCGAATTTCTCCGCCCGTTCCAGGAACGCGTCAATCATTATTCCGACGAAGACTTCGCCGTGATCCTCAAAAAAGGTGCAGATAAGGCCCGCTCCATCGCCGTCGCGACGCTGGCTGATGTTTATCAAAAAACGGGCATTCGCTAGATGCGAAATTACTAGTTTCCGACTCCGTCTGGTGCTACAATTCCAGCATACCTCCAATTGTGTAGGCACCCCATCGTTTGGGGCATCAATTCTATTTTAAGGGTTCAAAAGGAGTATTTGTCATGGACGCAACACAACAATCTTACGACATCCCAAAATTCAAAGAGCAGTACGAAAATTACATCGGCGGCAAATGGGTCGCTCCTTCTAGCGGTGAATACTTTGATAATATCTCGCCCGTCGACGGCAAGGTCTTTACAAAGGTCGCCCGCTCGAACGAGGCGGACATTGAGCTCGCCCTCGACGCCGCCCACGCTGCAGCTCCGGCATGGGGCAGAACTTCGGTAACCGAGCGGAGCAAACTTCTCAACAAGATCGCCGACGTGATGGAAGCTAATCTCGATCTGCTCGCTCGAGCCGAGACATGGGACAACGGCAAACCGATCCGCGAGACGATGGCCGCCGACCTGCCGTTGGCGATCGATCATTTTCGTTATTTCGCGAGCGTCATCCGCGCCGAAGAAGGTAGTGCGTCCGAGCTCGACGAGAACACCCTCTCGATCATAGTAAAAGAACCACTCGGCGTGGTCGCACAGATCATTCCTTGGAATTTCCCGCTGCTGATGGCGACCTGGAAGATCGCACCGGCCCTCGCCGCGGGCAACTGCACGGTCGTCAAGCCTGCCGAGCAGACACCTGCGTCGATCATGGTCCTGATGGAACTGATCGGCGACATTCTGCCTCCGGGCGTGCTCAATATCGTCAACGGATTTGGCGTCGAGGCGGGCAAACCGCTTGCGACCAGCCCGCGCGTCGCTAAGGTCGCATTTACCGGCGAAACGACGACCGGACGCCTGATCATGCAGTACGCATCGCAAAATTTGATTCCGGTAACGCTCGAACTCGGCGGCAAATCGCCCAACGTTTTCTTTAAGAGCGTGATGGACGCGAACGATGCATTCTTCGACAAATGTCTCGAAGGTGCCGCAATGTTCGCTCTGAATCAAGGAGAAATATGCACCTGCCCGTCGCGAATTCTCGTTCAGGAGTCGATCGCCGACGAATTTATTGCCAAGGTCGTCGAACGCACCAAGAACATCAAGATGGGCCATCCGCTCGATCCTTCGACAATGATCGGTGCCCAAGCGAGTGAGGACCAGTACGAAAAGATCCTCAATTACATCAGCATCGGCAAGGAAGAAGGTGCTGAGGTGCTCTGCGGCGGCGAGGCACACAAGGGCGAAGGCGGTGCCGAGGGCGGTTTTTACATCCAGCCGACGCTGCTCAAAGGCCACAACAAAATGCGTGTCTTTCAGGAAGAGATCTTCGGCCCGGTCGCGTCCGTCACGACGTTCAAGGACGAAGAAGATGCGATCGCGATCGCCAACGACACGCTCTACGGCCTCGGAGCCGGCGTTTGGACCCGCGATGCTCACGAGCTTTACCGCGTTCCGCGTGCTATCCAGGCCGGCCGTGTTTGGGTGAATAATTACCACAATTATCCGGCCCACGCCCCGTTCGGCGGTTACAAAAAATCAGGCTTTGGCCGCGAAAACCACCTGATGATGCTCGACCACTATCGCCAGACTAAGAATATGCTTATCTCTTATGATAAAAATGCGATGGGCTTCTTTTAAGAGCGTATTATGATTGATCTTCCTCGCGTGACCATCACGCCTAACGCGGCGAAGGTCGTAGAGCAGCTCCGTGCCAAACACGGCGAGCTGATGTTTCATCAGAGCGGCGGTTGCTGCGACGGATCTTCGCCGATGTGTTATCCAAAAGGCGAGTTCATTGTCGGGTCGAGCGATGTTTGGATGGGCGAGATCGCCGATTGCGATTTCTTTATAGCCGCGGATCAGTTCGAGTATTGGAAGCATACGGAACTCACGATCGACGTCGTCCCCGGCCGCGGAGCGAGTTTCTCGCTGGAAATCCCACTCGGGCTTCGGTTCGTGACAAAATCGCGACTATTCTCCGACGAGGAATTTGACCGACTGGCCGCGACTCAGTCGGGCAGCAGATTTTAATGATATGACAGACAAAATAACAGTATTCGAAAAGCCTACTTGAACGACGTGCCGCAATTTGGCGACGCTGTTTCGTGAAAACGGCATTGATTTTACATCGGTAAATTATTTCAGCGAGCCGTTGACCGCCGAGATATTAAGAGAACTCGCCAAGAAACTGGCGATTCCGCCTTTTGGATTGCTGCGAACGAAGGAAAAGCAGTTCAAGGAACTGGCTTTTACGCCCGAATCGCCGGAAAACGAGGTGCTCGCCGCCATTGTCGCAAATCCGGGACTGTTAAATCGTCCGATCGTCGTGGTTGGCGACCATGCAGTGATCGCCAGGCCGATAGAAAAGGCGTTGGAGCTGCTAGGCAAGAAATAGAGGTGAGTATGAGACTGTCATTGACGTTATGTTATCTAATGCTCGTTGTGATGTTCGCGGGATGTGACCTGCGGAGCGAAACGGCCAAGCGGGAGATGGAGAAATTTAGCGGTACGCCGACGCCGACCCTTGCACCCTCAACGCCCGAACTTCCGGTCGATCCATCGGAGATAATAACGGCCGACATTTCTATGCAGGGAGAAATGATCACTGTGAACGGCCACGACCTGAAGAAAACTGCTGCCTGTACAAAATTCAACCGCGTCATGATCAGCGGAGGCCGAAACGTGATCACGATAAAAGGAGCGTGCCAACTAATAACAATAAATGGCGACGGTAACCGGATAATTAGCGACGCGGCTCTTCAATTCGTCATCAACGGTACAAATAATACTGTTAATTATTCGCTTTACGTCAACGGCAAACGGCCTAATATAAAGGAGAATGCGTCAGGAAATACTATCGAAAAGATCCCGGCCGGCGCAACAAAATGAGCTATACAAACGGAAACGGTAATGGTAACGGGCATAATCTGAAGCCCAAGAATGTTCTCGGCGGCGAACTGCAGTCGTGCTGCACCGATCCGATGACCGGATTTTATCGCGACGGCTATTGCCGCACGGGCGTTGACGACACGGGCCGCCATACGGTGTGCATAGTTGCGACCGATGAGTTTCTCGCATATTCAAAAGCCGTCGGCAATGACCTCTCGACTCCGATGCCGCAGTACGCTTTCCCGGGCGTCAAGGGTGGCGACAAGTGGTGCCTCTGTATGCTGCGTTGGAAACAAGCACTCGAAGACGGCATGGCACCGCAGGTCGTTCTCGAATCAACGCACGCCGCGGCGTTGACGGTCGTCTCACTCGAAGACTTAAAGGCCCACGCCGCCGACTAGCCGATGAACACGGTCGAACATCTTCGCGAACTCTTCCGCTACAACGATTGGGCCAACCGGCGGATCGTGGTCGCTTTAAAGGAGAACGAATCCGAACGTGCGACGCAGATTCTCGCTCATCTCGTGACGACCGAGCAGGAATATTTTGAGCGTTTATACGGCAAAGACTCGACCGGTTTCGACTTTTTCCCCGACCTGACCGTGGCGAAATGCGGCGAACTCGCAAAGGCGACGGCCGAGCGTTATGAAAAGCTTTTACGCGGCTTTGACGAAGAAGGCCTCGACATCGTGGCACGCTATCGTACAAGCGAGGGCAAGCTTTGCGAGAACACCTATCGCGAACTTTTATCGCATGTCGTGATACATTCTTCGATACATCGCGGCAATATTATGTTGAAACTGCGCGAGTCGGGCTTTGTTCCGCCGGTGATCGATTACATAATCTATTTGAGAGAGACAAAGTACATTTGAGCGAAGAACCTGAACAATATACATTCGATTTTCACCGCGAGACGGCAACGATCGTCGGCGGTACGTCGGATGACCTAAAGATCAAGATCGGTGATTTTGCCGGCCCGCTCGATCTATTACTTTTTCTGATCCGCCAGGAACGCGCGGATATATTTGATATCCCGATCGCCCGCATCACCGAGAAATATCTAGAGTATATTCGGCTGATGAAACGCCTCGACATCTCGGTCGCTGCAGATTTTCTCGTTATGGCGGCGACGCTGATCGAGATCAAATCGAAGATGCTGCTGCCGCGCGACCCTTTTGCCGGCGAAGAAGAAGAGATCGAAGACCCACGGCGCGAACTCGTCGACCGCCTGCTCGAATACGAGAAGTTCAAATCCGCCGCCGGCATGCTTTACGAGCGTGTAACTATCGAGGATGCCATCTTTACACGCGGCCCGATAGAATCGGACGACAACAACGCCGAGATCGACGCCAGCGTTTTCGATCTGCTTACCGTTTTCCAAAAGATCGTCGCCCGTCACACCGACGAAGTAAAAATGGAGATCGCCCGCGAAGAGATCTCGCTGGCCGACATGCTCAAGACGCTCAAAAATCGCATCTTCGAACTCGGCGAGATCAGTATGCTTAAATTCTTTGAAGAAATGCATTCCAAACGCGAACTCGTCACCGCCTTCATCGCGGTCCTTGAGATCGTCCGAACCGAAGGCGTCAAATTGGTCCAGGCAGTGACGTTCGGCGACGTGATACTAAGGAAAGTTTCTTAACAGGATCGGCAGGATAAAACAGGATGAAGCAATTGATTTATCTTGCCTATCCTGTCTATCCTGTTAAATTCCATTTGTATGACTGAAGATTTGCAGGAAACCGAAAAAGTAACGCGTACGCCCGGTGAATTAGTCGCTCTGGTCGAGGCTCTGATCTTCGTCGCCGACGAACCGCTGACCATTAAGCTGCTCGCCGAGGTATTGGACGAAGACCGCGATAGCATCCAGGCGGCCGTCGAAGAGCTCAAGAGCGAATACGAAGCTCGCGAGAGCGGCCTGCAGATCCGCGACATCGCCGGCGGCTGGCAGATCGCAACGCGGACAGATTTTCACGAAGAGGTCCGCCGTTTCCTAAAAACTCGACCGTCAGCCAAGCTCTCGATCCCCTCACTCGAAACGCTCGCGGTCATCGCGTACAAACAGCCGGTCACCGTCCCCGAGATCCTTGAGATCCGCGGCGTCCAATCCGCCTCGGCGATAAAAACACTCCTCGACAAACGCCTAATCGTCGCCAAAGGCCGCAAGGAAACCGTCGGCCGCCCGATGATGTACGGCACGTCAAAAGACTTTCTGATACAGTTTGGCCTGAATGATCTCTCGGAGCTCCCATCGATAGAGGATTTCGAAGATATAGCCGGGACTGTCGTATGACTTACCACATTGATTCAAAGAGTACTGAAGTCGTCGACGGCTTTGGCTCGGTCGGTCGGTGGATCCAACTCATTGCCATTGCCTTGGTATGTATCGCATTGCCGGCCATCTTCTATTTCATATTCGAAGGTAAGAAAGACGACCCCTTCGATCCCAAAAGCGAATTTTATCCGGCGCTGGTGATATTTATATTTGCAGTTCCTGTCATCTTATTTGGATATTGTTTCTACGTCTTAAGAAAGGGATTTAGACAGCTATATATTGATGACACTGAGCACTCGATGCACGTGACCTGGCAAGGGCTCTGGGGAGAATGGAACGAAACGATCCCCTTCGATGCGATTCGTGGTTTTTCTGTGGAAAGGGTAGCAATAAGCAGATATGAGTATGGCTGGGAACTCCGGGCTGTTCAGCAAAGGGGGCACTATGTGTCGCTCGCTAAGTTTTATAAAGAAGAAGCAGCACTCGACGCATTGAGATCGGTAAACAGCATCTTTAATAAATAGATAAAGGTCGATCCGGCAATCAAACGAACTGAGATCAATGCAGGACAGATTGCAACTATCCATCGCCCTGGCCGGGGCCGATTCACGGCTTACGGCTGAAGAACTGCTCGTCGCCAAGAGCTGCAATTAAACCGTCGCCCGCCCAATGCAACACGGCATGTCAAGAGATCTTCTCATTCAATTTGGTTTGAACGACCTCTCCGAACTTCCTTCGATTGACGACTTCGAAGATCGGGTTCATTAGTTTTATCACATAGAAACATAGAACACTTAGGCGAATTGCTCCGACTATGTGTTCTATGTGCCTATGTGGTTCAATGTTCTTATGCAGGAAAGACTACAAAAACTCATCGCCCAGGCCGGCATCGCTTCGCGGCGTGCCTCTGAGCAGATCATTTTGGACGGTGAAGTAACGGTGAACGGCGAGGTAGTGACCGAACTCGGCACGAAGGCAGATCCCGAAAAAGACCACATAAAGGTCCGCGGCAAGCTGATCAACACGAAACTCGCGAACCGCGAACACGTCTATATTCTGCTCAATAAGCCAAAAGGCTACCTCTCGAGTGCGGCCGACCCCGAGGGCCGAAAGCTGGTCGTCGATCTCGTCAAAGGCTATGGCCGCCTGCATCCCGTCGGACGGCTCGATTACAACACCGAGGGTCTGATCATTCTGACTAATGACGGCGAGTTTACAAATTTCGTCGCGTCTTCGCGAACGATACCAAAGGTGTATGACGTAAAGGTAAAAGGCCTCCCAACGACCGTCGCGATCAATAAGCTCCGCCGCGGCGTGGTGCTCGAGGACGGTTTCAAGACCGCCCCGGCCGACATCAAGGATCTAAAACACACCTTGAAGAACGGCTGGTACGAGGTGACTCTGCACGAAGGCCACAACCAGCAGATCCGCAAAATGTTCGACTCGATCGGCCACTCCGTCGTCAAACTTAAGCGTATCGCCATCGGCACGGTCACCGACAAATTTCTTCCGGTCGGTGCCAGCCGCCCGCTGACTGAAAAAGAGTTGGAATCATTTCGCACGGTGGCGAAGCAGAGACACGACCGGTAGCGATTGACTTCTTCTAGCTTTCGGGTCACTCTGCGCGCTAAGCCAACGCCCGGTGCTCGACCATCAGACACAGGTCCTGGACGACCTTGATCCCCGCTTCGGCCAATTTCTCGGCAACCTCCTCGTTGCGGATACCAAGCTGAAACCAAACAGCTTTTGGCTTTTTCGCCAGGATCTCGTCCGTGTGTTTTGCGATGTCTTCTGCACGCCGAAAGACATTCAACAGGTCGATCTCGCCCGGCACATCGCCCAGATCGCGATAGACACGCTTGCCCAGTATCTCTGTAACGTCAGGATAATATACGGGCACCGGGATTATCTCGTATCCGCGATCGGCCATGTATTTCGGCACGTAATGGGCCGGCTGCCCCGAGTGCGATTCGGGCTTGATCCCGAGAACGGCGATGGTTTTTGTATTTCGAAGCACGTCCCTGATCTCGTCATCGGTGGTCAGCAAATTCTCTTTCCAATTCATACGTTGAGTTTACCTCACTATGCCGTATCGGCCTCCATTTCGGCGCTCTTAGCACTGCTTGCTACGAAAGCAGCGCAAATCCGAAGCAAAAACTTGCCCGAAAACGCAACCTTATGTCATCATAATTGTTTCTTATAGTACGTAATTATGAACTTCGAATTATCTGACGAGCAACTACAGATCAAATACAGCATCCGCGAGTTCGCCGAGAGCGAGATCAAGCCGCACGTGATGGAATGGGACGAAGCACAGCACTTCCCTATCGAACTTCGGCCGAAGCTCGCCGAACTTGGCCTGATGGGTATTCTGTTTCCTGAGGAATACGGCGGCGCGGGGATGGGCTACGTCGAATACGCGACGATCATCGAAGAACTAGGCCGCGTCTGCGGCTCGGTCGGCCTGTCGGTCGCGGCCCACAATTCGCTTTGCTCAAATCATCTGTATATGTTCGGCAGCGAAGAGCAGAAGCAGAAATATCTCGTCCCGCTCGTCACCGGCGAAAGCTTTGGTGCCTGGGGATTGACCGAATCGCAGGCCGGTTCTGATTCCGCAGGAACGCGAACCAACGCAGTTCGTTCCAATGGCGGCTGGAAGGTCAACGGGTCCAAGAACTTCATCACCCACGCCATCGCCTGCAACACCCTCGTGGCTGTCGCCGTCACCGATAAAGAAAAAGGCAATCGCGGCATTTCGGCGTTTATCTTTGATAAATCGATGGAAGGTTTCCGCAGCGATAAGAAAGAAAATAAGCTCGGCATGCGGGCCTCTGAAACTGCGTCGGTCGTGTTCGAAGATTGCTACGTTCCCGACGAGAACCGCCTCGGTAACGAAGGCGAAGGCTTTCTGCAATGTATGCAGGTCCTCGACGGCGGCCGAATTTCGATCGCGGCTCTGTCGGTCGGCATCGCCCAGGGTGCATACGAAGCAGCCGTAAAGTATGCCAAGGAACGCCAGCAGTTCGGCTCGCCGATCGCCAATTTCCAGGCCATCCAATTCAAACTCGCTGACATGGCAACGCAGATCGAATGTTCGCGCCTGTTGACCTTACAGGCCGCGGCAACAAAAGACGCCGGCAAGCCCGTAACGCAAAAGTCGGCGATGGCAAAGCTCTACGCATCCGAGACCGCCGTCCGCGTGTCCGAAGAAAGCATCCAGATCCACGGCGGCTACGGATATACTAAGGACTATCCGGCCGAAAAATACTGGCGCGATTCAAAACTCTGCACCATCGGCGAAGGCACATCCGAGATCCAACGTGTCGTGATCGCGAAGAATCTGCTCAAGGCAATGTAAAAATTCTGCGTTTCACACGTTGCATCTGTGCAATTATATGATATTATCATCTTCCAAATTTGATTTTTAGGAGATAAATTATGAGTACAAGTACAGCTACAAGTGCAGGCCGCCTCGCGTCGGCGTTTTTGGCAGAGTTGGATAACGAAGCAAAGGTCACACGTCAGGTCCTCGAACGCGTTCCGGCTGAGAAATTCGACTGGAAACCGCACGAAAAATCAATGACTATGGGCCGCCTTGCCGTCCACGTCGCCGAAATGTTCGGTTGGACAAAAGAGACGCTTAAAAGCGACGTTCTCGATTTCTCAACAATGGACTTTACGCCGTTCGAGCCGAAATCGAGCGAAGAATTACTCGCATTTTTTGACGACCACATCGCAAAGGCCAAGATCATACTTGGCGAAACGTCGGACGAGACGTTTTTGACAGACTGGACGATGCGTAACGGCGATCAGGTCTACATGACCATGCCCAAGGTCGCCGTGATGCGTTCATTCGTCATGAACCACATCATCCATCACCGCGGCCAGCTATCGGTCTATCTTCGCCTGAACGACATTCCGGTCCCGTCGATCTACGGGCCGTCGGCAGACGAAGGGCAGATGTAGAATGCGTCGGCAGTTCGCACGTAAGTAAGTGCCCGTCGCAATTTAACTGAAGGCGAGTCAACCACGACTCGCCTTTTTTGCTTTTACAATAAAGAATGAGAAAATTGTAGTTTATTTCAAAGTAATGCAGAATCCCGAGCTGATCGACAATATCTTAAAAGGCGACCCGCGAGCTATCGCCCGTGCAATAACACGTGTCGAAAGCGGTGCTGCAGGTGCCGCCGAATTGATGAAGGCCGTTTATCCGCACACCGGAAACGCGGTCGTCATCGGCATCACCGGTTCGCCCGGTGCCGGCAAATCGTCGCTTGTCGACAAGCTTGCTCTCTATTACAAGAACGCCGGCGACAAGGTCGGAATAATCTGCATCGACCCGTCAAGCCCGTTTTCCGGCGGTGCCATACTCGGCGACCGCATCAGGATGGCGACGCTCGGGATGGAAGAGGGCGTGTTTATCCGTTCGATGGCAACGCGTGGAAATCTGGGTGGACTTTCGCGGGCAACGGTCGATGCCGTATCCATTCTAGATTCGGCGGGCTTTGATAAGATCCTCGTCGAGACGGTCGGCGTTGGCCAAGATGAGGTCGAGATCGTAAAGACGGCCGATGTGTCGGTTGTGGTCCTGGTCCCCGGAATGGGCGACGACATACAAGCCATTAAGGCCGGGATCATGGAGATCGGCGATTGCTTCGTGATCAACAAAGCGGACCGCGAAGGCGTTATCCGCACTCAAAAGGAGCTCGAGGCTCTGCTAAGCCTCGCCCATCGCCCCGACATGTGGATGCCGCCGATCGTCCGGACCATCGCTACCGAAAGCAAAGGCATCGAAGATCTTGCAGCGGCGATCGAGGCATATCACAAATTTCAACGAGCAGGCGAGGGCAGCACGGTTCGCCGCCACGCGATCGCCAAATGGCGGCTGCTCGAACTATTACAAGAACGCCTTCTCTCCGATCTGATGAGTCGGAATGGCTCGAGCGATAAGCTCGACAAGCTCGCACTCGAGATCGCCGAAAAAAAGAACGATCCATATTCGGCAGTCGAGGAGTTGCTCAAATAGATATGAAGATCAACCACTTGGGGATTGCAACAAAAGGTATCGACGAGGCTCTCAAATTCTGGGGCGACGCTCTCGGCCTCGAAAATGTTCACACCGAGATCGTCGAAGATCAAAAGGTCCGAGTCGCGATGCTGCCGATCGGCGAGAGCCGCGTTGAGTTGCTCGAACCGACCAGCGACGATTCCCCGATCTCCAAATTTCTCGAAAAACGCGGCGGCGGCATTCATCATATCGCCATCGAGGTTGATGACATCGAGGCATCGCTCGCTCAGCTGAGATCGCAGGGAATGCGCCTCATCGACGAGACTCCGCGGATCGGAGCAGAGGGATGTCTCGTGGCATTCGTACATCCCGCGGCATCTGGCGGCGTATTGCTCGAACTGGTTCAGAACATCAAATAACCGATTTTGATTAGCCGAAATCGCAGGGTTTTGCTATTATTACCGTTTGACATTTATCAGATCTATCAGTAAGTGAGGACTCATCAATTGAGCAATTTAACAAAAGGACTTATTTTAGTTATCGCCATCATCGCTATCGGTGCGGGCCTCGTCGTTTGGAAAAAGAAGGTTGGCGGACAGACGCACGAGTCGTTCAACTCGATCAGCCGCGAAGAGATCGAAATGCTGCTTGCAGACGTTGCGAAATCTAATCCGATGATCCTCAAAAGGCTCAACGAAGAGCCCGAAATGAAGAAGCAGCAGATCGATAATCTCAAGCAGCTTCTTGCATTCGCCAGCCAGGCTCAGAAAGAAGGTATGGCGAGCATCGACCCGAATCGTCAGGAGATGCAGAATATCAAAGCCGAGATCACCGCCGTCAACTACGACCGTGAGATGAACAAGGACAAGGGCCCGATGCCGCCGTTTGGTTTTATCACTGACGAAATGGTCACCGAATATTGGGGTCAGGACAGTCAACCGGCTCCGGGTAAAGGTTTTTGGGCTTCTACGATGGACAAGATCGGTCTAGGCGAAGCTGCCGAGACACGTTCGCATGAGACCGAATTTCAGGATTTCCTCGATGCCAAGATCAAGCTCTTGAAAGCGAGCAGCCCTGAGATGAAAGACCGCGAGATCTCGGACGAAGAGAAAACACAGGCCAAGGACGTATTTGCCAAGATCCGGATCTATCGCAAAGAGTACGAAACAAAGGCCGCCGCCGGTGAATTGCCTAAGGAATTCGTCGCAAAGGTTAACCTGCAGGTCAAACTCCAGCAGGCTCAGTTTCTGGCACGCGTATATTCCGAGACGATTGCCGACAAGATGAAGGTAACGGATGAGGATATCGCAAAATATATCTCCGAGCATCCCGAACTCGACCCGAAAGAAAAGCGTGCTAAGGCTCAACAGATCCTTGAACGCGCCAAGGCCGGCGAAGATTTTGCCGCGTTGGCAAATGAGTTTACCGAAGATCCGGGCAACAAAGGACCGGACGGTGTCGGTCAAGGCGGCATCTACAAAGATGTGCCCAAGGGCCGCATGGTCGCTCCGTTCGAAACGGCAGCTCTCGCACTTGAGCCCGGACAGGTCAGCCCGGAACTCGTCGAGACCGATTTTGGTTTTCACATCATCAAGCTCGAGCGAAAACTCGGCCCGAGCCCAAATAAAGAAGCTAAACCAGCCGGCGGCGAAACTGGGGCGGCAAGCGAAACATACGACGCTCGCCACATCCTGATCTCGACCAATTATAAGGACTCCGACAAACCGCAGGCTCGCGAAATGCCTGTCAAAGAATACGTCCGAGCCAAACTGGAAGAAGAAAAGGAAAAGAAAATGCTCGACGAGATCGTTGCGTCAAATAATATTCAGGTTCCTAGCGACTTCACCGTTCCTGCGGTAACTGAAGACCAGTTAAAACAGATGCAGCAGCGTCAACAGATGCAGGGAATGCCTCCGGGAGGCCCGGGTGGTCCCGGCGGACCGGGAGGTCCGGGCGGACCTGATGGCCCCGAATCAGGCAAACCGGCAAAGCCCGAAGCCAAGAAACCCGAACCGAAGAAGACGAAATAGTCGGTTCAAATCACCAGAATGGTATTTAACAGGATGGACGCGGACAGCAGGATCGATCGAACAAAAATCCTGCTTCTCCATGTCCATCTTGTTTTGATTTGTAGATCATGGAAAAAGTAAACATCGGAATTATCGGCGGCAGCGGGCTTTACCAGATGCCGGAACTTGAGAATGTACGTGAAGTGCCTGTCCCAACGCCTTTTGGCGATCCTTCGGACGCGTTTATCGTCGGCGAACTCGACGGCGTGACCGTTGCGTTTCTGCCGCGTCACGCACGCGGGCACAAATTCACACCCAGCGAACTTCCTTATCGGGCAAACATCTACGCGATGAAGCTGCTTGGAGTCGAATACATCCTGTCGGTCTCGGCCGTCGGCAGTTTGCAGGAACAGTATGCTCCGACTGACTTTGTGATTCCCGACCAGTTCTTCGACCGCACCCGTGACCGTGCGAAAGAATCCACATTCTTTGGCGAAGGCATCGTCGGCCACGTGACGTTCGCCCATCCGGTTTGCAATGAGCTTGGCGACATCCTCGAAGCGGCTTGCAAAAACAACAACGTCGTCACGCATCGCGGCGGCACTTACATCTGTATGGAAGGCCCCGCGTTCTCGACCAAGGCCGAGTCCAACGTCTATCGCCAGTGGGGCATGGACGTCATCGGCATGACCAACCTGCAGGAAGCCAAGCTCGCCCGCGAAGCAGAGATCGCCTACGCGACGCTCGCCCTCGTCACCGATTACGATTGCTGGTACGAAGGCCACGACGACGTCACCGTCGATATGGTCATCGAATACCTTAACAAAAACGTCCGCAACGCCCAGCTCGTCCTAAAAGACGCCGTCAAAGCCGTCGCGGCCAAAACGACGCCAAACCAATACGCCAACGCTACCAAGAACGCGATCTTCACCGCCCCGTCAAACTGGCCGGAAGCAGACGGCGAGGAAGCTTGACGCGATCATTGGAAAGTACAAGTAATGGCACAAGCCCGCACGTAGTAAGGGCGTAACATCCAACTTGAGTGAAACGCCCTTACTACGTGCGGGCTTGTGCACTCGCCGGAAAACTTTCCGATGCCAAACAGCATCTGTATTAAGTTATGAAAAGAAAGTTCCTTGCAATAATCTTTACAGTCTTGTCCATCGGAATTATTTCGGCACATGCCCAGCGCAATGTTACGCCGGCGATCGACCGTGATCCTTTGATGGAGCAGGACGCGAAGCACAATCTCGACGTCGCGAAGCAGTATTTCCTGCTCAAAAAGGCGTACAAGGGCGTGCTTGAGCGGTTCGAAGAGACCTACGCCGCGTACCCGACGTTTTCCAAGATGGACGAGTTCCTCTACTACGCCGGCATGAGCAGCTATTACCTGTCCGAGAACAAAGGCAAGCAAAAGATCGACCTCAAACGCGAAAAAGACCCCGCCAGATACGAGCCCGCGAAACTAAAGGACGACGCGATCGGCTATCTCTCGACGATCATCGAGAAATACCCCGAGAGCAAGTTCAAGAATGACGCGGAGAAAACGCTCACGGTTCTCAAGAAATAAGTTGCCACTAGCTTTAGCTAGTGGTCAGCATGTAAACTAGATCGGGCTTTAGCCCAAAAAAGATTCGGCTAAAGCCGGGTCTTTTTAGTTTCCGTATCCACTAGCTGAAGCTAGTGGCAACTCATAAGACATGAACCTCAACCAAGTCACGATCTACAGCAAACAGCCTGTTGAGACGGTCGAGTTCTTTGAGAAGCTCGGCCTCAGACGCATCGTCGATTCCCTGCCGCGATATGCCCGGCTCGAATGCCCTGACGGCGAATCGACGCTGTCGGTGCACATCGACGACGCAGCCGCGACGACCACCAACATCGTCCTCTACTTCGAATGCGAAAACCTCGACGCCGAGGTCGAACGCCTCAAATCCCTCGGCCTCGAATTCACCCAAGCCCCAACCGACGAACCCTGGCTCTGGCGCGAGGCCTATCTTCTCGACCCAAACGGCAACAAGATCTGCCTCTTCACAGCCGGTGACAACCGCAAAAACCCGCCGTGGCGGATAAATGCAGAAGCCCACAGGTAATTCAGGGCGTTCGACTAATTTTATACCGCAATTCGTACGCTTAAGATCGTTTTCCGTAAGCTTTCAAGCGTATTTCGAGGCCTTGCAACGTATTGTGAAAGCTCAAAATACACCCTGTTCCTTAAATATTGCCGTTCGCTTTAGCGAACGGTTGTGGCACCACAACAAAAAATGGGCTTGAGCCCAATTCTCTATGGTTAACCGCCCACAAGTCGCATAAAGCCCGCAAATACTGGCTCTTGATGAAAGGTAGGCGGCTCTAGCCGTCTTTCCGCGTTTCGCGGCACATAGCCACGCTCCTTTAGGGCGTGGGAAAGGTTCGCTCAACGATCCTCAGCCCGTTTCAACGGGCTTAAATCCAACTGGCTTAAGCCGCAGAAGGTAAGGACGTTAAAACGCCCTAAGAAAAATCCCTCGCAACTTAACCACGCCCTAAAGGAGCGTGGCTATATGCCCTTCGGGAAAGCCGCGTAAAACGCGGCTGACAAATCTTCGGGCTTTGCCCGCTGATGAGCGGCGGTTGCGGGCCTACCGCAACACTGGCACGTTTTTTGTGCCAGAAACGGCTCTGCCTTTCCGTCCGGCCAAACTAAAAAGACCAAGGAGGCTCGGCCTCCAAACGCCGCGAATCTCGGAGGCACAGCCTCCGGGAGTTTGGTGAGATGCAATACGGAAGGGCACAGCCACTTCCGCTTATCAAACGGCACAGCCGTAAGAATGCACGAGCAAGTTCGTTTACGTGAAAGAGGATTTCTCGAATATAATCTTGATAGTATTTGCCTTAGCTACTGCTTTGTAAAATGTTAATAATTGTTCCGAGCATATTCGAAAATATTTGTTATCTCTTCGCAGATGAATCTAGCGCTCTAACCGGTGAAAAGTTCGGAGGGACTGGTTTCCTAGTTCATCGGCGTTCTGAATCGGGTCGAAGGTTTGTATATGCAGGTACCAACAAACACGTAATTGATGAAGGTTTTACAACGATTCGAGTTAACCGAACCGATGGCGGCGATCCAGACATCATCTCTCCTTCCAAACTCGATTGGATTCCGCATAAAGATGGAGCGGATGTTTTCTGGGCGTACGTCGATGAGCCTGAAAAATATTGTTTCGAGGGAATCAACGTAAGTCATTTCTTGCGCAAGGATGATCTAAAACCGACACATACGATTGAGCCATCTGCGGTCAACGTCGGTGGCGATGTTTACATGGTCGGGCGTTTTTCCGGAAGCCCAGGAAAACTTACGAATAGACCGGTTGTCCGGTCGGGAATTGTTAGCCAATTTCCGGACCCGTTGGAACCAATATCATACAGCTCAACCATTGATCCGCAGGAGGCTTTTCTTGTTGAGATGCACTCAATTGAAGGTTTTAGCGGCTCGCCCGTATTTCACACACAAGTCGGATTGACGTCATTTCTCTCCGTTAGCACCGTACTCGAGAGGTTTTATAATATCCCTGTCCCAGAATTGGAATTCGACCCGTCAGACAACCCAATTAGACTGATCGGGATTGACGCAGGAGGTTGTCGTCCGTGGCAAGCAACTCAAGTTCGAGACAATGGAGTTCCTTACCCATGCCAGTACGAGGTTCAATCCCATTCTGGGTTCGCGATTGTTATCCCGTGCTGGAAGATCGAAGAATTATTACTTCAAGATACGCTTGCTCAATGGATCCAGGAAGCCAACGATAAACCCGCTATTGAACAAGATGCTAAATAGCGTCGCCCGTGACCGTCCGATCGAGGTTGTCCCGTAATACGTTACTTTGGGTTTGTAAATGCGAAGTCGAAAAGTACGTCGCCCAATTCAATGGTGAAGATTGCAAATTTGGCCTTCGTCCTTTTGAAATAGATGAGACCGCTAGTCGATTGTTTTTCAAAAGAGTGTTTCCTTTCAACGCCATTGCAACATATGAATTTCCTACGCTATTTGCTTTTGCCGTCCTATCTCGGGCAGTCATAGCTTCCTGAACCTGTGCTTGAGTATTTTGAGTAGTTATTGTCGATTGGGACGTTCCGGAATAGATTCCTGTTGCCGAACTTCCATTACTTCCGGTTGCCATCACCGTGCCGGAACTTGAGGTGTCAACAGTAGCGGTTTGAGTTTGCATGCCAGCACCGATCGCTCCCAGGGCATTTGCCCATGCAATGCGGTTTCTTATCTTCTTGGCAATTTTCTCGCCGGAAATTGGTGCTGCAACTTCTGGGGCTTGTTTCGTGTCCCCGCTTTTCCAAAAAAACATGGTCGCGTGTTCTGGATTCACCAAAAGCCGCTCTTTTGAATTGTTTATTACAAGAGTATCCGCAATTAAATAGTCACCATCGTCACCAATAATCACCGAGAGTATGGTGTCGTTGAATTTTATGATCTTTATGTTCGCTCCATCCCGAATAAAAGAGTCACAAACAACAGTATTCTTCTTTAGGTCGTCTTCCGAAAAGTCCGCCTTTAGACATTCCGTCGTGTTCGTCCAAGAAACTCTTTTGTACTGTTTAGCCGTTGAGGCATTTTGGGAAAACGCCGCGATGTTGAGCGCTAGCAGTAGAAAGCTGGAAAATATCTTATTCATAATGGTTCCCTGATTAAGAGTTAAAACCACTTGCCGAAACTAGCGCACGAGTTGACGCTTTGCTAGCCCATCAGCTAGAGCCTTATTAATGAAGTCTTGGTTCAGTTCGTCGAACTCATTTCGAGGAAAGCTTATTTCTAGTGGATCAATAGCCGGACCCGAACCAACCCTTGTAAAGTAGGATGTTTTCAATATGGCAGCCTCCACCCTTCGACCTTCACTTTCAATACGTTCGATTTCAGCACGAGCTAGCTCTATATTTGACGAACCGCTTTCCTTGGTCATCTCGCCAGTTACTTGGTCTACACAATCGAATTCGAAACACTCCAGCATTACTTGAACATCACGTTCCATAATTCTTCTCCGTGAGGCGAGTCTATCAAACAATCAATATTGGATAAAGAAATATTTTCCTCGATGATTCCCTTCGCCCTCACGGATATCTAGGCTCTTCGCATATTCTCGCGTTGGCGTGTAAAATGTAGCATTGCGTTTTGATACTAATATATTCGGAGATCGATTTAAGACATGTCATTAACAGTTGTGGGTAGTGTGGCGTTTGATGCTTTGGAGACGCCGTTTGGGCAGAGGGATAAGATATTGGGCGGGGCGGCGACGCATTTTGGCCTTAGCGCGAGCTTTTTTACGAAGGTGAACGCTGTCGGCGTGGTTGGCGGTGATTTTGGCGATGAGGAATGGGCGGTTTTCAAACGCCACTTCATCAACACCGACGACATCCAGATCGTGCCCGAGGGCAAGACGTTCTTTTGGAAAGGGCGTTACGATTACGATATGAACACCGCCCACACGCTCGACACCCAGCTCAATGTGTTCGAGACGTTTGAGCCGAAGCTGAGCGAGAATTCGCAAAGTGCGGAGTTCCTTTTCCTCGCGAACATCCTGCCGCTGCCGCAAACACAGGTCCGCGAACAGATGCCGAACGCGAAATTTGTGGCGATGGACACCATGAATTTTTGATAACCTCGATGAAGGATGCCCTCATCGAGACCATCAAGGTCGTCGATTGCATCATCATCAATGACGCCGAGGCGAGGCAGCTGACGGACGAAGCGAGCATTCACGCCGCCGCACGCAAGATCATGGAGATCGGCCCCAAGGCCGTCGTCATCAAACGCGGCGAATACGGCGCGACTTTGTTTACGAAGGACGGCTACTTCGTCGTGCCGGCGTATCCGCTCGAGAGCGTTTTCGATCCGACAGGAGCCGGCGACACGTTCGCCGGCGGTTTTATGGGCTATCTCGCCGCTCACAAAGAAGTGACCAACGACACGCTCCGGCGGGCGATGGTCTACGGCTCGGTGATGGCTTCGTTCAATGTGGAGAAATTCGGGACGGAACGCGTCGACGCGCTGGATTATCCCGAGATCACCGAGCGTTTCAAGGCGTTCAAGACAATGACGCATTTTGACGATATTCCGTTTGAAAGGGCGGCGAACGCATAGTTGTTGTATCTTGGTTTTATGAGTTGCCTCCACTTTTAGGTGAAGGTTGAGTGCTTTCGAGGTCTCGGGCTTTAGCCCGAATTTGGCTAAAGCACGGGAAATTTGCTTGCCTATCCACTAGCTACGGCGTCAGCACTGGCCGATCCGTGAGGCCAAAACCTAGTGGCAACTCATTTTCGATCCGGTGAAGATGGACAAGAAGAACGACAATCCGCTGGTTCGTTTTGAGCCGCCAAGACCAATTACCCGCTGATCATCGCGAGCGGTGCCGTATTGGTGCTGTCGATCGCGGGCGTGGTGTTGTCCGTGCGTTGAACAGAGTATTGCGGCGGCCGTCGTTTGTGCTGCGGCGGCGTTCGTTTTCGTGCTGGTCGTGCTGCTTTATATGGCGGACAAACGCCGGACGGCGGCGACCGACGATCGTAAATTCATCCGCTGGGATGCCGCGATGCCTGAGCCGGGCAGCTGGCAGAATGTTAATTCTCGAGGTCCACGAACTCGCACGGCTGTTAAACGTCGGCGGCGATTCGCTGACCGATCTGCTGACGGCCTACATCGTCGCCGAAGACCCTCGCCCTGCGGCAGATCCAGCAGGAAGAGAACCTGCCGCTGATGCGTCACGTGAATATCGGCGGAGCGTCGTTTGACGAGCATTTTGGTCGAACAGGACCTGATCACGCGTACCGAGGTCTCGTTCCTCGTCACGCCCGACGTCCGGCAGGAAAGATCGAGTCGATGCTCAAAAAAGTGTCGCTTGCAAAGAAGAACCCTCGCCGAGGCAAGGGTTGACTGCGTTTGTTCGATGCCCGTCCTCGTCAGCGGACGACCCAATGACGAAGAAGAACATCTCCGCGGCATGTTGATCACACGTCGCTCGAACGATATCGACATCAGAATGCTCGATTTTGAGATGCCGCGGGAAAGGCGTTAGTGAGTAGGGCGTACGGACGATGCAGGGACGAGTGATTCTTCTCGCCACTCGTCACTCGGCACTCGCCCCTAAAATCTTATGTTAAAAGACAAAGTAGGAATGATATTCGGGGTCGCGAATAAGCGGTCGATCGCTTGGGCTTGTGCTGTGGCTTTGTGCCGGGCAGGGAGCCAAGATGGCGTTTACTTATCAGGCCGAGCGGATCAAGGAGAACGTCGAGGAACTTGCCGCAACGCTCGATGGTTCGCTGGTCGTGCCGTGCGACGTGTCCGATCGGACCAGTCGATGCAGCGTTCGCCGCCGTCGAAGAGAAATACGGCAAACTCGATTTTCTCGTACATTCGATCGCGTTTGCACCGAAAGAGGCTCTCGAAGGCGAGTTTGTCGACACGACACGCGACGCGTTTCAAACTGCTCTTGAGGTCAGCATATTCGCTTACGCAGATCTCTCCGCCGCCGCAAAGCCGCGATGACCGATGGCGGTTCGATCATTACGATGACGTATTACGGGTCGAAAAAGGTGGTGATGAATTATAACGTGATGGGCGGCGCCAAGGCCGCTCTCGAGGCCTCGACACGTTATCTTCGCCTCCGATCTAGGCAAACACAACATCCGTGTCAACGCGATCTCGGCTGGTCCGATAAACACTCTGTCGGCACGCGGCGTTAAAGGCATGGGGTCCCTGCTCGCGTACGTCGGCCAGCGTTCGCCGCGCAGGGTAACGTTACGCAGACCGAAGTCGGAAACACGCGATGTTTCTCGTCATGACCTGTCGAGCGGTATTACAGGCGAGACGATCTACGTCGATTGCGGTTATAACATAATGGGAATCTAATCAATTATGAATGAGGAATGAGGAATGAGGAATGAGGAACGCATAACCCTGCTTCTAAGATTCATAATTCTGCATTCATCATTCTGCATTTACAAAATGGCAGTTAAAAAAACAACCAAATCCAAGCCGACGGTGAGCCGTAAGAAGAAGATCGCGGTCCCGGCGACCGTTGCCGAGGCGAAGGAACGCGAAGACCGACCCGGATATTGGCACCTGACTGACGACGAGATTTTGCTTCGCTCGCCGGAAACCTGATGATCCGTATCGGACGTCTGATTCGTGGCGAACGTTTCGAATCATGGGCGAATTCGTCAACGGTTTTGACGAGCTGGCGACGATCACTCGCGGCGTTTCGATATTCGGTTCGGCACGCACGCATCCTGACGATCCGATGTACGAATCTGCCCGTGAGGTCGGGCTTCTGCTCGGTGCCGCAGGTTTTGAGATAATCACAGAGGCGGCCCGGGCATCATGCAGGCCGCGAATCAAGGCTACGACGAGGCTGGAGCGGTCTCGGTCGGCTGCAACACCCAACTGCCATTCGAGCAGGCCGCGAACCCGTATTTGACCAAATCACTGACGTTCAAATACTTCATGGTTCGCAAGACGATGTTCATCACATACAGCAACGCCTCTGTCATCTTCCCCGGCGGTTTCGGCACGATGGACGAGTTATTCGAGGCATTGACGCTGATACAGACCAAAAAGATCCGCAACTTCCCGGTCGTACTTTTCGGCTCACAATACTGGGCGGAATGCTGCAATGGATCACATCGGCAATGCTCCACGAAAACACATCAACTAGCGAAGATCTCGGCTTGATACACCTTTACCGATTCACCTCGCGACGCCGTCGATTTCATCATTAAGACGTGTTACGCCGGGATCGATAATGGCAAAGGTAGTCAGATGTCAGATGCTAACACTACTAAGCTGATCTCTGATCTTCGAATGCCGATGACATCCAATTTAGATATGGCTCTGATACCTCTTCTCTGCCTTGATCGCGACGATCTCCGGGGATGTCGTAGCTGTGGGTTTGCGGTAATGAACGAGGCGAGTTCGTCGTATTTTTCTTCGAGGGTTTCATCAGCACAGAGGTTCGCTTTCTTGTTGACCTTCTTCCCAAACATAGACCGATGTCATCGGCGGCAATATTCGACGCAGGCGGCAAGCTTTGAATTGGATGATCTAACGGCCAGCGGCGTCGGACTCATGAAGAGACGGAACTGTGGTCATCACGATCAACATTCGGCTACCTAGCGGACCGAAGTTTCTTTGCGATCTTTGA